>NZ_CP021080.1:612172-1224345 GCF_000802245.2 Streptomyces pluripotens
CGACCTCGGCGCGACCGGCCGGCTGGCCAAGGAAGCGGCGGACATCCTCGGCACCGCCAGCGGCGGTTCCTCGATCTACACCAGCGTGCCGATCCAGCGGTATGTCAGGGACCTGAACGCGGTCACGCTCCACGCCCTAATGCACCCGAACACGAACGCAGAGCTCTACGGACGCGTGCTGTGCGGTCTTGACCCGAACACGGCCTACATCTGAGACAGGAGTGAGCACATGAGCACGGACACCCACACCGAGTCGAGTGCCGCCGCACCCGAGGCTGACATGGCGGCGATCGTCGCGCTGACCCAGAAGGTGGTCGCGGCCTGGGCCTACAACGACGCCGAGTCCTTCGCCGACGTCTTCGTCGACGACGGCACGATGATCCTGCCCGGCATGTACCTCAAGGGCCGCGACGCGATCCACGCCTACCTGGTCGAGTCCTTCGCCGGGCAGTACAAGGGCACCCAGGTCACCGGACGCCCGCTGGACTTGCGCCTGCTCAGCGCGGACTCCGGCATCCTGATCACCCAGGGCGGGGTGCTGCCGGCCGGCCACAACGAGGTGCCGGACGAGCAGTCGATCCGGGCGTCCTGGGTGGTGGTCAAGCGAGACGGGGAGTGGCGGCTGGCCGCCTACCAGAACAGCCACGCGCAGCTGAAGCTGCCCGCCCCGGGCGGGTCTGCCTCAGTACAGTGACTGCGCATGACCGACACCGAGATCGAGTCCCCGCAGACCTGGTCCGCGACCCGCTGCAGGAGCAACTTCCAGACCGTGCAGAGCTGTCCATGTCGTCGTGGCGGCATACGATGATCTCCGACTCGCGCGCCGGGCGGGCGGTGCCGCTCGTGCTTCGCTGACCAGCGGCATCGCACAGGCGGAGCGGTGCGGCCTCGGTGAGTACCAGCGATCCGTCGTTGAGCCACCGGTCCACGGTGGTGAGCGAGATGGCGTTGCCGCCGGCGAGGGCGGCCAGGCGCTGGTCGTCCGCAGCGCAGCCGGCACTGGCAGGCGAACTCGACATGGTCCCCGGCCGGGAGAGGTGTGGTAGGCGTTCCTCATCAACCCGGGCCGGGGACCGCTTGGTTACGGGGGCAGGCACATCACGGCCGCGCGGTGATGGTGCCGTGTGGAGGGGCCGGGTCGCCTGGCCCCTCTGCTCTATACGTGGGGAACGGCCCTGAGGTCAGAGCTCGAGCATGGCCTTGGCGACCTCGTCGGCGGACGCGGCGGGGATCGCGGTCGCGGCCTGCTCAAGCACGAGGAGCCGCGCGCCGGGGATCTCGCGCGCGAGTACCTCACCACAGCCGACCGGGAAGAACCGGTTGCGACGACCGTGCACCACGAGCGTCGGCACCACGAGTTCGGGCAGGCGCTCGCGCCAGCGGGGCGCGCAGTCCAGGCTGGCGAACACGGTGCCGAGCTGGTTGGCCATCTGGACAGAACGCGATGTGCCCGGCGTGCGGTCGAAGATCCGCCCGGCCATGGTCCGTGCCGCGTCGGGCTCGTCACCGAAGACGGCGGCTCCGGCAGCCGCCCACTCAGCCACCGAGGCACGGTCGGACCAGTCGGGCTTCGGGAGCTGGAACCGTTCCTTCATCGCCGCCTGGTCGTGGTCGGGCAGGTCGTCGTCGACCGGGCCTGGGGCGACCGACCGCGTCCCGGCGAGAGTCAGTGCGGAGAACGCCTTCGGGTGGTCGAGGGCGGCCACTTGGGCGACCATCCCGCCGACACCGAT
Organism: Streptomyces pluripotens; assembly: GCF_000802245.2. Taxonomy (NCBI): domain Bacteria; kingdom Bacillati; phylum Actinomycetota; class Actinomycetes; order Kitasatosporales; family Streptomycetaceae; genus Streptomyces; species Streptomyces pluripotens. The sequence continues at coordinate 613,906 of NZ_CP021080.1, forward strand.
GCCCGCCAGGTGCGCGGGACGGTCGTCGAGCCCGCGGGCCAGCGCGGCCGCGTCGGCGGCAAGGTCTCGGAGTGTGTACGCGGGCGCGCCGGGGTCGACGGTCGTCGACGCACCGGCGTCGCGCAGGTCGTAGCGGACGACGTGACGTCCGCCGCGGGCAAGCGCCTCGCAGAGCGCGTCGGGCCAGGACAACATGGTCGTGCCACCCGCAAGCAGCACCAGGGGCGCCGCCTCGTCGCCGAAGTGCTCGACGCCGAGCGTGACGCCTTCGGTCGTGCGGAACGTGTCAACTGTCGATTTCATCGTCAACCTCCGGGACAGCCGGTGCCGTCGGCATCAGCGGTCCATCGATGTAATGGTTTCCAGCCGCCGGAAGACGGCTTTGCCGACGAGGTGGGAGACACCTCGTCGGCAAGGTCGTCCTCGCCCTATGCGGCCGCCGGCTCCGTGGCCGGTTCCCCTTCCGGGGGCCCTGCCGGCGCCTGGCGGGGCATCAGCGTGACGAACGGGATGCTGAGGGCCGTGGCGGCCAGGACGACGACGAGAGTGACCTTCATCGCGTGGCCGTATCCGGAGGCCGCGTACTCGAAGAAGATCGACGAGACCGCGGCCGAGCCGATCGCCGTGGAGAGCTGCTGCATCGAGCCGAGTGAGCCACTGGCGCTGCCCGCTTCCTCAGGCTTCGCGTCACCGAGGGCGACGGTCGGGATCGTGGTGTAGCACAAGCCGGTGCCGATGCCGATGACCAGGAACGCCGGGGCCAGCGCCCACAGGCTGACATGCGTCCCGGTGTGGTTGACGAGTGCCAGGACCCATCCGCTGCCGATGATGCTGACGCCCAGGCCGATGAAGACGAGCGTACGGCCGAGCTTGGTGACCAAGCCGCCCATGGCGGCGAACGTGGAGATGATGAGCCCTGCGGTGAGCGGCACCATGTTCAGCGCGGCGGTCCGCGGGCTGGCGTGCAGTCCCTCCTGCATGAACAGCGACAGCACGAAGAACAGGCCGGTGCCCGCGGCGAACGAGACCAGGCCCACGAGCATTCCGGAGGTGAAACCCCGGTTCTTCAACAGCGAGGGCACGATGAGCGGGTTGGCCGCGGTGCGCTGGCGGTAGGCGAAGGCGACGAAGAACAGGACGCCGGCGGCGATCGAGGCGATGGAGACGGCCTTCCAGCCGTTGGTCGAGCCCGCGATCAGACCGTACAGCAGCCCGAACATGGCCAGCCCGAGCAGGCCGGAGGCCCAGCCGTCGATGACGGTGGACCGGTCGCCGTCGTCGCGCGGCAGGAGTCTGACGGCCACAAGCAGCCCGGCGACACCGAGAATAATGTTGAGAAGGAAGACCGGGCGCCAGTCCAGGCCGAATAGGTTCGCATCGATGATGATGCCGGCGAGGACCGGGCCGACGACGGCGGAAACACCGAGAACCGGGCCGAACAGGCCGAACGCCTTGGCGAGCATTTCGGGGCTGAAAACCTTCGTCATAATCGCCATGCCCTGCGGGATGAGCAGAGCGCCGAACGCCCCCTGGGCGATCCGGGCGATGATGATCAGGACCGGGTCGGGGGCGAATCCGGCCAGTGCCGAGGCGAGGGTGAACCCGCCGATGCCGATAAGGAAGAGCTTGCGCTGGCCGAACTTGTCACCCAACCGTCCGCCGACCAGGAGCAGGACGCCCATGGCGATCATGTAAGCTGGCCCCAGCCACTTGATCAGGCTCACTCCACCGTGGAGATCGGCGGCGATGGTGGGGGCCGCGATGTTCGTGATCGTCCCATCGATCACATCGAGAGCGTCGACGACCAGCACCAGTCCCAGGATCACCCACATCCGGCGGCTGGAGACGTGTGCGGTGTCCGCGGCCGGGTTCTGTAAACTAGTCAAGAGAAACGTCCCTCTCGGTTCCGTCAGTGGCGCCCGTCCTGGGCGCTCTCAGCTTCTGCGAAGACTACTGGGCCGTCCGACACCGCCTGGCGAAGTTTTTGCGACACGTGCCGATCCCGTGTCTGTCCGTCGACCTCCCCAAGCACGGACGTGGCCAGCTCCGACGTCACGGCGTCGGCCCGCTGCGCGGGCGGCGGCGGTGTGACGCGGCACCGTTCGGGAACGCTCCCGGGCAGGACGAAGCCCGGCTCGTCGGTCAGCACCGAGATCGCGACCCCGTCGGAGGGCACCTTCACGGGCTGGTCGTTGCGGCAGGCCAGCAGGAAGGCCAGCCAGGTCCGGTACGACACCAGCAGCTCGGAGAAGGCGAGAGGGGCCTTGCCGAGGCCGAGCCGCTTCGCCACCGCCGCCAGGTCCTCGCTCATGAGCTGCTCCATCCCGGCGATGCAGGACCTCGGATCGCCGTCCAGATCAGGACAGGGACGGCGGCCCGCGCCCAGCTTCCCCTGGAACTCGGCGAAGATTTCGGTGACATGGTCCGTATCGGGCCAGGTCGGCTGCACCAGGATCGCGGTGACCTCCCGCTCCCCCGCCAGCCGGTCGGCGATCCGCAGGGACAGGCTGGCGGAACTGCAGTGGGCCACGACGAACACACGCCGGTCAGGCGCCGCGGAGGATTCGCCGGCGCGGAAGAGGCCAGCGGCCTCGTCAGCCAGGTCCGGCAGAGCGGCATAGAGCCGGTCGCCGGACAGCGCACCGCGCGGATCCACCTGGTAGACCGAGTGACCGGCGGCCACGTCACCGACCAGCCTGCTGAGCCGCGGCGCCGCGGTGAGCGGCTGAAAGTCGGCGACCAGGATGGCCGCTCCGTCCCCGGAGCTGAGCCGGCTGCACAGGGGTTTGGTACCAACGACGGCCTGCATCGACGTGTCCTTCCCGATTCGCGCGCTGGATTCCTACTTCGGCAACGCCGCATCCGGGGACTTCAGCGACGCGAGCAGCAGCTCCCGGTACTCGTCGACCATCGCGGCGATGGTCGGCAGGTCGAAGTCGAGGCTGTTGTACTTCACGACGCCCACCACGTCCCCGTCCGGGTGCAGGTCCAGTTCCCACAGGTTGCCGTCCGGGATCTCCGACACGTCGACCAGTGACTTCAGGCGCCGGCGGAGCGCGGAGAAGCGGAGGCCGCCGATGTCGTCCGCTCCCGTTTCCGGCGGGAACTGGGAGATCTGGAACGCGGAGACGACGCTGCTCACATTCATGATCGGACCCGCCATCAGTTCCGGTTCGGACTTGGCGATGATCTCGCCGAACGGGAGCTCGTAGGAGTACGCCTCCAGCAACGAGGCCCGGGTCCGGCGCACCAAGTCGGCGAAGCTCGCACAGCCGGATACGTCGGTGCGGATCGGCAGGAAGTTGAACAGCGTCCCCACCGTGTCCTCGAAACCGGGCTCGGTGCGGCCGGACGTGATGACGGGAGAGACGATGTCGGTCACGCCTGTCCTGCGGTGCAGGAACAGGTTGAAGCAGGCGAACAGGACCATGAACGGCGAGCTGTGCAGCGACTTGGCCAGCGCCGTGGCGGCGCCGGCCAGCTCCTGGTCGAGCACGAAGCGGTACACCGAATAGACCGGTGGGACGTCCAACCTCCTGGGCCGGTCGGTGGGGAGGATGAGCATCTCCCCACCCGACAACGTGTCCTGCCAGTACTCGCGCGCGATGGCGGCGGACTCGCTGTTGCGGACTTCCTGCTGCCAGTGGGCGTACTCACCGAGCTGGCGCGTCACCGGCAACTCCGGGGCGGGCAGCCCCCGGCGGGTCGCGTAGCAGATGGCGAAGTCACGCATCAGCACGTGCATGGACCAGCCGTCACTGGCCAGGTGGTTGGTGACGAGCACGAACACCGCGTCGTCCTCGTCGAACCGCGCCAGGGTTGCTCTCAGCAACGGCAGCTCCGTGGAGCCGAGCCTGCCGTGCCGGTCGACCTCGTCGAGGAACTCGTGCGCCAGACACTCGCGGTCGGCCTCCCCCGCTGCTGACGGAAGGTCGACGACGGTGAGGGCCACCGGAGACGGCGGGGAGACTCGGGCGTAGGGGGCGTCCTTGTCCCTGATGATGGTCGTGCGGAGCGCCTCGTGCCTCGCGACGACATCGTCTAGCGCGAGCTGCACGGTCGCCACGTCCAACTGCCCGCGAACGCGCCAGCCGGCCAGGACGATGCCCCGCGGGCCGAACACACCGAGGTCGTCACCCCGGTCGAAGGCGCACATGAATTCCTCATTGGCCGAAAGCGGGCGCCGCGCGGACGCGTCGTCGGCCTTCCGGGTCCGTTGAGCCTGGACAAGGCTGTCCGGACGCATGTCGGCCCACTGCGCTTCGACGTACTCCAGGCAATTCTTGCGGGAGTCCGCGTCGTGCGCCGTGGCCCAGCCGGCCGGAACGGCGATGTCGGCGGGCCACAGGCTGTATTGCCCTTCGGAGTTCACGAGAACCCGGTACAGGGCGTCGGCGTCCTCAAACGGATTGGACACGGCAACCTCATTCCCATTGGCACGATCCAGCCGGTCATTGCCACCACGGTCGCCCGGCGTCACGACCGACGGTCCGCATGGTGGGCCTTCTTCGCGTCGATCGACTCGCAGCGGTCTAAGAGTGATCCTGTGCGGAGAGGGCCGCCGCCCTTTCGGATCGGCTGCGGTTCCATTCCTGCTCCGGCCGGTCGGCCATCGCCAGGACCAGCTCGACGAAGTTGGAGCCCCAGCCGTCGACCGTGTCGGCGTCCACCGAGTCGGGCTCGTACTCGATGACACAGCGGAAGCCGCCCCCCGGAACGACGAGGAAGGTCCAGATGATCACGCCGCGGCGGAACGAGGCGGGCTCCTCTTCCGGCAGGGTCACCGGTTCAACGCTAGTGGTGAAATCAGTGTCCTGGTGATCCGCCGGCGCACTGATGTAGTTGAAACCGGCCGGCAGGACCATCGAATCGCCGGGCGGGTTCATCAGGGTGGGGTACATCCCGAGGAGCGACTCGGTGGGCAGCTGGTGCTGCTGGGCCTCGGCGCTCGCCTTGCGGGCGCAGAGCATCAAGTCGAGGAAGGTCTTGCAGTCGTCGAACTCCAGCCGGACGGGAACAAGGTTCGCGAAGAAGCCGATGGTGTTGTAGTACTCCCTGGCCGGCCGGCCGCTGTTCACGGTCATCAGCGTGATGTCGGTCTGGCCGGAGATCTTCTCCATCAGCACCATGTACGCCGCCAGGCAGACATGCCAGATGCTGCACCGGTTCCGGGCCGCGCCCACGGTGACCTTCGCGAGGGTGTCCGGATCGATCGAGAAGTTTCGCACCGCGGTGCGTGCCGACTGGTTCTCGGGGTTGTAGGGCCGGTCGGCCGGCATCGTACACATCGCGGCGCCGGCCAGCTTGTCCTTCCAGTAGCGGCGTGCCTGCGCCGCCTTCTCGCTCTGCAGGAACTCCTGCTCCCAGGAGGCGAACCCGCTGTACGGAACCGGGTTCGGCAGCGTGTGCGGCACCCCGGTCACCCTGGCCCGGTAGCAGGCCGCGATTTCGCTGCGGAGGACTCCGACTGACCAGCCGTCACTGTAGAGGTGGTGGCTCAGGAGGGTGAGCACGGCGTCCTGGTCGTCGAATCGGTGCAGGACGGCGCGCAACGACGGCGTCTCCAGGAAGTCCATCGACTCTTCGTTCACCTCGTGGAGCAGCTCGGCGGCGATCTCGTCGCGGGATCGACCGGGGGCCTCCGGAACATCGCGCACGGCGAGCGGGACCGGCAACGGCGGCAGCACTTCCAGAGATCCGCTCATGCCGCTCTCGTCGTAGTGGACCCGGCTGCGCAGGGACTCCTGCCGTGCCACCACATCGTCGAGCGCACCGTTGAGCGCGTCGACGTCCAGTTCGCCCTTGATGCGAAGCACGTGTGCGCAGACGTGCTTCGGTGAGCGCTGGATGCCCATCGGGTCCTTCTGCCGGGAACTCAGCGGATACATGTTCACGGTGACACTCCAAAATCTGTCGTGCGAGGTCGGGGGATCGCCAGCCGTCAGGTCGTACTCGGCACGGCCCGTCGTCAGACCTCGGTGCTCAGCGTGTCCAGGAGCCGGTCGAGCTCCGCTGCGGTGGGTGCGTCGAAGACTTCGTTCATCGATATCTCCAGGCCGACCGCCTGGCCGACGCGGCTGGCGATCAGCATGGCGTCGATGGACTCGCCGCCCATGACGAAGAAGTCGTCGTCCAGACCGCACCGGGGCCTGGCGAGCACCTCGGCGAAGATCGTGCACAGCACTTCCTGGCGGGCCGACTCCGGCGACCGGTAGGGCATCAGGCCCCGCAGATCAGGTGCCGGCAGCGCCTGCGGATCCGGTGTCCCGTCGGAGGCCACCGGCATGGCGTCGACGACCACGATCGCCGCCGGCACCGCCGCGCCGGGCAACGACCCCCTGAGGTACTGGTGCAGCGCGGCCAGGTCGAAGCCAGGGCCGGCGGGCACGACATAGGCCACATGGACCTGGCCGGCAGGATCCTGAGCAAGTGTCCGGACGGCGCCGTCCGCGAGTTCGGGGTACGCGGCCAGCACGTCTCGCACGTCCTGGATCGCAGCAACAGCCATCAGTCGCTCACCTTCCATGCAGGCTCCCAGCGTTCCCACAACCTTCGCAGCCCCGGACTCGGCGGCAATCTTCTCCATTGCTCAGGTCGGGCCCGGCTGAGGCAATTGAAGAGATGCGCCTCAACAGACCCGCCGGAAGAGTGGGGGCAACCCTATGGACGAGTCCGGGATCAGGAGATGTCGCGATGGCTCTGCCCGAAGTTGTGTCACGAGATGAATGGTTCGCGGCGCGTCTGCCGCTCCTCGCAAAGGAGAAGGAGCACAGCCGCGCACGGGACGCACTGCATGCCGAGCGGCAGAGCCTGCCGATGTTCCGTGTCGACAAGGATTACGGCTTCGACACACCCGAGGGCAAGCGGAGCCTGCTCGAGCTGTTCGACGGCCGGCGACAGCTGATCATCTACCACTTCATGCTGCCGTCCAACACCGGCGGCAGCTTCTGCGTCGGCTGCTCCTTCTGGGTCGACAACATGCCCCACCACCTCGAGCACCTGCACGCCCGCGACACCTCGCTGGCGGTGGACTGCCCGGTGCCCCTGGCCGACTTCGTCGCGCACAAGGAGCGGATGGGCTGGACGGTCCCCGTGGTCTCCTCGCACGGCAGCAGCTTCTACGACGACTTCAACTTCGAGCTCGTCCCGGGAGCGACGAAGATACCCGGAATCAGCGTCTTCCTGCGCGACGACGACGAGGTCTACTGCACCTATTCGACTGCCTTCCGCGGCACCGACCTGGTCAACAACACGTACAACTACCTCGACCTGACCTTCCTCGGGCGGCAGGAAGCCGATCTGCCCTTCAAGTGGGCCTGGTTGCGGTATCACGACCAGTACGAGAACTGATCCGATCCCCGGGGGCCGGCCGTTCGCCTGGTACCGGCCCCTCGATGTGGCCGGTACGCCTCGGGGTACCGGCCACACGTCATGTCCGGACGTCGGCGCCGATCAGGACTTCAGCACCTCGGCCAGTGCATCGTCGATGGCGGCCGCGTCCTCGGGGATCAGGCCGAACATGGTGAAGTGCCCCAGCGGGCTTTCCATCACCCGCAGCCGGGCGTTGCGGATCATGGCCGCGTCGCGCTCGTGATCCTCGACCGGGAACAGGAGGTCGTCGCCGAACGCGAAGACGAAGAACTCAGCACTGATCCGGTCGAGTGCCGCCTTCAGGTCTCCGCCGGTACACAGGCTGACGTCCGCGGCGCGCCACTTCGCCGCCTGGCGGAGCAGGTTGTTCGGGTCCATCGGCTGGAAGTGGCTGCGGGTGAATCCCAGGGTGAACTCCTCGGCGGCGGCGAATCCGATCCGGCGCCACACCTCGTCACGGAAGAACCGGTAGCTGGTGCTGGTCGCGGCCCACGCCATCGCGTGCCGGCTCAGGCCGAGATGCACGTCGTCAGAGTCGGTGTAGAAGCCGTCCGCGAACGCGGGATCCGCGCGCAGGAGTTCACACTGCACGTCGAGCTGCAGCTGGTTCTGGACCGGGGTCTTCGCGGTGGCCGCGAACACGGCCGCCCGCAGCACCATCTCGGGGTGACGCACCGCCCATTCGTAGGTCTGTTGGCCGCCCATCGACCAGCCGAGCACCGTGTGCAGGGCCGTGATGCCGAACTGCTCGGTCAGCAGCCGGTGCTGGGCCCGTACGTCGTCGGCGATGGTCACCGCGGGGAAGTGGCCGCGGTCGAACGGCGCCGGCGTGTTGCTCGGCGATGACGACAAGCCACTGCCGAACTGGTCGGGCAGGATGAGGAAGTATCGGGAAGGGTCAAGCGCGCGGCCCTCACCGATGAGCATCTGCATCGAGGCGGACGTGCCCGAGTACATGTGTGGCACGAGCACGGCGTTGTCCTTCGCCGCGTTCAAGCGGCCCAGCGTCCGGTACGCCAACCGCGCGGCGGGCAGCGTGTCCCCGCTGTCCAGTGTGTACGGACCGAGTTCGAAGTGCTCATGCGGACCTTGCACCGCGGCAGAATAGTAATCGGCGCCCATGGTGACCTCCCAAGGAATGGCTCCGGACACGACTGTCCCGCCGCCGGCGGTGACCGTCTTCTCCGCCCGTGCGCGCCTCCCGGGCACCGCAATCGAAGAGAATCCGGACCATCCGCCCTCGCCAATAATCGGGAACACCGTTGTCGTCAGCGGTCAAGGCGTATTGGGTGCCACCATCCACGGTTGCGGAGGATTGATACACATGGCCAGCGCGGCAGAGGAACTCGATGCGGTTGTGGTGGGAGCCGGCTTCTCCGGTCTCTACATGCTTCACAAGCTCCAGGAGAAGGGCCTGTCGGTCAAGGTTTTCGAGGCCGGCGCCGAGATCGGCGGCACGTGGTACTGGAACAAGTACCCCGGCGCCCGGTGCGACGTGGAGAGCATGGACTATTCGTACTCGTTCGATCCCGAGCTGGAGCAGGAGTGGGATTGGACGGAGAAATACCCGAGCCAGCCCGAGATCCTGTCCTACCTCCAGCACGTCGCCGATCGGTACGACCTGCGGAAAGACGTGGTCCTGCGGACCCGGGTGACGCAGGCGAGCTTCGACGAAAGCACGTCCCGGTGGACCGTGCGAACCGATCAGGGCCACGAGGTGTCCGCGAAGTACTGCATCATGGCGACCGGCTGCCTGTCGAAGCCCAAGTTCCCGGAGGTGCCCGGCCTGGACACGTTCTCGGGCCCCTGGTACCACACCGGCCTGTGGCCGGACAGCGCCGTCGACTTCAGTGGGCAGCGCGTCGGCGTGATCGGCACCGGCTCGTCGGGCATCCAGGTCATCCCGTTCGTCGCCGACCAGGCTGCCGATCTGACGGTATTCCAGCGCACGCCGAACTACGTCCTGTCGTCGTTCAACGGGCCCATCGACCAGGATCGGGTCGCCGCCACGAAGGCGAACTACCGGCAGGCCCGTGAGGCCGCGCGGCAGTCCATCTTCGGCATCGCGGTCGACATGCCGACGAAGTCGGCGCTCGAGGTGAGCGACGAGGAGCGCCGGGAGGTCTACCAGAAGGGCTGGGAGCGCGGACACCTGAACGCGATCATCCAGGCCTACACCGACCTCATCTTCAACGAGGAGTCCAACGAGACCGCCGCGGAGTTCATCCGGGAGCAGGTCCGCGCCAAGGTCACCGACCCGGCGACGGCGGCGAAGCTCGAGCCGCGAGGCTACCCGTACGGCACGAAGCGGCCCTGCCTGGACACCAGGTACTACGAGACGTTCAACCGTGAGAGCGTCCACCTCGTCGATCTGCGGGAAGAAGCGCTCATCGAGATCACGGAGACGGGCGTCCGGACCACTGCGGGCGAGTACGCGTTCGACACCCTGGTGATCGCCACGGGCTTCGACGCCATGACGGGCGCGCTCCTGGGCATCGACATAACCGGCAAGGGCGGTGTGTCGCTGAGCAAGAAGTGGCAGGACGGCCCGGACACCTACCTCGGCCTGGCGCTCTCGGGTTTCCCGAACCTGTTCATGATCACCGGTCCCGGCAGCCCGTCCGTGCTCAGCAACATGGTCGTCTCGATCGAGCAGCACGTCGAGTGGATCAGTGACCTGATCGACCACATGACCGCCAACGGGCACTCCGTGGTCGAGGCGGAAGCCACCGCGGAGAAGGAGTGGACCGACCACGTCCGCGCGGTCGGCGACATGACGCTGTTCCCCAAAGCGGATTCGTACTACGTCGGTGCCAACGTCCCCGGCAAGGCCCGCGTCCTCATGCCGTACGTCGGCGGCGTCGGGGGCTACCGGCAGAGGTGCGACGAGGTCGCGAGCGCCGGCTACGCCGGGTTCGCGATGCGGTGAGGTGTGCCCCGCGCCGCCGATCGGTCGGATCGGCGGCGCGGGGCACCACCCTGGCAAGCAGGAAGAGTACGACCGGTCTCAGCGAACCATAGCCTGGTCGCATGTACTTTGCGGAAACGGCTACGAGGGAGCGGATCCTGATGGAGAAGCGTTGTCCCGTATTGGATACGACGGGTCGGGATATCCACGCCGAAGCAGCCACGCTGCGGGCGCTCGGACCGGCGACCCAGGTCGAACTGCCCGGCGGCGTCGTGGTCTGGTCGGTGACCTCCCACAGCGTCATCAAGGAGATGCTGTCCAACCCGAAGGTCACCAAGAGCGCACGCAACCACTGGCCGGCGTTCTACAACGGCGAGCTGGCGCCGGACTGGGAGATGATCAGCTGGGTGGCCATGGACAACGTGTCCACCTCCTACGGCAAGGACCACGTGCGGCTGCGCAAGCTCATCGGCAAGGCGTTCACCCCGCGCCGCACCGAGGCCATCCGCCCGCTGGTCGTCGGCCTGACCACGATGCTGCTCGACGCGCTCGGGGCGGTGCCCGCCGGCGAGGTCGTCGACCTCAAGGAGCGGTTCTGCTACCCGCTGCCGGGCATGCTGGTCGCCGAGCTGATCGGCATGGGTGAGGAGCAGCGCGCCGCCACCGCGAAGGTCATCGACATGATGATCGACACCACGGTGACCCCGGAGGTCGCGCAGGGCATCCTGCAGGGCTGGCGCGGCGCGATGGCGGACCTGATAGCCGAGAAGCGCGCCAACCCGGGCGAGGACCTCACCAGCGACCTCATCGCCGCCCGCGACGAGGACGGCTCACGGCTGACCGAGCAGGAGCTGGCCGACACCATCTTCGCCATCCTCGGCGCCGGCTCGGAGACCACGATCAACTTCTTCGACAATGCCATCACCGAGCTGCTGACCCACCCCGAACAGCTCGCGAAGGTCCTGTCGGGCGAGCACAGCTGGGACGACGTCATCGACGAGATTCTGCGTATGCAGTCCCCGCTGGCGAGCCTCCCACTGCGCTACGCGGCCGAGGACATCGAACTGGACGGCGTGACCATCCCCAAGGGCGACCCGATCCTGATCAACTACGCCGCGGTGGGCCGCGACCCCGACCTGCACCCGGACAACCCGGGGTGCTTCGACATCGCCCGCGGCAGCAAGGACCACCTGTCCTTCGGCCACGGCCCGCACTACTGCCTGGGGGCCGGCATAGCCCGCCTGGCCGCCACGATCGGCCTGTCGGCCCTGTTCGAGCGCTTCCCGGACCTGTCCCTGGCCGTGACGCGCGACGAGCTGGTGCCGATGCCGACGTTCATCATGAACGGCCACCGCTCCTTGCCCGTCCGGCTGCATGCGATGGCGAGCAGCACGGCCGCCTGACCGTACTGTCCAGGTGAGGTGACGGTTCGTCGGGCTTGACGGAGCCGGTCGGTCAGTCGGCCGCACGGGTGGCTGAGCTGGAACAGCGGTGGGGCAAGGACTCCTCGAACTCTTCCGAGCCACCTTCGTCCGGGGCGCCGCGCGAAGACATCCACTGCCGCCGGCCGCGGTGTCGCGAGCGGCGGCAGTGGCGTGCGCATCAGGTGGAACAGCACGCCGGTCCGCGACAGCGGGACCTTGAGGATCCGCAGCAGTCGGGCGCCGACCAGGCCGGCGAGCAGGACCCGGCCATCTCCACCAGGTGTCGCAGCAGCGAGCTGCGGCGCTGATAACGAGCCGTGAGCCCCTGGACTTGCTCGGCGAACGTCTGCAGACCGCAGTCCGCGCTGTCACGGAACAACCGACGCACCGATAGGGCGATCAGCACCGGACGGCCGCCGACATCGGCCGGCGGGCGGTCGTAGCGGCTTGCACCCCCGCCGAACTGCGCCCGCGACGGCCTGGGACGCACCCGTCTGAGGCTGACCGCCCGCTCGGCGTTGAGCGACCTTGAGGTGAACCGCTGCCGGTCCGGCCGTGGTCCTCGGCCACCGGCATGACCAGCGACGCTGTCGGTCTGCGCCGGCAGGCGTCCCCGTGCGGATTCGATCTCGAACTTCGTACCGCCGAAGCCGGCGATCGCTGGACCTGGCGCGTGATGGCCGCCCGCACTCAGTTCCACCTCGCCAGGCAACTCGCCGCCGATCTCCACCGCCCCTCGGAGATGCCCGATCGGCATAGCAGGCAGGAACGGTATGGCTCTTGAGCACCTGACCGACTGCGCGCTGTCGCGCTGCAACAGGGGCCGGCGCCACCACAAGGTGTCGCCGTCCCCGCCTCACGCTGCCGCGGTTGCCGGCAGAGCCCAGTGCATCCCGTCGGCCGACGGCACCAGCCCTCCGTCGCGGACCGGTACCTGCTCGTCGATGGTGCCTCCGGTGGCGGCCTGCACCTGGATGTTGGCTCCAGCCTGCGCGACCGACCAGATCGCCTCCTCGACGTCCTGCCGGTCGCCGTAGGAGCCGGCGTTGACCAGCGCGCGCTCATCCGAGGAGCCACCGCCGACGAGGGACACGAAGGACTGCAGTTCCGAGGCCGTGTTGCCGGTGACCCTCTTGGCCTTCCAGAAGTAGGACTCCTCGTCGGAGTGCATGTCGTAGAAGGAGACGAGGAAGTCGTGGAAGCGCATGTACTCCTGCCGGTACCGGGCTTCGTACTCCTCGAACAGCGTCTTCTCGTCCATCCCGGACTCGGTCGTCGGGCGCAGGGCGGTGTTGAGCGAGCGCGCGACCAGCAGTCCGCCGTAGGTGGCCAGGTGCACGCCGGAGGAGAACACCGGGTCGATGAAGCCCGCCGCGTCGCCCACGAGCACCAGTCCCGGCCGCGAGAACTTCTCCTGGATGTAGGAGTAGTCCTTGCGCACCCGGATCTCGCCGTACGGGCCGCTGGTGACCCGCTGGGCGTCGGACAGGAAGTCGGCGATCATCGGGCACTCCGCGATCAGCTCGTTCAGTGCCTGCTCGCGGTCACCTTGGACGCGGTCCAGCGCTTCGCGGTGTACCACCGCGCCCACGCTGGTGAGCTCGTCAGACAGCGGGATGTACCAGAACCAGCCGGCGCTGAAGGCGACAGCCAGGATGTTGCCGCTGGTCGGGGCGGGCATCCGCTTACCGCCGGTGAAGTAGCCGAACAGCGCGAGGTTACGGAAGTACTCCGAGTACTGCCGCTTGCCGCCCACGCGGGAGTGGATGCGGCTCAGGTTGCCCGAGGCGTCCACCACGTACCGGCCGCGGAACTCGCGGCGCACGCCCGCGGCGTCGGTGCAGCTGACCCCACAGACCCGGCCGTTCTCCTCGATGACGTCGGTGACGGTGTGCTCCTCATGCACGTCGACGCCGTTCCTCATGGCGTTGTTGAGCAGGATCTGGTCGAACTTCATCCGCTCCACCTGGTAGGCGGGTGCCGCCGTGCCGGCGAACTGGGGCGAGATGCCGAAGTCGAACGTCCATGGCTCGGGGTTGGAGCCCCAGCGGAAAGTGCCGCCCCGCTTGACCGGGAACCCGGCCTCCTTGAGTTCCTCGGACACCCCAAGCAGGCGGCAGACGCCCTGCACGGTGGACGGCAGCAGCGACTCGCCGATCTGGTAGCGAGGGAACCGTTCCTTCTCCAGGAGCACGGCCCGGTGCCCCTGCCGGGCCACCAACGTCGCCACCGTCGAACCGCCCGGGCCGCCGCCGACGACCACGACGTCGGTCTCAGTAATGTCTGTCATCGCTTTCCTTCGCTACGTGCAGGCGGACGCCTGCGGCCTTCGACCGCGCCGTCGGACTCGGCGCGAGACGGCTGATGGCTGTTGCTACCTGTCCATGGCCGCGACAGCTCGTTCGATCGCGATCCGCGCGTGCCACAAGTCGTCGGGCTCCCGAGGGATGTCGAGCACGAAGGTGCGGATGCCTCCGTTCAGGTACGTGGTCACCGCCTGTGCCACCTCGTCGTGGTTCCCCACCAGGTAGGGGCAGAATGTGTGGTGATACCGGAAGGGCACCAGCCAGTACGGCTGTCCCTCCGCCTCGTCGGGGATAGGCACGGAGGCCAGTCGCGGCTGCCAGGACGAGCCACCGGCGGACAGGAGCAGCTTCATTCGCTCGGCTCCCTCCGGGTCGGCCGGAAACCGCTTGTGCGCGATCCGCCACGCCTCGGCCGAGTCGTCCCGAGCGATGATGCCGATGCTGATGCCTGAGCCGAACCTGTTCTTGCGCACGTCGGGGCTCGCGAAATCCTCGGGCAGCACCGGGAACGAGAGCTGGCCGAGGCCCAGCGACTCGCCGGCCTGCAGGCTGGCCGGCGAGGAGCCGGACACATACGCCGTCGGCAGCAGGTCGTCGGGCACCGCCGTGGTGAGCCGGGCCCGCCGGACCTTGTAGTACTCGCCCGCGAAATTGGCCATGCCGCCACGGAGCAGCATGTCGACGATCGTCACGTACTCGGTGAGCCGGTCGTAGCGGGCGTCGTGCGACAGGGTGTCCCCCTGGACGGCGAGATCGCGGATGAATCCGCCGCTGACGTAGTTGATGTCGACTCGCCTGCCGTACAGGTGCGCAAGCGATGACACCGCCCTGGCCACCGCGAACGGGGTCTTGTCCAGCGGCTGTACCGCGACGAGCGGTACGAAGGAGGTGGTGTTCGCGATGGCCGCCTGGGCCGCCAGCCAGACGTCCATCGAAGTGTTGTCGCTGTACACCAGGGCGCCGCGGTAGCCCGCGTCATCCACCCACCCGGCAAGCTCCAGCAGCGTGCGCAGGTGGGAAGTCTGGCCGTGTCCGATACTGGACCGGACTGTGGAATAGAGGGTGACACCGCCGGCAGCCAAATCGATCATTTCGTCCCTCCCGCCCTGCGGGCGTGGTTTCGTGGATCAGGCTGTTCGGTCGTGGACACCGAGATCCGGCCGGCGACGCCGCTGACGGACGGGTCGGCGAGGAAGTCCCGCAGACTGATCGTGATCCCGAACTGCTCTTCCAGCCGGGCGACGAGCACGGCGGCGAGCAGCGAGTGCCCACCCAGGTCGAAGAAGTTGTCATCGACCCCGACCCGCTCCACTCCCAGGAGCTGGGCGAATAGCTCGCACAGCAGCTTTTCGACGGGTGACGGCTCCCGGCCGGCCCCGGCGGTGAAAACGGGTGCGGGCAGGGCCTTTCGGTCCAGCTTGCCGTTCGCCGTCAACGGCAGCGTGTCCAGGACCACCACCGCGGAGGGCACCATGTGGCTGGGTAGGACCTGTCCGGCCGCGGCTCGCAACCCCGCGGGATCCAGCACGGACCCAGCCGCCGGCTGCACATAGCCCACCAGCCGCCGGTCCCCCGGTCGGTCCTCCCGGACCACGACGACGGCTTGGTCCACTCCGGGCTGCGCGGCCAGCACCGCCTCGACCTCGCCCGGCTCGACGCGGAACCCGCGGACCTTGACCTGCTCGTCGGCCCGGCCCCGATACTCCAGCTCGCCGTCTTCCCGCCAGCGCACCAGGTCGCCGGTGCGGTACATCCGCTCACCGGACCCGAACGGACACGCCACGAACCGCTGCGCGGTCAGCCCGGGCTGGTTCAGGTATCCCCGAGCCAGGCACGGCCCGGCCAGATAGAGCTCCCCCGCCATCCCGGGCGGCACCGGTTCCAGCCGCGCGTCCAGCACATACGCTCGCACGTTCCAGATCGGCCCGCCGATCGGCGCGTCCCCTCCCGTCAGCGGCGCGCTGATCGTCGTGCACACCGTCGTCTCGGTCGGGCCATACGCGTTGAACATCCGCCGGCCCGCCGACCACTCGACGGCCAGCTCGTTGGGGAGGGCCTCACCGCCGACGACCAGACACTCCAACTCGTGCAGGCTTTCGGGTGCCGCCCCGGCCAGAGCGGCCGGTGCCACCACCGCGTGGGTGGCCCGCAGCTCACGCAACGTCTCGACCAGCTCTTCCCCGGCCAGCGGCCCCGGCTCGGGAAGGACCAGCGCCGCACCAGCGGGCAGCGACGAGAGCAGCTCCAGCAACGACATGTCAAAGCTCAGTGAAAGGAGCTGGGCCACCCGTGAGTCCGGGGTGGCCCCCAGAGTGCTGATCATGAACGCGGACAGGTTCGCCAGACCCAGATGGCTCACCACCACGCCCTTGGGACGCCCGGTGGACCCCGACGTGTAGATCACGTAGGCCGGGTGTGCGGGCAACAGAGGGGCCGGCCGGTCCTGATCGGTGACAACGCCGCCGGGCTGCCCCGCCACCGCCGCAGCGACCTCGGGGGCGTCCAGGACGACCAGTGGGCTCTGGGTGACCAGGCGCCCGCCGGCCTGCCTGCTCGTGACCACCGCGACCGGCGCGGCGTCGGTGAGCATGAACTCGATCCGGTCCGCCGGATAGCCCGGGTCGATCGGCAGATACGCCGCGCCGGTCTTGGACACCGCCAGCACCGCCGCCACAAGTTCCAGTGATCGCGGCAACGCCACCGCCACCACGCGCTCCGGCCCGGCGCCCAATCCCACCAGGTACCGCGCCAGCCGACTCGACCACGCGTCCAGCTCCGCGTACGTCCACGACACACCGGCGCACACCAAGGCCACCGCGTCCGGGGTCCGTGCCACTTGCGCCGTGAACAGCTCCGGCAACACCGTCAGGGGCACGTCCCGTGCCGTCGTGTTCCACCCTGAGACCACCAACTCGTGCTCAGCTGTGGTCAGCAGTCGCACGCCGCTGACCCGCAGCGCCGGGTCGGCCGCGACCTGGCCCAGCAACCGCACCAACCGTCTGGCCAACGCTCGCACCGTGCTCTCGTCGAACAGGTCCGCCGCGTACTCCAGCACGCCGCTGATCCCGTCCGGGGTGCCGTCGGGCCGGTGCCGCGACCGGAACGTCAGCGACAGGTCGAACTTGGCTGAGCCCGCGTCCAGCGGCACGTCCTGTGCCTGCAGACCAGGGACCTCCCACTGCCTGGCGGTGTCGTCGTCCGAGGCCAACATCACCTGGAACAGCGGGTGGTGAGCGCTCGAACGGATCGGGTTCAGCACTTCCACCAGCCGTTCGAACGGGACGTCCTGGTGCGCGTAGGCCGCCAGGTCCCGGTCACGGACCCGGCCGAGCAGCTCCGCGAAACTCGGGTCGCCGGACAGGTCCGTCCGCAGCACCAACGTGTTGACGAAGAATCCGACCAGCTGGTACAGCTTCTCGTCACCACCGCGGCCGGCCGCCGGAACACCGATCGGGATGTCGGTGCCCGCCCCGGACCGGGACAGCAGAACCGCCAGCCCGGCCTGGAGCACCATGAACAACGTCACCTGACGGGCCCGCGCCAGTTCCACCAGCGCGCGGTGCAGCTTCGCGTCCAGATCCACCGTGATGTGCGCACCACGATAGGAGGGGTGCGCCGGGCGGGGCCGGTCGAACGGCAGTTCCAGGCGCTCGGGCAGGTCAGCCAGTGCCGACTGCCAGTAGGCCACCTGCCGAGCCAGTACGCTGTCACGCTCCTGGTCCCCGCCGAGCAGTTGGCGTTGCCACAGCGTGTAGTCCGCATACTGCACCGGCAGGCCCGGCCACTGCGGTGCGTGGCCCGCCAACCGTGCCCGGTACGCCGCCCCCAGGTCCCGCAGCAGGACGCTGAGCGACCAGCCGTCGCTGGCGATGTGGTGCATCAGCAGCACCAACACGCACTCGTCAGGCCCCAGCATGAACAGCCACGCCCGCACCGGCAGCTCGGCAGCCAGGTCGAAGACATACCGGGCCGCCTGGTCGGTCAGCGCGGCCAGTTCGGACTCTCCGGCCTGCATCACCGTGACCTCGGGCACCGCCAGCGCGGCCGGGGTCACCCGCTGGTACGGCTGCCCGTCCACCACCGGGAACGTCGTCCGCAGCACCTCTTGCCGCCCGACCACGTCGCGTAACGCCTCGGTCAGCGCGTCCGCGTCCACCTGCCCCCGCAGCCGCCACGCGACCGGCACGTTGTAGGTCGCGCTCGGCCCCTCCGACTGCGCCAGGAACCACAGCCTCTGCTGGGAGAACGACAACGGCAGGCGCTTCGGCCGGTCCACCCGCACCAGCGCCGGCCACGCTTCCCCGGTCTCGTCCAGCGACCGCGCCAGCGACTCGACCGTCGGGTGGTCGAACACCGTCCGGATCTCCAGCTCCACGCCGAGCACCGACCGCACCCGGCTGATCAGCCGGGCCACCAGCAGCGAGTGCCCTCCCAGATCGAAGAAACTGTCCTCGACCCCGACCCGCTCCACCCCCAGGACCTGGGCGAACAGCTCGCGCAGGATCCCTTCGGCGGGGGTGGACGGCTCCCGGCCGGCACCACCGGCGAAAACCGGCGCGGGCAGGGCTTTTCGATCCAGCTTGCCGTTCGCCGACAACGGCAGCGCGTCCAGCATCACCACCGCGACAGGCACCATGTGGACAGGCAGCACCTGGGCCGCGGCGGCCCGTATCGCGACCGGGTCCAGCTGGCTCCCCGCGGCGGGCACGACATAGCCCACCAGCCGCCGGTCCCCCGGCCGGTCCTCGCGGGCCACCACCACGGCCCGGGCCACCCCGGGCTGCGCGGCCAGCACCGCCTCGATCTCGCCCGGCTCGATCCGAAACCCGTGGACCTGGACCTGCTCGTCGACCCGGCCCCGATACTCCAGCTCACCGTCTTCCCGCCAGGACACCAGGTCGCCTGTCCGGTACATCCGCTCACCGGACCCGAACGGACACGCCACGAACCGCTGCGCGGTCAGCCCGGGCTGGTTCAGGTATCCCCGAGCCAGGCACGGCCCGGCCAGATAGAGCTCCCCCGCCACCCCGGGCGGCACCGGTTCCAGTCGAGCATCCAGCACGTACGACCGTGCATTCCAGATCGGCTTCCCGATCGGCGGCGCATCCCCTCCCGACAGCGGCCCACTCATCGTCGTGCACACCGTCGCCTCGGTCGGGCCATACGCGTTGAACATCCGCCGGTCCGCCGACCACTCGGCGGCGACCTCGCCCGGGCAGGCCTCACCGCCGACCACCAGGCATTCCAACTCGGGCAGCTGCTCCGGAGTCGCTCCGGATAGGGAAGCCGGCCCGACCAGGGCATGGGTGGCCCGCAGCCCGCGCAGCGCGTCGGCCAGCACCTCCCCGGCCAGTTGCCGCTGTTCCGGCAGGACCAGCGCCGCACCGGCGGGCAGCGACATGACCAGCTCCATGACGGCCGCGTCGAAACTCAGCGAGGCCACGTGACCGACCCGCGATTCCGGCCCGATCCCCAAGGTGCCGATCAGGAACGCGGACAGGCTCGCCAGACCCCGATGGCTGACCACCACGCCCTTGGGACGCCCCGTGGACCCCGACGTGTAGATCACGTAGGCCGGGTGCGCAGGCAGCAGGGGCGCGGGTCGGTCCGCGTCGCCGACGCTGCTGTCCGGCAGTTCGGCCACCGCCGTGATCACCTGTGGGTCGTCCACATGGATCACGGTCACGCCCGTCACGTCCGGCAGGCCTGCGGAGGTGGCCCGGTCAGTGATCAGCAGGCCCGGCGCGGCGTCGGTGAGCATGAACTCGATCCGGTCCGCCGGGTAGCCCGGATCGATCGGCAGATACGCCGCGCCGGCCTTGGTCACCGCCAACACCGCCGCCACCATTTCCGGCGACCGGGGCAACACCACCGCCACCAGCCACTCCGGCCCGGCACCCGCCTCCACCAGATACCGCGCCTGCCGATTCGATCGCGCGTCCAACTCCGCGTACGTCCAGGACACACCTGCGCACACCAACGCCACCGCGTCCGGCGTCCGCGCCACTTGCGCCGTGAACAGCTCCGGCAACACCGTCACGGTCACATCCCGCGCCATGTCGTTCCACCCCGAGACAACCGACTCCGGCTGGAGGCCCATTTCCGTCATGACCGTTCGGCTTGGGCAAGGCTGTTGGGGCGCATGTCAGTCCACTGCGCTTCGACATACTCGAGGCAATTCAAGCGGGAATCCACGTCGTGCGCCGTGACCCACCCGGCCGGAACGTCAATGCCGGCGGGCCACAAGCTGTACTGCCCTTCGGAATTCACCAGGACCAGGTACAGGGCGTCAGGGTCCTCAAATGGATTAGACACGGAAACCTCATTCCCATTGACTATCAGATTCCTGGTGTGCCGAGTCGTAAGTTGGCGGGCGGTCGCAGGGCGGGGTGGTGACTGGTCCGAAGCCGCTTGGTACTGGATTCGTCCGATCGTGAACTCGGGGAACAGAGCAGCCGGTTGCGCAGGCGGACCGCCAGTCAGGCGCTGGTGTACCTCCAGGATCGTGCCGACGTGTGCGAAGGCCGGCCGGAGGCGCAGGTCGCGGGGGATCTGGGGGTCTCGCGGGAGACGGTGCGCAAGGGGCGGGCGCGGTTCGTCGCCGACCGGCTGGACGGGCAGGTGGACAAGCCGCGGACGGATGCCCCGCGAAGGTCACGGACGAGCCGGTCGAACCCCTGGTCGCCCATACCCTCGGCCGGAAGCCACCGTGCGGTGATTCGCACCGGTCGGCGCTTCACCCCGGCCTCCGCGTCCTGGCTGAACCTCGTCGAGGGCTGGTTCACCGAGGTGACCTGCCGCAGACTCCGCCGCGCCCCCACCGCGGCGTCGTCGAACCGGAACGCGGCGTCCGCGGCCGGATCAACGAGTGGGGCTAGTCACGCGCTTCCTGTTCCGCCTTGACGCTGTCGTACAGGTGCCTGATGTTCGAGCTGCCGAACGAGGTCGCACCGACCCGCTCGATGATCTCCAGGAAGATGGTGTTCCTCGGGTGAACGGACTTGGCGAAGATCTGGTACAGCTGCCCGTCATGGTCCTCGTCCACCAGGACGTTCAGATCTCGCAGCTCGTCGACGGGATGCCGATGCTGCGGGACCCGGTCGGCGAGCGCGGAATAATACGCAGCCGGAGTGGTCAGCAGCTCGATGCCCTGATCGGCGAGTCGCCGCACGGTGGTGAGGATGTCCGCGGTGCTAAAGGCCAGGTGCTGCACGCCAGGACCATCGTGTTCCTTGAGGAACCTGTCGATCTGGCCTATCGCCATACGCGTGTCCGCCTCGATGAGAGTGAACGTGACAGCGCGCGACTTGCTCTGGACCGCTTTGATGACCATCCCCTGGTCACCGGTGACGATCCGCTCGGTGAGGGTGAGGTCGAAATCCAGCGTCCGCCGGTAGTACTCGACCGTCTCGTCGAGCCTGCCCGGTTCGACGCAGGCCGCAAAATGGTCCACCTTGAGCAGCCCGCTCCCCGGGACGGGGCCGCGGCCCGGCACCGCGACGAGGCCGCGCACGTCGGCTACCGTCGAGTCGTCCGGTCGCTGGACGAACGTGTGCGTCACGTCACCGAAGCCGGCGATCGTCGCGGTGGTCACCGCCCCCTGGGTGACCGGTGCCGTGACCGGCCGCACGCCACGCCACACGGCCTCGGCGAACGCCCCGGCGGCGTCCGGCACCCGGATGCCGATGTCGCCGACACCGTCCCCGTGCCGCTCTGCGTAGTCGCGAGCGGGGTGGTCCTCGCTCGACTCGGTGAGCAGCAGATCGATGCCGCCCTGCCCGACGTTGACCGACTGCGTCGCTCCGCCTGCCGGGGCCGACTTCGCGCGCACAGCGAAACCGTAACCTTCAACGAGCCAGGCGAGGATTCGTTCCACATCTTCCACATAGAACTCGACATAGTCGATCTCCATACGCTGAAGAGCGTTCTTCACAGTCTCTACCTCCACCGGCGAGCATTTGACACCGGGCGTCCCGCCCCAGCGAGCTATTTCAAGAATCACAGTGCCGGACCGAGGCTGTCGTCTCTCATGTTGCCTGCGTCGATGAAATGACAGCGGGTCATTCATTCTCTGCGACAAGCCAGGAAAGCCGTTGCACGCCCTCCGCGATCTGTTCCGGCATCAGGTAGCTACAGGACAGCCGGACCGAGTGGTCGCCGCCGTCGACGTAGAAGAACTTCATCGGCGTCCACAGGACGCCGTACTGCTCCGCGGAGAGTTCGAGAAGTGTCTCGTCGGCCCGGAGCGGCAGGTCGACGACCGCGAAGAAGCCGCCGCCCGGCACGTTCCACCGCACCGCGCCCTCGCCGCGCCCAGATTGCGGGAAGTGCTCCTCCAGCGCGGCGAGCAGGGTACGCAGGTTGCTCCGGTAGAACGCGATCTTGTCCCGGTTGGCGGCGCGCAGGCCGCAGCCTGACTCGATCAGGACGCCGCCGATGACGGCCTGCGAGATCGCCGAGGTGTTCAGGGTCAGCATGCTCTTGACCGCCGACATCTCGTCGGCGAGCAGGGTGCGCCGGCCGTTCTCGCCGACCACGGTCTGGTCGGCGACGAGGAAGCCCACGCGGGCGCCGGGGAAGCAGGACTTCGAGAACGATCCCAGATAGATCACCCGTCCGTCGGTGTCCAACGACTTCAGGGTCGGACGCGGCTCGTCGTCGAGTCCGAACAGGCCGTACGGGTCGTCTTCGAGCAGCAGCAGGTCCTGCTCGCCGACGATGTCGAGCAGCCGGCGGCGGGTCGCCACGGGCAGCGAGAACCCCGAGGGATTGGAGAAGTTCGGCACGAGGTACAGCGCGCGAGGGCGCTTGCCCGCGGCGCGGACCGCACGCACCACCTCGGCCACGGTCTCCGGCGCGAGCCCGGCTGGAGACTCCGGCACGGGCACCACCTCGACGCCGAGGATCCGAGCCGCGCCGTTCAGCCCGACGTAACAGGGCTCGACGGCCAGGACGACGTCCTGAGGGCTCGTACACAGCGCCCGCAGCGCGATGACCATGGCCTCCTGACAGCCCGCTGTGACCATCACCGATTCCGGCGGCACCACGATGCCCTCGTCGATCTCAAGCATCTTGGCGATCAGCGTGTGGAGCTGGCCGTTGGTTCGCCCGTACTGGAACAGCAGACCGCGCACCTGTACCTCGGAGAGTCCGTCGGCGCGGAGATGGTTCAGATAGGCCTCAAGGTAACGCTGCACGTCTTCGGTCGAGTAGAACCCGTCGTAGGGACGCCCCGCGGCCAGCGAGATCGCGTTCGGGAACCGGATCGCGACCTCGTTGAGGAAGTTCATCGAGGTCGCGGCCGGGTCGGACACCGAGACGTGCAGATCGGCACGGGACAGCTCAACCATGGGTCGCCGATCCGGTCACGGCCAGCGTCGCCAGCTCCACGAGCCGGGTGCCGACGTCGATGACGGGCAGGTCGCAGACGGCAATGATCAGCGGCAGGAGCGCAGTGAAGTGCGTGCAGGCCAGAACGACGGCGTCGAGGTCGAGATGCTGGGCCAGGCGCAGGGTGGTCGGCAGGTGCGAGGCGGCGAAGGCCGCCTCCACGTCACCGGCCTCGATCCCGCGCACCAGCGCGGAATCCGACACGCCGAGCATCCGATGTCGGGGGGCGATCCGCAGGGCGGTCCGCTCAAAGCCGAGGAGGGCCTGCGCGTTCCCGGTGACCACCAACGACGACTTCAGCTTCGGCAGCAGGTCACCGTAGACCGTGATCGGTGAGACGACCGGCAACACCGCGCCGTCATGGTTCACCACCGCGGACAGGGAGTTGCAGAACAGCATGGCCTGTTCGGTCCCGCCCGCCCGCAACTCGGCGAGGCGCTGGTGGAACGAGGCCGCCAGAGTGCCGGGGTCGTGGTACTGCAACCAGTCCTGCTCGTCGGGCGACGCCGCCATGGCGTACGGCTGCGCGGCCACTCCCTTGGCACGCAACAGTTCGGTGCCGAGCCCCGTGTCGTACGGGGTGCCGGCGATGACCGCCACCGGAGGCCGTGTGCCGCCCATCATCATGGGATCACCGTCCTCGCGACATCCGTTTTCTTCGATGCTCGCAGCCGGGGCGGCGGCCGCCGCCTTCCAGCTTGCGGCCATTCCGGCGCGATCACCTTTCCGGGGTTGAGGATCCCGGACGGGTCGAGCGCGGCCTTCAGCACCTGGTGCACCCGCATTCCGACGGGGCCGAGTTCGCGGGCGAGCCAGTCCCGTTTGAGCATGCCGACGCCGTGCTCGCCGGTGCAGGTGCCGCCCAGCGCGAGGCCCAGCCGCATGATGTCGTCGAACACCCGCCGTCCGCGGTCCATGCTGGACGGATCCGCCCGGTCCACCACGATGACCGGGTGCAGGTTTCCGTCTCCGGCGTGCCCGACCACCGCGACCAGGAGCCCGTGTCGTGCGGAGATCTCCTCGACGCCCGTGACGAACTCAGCGATCCGCGTTCTCGGCACCGCGACGTCGTCGACCACGAGGCCACCTCGGCCGCTGGGAAACGCCTGCGTGGCAAGGCGTTCCATCGCCGGATGGGCCAGTCGGCGGGCAGCAGTCAGCGCCTGCGCCTGCTCCGCGTCCTCGGCCACATACAGTTCGCTCGCCCCGGCGGCTCGACAGCAGTCTGCGATCGCGGCCAACTCGGCCCCAGCACGGTCGCCCGTGTCCGTCGCGATCAGCAGCATCGCCGCGGCCGTACCCGGAAGGCCCATCGGCCGGTAGGCCTCGATCGCCCCCAGGTGCGTGCGGTCGAGCAGCTCCAGCATGCTCGGGACGTGGCCGGCGGCGGTCACGGCCGCCACGGCGCCGCAGGCGGCCGCCACCGTGGGGTACAGCGCGACCAGGGTCCGGATCTCGTCGGCAGCGGGCCGGAGCCGGACGGTGATCTCGGTGATGATGCCGAGCGTGCCCTCCGCGCCGACGAACAGCCGGGTCAGGTCGTACCCTGCGACGCCCTTCACCGTCCGGCGGCCGCAGCGCAGGATCTCGCCGTCGGCGAGCACGACCTCCAGGCCGAGCACGTACTCGCCGGTGACGCCGTACCTCACACAGCACATCCCGCCCGCGTCCGTGGAGACGTTGCCGCCGATCGTCGAGGACTCCCAGGAGCCCGGATCCGGCGGGTAGGCGAGGCCGTGCTCGGCGGCGGCGCGGCTCAGGTCGGCGTTGACGACGCCCGGTTGCACGACCGCGATCCGCTCCGCCGGGTCGATTTCGAGGACCCGGTCCAGCCCGGTCAGCGACACCACCAGGGCACCATCGACCGCGTTGGCTGCGCCGGTCAGCCCTGTGCGCGCACCCTGCGGGACGACTGGCACACCGTGTGCGGCGGCCACCCGGACGGTCGCGGCGACTTCGGCGGTGTCCCGCGGGCGCACCACGGCCAGCGGCGTGCCCGCGGCGCACAGGTCAGCCTCGTCGCGGCGGTGAACGGCCAGCAGATCCGGGTCGGTGAGCACGCGATCGGCGGGCAGAACCGCCAGTAGCTCTTCGACTGTGGCATCCATTCGCGCACCGTAACGAGGCGCACCGGCGTGATTCCATCCGGCGATGCGAACACCGCATTCCGAAAGATGGGCACCGGTGCGCCGGTTTGACGCCGACGCCGCGCGATGCGGGTTCACAGATCGGCAAGCCGGGCCGGTCGCGGCCTCGGAACGGTGGCTCGACGAGCCAGGTGCTGCGGTGCGGGAGGGACGGGGACCGGTCCGGCGCCAACGCGGTCAGGCGCCGTGCCATGGGCGAGACCGATGCCGGTCCCTTCGAGACGCGCCTCCTTGCGCGTCCGCACCCGGGCCACCACAGCCGGGGCAGGGCTCGCGCACCAGCTCGACCTGCTCCGGGAGGACCCCCACTCGGGCGCCGAGGACCATGCGCAGCGCCACGTACGGGGCGGTACAGCGCCAGCGGTCCTCCTCACGCACGAGGGCCGCGGCGCGCCGCTGTTCTTCGGCAGCTGGCACCCCGGAGGCGACACGCACGGCAGCATCCCCGTGCCGGTGTCCGTCCACCAGCCACAGCCCTTCCCCGTGCCGTGGACCGGCCGGCCGCTCACCCGGTGCCGCATACCGTTCCGCGAGGTCCACTGGTGCAGGCGCTCTGGAGGTTTCGCTGATCATCGCGGAGGCACGGAGAGCCGTCGGCGGGACGGAAAGCTGGTCTTCTTGCCAGTCCAGGGCGGCCAGAGCCGTCACGAACTCGCGGATCAGCGCTGTAGCGGCCGGACGCGCCGTGGCTGCGCTGTATTCGGGCGGAAGGCCGCCCTGCGGGATCTGGGGCAGCGTCTGTCTCTCGCTCATGCCCTGCCTCCGGAAGGGGTGGGGCCGGAGCCGCGCAACAGCGGCACGGCCCACGGCACGGACAGCGACGATGGCACTCCCCACCGGGGACAGGCATCTTCGGCCGTGCTCCGCCCGCCACTGGTGAACTGCTCCCCGCCGAACCGACCGGGGCAACGCGCAAGAAGCGCAGCGGCGCCCCGTACCTCACCATGAGCGGGATGCGTGCCACGGCCGGGGCGCCGGCACGAACCCCGCCGCACCCCGCGGCCTGGACGAAGGAGGAAACCATGCTGGTCTGTGTGACAGGCGGCACCGGTTTCGTCGGCTCCCACTCCGTCGCGGCCATCCTCCGTTTGGGCGCGCGGGTGCGGATACTGGCCCGCGACCCCGCCGGTGTCGACCGGGCGCTGCGGCCGCTGGGCATCGGCCCGGCGGCCGTCAAGGTCGTGACCGGTGATGTCACCGACGCAGCGGCGGTGGCCAGGGCGGTCGACGGCGCGGACGCAGTGCTGCACGCGGCGTCCGTGTACTCCTTCGACAGCAGACGGCGCGCCGAGATGCGCAGAACCAACGTGCGCGGCACCCAGCTGGTGCTGAGTTCCGCCGTGCGTGCCGGGGCCGACCCCGTCGTCCACGTCTCCACCGTCGGCGCGCTCTACCCCGCCGCCCAAGCGGCGATCCGGGCGGACTCCCCCCTCGGCATGCCGCATGAGGCCTATCTGGCAAGCAAGTCCGTGGCCGAAGGCATCGCCCGTCTGTACCAGGAGGAGGGCGCGCCCGTGGTGATCACCTACCCGCCGGCGCTGCTCGGGCCGCACGACCCCCACCTGGGTGACCAGAACTCCCGGCTGCGCAACGCGCTGCGCGGCCTGATGCCCGTCTGGCCGGGCGGCGGCTTCCCGGTGGGCGATGTCCGGGACACCGCGGAACTGCATGCGGCACTGCTCGCCAAGCCGGCCGGGGCACAGGAACGGCACTTCGGGCCGAACCGGTACCTGACCACCCGACAGTATGTCCGCATTCTCCGTGAGGTGACGGGCCGGGGGCTCCCCGCGGTGTTCCTTCCGGCCCGCGCGATGCTTCCGCTCGGGGCCCTGACCGGCGTGCTGCAGCGGATCTGGCCCTGGCACATACCTGCCGAACACGGCGCCGTGTACACCTGCGCGCACGCGGTCCCCGTCGGCCCGGACGTCTCCACGTACGGCATCGGCGCGCGGCCCACCGCCGACACCATGGCCGACACGGTTCGCTGGCTGCATGGCACGGGCCGGATATCGGCCCGCCAGGCCGGCTCGGCAGCAGCCGTGCCCGAGGCTTCCCGGGTGTAGGAGCTGCTGCCGGCCGGGGGCACACAACCCGGCGCCACCCGCCGTCGGGACGCTGGTACCTGCCGGCGCAGTCGGCGGCCGACGCCGACCTACGGTTGAAGCCGGCCGACATGCTGGTCCCGCCCGTGCTGTTCGCGCTCATGGATGTGCGGCGGACTGCCTCGGATGTCGCGCGGGGGCTGAACGGCGGGTTGAGAGGCTCGCCGGTCTGACAGCGGCGGTGCCGCAGGACACCGCCGCTTCCGGCATGCTGCTTGCGCGGAGCCGGGTGCCGGCCATGTCAGCCGGGTGCCGGCCATGTCGGTGCGCACGGG
The DNA here is from genome assembly GCF_000802245.2 of Streptomyces pluripotens. Lineage (NCBI taxonomy): Bacteria > Bacillati > Actinomycetota > Actinomycetes > Kitasatosporales > Streptomycetaceae > Streptomyces > Streptomyces pluripotens. The sequence goes on from NZ_CP021080.1 coordinate 641,829, forward strand.
CAGGTTCGAGGTCGCGCGGACCAATTCGGCCGCGCTACCCTCCGCTCGTCACCCCTGAGGCGCAGCCCGCACCGTCACCGGCACCGCGTTGAACACAGCGGTCCCCGACACCCCGTCCAACACCGCGTCGTCGGTCAGGATGTTGGTGTTCACCCCGGGGTCCCGGCGCGCCACCCTCTGTGGGGAGTCCTGGTGGCCCCAGCCGTGCGGCAGACTCACCACGCCGGGCATGATCGTGTCGGTAACCTCGATCGGCACCGTCAACTCGCCGACCGCCGAGCCGATCACCGCCGGCGTCGTGGCGTCCAGGCCGAGCCGGGCGGCGTCGGCCGGGTGAATCTGGAGCGTGCAGAGGTTGGTGCCGCCGCGAAGCTCCTCCACGTTGTGCAGCCAGCTGTTGTTCGACCGGAGGTGGCGGCGGCCGATCAGCAAGAACTCCGGCGGCTCGCCGTCCAGACAAGCGCGCAGCCGTTGGGCCTCCGCGACGAGTTGCGGCGGCGCCAGGTCCACCCGGTTGTCCGGGGTGCGGAGCAGCGCCGGCAGGCGTGGCTGCAGCGGCCCCAGATCCAGGCCGTGCGGCGCGTCCAGCAGTGCCTTGAGCGACAGGCCGTAGCCGCCGGCCCGTAGCAGCGCGTCCACGATCTTCTCGGTGCCGTCCTCCCCGTCGAGCGCGTCGACCGCCTCCCCAGTGATGCCGAGTTGGTCGAGGAACATCTCCTCGGCGCGGGTCGGCTCGGTGCCGACGCCGAGCCCGGCGGCGATCAGCATCAGGCGGGCCAGGATCTCGGCCTCGGAGCGCTGGTCGTCGTCCAGTGGCAGGATCGCGCGGGAGTAGCGCGCGTAGTTGCGCACCATGATGATCTGCACCAGGAAGTCGAAGTGCGGGCTCTGCAGCGTCCGCGGCGGCGGCAGGATCACGTCGGCCAGGCGCGTCGTCTCGTTCAGGTACGGGTCGACGCAGACCACGAAGTCCAGCCCCTCGATGGCCCGGGCCAGCCGGGGAGCGTTGGGGGCCGAGGACGCCGGGTTCCCGGCGATCGTCACCAGTGCCCGGACCTGCTCCTCGCCCGGAGTCTCGATCTCGTCGGCCAGTGTGGCAACCGGGAACTCCCCGAGCACCTCCGGCAGTCCCCGCACCCGGCTGTGCCACTTCCCGGTCGAGAACGCCGGGCCTGCCCGGAAGATCTCCAGCGCCGCTGTCTCGGCGAACATCACGCCGCCCCGGCGGTCCAGGTTGCCCGTCAGGGTGTTGAGGACATCCACCAGCCACTGCGCCACCGTGCCGAACGGCGTCGTGCACGTCCCGATCCGCGCGTAGACCGCGGCCGAGGGCGCCGCGGCCAGCTCGCGGGCCGTCCGCACGATGGTTTCCGGCGCGATCCCGCACACCGGCCCCACGGCCTCCGGCGGGAAGTCGTGGGCCAGCTCGCGCAGTTGCTCCAGCCCGGAGACCGGCAGACCGATCCGTTCCAGATTCTCGTCCAGCACGGTGTGCACCATCGCCATCAGCAGCAGCGGATCGGTGCCAGGCCGGACGGACAGGTGCTCGTCGGCCAGCGCGGCGGTGCGGGTGCGCCGGGGGTCGACGACCACCACCTTCCCACCCCGCCGTCGTAAAGCCTTGAGGCGCCCGGCGAAGTCCGGAGCCGCGCACAGCGAGCCGTTGGACTCCACCGGGTTCGCGCCCAGTATCAGCAGGTGGCCGGTGTGGTCCAGGTCCGGCACCCCGATCGCCATCGCGTCGCCGAACATCAGGCCGCAGGCGACCTGCTTGGGCATCTGGTCCGCGGTACTGGCCGAGTACACGTTCTTCGACCCCAGGGCCTGGGTGATCGCCTGACGGTAGAGGTACGCGGCGATGGTGTGGAACGTCGGGTTGCCGAAGTACAGCGCCACCGCGTCCCGGCCGTGCGTGCCGATCACCTCGGACAGGCCGGCTTCCACCGCGGCGAACGCCTCGTCCCAGCCGACCTCCCGCCACTCGCCCTCCTGACGGAGCAGCGGTCTGCGCAGCCGGTCGGGATCCTCGTCCACCTTTCCCAGCACCGCACCCTTGGGACAGATATATCCCTTGGAGAGGGGGTCCCGCTCGTCCCCAGCGACCCGGAGGACGCGGCCATCGTCGTCCAGGTCGAGCCGCAGAGCACAGCCTGCCTCACACAGCGGACAGGTCCGGTGCGCGGTCCGGGTCCTGATTTTCTGGTCCGTTACATTTTTGACGGTCACCACTACTCCCTGGGATGGCGCCTGTTTCCGACGAAAGGGTATTCAGGAACCCGCCCGTCGAGGCCATGCTCTTCCGTATCCGCATTCTGCGAGATGCGGCGGTACCCGGGATTAACCGGATTGAGTCAGCATCCTGAAAGTTTCTCAGGGTACAACTTCCAGGCAGAAACGAGCGCCTTGTGGTTGAGCAATCTGGGAGCTTGCCGCCGAGTCCGGGGCTGCGAAGGTTGTGGGAACGCTGGGAGCCTGCATGGAAGGTGAGCGACTGATGGCTGTTGCTGCGATCCAGGACGTGCGAGACGTGCTGGCCGCGTACCCCGAACTCGCGGACGGCGCCGTCCGGACACTTGCTCAGGATCCTGCCGGCCAGGTCCATGTGGCCTATGTCGTGCCCGCCGGCCCTGGCTTCGACCTGGCCGCGCTGCACCAGTACCTCAGGGGGTCGTTGCCCGGCGCGGCGGTGCCGGCGGCGATCGTGGTCGTCGACGCCATGCCGGTGGCCTCCGACGGGACACCGGATCCGCAGGCGCTGCCGGCACCTGATCTGCGGGGCCTGATGCCCTACCGGTCGCCGGAGTCGGCCCGCCAGGAAGTGCTGTGCACGATCTTCGCCGAGGTGCTCGCCAGGCCCCGGTGCGGTCTGGACGACGACTTCTTCGTCATGGGCGGCGAGTCCATCGACGCCATGCTGATCGCCAGCCGCGTCGGCCAGGCGGTCGGCCTGGAGATATCGATGAACGAAGTCTTCGACGCACCCACCGCAGCGGAGCTCGACCGGCTCCTGGACACGCTGAGCACCGAGGTCTGACGATGGTCGACGTCGCCAACCGCATGCGGGGCCTGCAGGAGTCCTCGATCACCGCTATGACCGTGCGCTGTCAGGAACTCGGTGCCATCAACCTCGCGCAGGGACTGTGCCAGGTCCCACCGCCTCCTTCGCTGTTGGCGGAGGGCGCGCGCGATTTCCGGGACATCGACCATTCATACAGCGCGCCCGAAGGATTCGCCGTCTTTCGCGAAGCCGTCGCAGACAAGCTGAAGAAGTACAGCGGGCTCAGCGTCGAGCCGGCGACTCAGATCGTGGCCACCGTCGGCGCGACCGGCGCCCTCATGGCCACGCTCACAGCGCTACTCAACCCGGGAGACGGCGTGCTCCTCTTCGAGCCCTTCTACGGCAACTATCCGACCGCGCTCGGGGTACTGGACCTGCGCGCGGAGCCGGTTCGGCTTTTCGGCCCGGGTTTCGAGGTCACCGAGGAGGCGCTGCGATCGGCTGTCACCGACCGCACCCGAGCGATGATCGTCTGCACTCCGAACAACCCGAGTGGACGACGGCTCACCATGGCGGAGCTCATGGCGATTTCGGCCGTCGCGGAGGAGCACGATCTGCTCGTCATCACCGACGAAGTTTATGAGGACATCTACTTCGGCCCGGCCCCGCACATCGCCCCGGCGACCGTCGGCGATCTCGGCAGGCGCACGGTGACGGTGTCGTCGCTGGGGAAGTCGTTCAGCGTTCCAGGATGGCGGCTCGGTTACGCCTGTGGCCCGGAAGGGCTGATGGACGCGATCAGGGTCGCGGCCGAGTCGCTCGTGGTCTGCCCGCCGGCTCCGCTCCAGGAACTCGGCGCGCGGGCGCTGAGGCTGGGCGACAACTACTATCGCGGCCTCCGCGCGATGTACGACCGGAAGCGCCGAGCCCTGACGGAAGGCTTTGTCGCCGCCGGGCTGTCGCCCAACGAACCGGACGGCTCCTACTACCTGTTCGTCGAGTGCTCGCCCTTGGGAGTGACGACCGGGGCGGAAGCGACGGAGATCCTGCTGCAGCGAAGCCTCGTCGGAACGGTGCCCGGAGAGACCTTCTACCTGCACTCACCGGACCTTCCGTACATTCGCGCATGTTTCTCCCTTCCGGACGAAGTCATAGCCGATGCCGCCGGCAGGTTGGCGAGAGGGGTCTGATCATGACCGAGGACGTGAGTGAGTCGACCGGAGGCCGCGCGGTTCTCGTGACTGGGGCGGCCCGGGGTATCGGGTGGGCCGTCGCGCGGCGGTTCGCGAAGGCCGGTGACCGGGTGGCGATCCTGGACCAGGTGCCGGATGAGGTCGCCGAGAAACTGGTGGCCGGGCTTGACGGCGGTGGGCACCTCGCCGTCAAGGCCGACCTGACCGACAGCAAGGCTGTCCTGGCGGCAGTGGACTCGGCCGTCGCCCAACTGGGCGGTCTGGACGTCCTGGTGAACAACGCCGGCATCTTCATCGCACACCCGATCACCGAGGTCGACTACGCGACCTGGCAGGAGCTGTGGCGCTCGACGTTGGGGGTCAACCTCGTCGGCGCGGCCAACGTGACCTGGTGTGCGGTCAGGCACATGAAGGAGCGGGGTCGCGGTGGGCGGATCATCAACGTCTCGTCGCGGGGCGCGTTCCGCGGCGAGCCGGACGTGCCTGCCTACGGCGCCAGCAAGGCGGGCCTGAACTCGTTGACCCAGTCGCTGGCGCTCGCGCTCGCGCCGCACCGGATCGCGGTTTCCGCAGTGGCACCCGGATTTGTGGCCACCGGTATGACCACGGAGTGGCTCAAGCCGCCGAGCGGCGACGAGATCAGGACACAGAGCCCGTTCGGCCGCGTCGCAGAGCCGGATGAGATCGCCGCTGCCGTGTTCTACCTGGCCTCCGCTCAGGCCGAGTGGGCCAGCGGCGCCATCCTCGACCTGAACGGCGCCTCTTACCTGCGCACCTGAGCGGGTGGTGGGGCGGCTGCCGCCGCCCCACCACAGGCGTCAGCGGAAGGCATCAGAGGCCGGTCCGCTGCTCCATGAGGGCGGCGATGTCCGTCACCCTGTCGAGCTCGATCAGCTCGTCGTCGGTGATCTCGATGCCGTGGTGCTGGCTGAGCACCAAAGACAGCTCGACGACAGCGAGTGAGTCTATGCCCGCCTCTTCGAGCGTCGCGTCCGGATGCACGCTGTCGGCGTCCAGCAGCAGGACATCGACCATGATCGCCTTCAGCTGCTCGTACATTGCGTCCTCCGGTGTCCCATAGCTCCGATGCCCTACGCATCGTGGAGTTCGAGGTGGGGCCAGGTCAGCGTGGTGGCGCCCCAGGTGAGGCCGCCGCCGAAAGCGACGAGCAACAGCCGGTGACCCGCTTCGACGCTCCCGTCCGCCGTCGCCTGGGCGAGCAGGACCGGGATCGAGGCGGCGGCGGTGTTGCCGACGTCGGCGATGTTCTGTGCCATCACGTCCCGGCGCAGGCCGAGCCGCTCGGCCAGCGCGGCGCTCACGCGCGCGTTCGCCTGGTGGGTGACCACGCGGTCGACGTCGCCCAGCTGCCAGCCGGCCAGGCTCAGCGCCTCGGTCCCCGCAGCGCTCATCCGCTCGACCGACTGCCGGAACACCTCGCGTCCCCGCATTTTGAAGTACTGCGACCCATCGTCGGGGATGGGTCCCGGGAAGGGCTGTCGCGCGCCGCCGGCCTTGACCGTGATCAGCTCGCTGCGATCACCGTCGCTGCCCAGGACCAGCGGGCCGACGGCTCCCGGCTCGTCGGCCCGGCCACGCCGCAGCACCACCGCGCCAGCCCCGTCGCCGAAGATCGGCAGGGTCGTCCGGTCGTCCGGGTCGAGCAAAGTGGAGAACGCCTCCGCTGCGATCATCAGGACACGCTCGGCCAGCCCCGCCGCGATGAATCCCGCCGCCGTCGCCAGGCCGTAGAGGAATCCGGTGCACACGGCGGAGACATCCAAGGCTGCGACACCGCCGAGGCCGAGGCGCGAGGCCACCTCGGGCGCGGTCGCCGGGCAGCGCTGGTCCGGGGTGGTGGTCGCCAGCACGACGGCGTCGATCTGCCCACCGCCGGCCGACTTGAGCGCGGCCCGGCCCGCCCGGACCGCGAGGTCGGATGTCGCCTCGCCCGGCTCGACCCAGCGGCGCCGGGAGATCCCGGTCCGTGCCACGATCCAGTCTTCCGAGGTGTCAAGACGCGCGCACAGTTCCGCGTTGGTGACGATCCGGTCCGGCACCCGGTACCCGATACCGCAGATGACCGCCCGATCCGCGGCCCCGCCCGTGCCACCGGTCACGGCTTGTCCCCGATCCCGGCGCCTCTCAGGGCCAGCGCGACATCCATGATGAGGTCCTCCTGGCCCGCGACCGCCTGGCGCCTGCCCAGCTCGAAGAAGACATCCCGCGGATCGACGTTCTCGCGCGTGGAGATGTCGAGCACCCGGGTCTTGAACCCGGAGAACACTCCGGCCAGGCCGCTGACGACGGAAAGGGAGTCGATCGTGGGCGGCGCGGGCATCAGTTCCCGTTCGGCGATGTCCGCCGCGTCCAGGAGCCCGTACAGGTCGATGCCGGTCCGGTACCCGAGCCGTTCGAGCACCGGCACCAGTACCTCCAGCTGGGTGTTGCCCGCGCCGGCGCCGAAGCCCCTCGCACACGCGTCCAGGATGTCCGCTCCCGCGTCGGCGGCCGCGACGGAGTTCGCGACGGCCATGCCCAGGTTGTTGTGCCCGTGGAAGATCACCGATACGTCGACGGCGGCGCGGATGGCCCGGACGCGCTCGGTGACATCGGGCGGGAGGTAGTGGCCGGCGGAGTCGAGGATGCCCACCCCGGTGGCACCGTACCCGACCAAGCGCGCGCATTCCTCGGCGAGCTGGTCCGGGGTCGCCATGTGGCTCATGAGGAGGACGCCGTGCGCCTCCACACCCTCGTCGCGCAGGAAGCCGAGGTGCCGTTCGGCCAGGGTCGCCTCGGTGCAGTGCGTGCCGACGCGGACCAGGTCGACCTCGTGCGCGATGGCGTTCTTGATGTCCTGGGCCGTGCCCCAACCTGGAAGCAGGAAGACGCCCAGCTTGCTGTTCGTCAGGGCTTCCCTCGTGATCGACAGCATCTCGTCGTCGTTGAGCTTGGCGAGGCCGACCTGGAGGGAGGACGCGCCTAGCCCGTTGCCATGGCCGACCTCGACCACCGGAACGCGCGCGGCGTCCGCCGCCCGGGCGTACGCGCGCAGCTGGTCCGCGCCGAGACGGTGCCGGACGGCATGGTGGCCGTCCCGCAGACTCGGGTCGTGGATCTGGATCGGCTTGCCCGAGGTCTTTGGTCCTGTCGCCTCGGTCATGACTTCCCCACGCCTGCCATCGAGAGCCGTTCCGCCGCGTAGCTCTCCGCGACGAGGATCGCGGCGGAGTTGATGATGTCGAGGTTCCCGGCGTACCGCGGGATGCGGTCCCCGGAGGAGGTGACCTCGACGGAGACGAACGCCTTGCCGTCGTTCACGGTGCACGCCTTCACCTCGAAGCCGCCGGCGTAGGAACGGACGTCGTCCGCGGCTGCCGCCACCAGCGGGGACACGGATTCGGTGGTGAGATCCGGGCCCAGCAGGGACATCGCGACCCGGAAGGTCGCCGGCGGCCGGGCAGGGCTGATGTTGAGCATCACCTTGACGTCCCTGACACCGGTGAAGTAGCGGATCGCTTCCTGCGTGGTCTCCACGTACTCGTCGAGGTTCATGCGCGTCCCGTGACCGATGCTCAGGGTGGCACAGGTCGTCACCACCTCGATGTAGTCGATCCGGTGGGCCCGCGTTATCGCGTGCAGGACCGGCACCGACGCCTGCCCGCCGCAGCTCACCATGCTGAGGTCACGGTGGCCGGGGATGTCCGCCCGGTTGACGGTCGGGATGATCATCCGCCCGCTCCGGCTCGGCGTCAGGTCGATCAGCGTCGTGCCCAGCGGCGAGAGCTTCTCCCGGTGCCGAGCGTGGGAGGCCGCGCTGGTGGCGTCGAAGACCACGTCGAAGGGGTGCTCGACGTCCACCAGGGACTCTACGCCCCCGGCCGAAACCGGCACGCCCAGTGCCGCCGTCCGCCGCAGTGCCGGCGCGGCTTCGTTGCGGCCCGCGACCAGCCGCAGATCGAGACGGCCGGAACGGATGATCTTGGTCACCAGATCGATGCCGATGAGGCCGGTGCCGAGCACCGCCACGGACAGCCTGCCGGCCGCTGCCCGGGAGTCGTTGTAGGTCATTCGTCGCTCCTGACGCGAGAGGACATCTCAGTCGCGGGCGCGCTTGTACGCCAACGTGACGCCGTCGAAGATGGGGAGCATGGTCAGCTCGACTCGCTCGTCGTCGAGCAGCATGGAGTTCAGCGCACGCATCGAGTCGATCTCCGGGTCGCTGACGTCCGGTCGCGCAACGTTGCCGGTCAGCAGGACGTTGTCGATCGCCATCAGACCGCCTGGCCGCAACAGTTCGAGGCAGCGCTCGAAATAGGCCGGGTAGCCTTCCTTGTCGGCGTCGATGAAGACGAAGTCCACCGTGCCAGCTGCGCCGTCGGCCAGCAGCATGTCCAGGGTCTGGGCCGCCGGGCGCAGTTCGAGCTGGATGCGGTCGGCGACGCCGGCCCGCTCCCAGAACGGGCGCCCGATGCCGGCCCACTCCTCGTTGAAGTCGAGCGCGATGAGGCGACCGTCCGGTGGAAGCGCGCGGGCCATGCACAGCGTGCTGTAGCCGGTGAACACCCCCACCTCGACGACGGTTCTGGCCGACATCAGCCCGACGAGGAAGCCGAGAAGCTGCCCCTGCTCCGGCGAGGCCGACATGTTGTGTTCGAACACCTGCGAGGTGGTGGCAGCCCGCAGTTCACGCGCGATCCCGTCCTCGCGAAGCGACACGTCCTGCACGTATTGCTGGATCTCATCGTCGAGCACCAAATGAACGAGCACCGGCTCCCCCTCGCGACACCGATGGTTGACGACCGGCGTTCATCGTGCCAGGGAAGAACACGGCCAACGTCTCCGTAGTTGCGTATCGCAACAGGCGGCGACGGTGCACAGCAAGGACGGAGGCGATCCGAACTGACGCCTGCGGCATGGTTATGAAGGAATGCAAGGAACCGGTCTCATGAATACGACGCGTGTTCCTTCATGACGACAGCCGAATACACAGAGCTATGCGGAGAGTCGCACATGACAGCCTTTTCTATTCCCGCCCGGTTCGCTGAGCAGGTCGCCAGGACGCCGCATGCGACAGCCGTGTCCGAGGCTGCGACCGGGGCCGCTCTGAGTTATCAGGAACTGGACCAGCGAGCCAACCGGCTCGCGCGTCGTCTGATCAGGCTCGGGGTCGGCCGCGAGGACCGGGTCGGGGTTCTGATGGAGCGGTCCGCCGATCTGGTGGTCGCGCTCCTTGCGATCCTCAAAGCCGGCGGGGTCTACCTGCCGGTCCACGAGGCCGACCCCGCCGACCGGCGGCAGTGGATCGTGGACCGCGCCCGCCCCATGCTGCTGCTCGTGGACGACGCGATGCGCGCGGCCGGCGTGCCCGACCGCGTACCGGTCGTCGCCGTGCACGACCCGGAGATCGCCGGGGAGCTGATCGACGACCCCCGGGTGCCGCTCCATCCCGATCAGTTGGCCTACGTGATCCACACGTCCGGTTCCACCGGCCAGCCCAAAGGCGTCGCGGTGACCCAGCGGGAAGTGGTGCGGCTCCTGGTAGATCCGCAGTGGGCCGTCGAACGGCACACCCGGGTGCTGCAGTTGGCGCCGTACGCCTTCGACGTGTCCGCGTACGAGATCTGGATGCCACTGCTGCACGGCGGCCAGGTGGTCGTCGCGCCCCCCGGTCGGTTGGAGCCCTCGGTCCTGCGTGAGCTGATCACGGAGTACGAGATCACCGGGCTCCACATGACCGCCGGCCTGTTCCGGGTGTTCGCCGAAGAGTCCCCGGCGACGCTGGTCGGCGTGCGCGAAGTGCTCACCGGCGGCGACGTGGTCTCGCCGGTGGCCGTCCGCCGGGTGCTCGCGGCCTGCCCCGACATCGTGATCCGCGCGCTGTACGGCGCGACGGAGGGAAGCGTGTTCTCGGCGCACTGTGTGATCACCCGCGACACGGAACTCGGCAAGGTCGTGCCGGTCGGCGACGTCTTCACCGGGATCCGCATCCACATCCTGGACGAGGGCCTTACGCCCGCGCCGGCCGGCGCCGTCGGCGAGATCTACCTCGCGGGCGAGGGCGTCGCCCGCGGTTACCTCGGCCAGCCCGACCTGACCGCCGAGCGATTCGTGGCCGACCCGTTCGGCCTGCCGGGATCGCGCATGTACCGGACCGGCGACATGGCCCGCCGGACCGCCGACGACGCGATCGAGTTCGTCGGCCGGGAAGACAGCCAGGTGAAGATCCTCGGCTTCCTGGTCGATCTGGCCGAGGTGGAGGCGGCGCTGGCCGACCATCCAGGGCTGACGCAAGTCGTCGTCCTGGCACGCGAGCGGGAAGACGGTAACAAGCAGCTGGTCTGCTACGTCGTAGCCGAGACGGGCACGGTCGACCTGGCGGCGGTACGCGCACACGCCAGGACGAAGCTCCCCGGCTACATGACGCCGGAGGCGTTCGTCCGACTCGACGCGCTGCCACTGACCGCCAACGGCAAGCTGGACCGCGAGGCAATGCCGGAACCGGACTTCGACCAGGTCGTCGCCTCCCGTACGCCGGAGACGCCACTCCAGCAGGAGCTGTGCGCGATGTTCAGCTCCCTGCTCGAGGTGCCCGACGTGGGGATCGACGACAGCTTCTTCGACCTCGGCGGCCAATCGCTGCAGGCGATCCGGCTGTGCAACCGGATCGGCGCCGCAGTCGGCGTCGGGGTCTCGGTGAACAAACTGTTCGACAACCCGACCGTGGCCGAGCTCGCGGCGTACATCGACGCCAACCGGGCCGCGTACCGGGCTACGGCGGCCTCCTGATGACGGGGCCGACCCGGCCGCTGACCGGTGCCGAGTACCTCGAAAGCATCCGTGACGACCGCGAGGTCTACATCTACGGAGAACGGGTGGCCGACGTCACCGGGCATCCGGCGTTCCGCAACCCGGCCCGGATGATCGCCCGGCTCTACGACGCGCTGCACGATCCGGAACACCGGGACGTGCTCACCACCCCCACGGACGCCGGCGGCCCCGGCGGCTTCACCCACCGCTTCTTCACCACGCCGCACAGCGCCGCCGATCTGGTCGCTGACCAGCAGGCCATCGCGGCGTGGTCCAGGCTGACCTACGGCTGGATGGGACGCAGCCCGGACTACAAGGCCTCGCTGCTCGGCACGCTCGGCGCGAACGCGGACTTCTACAACCCGTTCGCCGACAACGCGCGGCGCTGGTACCGCGAATCGCAGGAGAAGGTCCTGTACTGGAACCACGCCATCGTGAACCCGCCGGTGGACCGGCATCGGGCACCGGACCAGGTCGGCGACGTGTTCGTGCACGTCGAGCGGGAGACCGACAGCGGCGTGATCGTGAGCGGGGCAAAGGTCGTCGCGACGAACTCCGCGCTCACGCACTACAATTTCGTCGCCCACACCGGCCTGCCGGTCAAGGACCGCAAGTTCGCCATCTCGGCCACCGTACCCATGCACGCGCCCGGTCTGAAACTGATCTGCCGACAGTCCTACTCCGCCGCGGCGGAGGCGACCGGCAGCCCGTTCGACTACCCGCTGTCGTCCCGGCTGGACGAGAACGACTCCATCCTGGTCCTGGACAAGGTACTGATCCCGTGGGAGAACGTGTTCATCTACGGCGATGTCAACAAGGTCGGCATGTTCAGTGGGCACTCCGGGTTCGTCGAGCGGGCCATGTTCCACGGCAGCACGCGGCTCGCGGTGAAACTGGAGTTCATGGCCGGTCTACTGGCCAAGGCCTTGGACATCACCGGGGCCGCCGACTTCCACGGCGTCCAGACCAGGCTGGGCGAGGTGCTCGCCTGGCGGAACCTGTTCTGGGGGCTGTCAGACGCGGCGGCGCGGAACCCGGTGGAGTGGCGGGACGGCGCGGTGTTGCCGAACCCCGACTACGTCATGGCGTACCGGTGGTTCTCCCAGGTCGGCTACAACAGGGTCCGGGAGATCGTGCTGCAGGACGTCGCGAGCGGACTGATCTACCTGCCGTCCAGCGCGCAGGACTTCCGCAACGAGGAGATCCGGCCGTACCTGGACACCTACCTGCGCGGCTCGCACGGCGTCGAAGCCGTCGAGCGGGTGAAGGTGATGAAGCTGCTCTGGGACACGATCGGCACGGAGTTCGGTGGCCGGCACGACCTCTACGAGCGCAACTACTCCGGCAACCACGAGAACACCAGGATCGAGTTGCTGCGCGGCCAGATCGGCGATGGGAAAATGGACGGATACCGAGAGTTCGTCGACCGCTGCCTGGCCGAGTACGACCTCGACGGTTGGCGGGCACCCGACCTCGCGCCGGTTCGGATCCCCGCGCACTAAGGGTGCGCAGAGAATCAACAGGCTGGTTTGGTCTTCCTTGGCGGCTGGTTGCCGTACCTGTCGAGGTGGGCAGCGACGTCTGCTGGAGTGCGGAATCTGGCTGTTGACGGCGGGATCGTGGGGCCAGACTTGGCCAGGAGGGGTCGTACTTCCTGGACAGCGCGGGTGAGGGTGCTTCCGGTGACGCCGAAGAGCCGGGCGAGCAGATCGTGGGTACCGATCTTGCGAAGGTAGAGCACGGTGGCCAGGATCCGATCGGCGTCGGAGAGCTTGTGCTTGGCGCCCGCACCGCGTGCCCGGCGGCGTTCGCCGCCCCGTCGCTCGTGGCGGAGCCGCTCGCGCTGTTCAGCCAGCGCAGGGATCAAATCGTGGAGCACGGCGTCCATTTCAGGGACGGTCATGCCGGTCAGCTCCGGGTCCCGGAGTGTGCAGCCGTCGAGGTGGGCCGGTCCAGCAGCCGGCCGTGCGGTGGTCGCGACGGTCGCGGGGTCCGTCCGCGGGCCGGGAGCGGGCGGGACATCGGCCGGTTTTGGACGGCAGCGCCGGCGACAGCCACAGCACCTCGCCGTGCGGATCGGTGACCATCTGCACGTTCACCCCGTGCCGACGGTGCTTGGCCGAGTAGTCGGCGCGGCCGTCACCGAGGCGGTCGCACTCGGCCAGGGTGCCGTCGAGCAGGACAGACTCGGAGTCCGCCTCGCGCAGAGCGCGCAGCAGACCGGGCGCGCGGGCGGCCAGCAGATCGATGACGGCGGTGATGTAGGCGTGCGCGGTGCCGACCGAGATGCCAGACCCGGAGGCGATCTGTGCGAGTGGCTCGTGCTTGCGGAGGTACACCAGAGCGACCAGGGCACGCTGGTGCGGCGGGAGTTTGCAGCGGCGGTCACCCGCGCGGGTGACGATGAGTATCGTGAGCCACTCGATGAGCGCATGGGGCAGGCCGAGTGCGGCAGGATGAGGGACCAACAAGGCTCCTGTGCCGATGGGTTGAGACTTCGAACACCTCCCTCAACGGCGCGGGAGCCTTGTGCGTTGTGGCCACGGCGTCTGTCACCCGATCGGTGGCCACGCTGAAAGACCTCAGTGACCATCCCCACCGAGCAGCTGTCCCTGATCACCCCGGACCAGCCCGCGCACCGGCCGGCCGACGACGCCGTACGGCTGCTGCTGTTCAACGCCCAGCACGCCTCCCCCGAACGCTCCCGCCGCCAGGCCGCCTGGACCGCCGCCCAGGAGGACGCGGACACCGCCGTGTTCACCGAGGTGTCCTCCACCCACGGCGGCGACGCCCTCGTCACCGCGCTCGCCGAGCGCGGGTACGCCACCGTCACCGCCCCGCAGCCGCCCTCGCCGGACTACCGCACCGTCATCGCCTGCCGCACCGCCAGCGCCCGGCCGGTGCAGAGCCCCGTCACCGTCACCCCGCACCCCAGCCACCCGCGTCACCGTCGGCGGCCACGACATTGGCCTCCTCGGCCTCTACGTCCCCTCCCGCGGCCCCAAGGAGCAGCGCAACGTCGCCAAGCGCGCCTTCCAGGACGCGGTCACCGAGGCCCTGCCGAAGCTGCACTACGCCTTCCCGGACATGCCCGTCATCGTGGCCGGGGGCCTCAACGTCATCGAGCGCGGCCACCAGCCCCCGCACAAGGTGTTCGGCGCCTGGGAGTACGCCTTCTACGACTCCTTCCAAACAGCCGGTCTCACCGACGCCTTCCGCCGCCCCCACCCCGAGCGGGTCGCCCACTCCTGGTACGGGCGCAGCGGCAACGGCTTCCGCTTCGACCACCTCTTCGTCTTCACACCCCACGCCGACCGCGTCCTCGCCTGCGACTACCACCACCAGGCCCGCGAAGCGGGGCTGAGCGACCACGCGGTCATGACGCTGCACCTGGGCCTTACGTCCCCTTCGGCTCAGGAGGGAACGGCTTCATCTGCGACCACTTCCTGACCGCCTGCCGCTGCGGACTGAACGTCGGCGTTTCGGCCAACCCGACCCCGACCACGCGCTCATACGCGGCAAGGGTCGGTGCACTGCGCACCTTCGGAAATCCGCTGAATCACCGGGTGCACAACCCGTCCGAAAGGAACAGGTGCTCGAAATCCCGCGGCGTCGTTGAACATGCCGACACCACCACCACGTCCACGAGGGGGGAACACATTGACGTCAGTCGAACCAGGCAGCGGTGAGATCGCGAGCCCGCCGAAGACCGGAGCCACGGACAGCATCTCGGACGCCGAGCAGGAGCTGTACGGCGGCCGACTGCGCTACAACCAGTCCTATGTCCGCCATGAAGGCCCTTTGACCCGGCTGAAGTTCGGGCACATGGCGGCCGCGCTGCCGCGGATGGTGGGCATGGTGCTGCGCACCGGCTGGCAGGCGGACCGGCGGGCGCTCGCCGGTCTCGTGGCGGCGCAGCTCGGGCAGGGTGTGACGGCAGGGTGGGGGCTGGTGGCGGTCAACAGCGTGCTCACGCAGTTGTTCGCTGACGGTCCGACCGCGGACAAGCTCCGCGAGGCGCTGCCGTCGCTGGCGGTACTCGCGGTCGCGGCGGTGGCGACCGCGGTGCTGTCGGCGTGGTCGACGGCGATGTCGGGCCGGCTGGAGCCGCAGGTGGAGCGGGCGGTGTCCGCCCGGTACTACACGGCCGTCACTGGGGTGGAGGTGGAGGCGACCGAGCGGCCTGAGGTCCAGCGGGTTCTGGAGGCGGGGAAGTTCGGCACGGACTCGGCCCGCAGCATGCTGCGGCTGTCGGTCGGCGTCGGCAATGTGGTGATCGGCATGGTGGCGGCCGCGGTCGTTCTCGCGTCCCTGCACTGGGCATTGTTGCCGATGCTGCTGGCGATCGCCCTTCCCAAGGGGTGGGGCGCGGTCCGTTCCGCGCGCCGGGACTACCTGTCTCGGATGAACTGGGTCGACCACCGCAGGGCGATCGCGTCCCTGCTGGCCTATCTGACCCGCCCGCACGCCGCCGGTGAGCTCCGTGTGCACGCGGCCGGCACGAAGCTGCTGTCCAGCTATGAGGAGATGTCGCGGCAGACCGAAGCCGAGCAGCGGAGGCTGGCCCGGGCGCAGGCCTCGACGGATCTAGTCGCGGGCGCGTTCGCGGGTGTGGCGTCGCTGGCCTGCTACGGGGTGCTGTGGTGGCTGTTGTCGACCGGTGGTCTGCCACTGGCCGTCGGCGGGACCGCGGTGATCGCCATCCGTACGTCGACGGCGCGGCTGACGTCGTTGGTGCAGCAGGTCAACCGGCTGTATGAGGAGCTGCTGTTCCTCACTGACACCGAGGACGCGATCAAGGTGGCGGGTGAGAACGCGATCCCGCTCACGGGTGCGCCGCTGCCCACGCCGGTGCGGGAGGTGAGGACGGAAGAGGTCTCGTTCACCTATCCGGGTGCCGATGGTCCTTCCCTGAAGGGTGTGAGTGTGCGGGTGCCCCGGGGGAAGGTGACGGCCCTGGTGGGTGCGAACGGGTCGGGGAAGACCACGCTCACGAAGGTGCTGGCCGGGCTGCTGCTGCCCTCCGAGGGGGACGTGTGGTGGGTGGGCGGGTCGGGCGAGCGGGTGGAGCTGCGTGAGGCGGACCGCGCCCGGGTCTTCGCCGAGGTCGGGCTGCTGGCTCAGGACTTCCCGCGCTGGGAGATGACGGCGGCCGCGAACGTGGCCATCGGCGCCGGTGACCGTCCCCGGGACATGGACCGCGTCCGCAAGGCCGCCGGCGAGGCGGGGGTGCGCGAGTTGGTTGAGGGCCTGCCGCACGGCTGGGACTCGATCGTGTTCAAGGGCTACGAGCGCGGTGTTCAGCTCTCGGGTGGGCAGTGGCAGAAGCTGGGGTCCGCTCGCACCCGGTACCGGCAGGCGCCGTTCCTGCTGGTCGACGAGCCGACCAGCGCGCTTGATCCCCATGCGGAGATCGCTGCGTTCGAAGGACTGTGGTCCCTGGCCGAGGAAGGGCACGCGGTCGTGCTCGTCACCCACCGGCTCGCCGCGACCATGCACGCCGACCACATCTACGTCCTCGATCAGGGGTGTGTCGTCGAGGACGGCACCCACGAGGACCTGATGGCCCGCACGGGCGGCCTGTACCAGGGGATGTTCACCGTCCAGGCCGCCCAGTACGGGCTTACGCCGGTGGCCGACCCGGTTCCCCGGCCCCGCGGCACCCAGCCGTCCGGCCACGAGACGGCGAGCTGACCGACCAACGCGACTCCCCCAGCCGGCCCGCCACCCCGCCCCACGACACCGAAGGCGAGACGACACCCATGCCCCCCAGCTCCACCGCAGTCCGCAGGACCGTCGAGGCATACCTCCACCGGCACCCCGGCGAGCGCGACGCCCTGACCGGGCTGCTCGCCGCCCTGGACCGGCCCGTCGATGCGACCGCACGGACGACGCTGCCTGGGCACGTCACGTGCAGCGCCGTCGTCATCGACCGGCAGGGCCGGGTGCTGCACATCCGGCACCGGTCCACCGGCGGCCGCATGCTCACTCCCGGTGGCCACATCGAGCCCGCCGACCGCACACTGCTCGCCGCGGCGCTGCGCGAGGTGTCGGAGGAGGCAGGGATCCCGCCGGGTGCCCTGTGCCCGACCCGGCAGCTTCTCGGCTCTCCGATCGACATCGACGTCCACGACATCGCCGCCAACCTGTCCAAGGGTGAACCGGCCCACCGCCACTACGACGTCCGCTACGTCTTCTACCTCGCCGGGGAGGAGCCGCCGGCGATCGTGCTGCAGGACGAGGAGGTGTCCGGCGCCCAGTGGCTCCCGCAGCCGGAGGTCACCTCGCCGACTCTGCGCGCGAAGCTCCTCCAGGCGCGGCTGGACGGCTGGCCGGAGCCGGTGAAGGCCTCCGCTCTGATCCACGACGGGGCCGGCCGCTACCTGCTCCACTTGCGCGACCACAAGCCCGGCGTCATCTGGGAGTCGGGGGCGTTCGCCCTCCTCGGCGGCGGGCGTACGCACGACGACCAGAGCCTTGAGGGCACGCTGCTGCGGGAGCTGTCCGAGGAGGTGCCCGACCTCCGCCTCAAGGACCTCACGCCCTACGCCGTGGAGGCCGCCACCAGCATCGACGGCCTCAGCGTCCCAGGTCAGGTGTTCGCGGGCCGGTGGCGCGGCAGCCCCGAGCGGCTCCGGCTACACGAGGGGGTGCTGCTGCACTGGTTCACACCCGACAGGCTGGACCGGCTGCGGCTGAGCCCCGCCACCCACGCACTGATTCACCGGCACGCCGCCGAGAATCCTCTGGACGACGGCCAGGCCGTGGCTCCTTTCGTGTGGGACGGGGGCAGCCGGACCGTGCTGAACGGCATCGGGGTCCACCTCCACCTCGAAGACGACGAGGGCCGGGTGCTGCTCGGCCTGCGTCACCCCGATGCGAAGTTCGCGGGCGACACCTGGCATTACCTCGCCGGGCGGTGCGAGCAGGAGTCCGCCCTCGCGTGCCTGGTCCGCGAGGCGTGGGAGGAGGCGGGGCTGGTCATCGACCCCGCTGACGTCGAGCTTGCGCACGTCGTCCATGTCGTGGACACCCCAGGCAGCCTGCCCTTGATGCAGCTCGTCTTCCGAGCGCGCCGGTGGGAGGGCGCTCCGGAGGTCCGTGAGCCTGACAAGTGCCTGACCTGGAAGTGGTGGCCGGCGCGCGAGCTTCCGGACCGTCTCGTCTCCTACACCCGGAGGGCCATCAGCAGCATCGCCGAGGGCCGCGCGTTCTCGCAGATGGGCTGGTAAACGACGTGCCTACACCTACCAGCCGCAGGCCCGGGCCGGGCGCCCGGCCCGGCGCCGTCCGCAGGACTGCCCCGATGCCGGGGGTACCGAGATGAGCGGCGAGGCCGAGGCGATGGTCGTGGCCAGGCTCCTGGCGCTGCTGTACCGGATCACACCGGCGGCAGTCAGCCAGGGCCCGTCGGGAACGGCGACCCGCAACTACCTCGCCGAGGACCGTGAGGGCGGGCGGTGGTTCGTGAAGGCGTACCCGCCCGGCACTGATGTGGCCGAGGAGCGGCGGGCGCTGGCTCTGGGGGAGATGACCAGGCGGGGCGGGGTGCCGGTACCGGGCGTGCGGCGGACGGTGACCGGCGACGTGATCGCCTCAGCCGGAGGGCTGTCGGTGTCCGTGGCGCAGTACGTCGCGGATGCGCAGACCGCGGAGGGCGGTCTGTCCGGCGGCCGGTGGGCGTCAGTGGGTGAGACCGTGGGCCGGCTGCACCGGGTCCTGGCCTGCCACCCGGTCGGACCGCCGCGCCCTGTTGCGTCCCGCGCAGTGTGCGACGTCGCGCGGGCCGGGCGGCGGCTGGAGGAACTCCTCGCCCGCTGGTCCGCCGCGCCGCCGGCACCGGAAGGGTTCGCCGCCTGGTGCGCCCAGACCGCGGAGCAGCGTCGTGCCGCCCTTCCCGAGGTTGCGGCCCGCCTGGAGAAGCTGCCGGCCACCGTGATGACGCAGGTCGTGCACGGTGACCTTGCCTCGCCCAACCTGCTGCTGCGCGGCGAGGCGGTCGCCGCGGTGATCGACTTCCGGCCGCCGTCGCATCGCAGTGCCGCCTGGGAGCTCGGCCGGATCGTGCTGGACCCGCGCACCGTCCTGGCCCGCCCGGACGAATGGATCCCGGGCCTGGCCCGCGCGGTCGGTGCCTACCGGGCGGCGAACCCGCGGCTTCCGGCCGAGGACCTCCTCGCCGTGCCGCGGGTTGCCGCCGGGTACCTGGCCTGCTCGGTCTATCCCCTGTCCGAGCCGCTGAACGATCCCGCTGCGGTTACCCCGGCGCTGGAGGCGTACGGGCACGCCCGGCACGAGGCCGCGGGCGTGCTGTGGGAGCGCCTGGACGAAGCCGAGGAGGTGCTCCGTGATGTCCTGCGGTGAGACCCTCTCTGTCCCGGGCGCCTCGCTGTGGTGGCACCGGGACTTCCGCAGGTACCTGCCCGGCCAGACTGCGAGCGTGGCCGGCAGCTCGCTCACCCAGATGGCGCTGCCGGTGCTCGCCGTGCTCCACCTGGACGCCACGACCGCCCAGGTCGCGTGGCTGGCGTTCCTCGGACAGCTCCCTCACGCGCTGCTCGCCCTGCACGCCGGCGCGCTCGCCGACCGACACTCCAAGCGCCGGCAGATGATCACCGGTGACCTGATCAGTGCCGCGGTGCTCGCCACCGTGCCGGTGGCGGCCGCGCTGGGCACCCTGACCCTGACGCAGCTCATGATCGTCGCCGTGGTCCAGGGGGCAGCGAGCGCACTGCACGACACGGCGGCCATCAGCCTCCTGCGCAGCCTCGTCGACCAGCCCTTGATCCAGCGGAGCAACAGCCGCGTGGGCGCGCTGTTCGCAACCGCCGGAAGCCACCTCGGCGCCGCGCTGACCGCGCTGCTCGGCCCCGCCCGGGCGCTGATCGGCGACGTCGCCTCCTTTCTGGTCAGTGCCGGATGTACCGCCCGCATCCAGGCCCGCGAACCCGCCCCGCATCGACCGCGGGCCCGCCGGCTGGGTGAGGAGATCGGCGAAGGCCTGCGGTACGTGCGCGGCGATGAGCGGCTTCTGACCCTGACCCTGGTCAACGCCATGGTCATCGGGCACCATCGGCGAACGCGGCGATCACGTAAGTGCGGCAGCCACGTCTCCACGAGCGGCAAGGGCAAGCCGCACTCACCGAGCGGCAAGGCACGGTGTGCCCAAGAGGACGCGCCAGCCACCGAATCCCGACGGCGGCAAAACGGCCGTCTCGCACGTGTCTCACAGACCCACCGGAGAGCGCAGGTCCGAGTGCACGCGACCTGCGCTCTCCGGACTGTATGGACGTCCCGGAGCCCTCACGGACGCCGGGTAAACTCCGTACACGTGACTTCAGCGCCCGCCAAGCCCCGCATCCCCAACGTCCTCGCCGGACGCTACGCCTCGGCCGAACTCGCCACGCTCTGGTCCCCCGAGCAGAAGGTGAAGCTGGAGCGGCAGCTCTGGCTCGCCGTGCTGCGGGCCCAGAAGGACCTCGGCATCGAGGTGCCGGAGGGGGCGATCGCCGACTATGAACACGTCCTGGACACCGTCGACCTGGCCTCGATCGCCGAACGCGAGAAGGTCACCCGGCACGACGTGAAGGCGCGGATCGAGGAGTTCAACGACCTCGCCGGGCACGAGCACGTGCACAAGGGCATGACCTCCCGTGACCTCACGGAGAACGTCGAACAGCTACAGATCCGGCTCTCGCTGGAGCTGATGCGCGACCGTACGGTGGCCGTCCTGGCGCGCCTCGGCAGGCTCGCCGGGGAGTACGCGGAGCTGGTCATGGCCGGCCGCTCGCACAACGTGGCCGCGCAGGCCACCACCCTGGGCAAGCGCTTCGCGACCGCCGCCGACGAGCTGCTCGTCGCCCACGCCCGCCTCGAGGAGCTGCTGGACCGGTACCCGCTGCGGGGCATCAAGGGTCCGGTCGGTACCGCGCAGGACATGCTGGACCTGCTCGGTGGTGATGCCTCGAAGCTCGCCGAACTGGAGAACAGGGTCGCACGGCACCTCGGCTTCTCGCAGGCCCTCACCTCGGTGGGCCAGGTCTATCCGCGCTCACTGGACTACGAGGTCGTCACCGCGCTGGTGCAGCTGGCGGCGGCGCCGTCCTCTTTGGCCAAGACGATCCGTCTGATGGCCGGGCACGAACTGGTCACCGAGGGGTTCAAGCCGGGCCAGGTGGGCTCCTCGGCGATGCCGCACAAGATGAACACCCGCTCCTGCGAGCGCGTCAACGGCCTCATGGTGATCCTGCGCGGCTATGCGTCGATGACCGGCGAGCTTGCGGGCGACCAGTGGAACGAGGGCGACGTGTCCTGCTCGGTGGTGCGCCGGGTCGCACTACCGGACGCGTTCTTCGCGCTGGACGGTCTGCTGGAGACCTTCCTGACGGTCCTCGACGAATTCGGCGCGTTCCCCGCCGTCATCGCCCGTGAACTGGACCGTTACCTGCCCTTCCTGGCCACCACCAAGGTGCTGATGGGTGCCGTCCGGGCCGGTGTCGGCCGCGAGGTCGCGCACGAAGCGATCAAGGAGAACGCCGTGTCCACCGCGCTCGCGATGCGCGAGCAGGGCGCCGAGCGTAACGACCTGCTCGACAAGCTCGCCGCCGACGAGCGCCTGCCGCTCGACCGTGAGCAGCTTCAGGCCTTGATGGCCGACAAGCTGTCCTTCACCGGGGCCGCTGGCGACCAGGTCGGCGCGGTCATCGGCCGGATCGAGGAGATCGCCAAGCAACGCCCGGAGGCCGCCGGCTACACCCCTGGAGCGATCCTCTGACCCGTCTCACCAAGGCGGACTTGGAGGCCGCCCGCGACCGACTCGTCCCGGATGTGGTCACGGACGGCCTCCGGGTGCTCTTTTGCGGCATCAACCCGGGTTTGATGACGGCTGCGACCGGCCATCACTTCGCCCGCCCTGGCAACCGCTTCTGGCCGGTGCTGCACCTGTCGGGTTTCACCCCGCGACAGCTCGCCCCGGCCGAACAGCAGGAACTGCTGTCGTACGGGCTGGGCATCACGAACGTGGTGGCTCGGGCGACCGCACGGGCGGACGAGCTGACCGCCGAGGAGTACATCGCGGGCGGACGGCGGCTGACCGCAAAGGTGCGGCGACTTCAGCCGGGGTGGCTGGCCGTGGTCGGAGTGACCGCGTACCGTGCCGCGTTCGGCGCCCGCACAGCGCAAGTGGGGCCTCAGGAAGGGGGTATCGGCAACACCCGGATCTGGGTGCTGCCCAATCCCAGCGGGCTGAACGCGCACTGGACGGCGGCGACGATGGCAGCGGAGTTCGCGCGGCTGCGCACGGCGACGGAGGCTTGAGGGCCGACCCTTGAGGAATCGGGCGGCCCCGGCGCCGGGAGGCCGTACGGGTGGGCGCGGGGCCCTGCTCAGGGCGGTGCCGCCGTGGTGACTATGGCCAGCAACTGGAAGGGAAGTTCGCCGTCCCACTGGGAGACGCCCAGGGCCACCCACCGCCCCGGGTCAACCCGCCACAGGTGTACGTCGGGTACGTGCGAGGCGAGCGTCCCCCATGGCTGAGCCGTCTCCTCTCCTTCCATGCCCCGCTGGAACACGCTGAACAGGCTGAAGACGTCCGCTGGTCCCCATCGCTCGGCGAGCCGCTCGCCCAGGGCGTCCCGGTCGGCCTCGTACTGCGCCTCCGCCTCGGCCCGTTCGGTGCCGTCGTCCTCGAAGAAGTCGCCGCTGGTCTGTAATTCGGCTATCAGGAACCCCGGCCCGCCCGTACCAGTGTCCGTCCTGCACCGATGCGCGGGGAACTCCTCGGTGCACAGCAGGTCGATCAGGGCCAGGCACTTCGCGATGTCCATGCGGTCCAGTAAAGCGCGCACCACTGACATCTGGCGGCCCGTCAGGCACCTCCTCCGACCGGGACTCCATGCACCCGTCCAACACCGTGCCGGTCCGGCAACACGCCCGGCCGCGTCCCTGCCCGGGCGGGCGGGCCGACGTGGGTCGGCGTGACGCGTTGCCCACGTCCGGAGGCAGCAGGACCCACCCGGCGTGCTGCCTCCCTACTGCTGTGCCGCTGGGTCCTCGGGCCTGCCACGGACGGCAGCACGGCAGCCGTACCAGCCGACCGGACGGCAGCACGCCCGCCCGGCTTCGCCGAGCCGGGCCACGCCGCCGGACCGGGCTGACCCGCCGTCGCCGGCCGGGGCGGAGCCCGGTGCTCGCCGGGGCCCGCCGGGGCGAGTACGATCCGGCCAACACGCCCGCAACCTGGAGGGACGGACGGTGGGGCAGCTGACCGGCGGTGACCCCTCGCTGCTGCGAAGGATCAATTCCGCGGTGGTGCTGCACGCACTGCGTGCTGCGGACTGCGCGACGCTCACCGAGATCACCCGGGTCACCGGGCTGTCCCGGCCTACTGTCGAAGGCGTCGTGGAAGGGCTCACCGAGGCAGGGCTCGTCGTGGAGACGGCGGCGGACGAGGGTACGGCACGCCGCCAGGGGCGGCCCGCCCGCCGGTTCAGGTTCCGGGCTGAGGCAGGACATCTGCTGGGTCTGGAGATCGGGCCACACCGGGTCGCGGCACTCCTGTCCGACCTGGATGGGCGGGTGCTGGGCGCACAAGCCAAGGAGGTCGACGTGACCGACCCGGCGGACGAGCGGCTCGACCGGCTGCGCGGTGTGGTCGCCGAACTGCTGCGACGGGCCGGGATCGCACGCAGTTCGCTACGCGCGGTCGGGGTGGGCACGCCGGGCATCGTGGAGGCGGACGGCACGGTACGGCTGGGCACGGCCCTGCCCCAGTGGACGGGCCTGCGGCTGGGTGACCGCCTCAGCCGCTCTTTCAAGTGCCCGGTGCTGGTGGAGAACGACGCCAACGCGGCCGTCGTCGCCGAGCACTGGAAGGGCGCCGCGAGGGAGTCGGACGACGTGGTGTTCGTGCTGGCCGGGCTGAGCCCCGGGGCGGGCTCGCTGATCGGCGGACGGCTGCACCGCGGCTACGGCGGGGCGGCTGGGGAGATCGGCGCGCTGCATCTGCTCGGCCGGGAGGTGACCCCGGAGACTCTGCTGTCCACCACTGACGAACCCCTGCACCCGCTGGACGAACAAGCGGTCGCCGAGGTGTTCGCGCTGGCTCGGGGGGGCGACCAGCGGGCGCGCGCGGCCGTCGAACGGTTCATCCAGCGGCTCGTACACGACGTGGCCGCGCTGGTGTTGGCGCTCGATCCGGAGCTGGTCGTGATCGGTGGCTGGGCATCCGGTCTCGACGGCGTCTTGGAACCGCTGCGCCGCGAACTGGCGCGCTACTGTCTGCGCCCGCCCCAGGTGACGCTGTCGCTGCTGGGCGAGGCGGCCGTGGCCACGGGCGCGCTGCGGCTCGCCCTGGACCACGTCGAGGCGCAGTTGTTCGCTGTGGAGGGCACGGCGACGGCACGGCGCTGATCGGATCCGGTCCGGGGCACCGCTCCGGTCCCGGCTGCAGCTTCCGTCATCAAAGCGCAGCCCCTCGACCTGCTCGGCAGGAGCCCGTTTCCTCTCCGCCCTGAAGAGCGGAACGTCTACGGAGGAACCGGATGGCCTCCACGGCACGGGCTGCCGCCGCGCCACGGCAGCCCCGCCGTCAGAACACAGAGGTCACAGAGGTCACAGACGTCACAGGGGTCAGGAGGCCTGCTGCTCGGGGTCGTGGTGTATCTCCACTCCGGCCGGGTCGCCAAAGGTCAGTCGGCAGGTGTCGGCGCGGTATGTGGCGACGGACACTGCGGCGGTGCGGCCCTGGGCGAAGAAGCGGGTGGTGACGACGAGGACGGGCGAGCCGGGGAGCCGGTCGAGTTCCTTGGCGTCGTCCGCACGCGCGGAGCCCAGCTCGACGGCGCGGTCCTGCCCCTCCAGTGTCAGGTGCTGCAGTTCGCGTAGCACCGCACGCGCGCGTGCAGCGCCGGAGGGGGCGTCGATCGCGGTGAGGTCGGGCACCGCCGCCGCCAGGATGTAGAGAAGTTCGGTGGCGACGCGCTGGCCGTGGGACATGCGGGACCGGCGCACCGTGTGGACGGGCTCGTCCGTGCTGCATTCCAGCGCCGCGGCTACCACCGCAGGCGGTGTCGCCAGGACACTGTCAACGGACTGCCAGACGTCTCCGCTGGCCCCCGGCCAGGCGTGCTGCTCGGTGCCTACGGCCACGCCGACGCGTGGGGGTGCGACGGTGGTGCCGACGCCGCGTCGTCGCTGCAGTCGGCCCTCCAGTTCAAGCTGCTCCAGAGCCTGGCGCAGCGTCGCACGGGCCACGCCGAAGCGGGCGGCGAGCTCGCGCTCATTGGGCAGGATCTCACCGACCGAGAACTCGGAGTCCAATGCCTCACTGAGAACGGTCTTGAGATGCCAGTACTTCGGTTCCGGCACCGATTCCAGCTGCGTGGTCCCCACCCTGTCCTCCGCAAGAGCCGTGGTCCGGCGGTTTTGGCGCCCTTGTTTATTAAAGGTTGTTGCACTTATCTGCGACCATAGGGCGGCCATCACCCTTGGTCAAGACCAATCCTCGATCCCTTAGGCACTGCACAGGCGGTTCGCCGCGGACCGTTCACGAGGCGTTCGCAAGTGGTGCCGTTCATGACATCGCAGCAAAGCCCACGCAGCCCCAGCGAAGCCCCGGCAGTCCGAGGCCGGCGGGCATGATGCCGGAGTCGGCACTCTGTGGAAATTTGCGCGGGTTGTGCATGATGCAGACGGCATTGCAGCCGTCTACGACGTCCAGCTGGCACAGGGTGTCGGGCTGGGGACCGGACCAGAGAGGTGGGTCTCGCCACGTGCCCGTACCTGGCGCAGCCAGTCCATGGCCAGACGGGTGATGACGCGCACCAGATGGACGCACGGTTCGCGGACCGCCACGCGATCGGCAGCACCTGTCCAGCGTAGCCAGGCGTCCTGGACCACGCCCTCAGCGTCCGTGACGCGAACGAGCACGCGGGAGGCAACGTACGTGAGCAGGAGCCGGTGTTCTTCGACGACGTCGCTCGCGAGGTCGGCTGCCGCCTCCCCATCCCACCCGACACGACGGCGGGGTGTCCTCCTGCAATGGACGCCTCCGGGAGACGACTCGGATCACAATGGCCGCGGACCGCCGACGGGCGGCGACTAGCGATCTGGAGGGCCGATGCGTTACGCGGTACTGGGCACGGGCGAGGTGGGCCGCACGCTGGGTGGCAGACTGCTGGAGCTGGGGCACGAAGTGACCCTCGGATCCCGCTCCAAGGACAACCCGGTGGCCCACGAGTGGGCCACGGCCGCGGCGGGCCGGGCCCACGCGGGGAACTTCGCGGACGCGGCCGCAGCCGCCGAGGTGGTGATCAACGCAGTCGGCGGCCGGGTGGCACTCCAAGCGCTGGAGGCGGCGGGCGGGGAGCACCTCGACGGCAAGATCGTGGTGGACGTGTCCAATCCCCTGGCCATCGAGGACGGGGAGCTGCGCCTGGACCCCGTGGAGTCGGACAGCGTGGGCGAGCGCATTCAGCGGGCCTTCCCGCGCGCACGCGTGGTGAAGACGCTGAACACCGTCAACTGCCAGGTGATGACGGAGCCGGGACGGGTGCCGGGCGAACACAACGTGTTCGTGTGCGGCGAGGACGCCGAAGCCAAGGAGCAGGTCATCGTGATGCTTGGGGAGTTCGGCTGGCCGGCGCAACGGGTGTGGGACCTGGGCGGCATCCGGTCGGCGCGCGCGGTGGAGATGTATCTGCCACTGTGGCTCGGACTGTTCCGGCGGATCGGGAACGCGGACTTCAACATCGAAGTGCGGCGGGCCCATTGAGGAGACCACGCACGCCCTGCGGGCGCCGGCCTCCGTCACACGGGGGACTACCCGGCGGTAGCAATTGCTGACAAGCTGTCTACGGCGTCCGTCAGCACCCAGAGGAGCACTCCATGTCCGCCACCGTCTCCTTCAAGGTCCCCACCCCACACGGCCCGAAGGACGTGACCGTGTCCTACGCGCGCGTGGGGCACGGTGAACCGCTGGTCCTGCTGCACGGCATCGGCCACCACCGGCAGGCCTGGGACCCGGTCGTGGACATCCTCGCCACCGAACGCGATGTGATCGCCCTCGACCTCCCCGGCTTCGGGGCCTCCCCCGCCCTACCGAACGGCCTCTCCTACGACCTGCCCACCACCGACTCCGTGCTCGGCGCCCTGTTCGAGGCGCTCGACCTCGACCGTCCGCACATAGCCGGCAACTCGCTGGGCGGCCTGCTCGCCCTGGAACTCGGCCGGGAGAAGCTCGTACGCTCCGTCACGGCCCTGTCCCCGGCTGGCTTCTGGACGCAGGCCGAGCGCCGGTACGCCTTCGCGGTGCT
This sequence comes from Streptomyces pluripotens, assembly GCF_000802245.2. NCBI lineage: Bacteria > Bacillati > Actinomycetota > Actinomycetes > Kitasatosporales > Streptomycetaceae > Streptomyces > Streptomyces pluripotens. Next base: position 669,143 of record NZ_CP021080.1, read on the forward strand.
GCTCGCCATGCGGGGCATCGCACAGCGCCTCCCGCTGCCGCTGGTGGAACGCCTGAGCCGCACCGCGGCCGGCCGCACCGCGCTGACCAGCACCATCTACGGCCGTCCGACGCGTCGGGCCCCAAAAGCCGTGGTCGCCGAGACGCTGGCCCTCGCGGGAGCCACCGGTTTCGACGCGACGCTGCGCGCGGGCACCACCGTCCAATTCACCGACGACCTGCCGGGCCTGCCGGTCACGGTGGCGTGGGGCACCCGGGACCGGCTCCTGGTCCGGCGCCAGGGCATCCGGGCCAAGCGGATCATCCCGCAGGCGCGACTGGTGCAGTTGCCCGGCTGCGGCCACTGCCCGATGAACGACGACCCGGCGCTGGTCGCACGGGTCATCCTGGACTGCAGCCGCTGATCCGTACGGCGGAGTCGGAGAACCGGTCGACCGGCGGGCCGGTTTCCGGACGGTCCGACTCGCAGCCGGTCACACAGCACGGACACCGAACCTGTCTGGGGGCTCGTCTGCGGGCCACTGACGCCTGGTGCGTCTCCCGCCGACGTGCCGGGCGGCAGCGTGCTGTTCACACCGGGCCGCGGCCGGCCGGGGTGGCCCGCTGACACCGGTGGGGCCCTGGTACGCCTCGGGCACATCGCGGATCCCGTACTCTTCACATCGTGCCGCGCGCCGGCGTCATCCCCCGGAGCGCGGCCGGCGAATCCTGCGGTCCGTGGGCAGTTCGACGCCGCGCCTGCAGCAGCTTCCACAGGTTGAGTTGATTGTCGGTCGCCTCTACGGTCCTCCCATGACGCGATCCCTGCGGGCCGTGGCCTGTCGCCGGTCCTCCGCACTGAAGTCCGCCGCTGGCAGGCGCTACCTGGGAGCGAAATCTCCCGGGGTACGACACCCATGGGTGTCGAGGACCATTCGCGTTTCTTCACAGGTTTTCTGACCCCGCCCCACATGGCAGCCGCCGGGCTGCTCGCGGTGGCCCAGGTGCGGTCGCACGGTACGACCAGTCGCAACTGCGCGCCTCGCTCGCCCCGGTGGTGACGGGCAACGGCGACCGGGTGGACTTCGAGCCCTTCTTCGGTTGGGGCGGGTGTACGCGCGCCTGGACGTGCTCACCCCAGGCCCGGATGGCAGTGCGGTGCATCACGGCACGACGAACACCGCCCGGGTCATCGGCCGCAGCTCCCCTCGACGCCTGCACGGCCCGGGCCCATAGACGCCTGCACGGCCCGACTGCTGCCCGAGCGCAGCACCACGGACCACCGGCCCCCAGCGATAGTAGAAAAGGCAATAAATAGGGCGGAGCATGCTTTTACCCATCAGTCACAAACCGTTCGTGATCACGCAACACCCTGCCGCCACTGTGGCTGCATGACTCCAGACATGTCTGATGTGACCCGGGCGAGACACGGTCGCCCCGTGCACCACTGGCGGCGGGATATGGTCGAGCTCGCCGCGCTCTTCACCGCCGTCGCCGTGGCGGACGGGGTGGCGAACCTGATCGGGCACGGGCCCGACGGCCCGGCCCTGCTGGTGATCTCGGCGATCGTGCTGGCAGCGACGGCCGGCTTCCACGCCTGGTGGGCGCGCCGACACGGGCACGCGCCACCAGCCAGCGATACCAGCGCCCGGTCGGCCGCCGGAACGCCGCCGACCGGGCCCGCGCCCACCGGCATCCCCATGGACCGCGCGGCTGGTGCGAGCGTGCTGTGGCGGATGCGGACGACGGTGAAGGACGAGCCGGGTTCGCTGGCCGCACTGTGCATGGTGCTTGCCGAGCAGCGAGTCGACATTCTCAGCCTGCAGACGCATCCGCTGGCCGACGGCACCGTGGACGAGTTCCTGCTCCGGGCGCCCGCAGCACTGCCTGCGGCCGAGATCTCCCGCGCGGCGGCACTGGCCGGAGGTACGTCCACCTGGATCGAACGCGCCGACGCTCACGATCTGGTCGACGCCCCCACCCGGGTACTCGGCCTGGCTGCACGCACGGCACTGGACGCCGCCGAACTGCCGCTAGCCCTGCGCCAGCTCCTGGGCCGTTGCACGATCCGCTCACTGCCCGGCACACCGGCCGGTGGGGGACGTGGTCCGGAGCCCGTGCCGGTCGAGGGCCTGCTGGAGGACACCGTCATCCGGCTGCGGGCGCCGGAGGGTGGTGTGCTCACCGTGGAGCGGCCGTATCTGCCCTTCACGCCGACCGAGTTCGCGCGGGCCCGGGCGCTGGTGGAACTGGACGGCCGGCTCGGTCCCCGGGTTCCGAGCAGCCACGATGTGCTGACGCTGGCCGCGGGCGACGACATCACCGTGCGCCGGGTCGGTACCGCGGATCTTGCCGCGGCGAAGGCGATGCACGAGCGCTGCTCCCCGCGCACCCTCGGTATGCGTTACCACGGCCCGGTCGGCGACGCGGACCGCTATCTGAAGCACTTGCTCAGCCCTCGCTTCGGGCGGACGCTGGCCGCGCAGACCGCCTCGGGCCGCATCGTCGGCCTCGGGCACCTGCTGTGGGACGGGGACGAGACCGAGGTCGCACTGTTGATCGAGGACGATTGGCAGCGGCGTGGCATCGGCGCCGAACTACTCGGCCGCCTGGTGACGATGGCGGTGGAAGCCGGCTGCGAGAGTGTGTACGCCGTGACGCAGGCCTCCAACACGGGGATGGTAGCTGCGATGCGCGGCCTCGGGCTGCCCCTGGACTACCAGGTCGAGGAGGGCACGCTGGTCATCACGGCCCGGCTGGACGCCACCCCGGTCGCCTCCCGTCCGCCGCATGACGGCGGTCTGCGGCGGCTTGGCGGTCCGACCCACCGGGACTGACTGCGACCCACACCAACACGCGGAGAACCCGCGGGCGGCCCGGCGGCGGGACACCGGACCGTCCGCGGTCGACACCAAGGAGGCGGGCCCGACACGGCGACGCTGAGTCACGGCCGGGCGCACGCCCAACCGGGGTGTCGGCGTCCGGCGGCGCCCGCCGCCGACGCCCCGGCCGCCAGTAGCGCCCGTGCCGGTCAGCCCGTCATCCCCGGACCTCCTGAAGTGGGACCGGCGTACCCACGTACTCCCCCAGGGCGGTGTCCAGGTCTGCCCACAGGTCGTCGACGTCTTCCAGGCCCACCGACAGCCGCAGCAGTCGGTCGCTCACCCCGGCACCGCGCCGGTCGTCGGCGTCGACGATCCGGTGACTGATGGACGCAGGGTGCTGGATGAGCGTGTCCACGCTGCCCAAGCTCACCGCGGGGGTGACGAGACGGACCCGGGAGATGATCTCGTGCGGGTCGCCGTGCACCTCGAAAGCGATCATCGCGCCGCCGATCCGCGGATAGTGCACCCGGGCCACGCGCGGGTCGGCGGTGAGGCGGCGGGCCAGTTCGGCGGCGTTCGCGGAGGCGGCCCGCACCCGCACCGGCAGGGTGGAGAGCCCGCGCAGCAGCAGGTAGCCCGCCAGTGGATGCAGGACACCCCCCGTGGCGAACCGTATCTGCCGCAGTCGGCCCGCGAACTCCTCGTCGCAGGCGACCACCCCGGCCAGCACATCGCCGTGACCGCCGAGGTACTTGGTGGCGCTGTGCAGCACCAGCCGTGCGCCCTGTTCGACCGGTCGTTGCAGCACCGGCGTGGCGAACGTGTTGTCGGCGAGCAGCGGAACCGAGCCACAGGCATGGGCCACGGCCCGCAGGTCCAGTTCGGCGAGCGTCGGGTTGGCCGGGGACTCGACCATCACCAGACCGGTGTCCGGGCGCAGCGCATCGGCGATGCCTGCCGGATCGGTCCAGGTGACCTCGGTGCCGAGCAGTCCGGCGGTCAGGAGATGATCGCTACAGCCGTACAGGGGGCGTACAGCCACGACATGCCGTAGGCCTGTGGCGGAGCGGGCGAGGAGGACCGCGCTGAGCGCGGCCATGCCACTGGCGAAGGCGACCGCCGACTCGGTGCCTTCCAAACGGGCGAGTGCGGTCTCGAAGCGGGAGACGGTGGGATTGCCGAGGCGGCCGTAGACGGGCGGCCCGGACGGGTCGGCGCCGTCGGTGGCGAAGGCGTCGATGCGGGCGGCCTCGGCGCGGCTGTCGTAGGAGGGGTAGGTGGTGGACAGATCGATCGGCGGGGCGTGCAGGCCCTGACGGGCGAGATCGTCGCGGCCGGCGTGTACGGCCTCGGTGGCCAGGGCTCTCGAAGCGGTGCGTACGTCGTCGTAGGCACCGGTGCTCGCTGCGTCCATGGGCGGAAGAGTGAATATCGAACGGTTCACCGGAGCCCGACACCGTGCTACGTTCGGCCAATGGCTGAATCTGTCGTACTGGATCCGGTGGATCTGCATCTACTCCGGCTGCTGCAGAACGACGCCCGGACCACCTACCGCGATCTCGCCGCACAGGTCGGTGTGGCGCCGTCGACCTGCCTGGATCGGGTGACCCGGCTGCGCCGCTCGGGCGTGATCCTGGGGCACCAGCTGCGACTCGATCCGGCCAAGCTGGGGCGCGGGCTCCAGGCGCTGCTGTCGGTGCAGGTCCGGCCACACCGGCGGGAACTGGTGGGGCCGTTCGTGGAGCGGATCCGCGCGCTGCCGGAGGCTCGGACGGTGTTCCATCTGACCGGACCGGACGACTACCTGGTGCATGTCACTGTCGCGGACATGGCGGACCTGCAGCGGCTGGTACTGGACGAGTTCACCTCACAGCGGGAGGTGGCCCGGGTGGAGACCCGGCTGATCTTCCAGCAGTGGGAGTGCGGACCACTGCTGCCTCCCGGCCACGCCCAGAGCTGAATCCCCCATACCCGGTGACGCGGTGATCCTCTTCATACGAGGATGGTCGGCATGTCAGAGACCAACAGCCCACTGCCCCGGCAGGTCGCCGATGCCTATGTCGCCGATCTCATAGCCCTGGACCCGGTCACCGGCACCTATCTCGGTGTCAAGGAGAGCTCTCACAGGCTCCCCGACTACTCGCCCGCCGGCCAGGAGGCCCTCGCGGAGCTGGCGCGGACGACGCTCGCGAAGCTGGACGGGGCAGAGCGGCAGTCCGGTGCGGACAGCGATGCGGAGCGGCGCTGCGGACGGCTACTGCGGGAGCGACTGACCGCGGAACTCGCGATGCACGAGGCGGACGAACATCTCCGCGCGATGGGCAACATGGACACGCCAGGCCACTCGGTGCGGGACATCTTCACGGTCACCCCGGCGCAGACGGAGGAGGACTGGGCGGCGATCGCCGAGCGGCTCCGCGCGGTGCCGGGCGCGCTCGCGGGCTACCGCGAGTCGCTCCAACTCGGCCTGGACCGCAAGCTGTTCGCGGCTCCCCGCCCGACCGCCACCTACATCCGGCAGCTCACCGAGTGGACGGACATCGACGGCAAGGGGCGTGGCTGGTACGAGGACTTCGCCGCGGCCGGGCCCGACGCGCTGCGCACCGAACTGGACCAGGCGGCCCGTGCGGCCACTGAGGCCCAGACGGAGCTGCGGGACTGGCTGCGGGACGTGTACGCGCCGGCCATCGAGGGCGCCCCGAACGTGGTCGGCCGCGAGCGGTACGCGCGCTGCGCCCGGTACTTCAACGGCACCGACCTGGACCTGGACGAGGCGTACGCCTACGGCTGGTCGGAGTTCCACCGGATCCTCGGCGAAATGAAGCAGGAAGCGGAGAAGATCCTGCCCGGCGCCGAGACGCCGTGGGCCGCACTGGCACATCTCGACGAGCACGGCCGGCACATCCAGGGCGTGGACGAGGTCCGCGAGTGGCTGCAGGACCTGATGGACCGTGCCATCGAGGACCTGGACGGCACACACTTCGAACTCGCCGAGCGGGTGCGGAAGGTGGAGTCGCGCATCGCCCCGCCGGGCGGTGCCGCGGCCCCGTACTACACGGGGCCGTCGGAGGACTTCTCCCGGCCCGGCCGTACCTGGCTACCGACGATGGGCCAGACCAGGTTCCCGGTGTACGACCTGGTGTCCACCTGGTACCACGAGGGTGTCCCCGGACACCACCTGCAGCTCGCCCAGTGGGCGCACGTGGCCGAGAACCTCTCCCGCTACCAGGCGACGGTCGGCGGGGTCAGCGCCAACGCGGAAGGCTGGGCGTTGTACGCGGAACGGCTGATGGACGAGCTGGGCTATCTGACGGACCCGGAGGAACGGCTTGGCTACCTGGACGCGCAGATGATGCGGGCGCTCCGGGTGATCGTGGACATCGGCATGCACCTGGAGCTGGAGATCCCGGCAGATTCGCCGTTCCGCCCCGGTGAGCGCTGGACACCCGAGTTGGCAGAGGAGTTCTTCGGCGCGCACTGCAGCCGGCCCGCCGACTTCGTGGAGAGCGAGCTGACCCGATACCTGACCATTCCGGGCCAGGCGATCGGTTACAAGCTCGGTGAGCGGGCATGGCTGCTGGGCCGGGAAAGGGCACGCGAGCGGCACGGCGACGCGTTCGACCTGAAGGCCTGGCACATGGCCGCGCTGTCGCAGGGGTCGCTGGGCCTGGACGATCTGGTGGACGAACTTTCCCGGCTCTGACACCACAAGGCTCCGTGACCACGCCTGCCTCGATGTGCTGCTCCGGCCGGTGATCCGGTCCGTCCCGTCGGCGGCCGGCCGTGCGGTGAAGGGGGCCAGGGGCCAGCACAGCCGGCACCCGTACCCGGCACCCGGCACCCGGCACCCGGCCGGGAAGCGGGATGACGGCCGCGGGTGCTTCACCCCGGCCGTCACCGGTGCCCACCGGGCGGTGGACCCTGGTCCACGTCCACCGCCCGGTGGGCATCCAGTACCCCTGTGTCGATCCGGTCCGGCGTGCCGCCTGGTCCACGCCCCGGCCGCGGGCACCCCCGGCAACGGCGGCGTCAGGCCGCCGGCGTCACCGTCCGGGGCCGTCGGGCTGCCACCAGGGTGCCACCGGCTCGGCCAAGTGGGCCCCTGCGATGGCGCGGGCCACCGTCGCGAGGCTTTGCTGGTGGCGGTAGCCGATGTAGTGGAGGCGGGCCACACATGCAGGGAAAAGGGCCGACGCAGAAGGCGCTGGAGACCCCTCGAGCCGCCGCACTGGCGGGGATCGCCTTCGCGTTGCTGCTGGCCGCTGCCATCATCCTGATCCGGATGGGGATCCCCCAAGGAGCTGACGCGGTCAACGCGCAAGGGTTCACCGACTCCCAGCAACGCGGCGCGGTGCAGACGGCCCTGTCGCTCCTGCCGTTCGCCGGCATCTTCTTCCTGTGGTTCATGGGAGCCGTGCGGGCCCACGTCGGCGAGGTCGAGGACAAGTTCCTGGGTACCGTCTTCCTCGGCAGCGGTCTGGTCTTCACCGCCACGATGTTCGTCGCGGCGGCAGCGGCCAGCGCTGTGCTGGCGGTCACACACTCCAGCGGGTCCACACCCACGCTGGCCTCCTGGGACTTCGGCCGCCATTTCGCCCACACGATGATGACCAGCTACGCAACGCGGATGGCCGCCGTCTTCGTGTCCTCCCTGTCGGTCCTCGGCAAACGCCTCGGCGTCCTGCCCCGCTGGCTCACGGCCCTCGGTTCCCTCACCGCTCTGGCCCTGCTGTTCGTCTCGCCCAGCCTCCCCTTGACAGACCTGGTCTTCCCGGCCTGGTCACTGGTGCTCAGCCTCTACATCCTCGTGGTGAGCGGCCACAACCGGACCCACCCCGCAGCGGCCTCCTGAGCGGCCCACCCCACCGGCGGCTCCGGCCGGGGCCACGACGGCACGGTGGCCTCTGCACCGCTGGCGAACCGCTCACCCGATCGGCGTGCACCAGCGCGCGGACCGGGTGGCGCGGCTCCCATGCTGGCAAGCGAGAGCTGCCCGCCGTCCGGAAGTGCCCGTGCACCAGGGGACGCGCACCGGACCTGGCCACCGAAAGGTCGAAACGCCCATGAGGCTAGTCGTCGATCTCAACAAGTGTCAGGGCTACGCGCAGTGCGCGTTCCTCGCACCCGATGTCTTCACCATGCACGGCGAGGAATCCCTGGTCTACAACCCACGGGTAGCCGAGGACCAGCGGCAGGGCCTCGCGCGTGCCGTCGCGGCCTGTCCGGTACAGGCGATCACGGCCGACGGCCTGGACGGTGCGGCCGAACCGACGGCCGAGTCCGCCCGGGAGGCTTCCCATGGAAGCTGACCACGTGGACCGGCTCCGGCACGAGGGACGCATCGTGATCGTGGGCGCCTCACTGGCCGGGCTTCGGGCCGCCGAGACCCTACGCGCCGAGGGCTTCACCGGTTCGCTCACGATGATCGGTGACGAGCCGTACGAACCGTACGACCGGCCACCGCTGTCCAAGGCCGTCCTACTGGGGAAGGCGTCCCCGCACCACACCGAGTTGCCGCACCGCCGGGAGATCGACGCGACGTGGCGGCTCGGCGTCGCGGCGACCGGCCTCGATCTGACCGCCAAGCGGGTACGGCTGGCTGACGGGGACGAGGTGGAGTACGACCGCGTGCTCATCGCCACCGGCGTCCGGGCCCGTCCCTGGCCGAAGGAGGCGGAGGCCGGTCTGGACGGCGTCTTCGTGCTGCGCACCCGCGACGACGCGACCGCGCTGTACCAGCGGCTGAAGTCCGGGCCGCGCCGGGTGTTCGTCATCGGCGCCGGGTTCGCGGGTTCGGAGATCGCCTCGGCCTGCCGGGAGATGGGCATCGCCGTCACCGTGGCCGAGCGGGCCGGCGCGCCGCTGGTGGGCGCCCTCGGCGGGACGATCGGTGCGGTCGCCGCCGAACTGCAGCTGGAAAACGGCGTGGACCTGCGCACCCGAGTCACGGTCACCGAGTTGGAGGGCGACTCGGTCGGCCGAGTGCGGGCCGTCCACCTGTCCGACGAGAGCGTCATCGAGGCGGATGTCGTGGTCGTCTCCCTGGGCTCGCTGTACAACACGGAATGGCTGAACGGGTCGGGGCTCGGTGCCGGGCCCCGCGGCGTCGCTTGTGACGCGGGCTGCCGGGCCTTCGACTTCCGGGGCATCGTCACCGACGACGTCTTCGTCGCGGGTGATGTCGCGCGGTCGCCGCACCCGCTGTTCGGCTACCAGTTCCTCGCCCTGGAGCACTGGGGCAACGCCGTCGCCCAGGCGGAGACCGCCGCGCACAACATGATCAGCGCGGGCGCCGAACGCCGCCCCCACATGTGGATGCCAGCCTTCTGGTCTTCGCAGTTCGGCGTGAACATCAAGTCGGTCGGGGTACCGCCGATGGGTGACCAGCTCATGGTCACCCAGGGATCGCTGGCCGAACGCCGTTTCATCGCCGTCTACGGTCACCGGGGCCGCATGGTGGCCGCCGTGAGCTTCGACAACACCCGGTGGCTGGAGTTCTACCAGCGGCAGATCGAGCGCGGCGCGCCGTTCCCGGTGGAGTTCCCGACGATGGACCGGCGCCCGGAGGGCCGGAAGCCGGTCGCCGCCGACTTCCCCGACCCGTCGCTGCCGACGCACGGTCCCACCGTGACCCTCAGCGGCTTCTCGCCGACCGACCGTCAGCTGGTCTTCACCCCGGCCCACCACTGACCGCCACCCAGGCCTGTCGCCCCAAGGACCCGATATGACCCAAGCCTCGCTGATGCGCCAGATCACCGACTTCGCCAATCGTGCCAACCCGTATCCGCTCTACGAGGAACTCCGCAAGACGCCGGTGCTGCACGAGGAGGAGGATGGTCCCTACGTCTTCAGCTCGTACTGGGACATCGAGGCTCTGCTCCACGACCCTCGGGTCAGCTCGGACGCCGCGAACCTGACCGCCGCCGGAGCCGATGAGCTGTCCAAGCCAGAGGAGACGGGGCTTCCTCCGTCCTTCATCCGGCTTGATCCGCCGGAGCACGACCGGCTGCGCCGGATCACCAACAGCGCCTTCGGCCCGCCGCACAAGCCACGCCGGATCGACTCCATGCGGGGCGAGCTGGCAGACATCGTCACGGGTCTGATCGACGGCTTCGGCGACGCACGGCAGATCGACCTGGTCGACCAGTTCGCCTACCCCTTCCCGGTGACGGTGATCTGCCGGCTGCTCGGGGTGCCCCGGGAGGACGAACCGAAGTTCCGGGGGTGGGTGGACCCGGTGGTCGCCAGTCTCGACCCGGACACCCGCAGGGACGCCGATGCCGAATTCCGGAAGACCGCGCAGGAGGCGCGGATGCAGCTCGGCATGTATCTGTCCTCCCTGGTAGAGCAGCGCACCAAGGAACCTCAGGACGACATGCTCTCCGACCTGGTCAGCAGCCACGGTCCGGACGGCGCCATGACGATGATGGAGGTGCTGAGCACCTCGCTGCTGTTGCTGATCGCCGGTCACGAGACGACCGTCAATCTCATCACCAACGGCATGCTCACCCTGCTGCGGTACCCGGACATCCTGGCGCGGCTGCGGGACGATCCGGGTCTGTCGGCCAACATCGTGGAGGAGCTGCTGCGGTTCGAGCCACCGGTGCAGATCGTTCCGCAGCGCAGCACCATCGCCGACATCGAGGTGCGCGGGGTCACCATCCCGAAGGGTTCGCGCATCTGGCTCGTCCTCGGCGCGGGCAACCGCGATCCGGAGCGGTTCTCGGACCCCGAGCGTTTCGACCCGGACCGCGGGGACATCCAGCACCTCGGCTTCGGCAGCGGCGTCCACAGCTGTTTCGGCGCTCCGCTGGCCCGGCTGGAGACGCAGATCGCCCTGACCGAACTGGCCCGCCGGCTCGACGGACCCCGCTTGGTCGAGGACCCGCCGCCCTACCGGCAGAACGCGGTGCTGCGGGGCCCCCGCCATCTGAACATCGCCTTCGACGCCTTGCGTTAACGGTCTGAGGACGAACCGGACCGCCTGGGCCACCTCACGGGTGCGCCCGGCGGACCAACGCAGGAACGTGCCTGTTCGGGCAGGTGGAAGGCCGAGGCCGGTTCGTCCCCGAAGACCGGAGCCGTGCCGTCGCCGGCGGTGAGCAGGCTCCGTACGCAGGCAAGGTCCCGGGTGGAACCACCCCGTACGCGACCAACCCGAGCCCAGTCGGGGCGCGGACCCGCGGCGACACAGCCCGCAGCCTCCCGTCCCAGCCCGCTTGCTTCGGCACGTACGGGAACATCGAGCGCAGGCGGCAGCGAAAGAGCCGCAACCACCTGCGCTCCGAGGTGAAGCCCGGTATCGCCTGGGCCATGGCGAGGCAGACGAGCTCGGAATCCGTCGACCGGGACGGGCGGCCCAGCCATCGGGTATCTCCGATCTCATCGTCGATCTTCACGTACAGCGCGGTGAGCAGGGCGTCCATGTCATTCGTCACAGATTGGTCTTGGACGCCCTGTCTGCGTTCCCGAACGCTCCGTCAGCATTCGGAGTGACTCGTCTAGGGCAGGTTGGTGCAGAAGCCTGGCACCACAGGGCTGTAGGTGCAGTTGGTGGGGCTGTTGCCGGTGACCGAGTTGCCGCCGTTGTCAGTCACCGCGGTGTCGGTGTACAGACCACCGGGAGCGGGAGCGGCGGGTGCAGTGTTGTCGGTGATGGACACGCCGGTGAAGGCCAGGACCGAGTTGCCCCCAAAACCGACGTTGTAGAGACCACCGACTTGGGAGCCGGTGCCGCTGGCAGTGTTGTCCGTGATCGAGACATTGCCCAGAGTCGTTGTACCCGCGTCGTTTCGATACAGGCCTGCTCCGGAAGAGTTGTCACCTGCGGCGCGGTTTCCGCTGATGGTGGAATTCTCGAAGTCCAGCATCCTGCTGGCGGAGACCCCGAAGATCATGACACCACCCCCACGGCCACCGGCGCCGATGGTCTCGTTGCCACTGATGTCGGTGTTCTCAACCCTCAGTGACTCATTCGACGCGCCCGCTGTCGTGACGTTGAGGCCACCTCCATTCGCACCGTTGCCCGTCGCTTTGTTCCCCGTGATCTGGCTGTCCGTGATGTTGGCTGGGAAGCCGAGCCCGATCATCAGCCCGCCGCCTGCGCCTCCTACTCCAGGTCGCGAGGCGAGGTTGTTGGTGATGACGGTGTGGTCCATGTTCATGGCACCCCCGTTCACCAAGAGACCTCCGCCGTCCTCGGACGTGTTGTTCTTGAAGGTGCTGTTGTGCACCATCAGCATGGTGGCGGCGTTGGCCACATAGATTCCTCCGCCCCCGGTCCGGGCCCGGTTCTCGCTGAAGGTGCTGCCGTTCACGTCGGTTGTGGCGGCGTTGGTGTACATGCCACCGCCATCGTTCGTGTCGGTCGCGTTGTCCCTCACGAGGGTGTTGTTGAGTTCGACACTGCCGGAGTTGAGTACGGCGAAAATGCCGCCGCCACGTCTGCTCGCCTTGTTGCCCTCGACGGTGGCGTTGTTCGTCCGGAGCATGGTGCCGGTGGTTTCGAGTCTGATGCCACCTCCTTCTCCTCCGGCAAGAGTGGATCCGAACTGGACGGTGGTGTGGTTCAGGGTGAGATTGCCGGGTCCGCCCTCACCTGTGGTGATGTTGATGATCCGGAAGTCGTGCGCTGTGGTGATTCGGCGGATCGTCGCCGTGTTGGCGCCGCTGACCGTGTCGATGGTGAGGGTCTTGTCGATGGTGAGGGCGCTTTCGTCGGCCGCCGGAACGTTGGAGTCGTTGAACGCGTAGATGCAGTAGTCAACGAGGGTGACGGTGTCTCCGGTCGCGGCGCTGGCGATGGCGTTCTTCAGATTGGTACCAGCGGTGATGGGGTTCGCGTTGCAGGCGGCGGCGATGGTGGCGGCGTGGGCCGGCGTCGGCGCTGTGAAGAGGGAGATTGCGGCCAGAGCCGCGCCCACGGTTGCGGCGCGAGTCGAACGTTGGAGGTTCATGCAGTGTCCTGTTCTTCGTGGAACGTCAGTTTTCCGGCCACCCCACCGGCAGGGATCGGTCGTGGCTTCCTTGACTTGGGTCCTTGGACGGTGGGGTGAGTGGTGCCGGGGCCGGTGCGGCTGTGCCGCACCGGCGGCAATGCACGATTCCGGGGATCTGCGACGTCAGATCACTCCGTGCATTCGGCGAACGCGACGAAGCTGACGTTGAATCCGGAGTCGTTGACGGCGGTCACGGTCCACGTCCCGGGCTCATTGCTCCGGCGGGACTCCCGCACGGTCAGGCTGCCATCACTCGTGTAGCCGCCGCCGGTGAGCACGGCGCTCGTTGGGCAGGTCGCCGTCACCGTGCCGATTTCGGTCGGAGCCAAGGTCAAGGTAGTACCCAGTACTTCCGACGTGGTGGCAAAGCCTGACGGGCCGGTGGGGCCTTGAGGACCCGTGGAGCCGGTGGGGCCAGTGGGACCCGTCGGACCCGTGGGACCCGTCGGACCCGTCGGACCCGTCGGACCCGTCGGACCTGTAGGCCCCGTCGGACCCGTCGGACCCGTCGGACCCGTGGGACCCGTCGGACCCGTCGGACCCGTGGGACCCGTCGGACCTGTAGGCCCCGTGGGACCCGTCGGACCCGTGGGACCCGTCGGACCCGTCGGACCAGTCGGACCAGTCGGGCCGGCCTTGCCGTGGTCTCCCTTGTCACCCTGGTCGTGGTCGCCCTTACCGTGCTGGTCGCCCGCGTGACAGTCCCTTGAACAGGGGTCTTGCGGGGCCCGTAGGGCTTGCCCCGCCAAACGGGTCGACTCCAGGGGCACACTTGCGGCTGCGCCAACCGTGCTGACTGAGAAAACCGTTGCAGTGACCCCTACCAGCCCCCACAGGCGCCGGCGACGGAGTCCCCTTACCCGGGCACGTCTCGATCGAACGCTCATTCTCTTACCCTTTCGAGGTTGGCCACGCTCACCGCAGATAGCAGTCAGTAATCAGATCATCACATTCAATGACCCTCTGTGCATGCAGGGGAATCACCAGTGGATGTGACGCCGGGTGGCGTGGCGGGCTGGCACTCCCACGCCTACGGGGCCGCCCCGTGATACCCCCACGCACTCCACCCAGTCCGGGCGTCCGAGGCGTCCTCGCCGTGTCGGAACCTGGCCGGCTCCGCTTGTTCGAGAGCCCCACATGCCGCGACCCGGGGGAGGAACCTTCTCTCCCTGATGTGTGGGCGGACGCCTCACCTGCGGCTACTCGCCGGTGGGAAGACGATCCCTGATCTGGCGACTGCTGACTGAGTGAATACCCCGGCCCACGCCCACGGCTGACGGGTCACGCAGGCGCCTCAGGGCCTGCCATCTGAACGGGGCCTATTCCGCCCTTATCCGCATACACGCGTCCCACGCATGGGAACGGTGTGGGGACCGGAACACCCGGTGACACCCACCGGGCGCCCACCACCCCATGCACCGAGGTGTACATGTCTGGCATCAGCCAAGGGCCGAAGGCCCGCAACCCCGGACTGTGGCGCACGGGTCCAGCCGAGGAAGGCGAAGAGCGCAGGCCGGGGCGGAGCGCACGTCGGAAGTCCCGCCTGGTGGTGACCGCTCTCTCCGTCGGCGTAGTCGGCGCAGGGGCCGCGTGGGCCGCCCTGGCACTCACCAGGGAAACGGTGCCAGCGCGCCCCGTGGCGGGGGCCACATCTACGTGCGTGTACATGCCCAGCCAGGCAGGGAAGGCCGTCACCGTGCCGCCCTATGACGCCACGAAGGCCGCACGTCCGTACAGCGTCCGATTGGTCACCAACAGGGGCGCCATCACATTCGAGGCGCTGACCACCCGCGCGCCCTGCGCCACCAACTCCTTCGCCTACCTGGCCGGCAAGGGGTACTACGACCAGAGCACCTGCCACCGTGTGACAACGCGGTCCATCTTCGTCCTGGAATGCGGGGACCCCTCCGGCAAGGGAACGGCCGACCCCGGTTATTACTTCAAGGAGGAGAACCTGAGGGGCGCGTCATACCCGGCGGGAACCGTTGGCGTCTCCAAAGTGGTGCCCGGCCGCAACGGCAGCCAGTTCTTCATCAGCTACGCCGACCCCTCGGTCAAGATGCCACCACAGTGGACGCCCTTCGGTCGAGTGGTGGACGGCCTGGACGTGGTGAAGGAGATCGGCGCTAACGGGACGCAGGACCACTCGACCGACGGCAGGCCCAGAACTCCGGTGATCATCGAGTCCGTGACGGTCCAGCCGGCAACGGCGGCACCGGAGTCGGAGCCCACGGATGACCTCACCTGATCACGGCGCGGCGGAGCGGCATCGCTGCGATTCTTCCCTCGCGAGACATGTCTTCTCGAATCAGGGAACACCTCTCCCACTCATGTCGTCCTCGCTAAGGAGATCTCCGTGCGGCCGTCCATCTGCCTGTGCATGATTGTCAAGAACGAGTCGAAGGTCATCGAGCGTTGTCTGGCCTCGGTGAAGGGGCTCATTGACACCTGGGTCATCTCTGACACCGGGTCGACCGATGGGACACAGGACTGCATTCGCCGAACTCTCGCGGATATTCCTGGTGTTTTGCACGAGGAACGTTGGGTGGACTTCGGTCACAACCGCAGCCTGAACCTCCAGCACGCTCGCGGCAAAGCCGACTACCTCCTCCTCGTGGACGCCGATCTGGAAGTCCGCCGGGAAGGGCCTCTGCCTCCGTTGTCCGCGGACGCATACATGCTGCGCCATGCCTGTGACACGTCCTACCGGATCCGCCGGTTGGTTCGCGGAGACCTGCCCTGGCGCTACGAAGGTGTGACCCACGAATACCTGACGTGTGATCAAGACGTCCGTCAGGAGAACCTGGACGCGCTCGTCATCGTTGACCACGGCGACGGTGGAAGCAAGCACGACAAGTTCGAGCGTGATGCCCGTCTCCTCACGGGCGAGTTGCAGCGGAACCCTAATGATCCCAGAACCGTCTTCTATCTCGCCCAGACCATGAAGGACTTGGGGCGCACCGCCGAGGCCGTCCGGCTGTACCAGCGACGTGTCGAGCTTGGCGGATGGGTCGAGGAGGTGTATTGGTCCCTCCTTCAAATCGGAGTTCTCAAGTCCTCCGTCGGGGACTGGCCACACGCCATGGAAGCTTTCGCTCAGGCATGGGAGAGCCGTCCACAGCGCCTGGAAGCCTGCTACGAGATGGTCACGCGACTGCGCGGAATGAGGCGGTACCGCAGCGCGCACGCAGTGGTGAGCAGTGTGGTGGGTGGCGCCCTGCCTGCCGAGGACCTGCTGTTTACGCAGCCGTGGGTCTACCGTTGGGGACTGCTCTTCGAGTTCTCGATCACCTCCTACTGGGTGGGTGACCATGCTGGGGCCATCAACGCGTGCGATGGTCTGCTGCAGATGCCCGACCTCCCCGAAGAGATCCGCGAACAGACGGTGAAGAACCGGCGCTTCAGTGAAGAGGTCCTCACCGCTCGACGAGCAAACTCCACCGCTGTTGCCCACCACGTCCCCGCTGTGCCGACGGGCGGGAGGAGAGACCCGTCTCCGACGGCCAGCTGACCCGATGCCACACCCACCGTCGGTCGACACTCCTGGCCTGATCCCCCGGTGCTGATCGGTGCCACCGAGGCGGTTGGGCTCGGACGCCCGGGAATTCCCTGATCCTCCTCACTCAGAAATCACCATGTGAAAAACCTGATCCATGATCCAGCCTCGGAAAGGTGCCAGCCGTGACAGCACTTCCCGTTCAGCTTTCCACGCGAGAAGCAGCTGTGCAGCGGAGCACGGATGCGGAGACAACACCCGAGGGAGAACAAGGCATCGGGTGGCGGATCTGGGCGCTGTCCGGCGTGCTGTTCTTCCTCTATGCGCTGGTGTCCCTGCGTACCCATGAGCGTTTGCTGTCCAACAGCTACGACTTGGGAATCTTTGAGCAGGCGATTCGCTCTTACGCACATGGTGAGTTGCCTGTGTCCGAACTGAAAGGACCGGACTTCCCGCTGCTCGGGGATCACTTCCACCCCATCCTTGCGCTGTTGGCCCCGTTCTACTGGGTGTGGCCGTCACCCAAGACGCTCCTAGTCGCCCAGGCCGCGCTCGTGGCCGCGAGCGCCATCCCGCTGGCCCTCTGGGCCCGCCGGTCACTGGGGCGGCTGGCGGGCCTGATCATCGGCTCAAGCTACGGGCTGTCCTGGGGAGTGGCGAGTGCCGTCGGCTTCGACTTCCACGAGGTCGCCTTCGCAGCCCCGCTGCTGGCCTGTTCGCTGTGCGCTCTGGGCCAGGGGCGGCTGCGTGCGGCGGCAGCCTGGGCGCTGCCGCTGCTGTTGGTCAAGGAGGATCTTGGTCTGACAGTCATCGCGATCGGCCTGGTCATTGCCTGGCGCGGGAACCGACGGATCGGCCTCGCAACGGCGGGGATCGGACTGGCGGGGACCTTGCTGACCCTGTTCCTCATCCTGCCTGCATTCAGTCCGACAGGTTCTTTCGGCTACTGGGATCGGCTGGGGGATCCCGCCGGTGCGGAACAGGGCCTGGCCGGGACGCTGTACCACTACACGATTGGCCTCATCACCCCCGTGACAAAGGTGTCGACCCTGCTGTTCGTGCTGGCACCGACGCTGTTCCTGGCTCTTCGATCGCCGCTGGTGTGGGTCGCGGTGCCGACGCTCGTATGGCGCTTCGCCTCCAACAACAGCTTCAACTGGGGCACCGGCTTTCACTATTCACTGGTGCTGATGACCATCGTCTTCGCCGCCTTCGTCGACGCACTCGTCCGGCGTGGGCAGGTGGCGAGCCTGCGAAGGTACCTGGCGGGCTCGCTTGCTGTGACACTGCTGTTGCTCCCACAGTTCCCCCTCTGGCAGCTCGTCCAGCCGGCCACCTGGCGCGCCACCCCCCGACTGGGTGCCGCGCGCGACGTGATGCGCCTCATCCCCGATGGTGCCACCGTACAGGCGTCCACGAATCTGGTTCCTCAGCTCACCAACCGGACCAGCGTGAGCCTTTTCGGCTGGGCCGGGAGTCGCCCGAATCCGGGGTGGATCATGGTGGACACGCAGGTTCCCGACGAGCGGCGATGGCCACTTTCCCACACAGCGGAACAAGCCGCCCTCCACACGGCACTTGCCAACGGGTACACCGAAGTCGCCAACAAGAACGGGTTCGTGCTGTTGCAGCGGAACTGATCTCGGGCCTCGCCGGCTTGGCTGCCTCTGGGAGGGTCCGTGACGTCTTCCCCTGAAGGACGCCGTATCACCGCACCCCGCGAACCGGTGGCCTGGAGGCGATCGCACGGTCCCCCAACGGCCAGTACCGTGCGATCGTCATCAACCGGAGCAGTCTCACCGGGCGCCCGAACGAAGCCCTCGCCGGCAATCACGCCCTGAAGGCCGCGAAGAAGCTCGGCTGGGACAAGATCGCCATCACCTGGCTCGACGTGGACGGACCGCGAGACCTGTCCCCTGGCGATCGAGCTGCGCGCCGACGCGATCGCGATCGAGTCCAACTACGGCGGCGACATGACCCGCCAGGTCATCCACCAGGCATGGCAGGAACTCCAGCACGAGCAGCGCGCCGAGAACATGCTGATACCCGCAGTCCTGCCGGTGACCGCCAAGCACGCAAGGGGCTGCGTGCCGAGCCGATCGCGCAGCTCTGCGAGCGGGGACGCACCCACCACGTCGGAGAGTGGCCGCTCCTGGAGCAGAAGGTGGTCACTTGGGTCGCCGGTATGAATTCGCTGGACCGCATGGGCGCCGCGATACATGCGCTGACAGGGCTGGCGAACCCGCAACACAGCGGGGCCGTGTCGACCGACTCCCAGGACGCACGCCTGAGCGGACGTAGATGGCCACCCGCCCGTTTGACCGCTCAGTAACAAGGCTGAGGTTTGGGAAGACATCGAGCGTTGCTGCTCAGCCAGCGGCACTTGTCACAATGCCTGTCCGCGCCTCGGGCCTCTCAGCGTCGGGCTGTGGCAGGGCGTGGTGGCTGTCGGCAGCACGGCACGTGTTGCCGACAGCCAGAAGCAGGGCGTGCTCTTTCACTCTTCAGGCGGCACCGAGCAAATTGGGCCTCTGGGTGATGCCGTGCCCGGTGCGTACGGTCAGGTGTAGTAGAGGGCGTGCACGTGATTGTCGACGGTGACGAGGGAGGGAGGGCCGAGGACGGTGTCGGGTGTGCCGTCGAAGGCCATGCGTTCGGCCGGGTACCAGTCGTCCGAGGGGGGAATGCGCAGCGGGGCTGTGTACGGGTGTCCTTCGGTGCCGGTATGGGCCAGCCACATGTCACCGTCGAAGTACAGGGCGGATCCCTGCTTGGAGCGCCAGTACGGGGCTCCGTAGGCGATCCACAACGAGAAGGGCAAGCCTGGAGGGGGGCTACCGAAGACCCAGATGCTGTCGTCGCTTCTGCGGGTCGCGATCCACAGGCGTTCGGAAGCGGAGGCCAGCGCGGGTGCGCACTGTCCCATGACGAAGCGTGCATTGGGGAGCTCAATGCACGAGAGGAAATCCGCCATGCCCCAGCCGTTGCCTTCGTGCTTGGAGAGGTAGACACGGTAATCACCGCCCGTGTGCGCGGAGTACAGGTGGCCGTCGTGGACGGTCATGGCCGGTCCGTAGCCCGAGACCCAGTCGGGGATCTTCTGGGTCGGGGTCCACCTCTCACCCTCCAGGCGGCAGTGATAGACACTCCTGTTCAGGCCGGTGACCATGTAGTACAGCTTGTCGTCGTGGACGGCCAGGGCCACGGGCAGTTCACTGTGATCGCCGTTGATGCGCCGCGGTACGGTCCAGGCGCCGCCTTCGTAGCGGCTCCACATCACTGCCTTGTCACCCGGCCGGGAGAAGACGGCGTGCGGCTTGCCGTGGTAGACGGCGATGGCCGGGGCGGTGATGGACTGCCAGCCCAGCGGGACCGGCGCCCCCCACGAGCCGGGTCCCCCGGGGCCTGTGCCGCGGTCGCGGCTGATCATCTGGACGCTGCCCGCGGGGTAGACGGGGCGCTCGCCGGTGTAGACGACCTTCAACTTGTGGTGGCCGTCGCCGTTGAAGTTCCACTCCATCGTCGGCCGGTAGTAGGCCAGGGCGAGCTGGTCGCGGTCGAGCACGATGGTGCGATTGCACGAGAGGTCGTCGTGGTTGCGCAGCGAGTCCATGAAGGCGATGAAGACCTTCGCGATCTCCCAGGCGAACGCGACGGAGTCGGGCATGGGAATGATCGCGTTCATCGGGTTGCGCGAGTCCATCGCGGTGTTCATGACGTGCACGGCGTGCTGCAGGGCCAGCTGGAGCTGGTCGTACCACGCAGCGTTGGACTGGTCGGCCTCCCAGACGCTGATGCTGGTGACCAGGCCGATGGAGGTGTCCGCGTCGAGGAACTCGCGGCGGCCCACGGAGAAGGTCCGTCGGTCGCCCTCCTCGACGGCACCGAACTCCTGCGAGATGAATGTCTGTCCGCCCTCACCGGTACTGGTGGCGGCGGTGAAGTAGATCTCGTCACGGCCGCCCCCCTGGTCACCGACGGCCCGCTCGACGTAGAACTCCCTCATCTCCAGCCGCGCCCGCCACGTCGCCTGCGCCACCTCCTCCGCGGCCGGGACCGGGGTTGGGGCCGTGTCCGCTGAGCTGCCCGCGGTCTCGGCGGCGGAAGCACCGTCGGCCGCGGTGTCCGCCGCCGCAGCGACAGTGGCAGTGCCGGGAGCGGTGTACCGGGCGACGCCGGTGACAGCGAACCCTTCCTCGCGCATCGCCGCGACGAACGCCGGGTCCTCCTCGGCCCGGCCCGCCGCCAGATCCTCCAGGGTCAGCAGCGACACGTTCGGCGCCGCCTGCGCCGCACGCGTCAGCTCCGGCACCACCTGCGGGAGATCGGTCAGGGCGAAGCCGGAGGTGACGGGCCGCTCGGCGATCACCTGCGGCACGATCAGCGAGCCCGGTGCCGCGTCCCGCACCGTCTCGCGATACGCCCTGCCCCACTCCTTCACATCCGCCTGCTCCAGGACCGTGCCCATCGCGTCCACCAGGAGCCGCTCCAGATCCGTCGGGGTCTGCCCCTCCCGCACCCGGTCCGCACCGTGCAGGGCCACCCCCAGCAGCAGGTTCCCCATCCCGCCCCCGGCCAGCGCCCGATTCGTGCGCGCACGCGAACTCTGCCCCGTCAACAGCGCCTTGAGCCGCTCGACCTGCTCCTCGACCGATGCCGTGTCCGCCATCGTCCGCCCTTCCCTTCCGCACCACCGGGCCCCGAGGCCCCCGGCCCACCGCACGGTGAGGACCCCAGATGATCACCTGACCGGGCCGAGCGCCCCACAGCCGCTGGAACCGGACACGATCACGCCCGGATAGGCGTCCTTGACACACCGCGAACGCGGTACCGACAGGACCACGCACTGGGCCTCATCCACGACCACCAGCCCGTGGCAGGCCGCGGAGCGCAAACGCCGTGCCGGCGGCCTCGGGAACAGCCGCCTGATCAGCCGCCCCATGCGTCCGCCCCGGTGCGCAGCCGCACCGAGGAGCCCGCTCGGCCCTTGCGAACCTCCAGTTGGGCGGGGATGCGGCGCCGCAGGTCAGCGACGTGGCTGACGATGCCGACGGCGCGGTCCCGCTCCCGCAGCGAGTCCAGGACGTCGAGCACCTCGTCGAGGGTCTGGTCGTCGAGGCTGCCGAAGCCCTCGTCGATGAAGAGGGTGTCCAGACGTACGCCTCCCGCCTCGTCGGTGACGACGTCGGCAAGGCCGAGGGCGAGCGCGAGGGAGGCGAAGAAGGTCTCGCCGCCGGACAGGGTGGCGGTGTCCCGCTCCCGACCGGTCCAGGCGTCGACTACGTGCAGCCCGAGCCCGCTGCGACCTCGTCCGGTGCGGTCGTCGGAGTGGACGAGGGTGTAGCGGCCGGAGGACATGCGCTGCAGGCGCAGGGACGCGGCGGCGGCCACCTGCTCCAACCGAGCCGCCAGCACGTACGACTCCAAGCGCATCTTGCGCTCGTTGTCGGCGGAGGTGCCCGCGGTGAGAGCGGCGAGCCGGGCGACCCGGTCGTACGCGTCGCGAAGCGGTGCGAGGCGGCGGACCGCCTCCGTGGCCCGGCGGGAGAGACGATCCAGCTCGGTGCGGCGGTGAGCGGCCGCGTCGCGCGCGGAGGCTGCCTCGCGCAGTCGCCGTTCCGCCTCGGCGGCGGCGTGTTCCGCGGCTGCGGTGTCGGCGGGCGGCTGCTGGGCGGCCGTCGCGGTGTCAGCCTCGGCCAGGAGGGAACGCACGGCGGCGTCCTCGGTCTGCCAAGCGTCCAGGCGGTGCTGCAGATCGCGGTGGGCAGCGTCGTGGAGGAGGGCAGCGGCAGCAGCGCGCGGGGTGTCGAAGCCGGCCCGGTAGGCGGCATCGGCGAGCCGGGCGTCGGCGTCCTTCAGACGCTGAGCGGCATCCTCGGCGGCGCGCGCGGCGTCGGCGGCGTCGGTGAGCAGCACCGCCTGTCGCTCCAGCTGTGCGGCCCGCTCGGCCACGCTGCCGGCGGTACCACGCGCTTGGAGCAACTCCCTTTCCAGCAAGCCCTGTTCGCGCCCCAGGTCCTCACGCCGGGTGAGTCGGGAGGCGGCTCTTACGGCGGCCTGCTGGCGATCGGCGAGCCGCTGTTCGCGCTCGCGTTCGATCCGCCGCAGCTCCTCGTGGGCTGCGTGCAGGGCGGATGCCCGGCGGCGGGCACCGGCGTACTCCTGTTCCAGCTCCTGGGCCTCCGCAGCGAGCCGGGCGGTGGGCATGTCGCCGGCCTCTGCGGTGGCGGCGGCCAGGGACTCGCGGACGGCGCCGAGGCGCTGCTCGGCCTCGGCGCGCTGTTCCTCGGCCCTCCGGCAGGTGGCCAGGGCGCGGTCCTCCCGCTCGCGGTCCACGTGTCCGGAGGCCTTGCGGGCCGGTGCGGGGTGTTCGGTGGCTCCGCAGACCGCGCAGGGCTCGCCGTCGGCGAGGTGGGCGGCCAACTCGGCGGCGATGCCGTTCAGCCGCTGTTCCTTGAGTTCCAACCACTCGGCGCGGGCGTCGAGGGCGCACTGCCGCGCGGCGCGCGCCCGCTCCTGTGCCTGCGTCAGGTCCGCGGCCAGCTCGTCCCGGGTGCGTGCCGCGGTGAGGCGCTTGCGGGCCGGCTCGCGCTGGACGGCGAGTTGTTCGGCACGGGTGGCGGCCTCCTGGGCGGTGTCCATGCGGGACTGCAGCGCCGCGCGCAGGACGTCCCAGCCGCTGAGCCAGGTATCGGCCTCACGCAGGACATCCTCGTCGGCGCGTTCCTGCCGGTCGAGCCCGGACCGCTCTTCCGCGAGGTCGGCGAGGCGCTGCTCGGCGCGGCGGGCCGACTCCAGTGCGCCCAGTTCCCCGGCGGCCCGGCGGGCGGCGGTGGCAAGGCTGTCCGCGTCGGCGTCGGCCTGGGCCCCATCGAGCAGACCTCGGGCACGCGCCTCGGTGTCAGCGGCCCGGCGGTGTTCCTTCTCGGCGGCCTCGCGCAGTTCCAGCGCGGGTGCGACGGCCTCGGCCTTCCGGGCGCGCTCCATGCGTTCCTGCGCCTCGCGGTGAACGCCTTCCCGCTCTCGGAGGAGCGCAGCGCGCTGTTGCGCCTCGGCGAACCGGCTCTGCAGACGGGCGAGTTCGCGTACGTCATCAAGGGTGCGCCGGGCATCGGCATGGGAGGCCTCGGCGGCGGCGAGGCGGCAGTGGGCGGCGGTGAGGTACTCACGGGCGGTGCTGCGGGCGACGGCTGCGGCACCGAGGACCGTCTCGGGCAGGCCCGGATCGCCGGGGGTCAGGTCGGGCAGCTCCATCGCGGCGCCGGCCTCCTGCTGCATGCGGTGGGCGTCGGCGAGCAGCGCCGCGTCTCCTTCACGCACGCGGGCCTCGGTGGCGCGTCGGTTTTCGGCGAGCCGCTTCTCGACGTCGGCGAACCGCTGGGTGTCGAAGAGGCGGCCGAGCAGCCGGCCGCGGGCCTCGGCGTCGGCGCGCAGGAAGCGCGCGAAGTCGCCCTGAGGCAGCAGGACGACCTGGCAGAACTGCTCGCGGCTCATGCCCAGTAGCTGGGTGATCTCCTCGCCGATCTCCTGATGGGAGCGGCTGCGGTCCCGCCAGCGGCCAGCGATGCCGTCGTACTCTCGCAGCCAGGTCTGTGACTTGTCGATGGTGGTGCCCTTGCCACGCAGTTTGGGCCGCTCCCATGGTGGCTGCCGGGTGATCTCCAACCGGCGGCCAGCAACGGTGAGTTCGAGGCGGACCTCGGTACGGGTGCGGGTCTCGGCGTGGTCGCTGCGCAGGTTCATGCCTTGACTGCTCTGCCGGGCGCCTGGCACGGAGCCGTACAAGGCGTAGCAGACGGCGTCCAGGACGGACGTCTTGCCCGCGCCGGTGGGACCGTGCAGCAGGAAGATCCCCGCGGCGGACAGCACGTCGAAGTCGACGCTCTGTGAGTGGCCGAAGGGACCGAAGGCGGTGATGTCGAGCCGGTGCAGTCTCACCGCGCGGCCTCCCGTACGGCGTTGTCGGCGCGCACGGCGTCGAACACCTCACGCAGCACGGCCGCCTCCTGCTCGTCTGGTCCGGCGCCACGCACATGCGCCACGAAGTCCCGGGCGACCTGCTGGTCGCTGCGGCCCGCGAGGCGGTGGGCGTACGACAGCCGGGAGTCGTCCGGGGCCTGCTCGGGCGCGAAGGCCAGGCTGAGGGTGTGGGGGAAGCGTGCGGAGAGCCGGGCCATGGGGTCGGCCGGGCGGACCGGATCGGTGAGGGTGGCCTCGACCCAGGCATCCTCGTGCCGAGCCAGACCCGGGTCGGCGAGGAGGCCGTCCAGGGTGCCGCGAAGACGGGCCAGCGGGCGGGGTACCGGACAGTCGACGCGTTCGGCGCCGGCCAGACCGTCAGCGTCGAGGTCGATCAGCCACGTGCTCTTGCGGTGCTCGGCCTCGGAAAAGGAGTAGGCCAGGGGGGAGCCGGAGTACCGCACGCGCTCGGTGATGGTCTGGCAGCCGTGCAGATGCCCCAGGGCCACGTAGTCGACGCCGTCGAAGACGCCGGCCGGTACGGCAGCCACTCCGCCGACGGTGATGTCCCGCTCGCTGTCGGTGCTCTGACCGCCGGTGACGAAGGCGTGAGCGAGGACCACGGAACGCGTACCCGGCGCACGCGTGGCCAGGTCGGCGCGGACGCGGTCCATGGCGGCGCGGAGCACCGTCTCGTGTCCTGCTTCCTCGACCGCGAACTCGTCTTTCACCAGAGCGGGTTCGAGATACGGCAGCCCGTAGAAAGCCACGTCACCATGGGCATCCGACAGGATCACCGGAGTACCGGCGGCGGATGGTTCGGTGCGCAGGTGGATGCCCGCGCGGTCGATGAGCCTGGCGCCGACGCCGAGGCGGCGGGCCGAATCGTGGTTACCCGAGATCATCACCGTGGGCACGCCGAGGTCCGCGAGACGGTGCAGGGCGTCGTCGAACAGTTCGACCGCACCGAGCGGAGGGATCGCACGGTCGTACACGTCGCCCGACACGACCACCGCGTCCACCTCGCGCTCGCGCGCGGTGGTGATGAGGTGACCGATGAACTCGGTCTGGGCCCCGAGCATGTTCACCCGGTGGAAGGCCCGGCCGAGGTGCCAGTCGGACGTGTGCAGGAGTCTCATGATCCCCGAGACTAACGGCCGGGTCGGACATCACAGGGGGTTACGACCGTATTGGCCCGCCAGGAGCGGGCGCCGACTCACCATGGCCCGCCCGTCCCCCGTCCGACGTCCGCGCGTCATGCCCCGCCATATCCCGTCATGCCCTGCCACACCCCGACATGACCCGTCAGAGACGAAGGTCACGCGTCGCCGTAGGCTTCCCCACCCAGTTCGAACCCCGCTGTGCCCGCCGTCACATCGGCGAGCCATCCGCGGAAGGCGTCCACGTCGGCGTCGGGCAAACCGATCTCGATGGTGACGGCCTCGCCGTAGCGGACGTCCCGCACCTCGCGCCCGGTGGCTCGCAGGTCGTTCTGGACCTTGCCGGCACGCTGATGGTCAACGGTCACCGTGGCCAGCCGGAAGCGGCGCCGGGTGATCGTGCCGAGCACGTCCATCGCCTCACCCACGGCACCGCCGTAGGCGCGGATCAGCCCACCGGCGCCCAGCTTGACTCCGCCGTAGTAGCGGGTGACGACGGCGACGACGTAACGCATGTCGCGGCGCAGCAGCATCTGGAGCATGGGGACGCCGGCGGTGCCGCCCGGTTCGCCGTCGTCATTGGCCTTCTGGACGGAGGCGTCGGCACCGATGACATAGGCCCAGCAGTTGTGTGTGGCGTCCGCGTGCTCCTTGCGGACGGCGGCGATGAAGTCCTGCGCCTCCTGCTCGGTGGCCGCCGGGGCGAGGGCGCACAGGAAGCGGGAGCGGTTGACCTCGGTCTCGTGCACGCCCGTGCGGGCGACTGTGTGGTACTCGTCCTGCATTCCGCCAGCCTATGCGAGCGCCGGACCGGCCTTGATCGCGGTGCCCGGCCGGGCCGGGCCGGGCACCTACCGCTCTCGTCCCGGTCAGCGCTGCGGCTTGCTCCCGCGCGGGACGATGAATGAGGTCAGCAGAGCAGCGCCCGGGGCCAGGGCCGACCAGCCGGTGCCGCGCCAGGCGAGTACGGCGATGGCGGACGTCGGGAACTTGGCACGCACCCGCTCCAGCGTGTCGTCCAGGCCGTCCCCGGCCAGTGACAGGACCAATTCCTCCAGCCCGGGATTGTGCCCGATCAGCAGCAGTGTCTCGACCTCGCGCGGAACCTCGCGCACCACCTCGAACAGGGCCGGTACGCCGGCCGCGTACAGCCGGCGGTCATAGCGCACCGGGGGCGGCGTACCCCACTGGGCGGAGGCCAGTTCCCAGGTGCGGCGGGCGCGTACTGCCGGGGAGCACAGGGCTAGGTCGGGCAGGCAGTCGGCCTCCGCGAGAGCGCGTCCGGCGGCGGGGGCGTCCCTGAGGCCGCGCCGTCCGAGTGGCCTGCGCTGGTCCCCGACGCCCTCGGGCCAGGCGGATTTGGCGTGCCGCAGCACGATCAGGCGGCGCAGCGGGCCGGCGCCCGCCCGCTCGATCATGCGAGGGTCCCAAGGTCACGGGCCAGGTCGAGGGCGAGCAGCCGGTCGGCGTAGGCGTACGTCTCGAAGCGGGCGCCGTCGGGCAGGTCCGGCGCGTTCTCGACGTCCCGGAGCACGTCCAGCACGGCGGGGAGGTCAAGGTCGTCCTCCCACGCGGCTCGCAGCCGGGTCCGCACCGCGTCAGGCACCGGGCGCGAGGGCCGCCGCGCCCATCCGGCCACGGCCCGCCGCCAGTGGGCCAGACGCCCTGCCGCGTCGGCCAGTACGGCGCCGTCCAGCCGCACGGGTTCACTGCGCGGAACGCGGAGGAGCGCCAGGCGCAGGGCGGCAGGGTCGGTGAGCAGGTCGGCCAGTGGGAGAGGAGGGTGATGGGGGCGATGGGGGCGATGGGGGCGATGGGAGTGAGGACCCGAGGAAGGCCCGGTCGGACCGGGCCATGGGGGCCGGGTGGCGTCCCCGCTGCCCGGCCCGGCACCGGCACCGGTGCCCCGACCGACCTCGGAGTCCGGCTGCTCGGGCTGCTGCCATTCCACCGGCGCTACCGCCACCACCGGCCCCGCTCCGGGCGGGTACGCACCGGGCTGCGCCACCACGTGGATCGCCTGGGCTTCTCCCAGCCCGGACGCGACGTCGCGACCGTCCTCGAAGGGGCGGATCGACAGGGTGGTGGCCGCCGTACGGAGTTCGGCCTGCCGGTTGGGGGCGGAGAGGATCGTCCAGACCGGGGTACCGCCCAGTTCCAGGGCACGGGCCAGCAGGTCGGCCGTGAGCAGCACGCGCAGGGCCGTCGGATCGAGGCCGGAGGCATGGGCCCCGATACGGGTCAGGCCGCGGCGCGCGGGCGCGGCGGCGGCGGACTCACCGGTTCGGGCGTCGTGGATGCGCAGCACGGGGTGAGCGTAGGCGGGCGGAGGACCGTACGCAGGCACCTTGCCCCGATTCCGGAGCCCGTGGCGGGGTACGGGAGCGGGAATCAACGTCCCAGGGCCTCCGTTGCCGGACGAGGACCCCCTACAGCCTAAGGAGGCGGCCGTGTACGGCGACGAAGCGACGATCCGCAGGATTCTGACCCACATGGGTGACACCTGGGCCGTGGTCGGCCTGTCCTCGAACACCGGCCGGGCCGCCTACGGGGTGGCACGTGTGCTCCAGCGGTTCGGCAAGCGGATCGTGCCGGTGCACCCGAAGGCGGAGACCGTGCACGGCGAACGCGGTTACCCGTCCCTCGCAGAGATCCCCTTCGGGGTGGACGTCGTCGACGTCTTCGTCAACAGCAGGCTGGCCGGTGCGGTCGCCGACGAGGCCGTGGCGAAGGGCGCCCAGGCGGTGTGGTTCCAGCTCGGTGTCGTCGACGAGGCCGCCTACGAACGGACCCGGGCCGCGGGTCTGGCGATGGTCATGGATCGGTGCCCGGCGATTGAAATTCCCCTCCTCGACTAGCCTGTCTCACTTTCTTCTCACAATTCACAGCTGAATATTGACATTCTCATCTAGGGTCTGACCTGCGCGAAGACGACACCCAAGACACGCATGATCTTGAGTCAAGTTTTCGGAAACTGTCTTTTGCTGGCTCGGAAAGCGTTCCTAGCCTGTGGCCTCCTTGCTCGTTAATTCTGTGTTTACGATCTGAGAGGCCACTTGACATGGTGAAAGTCGACCATGCCGTGCCACGAGCCGCGACGGATACCGGCGGTCTACGCCGGGACGTCGGGTTGATCGGTCTGATGTGGGCCTCCGTGGGCTCCATCATCGGCTCCGGATGGCTCTTCGGCGCCGAGAAGGCCGTAGTCGTGGCCGGACCCGCGGCGATCATCTCGTGGGTGATCGGCGCGGTGGCCATCGTGCTGCTGGCACTGGTGCACGCCGAACTCGGCGGCATGTTCCCGGTGGCGGGCGGCACCGCACGCTACCCGCACTACGCGTTCGGCGGTCTGGCCGGAATGTCGTTCGGCTGGTTCTCCTGGCTCCAGGCGGCGACGGTGGCGCCGATCGAGGTCGAGGCCATGATCGGCTACGCCAAACACTGGAAGTGGGCCGACGGCCTCCAGCACGCCGACGGTACGCTTTCGACCAGCGGTTTTACCATCGCGGTCGTTCTGATGGCGGTCTTCGTCGGTGTCAACTTCTTCGGCGTCCGCGCCCTGGCGCACACCAACAGCGCCGCCACGTGGTGGAAGATCGCCGTCCCGCTCGCAGCGATCTTCATCATCGCCATAGGCAACTTCCACCCCGCAAACTTCACCTCCGAGGGCTTCGCTCCGTTCGGCGCCAAGGGTGTGCTCGCCGCAATCAGCTCCAGCGGCATCATCTTCGCGCTGCTCGGCTTCGAGCAGGCCATCCAGTTGGCGGGCGAGAGCCGTGACCCGAAGCGGGACCTGCCCCGCGCCACGCTCGGCTCGGTCGCGATCGGCGCCGTGATCTACATCCTGCTGCAAGTCGTGTTCATCGTCGCGCTGCCGCACGCCTCGTTCGCGCAGGGCTGGGCCAAGCTGAACTTCCCCGGCATCAGCGGCCCCTGGGCCGGCCTCGCCACGGTCGTCGGGCTGGGTTGGTTGGGCTTCGTGCTGTACCTCGACGCGATCATCTCGCCCGGGGGCACCGGTCTGATCTACACCACCGCCACCTCACGCGTCTCCTACGGCCTGGCGAAGAACGGCTACGCGCCGAAGGTCTTCGCCAAGACGGACTCGCGCGGTGTGCCGTGGTTCGGCCTCATCCTCTCCTTCGTCACCGGTGTCATCTGCTTCCTGCCGTTTCCGAGTTGGCAGGAGCTGGTCGGGTTCATCACCTCGGCGAGCGTGCTGATGTACGCGGGAGCGCCGCTGGCGTACGGCGTGTTCGCCGATCGTCTGCCGCGCCACGAGCGTCCGTACCGGCTGCCGGGCGGCAAGCTCGTCTCCCCGCTGTCGTTCGTGGTCGCCAACCTCATCATCTACTGGTCCGGCTGGGACACCCTGTGGCGACTGGGCTTCGCCATCCTGCTCGGCTATGTGCTCCTGGGCTCCTACGCCTGGTACGCGATCCGCAAGAACCTCCCCGACGCGCCCCGGCTGGACTTCAAGGCCGCGCAGTGGCTGCCTGGTT
The DNA here is from genome assembly GCF_000802245.2 of Streptomyces pluripotens. NCBI lineage: Bacteria > Bacillati > Actinomycetota > Actinomycetes > Kitasatosporales > Streptomycetaceae > Streptomyces > Streptomyces pluripotens. Next base: position 699,061 of record NZ_CP021080.1, read on the forward strand.
ACCTGGTGGGTATGGGTCTGCTCTCCTGGCAGGGCAGCTTCGGCGGCCAGGGCCGCATCCCGCTGTGGTGGGACATGCTGGTGGTGGGGGCCTTCTCGCTCGCCGTCTACTACTGGGCCCGTGCCACCGCCTCGAAGGCGGAGGCGATCGAGCGCAGCATCGAGGAGGTCGTGGTCAGCGACGCTCCGGCGCACTGACTCCCCTCTCCACGGTGTCCCGCCGGCCGGGCAACGGCCGGCGGGACACCGCCGTCATACGAGGTGTTCCAGGGCACGAGGGGCCGGCGAGGCTCAACTCCCCGCCCCGGCCGCGCCGCGGCGCTCGGCGATCCGGTGGTCGGCGACCTTGAACGCCTCGTCCACCAAACGGAGCAGGTGCCCGTCGGCCAGTGAGTAGATCACCCGGCGGCCCTCCTTCCGGGTCTTCACCAGACCCGCGAGCCGCAACCTGGCCAGGTGCTGGCTGACGGCCGGACGGGCGGCGCCGCAGACCGCGGTCAACGTGGTCACATCTGCCTCCCCCTCGGTCAGGGCATGCAGCAGGGCGAGACGGGTGCCGTCGCCGAGCAGGGCGAGGAGTTCGGCGGCGAGCACCAACTGTTCCTCGCCCGGACTGCGCGGGTGCGCATGATGCGCAGATGATAGGTGCATGCGTGCGCTCATACGCACATAATGGACTGCACGGGCGCTACGCGTCCACTCCCGCACACCGGATGGGGATCGACCCGGAAGGGGATCGACGTGAGCGACCGGCACCGACACGGAACACACGAGCATCCGCTGGGCGAAGACGGGCTCCCACACGCCCACGGACGCCGCGGGCACCGGCACCACGAACACACGCCCTCCTCCCCTGACCTGCGCCACCAACCCACCCGCCGTCCCGCCCGACGCCCGGTCCACCGGCTTCTCCACCTCCTTACACCGCACTCCCACGAGACCGCCGACACACTCGACCCGGCGCTGGAAGCATCGGCGCGCGGGATGCGCGCACTGTGGGTGTCGCTCGGGGTGCTCGGGATGACCGCGCTGGCGCAGGCGGGCGTGGTCGCCGTGTCCGGGTCGGTGGCGCTGCTCGGGGACACGGTGCACAACGCGGCCGACGCGCTGACCGCCGTACCCCTGGGCATCGCGTTCGTACTGGGCCGACGTGCTGCGAACCGCCGTTTCACCTACGGCTACGGCCGTGCCGAGGATCTCGCGGGGCTCGTGATCGTGCTGACCATCGCCGCGTCGGCCGTCTTCACCTCCTGGACGGCCATCGGTCGGCTGGTCGACCCACGCCCAGTCGCGCATCTGTCGGTGGTGGCGGCGGCTGCTCTGGTCGGCTTCGCGGGCAACGAGTGGGTGGCTCGGTACCGGATCCGGGTGGGACGGGAGATCGGCTCGGCCGCCCTCGTCGCCGACGGATTGCACGCCCGTACCGATGGATTCGCCTCGCTGGCCGTGCTGTTGGGCGCTGCGGGCGCGGCCCTGGGCTGGCAGTGGGCCGATCCGCTGGTCGGGCTGGCGATCACGGCCGCGATCATCCTGGTGCTGCGCGACGCGGCCCGCGAGGTGTTCCGGCGGGTGCTCGACGCCGTCGACCCGGCGCTGGTGGACCGGGCCGAGCGGGCGGTGCGGCAGGTACCCGGCGTGGGCGGGGTGGGCGAACTGCGCCTGCGCTGGATCGGGCACCGGCTGCGGGCCGAGCTCACGGTGGTGGTGGACGGCGAGGCAACACTGCGGCAGGCGCATGCGATCGCCGTCGAGGCCGAGCACGCACTGCTGCACGCCGTACCGAGACTGACGGCCGCCCTGGTGCACGCCGATCCGGCACCGGTTCCGGGCGAGACCGACCCACATGTGACGCTGGCACACCACCTGACGGCCTGACGTCCCCGACGCCAACACCGGGGGACACCGCCACAACACCGGGGGCGCAGGGCCAACAGCGGCGATCCGCCCGGGGCGGCGAGGCTCAGCGTGCCGGCGGCACCGAGATGGCCATCACCATCTCCAGCGGAACCTCACCGTCGTTGCCGTACACATGCGAAGTACCGGCCTCGAACGTGGCGCTTGCCCCCGTCGGGACGATGTGCCGTACGCCGTTCACCGTGAGGGTCAGCTCCCCGGCCGTGACATGGAGGAGTTCCACCGTGCCCGCCGGATGCGGGTCGGAGGGGCTGTGCTCGCCCGGCATCAGCCGCCAGTCCCACATCTCCAGCGGGCCGGGGGCCTCCGTGCCCGCCAGGAGCCGGTTGTAGCTCCCGGCCTCGGTGTGCCACAGCCGTACGGCCTGTTCGGCGGGGACGACACGGACCACGGGGCTCTGCTCGTAGTCGAGCAGCGTGGTGACGCTGATGCCGAGGGCGTCACCGATCTTGACGACCGTGCCGAGGCTGGGGTTCGTCCGGGACTGCTCGATCTGGATGAGCATGCCGCGGCTGACTCCCGCGCGGGCGGCCAGCACGTCCAGGGTGAAGCCGCGCTCGGTGCGCCAGCGCTTGACGTTGCGCGCCAGAGTCCGGGTGAGCAGATCGAGGTCCGACACATCACGCCCATCGAGGAGACAGCCCAGGGTTCCGGGCGTTCAATTTGCAGGTTCGGGACGTCCAATATATGGGGCCGATCGGCTTCGGCGAGGGGCCGGCGACGGCGTCCGCACCGACCAGGGGCCTTCGCCGTGATCGGGACAGCCTCACCGAGTGTCACTGGTCCGCCCCGCACATGGCCCGCGGAGCTCCGACGTCGTAGTGGCAGGGTCACGCTCGCCGTCCCGGTCGGTTGCGATGGCAGCACGCCCCCGGTCCCCGGTGCATACGGCCGTCGCCGGTTCCACCGAGCGGGCTGCCCGGCCCCGGGCCGGCCGAGTCAGCGCCCGGGCCCCGGACCAGCGGTCTCAGTTGCCGGGCTCCACTTCGGCGAGCCGGGCGACCCCGTCCTCGCCCAGGGCCGCCAGCGCCCTCAACTGCTCCGGGGTCGTCCCGTCCGGGATCGGTACCGGGGCCGGCGTCCGCAGCGGCGGCTGCCAGCCTTCATCGGCAGTCCAGCGCCGCACCACCCGAGCCGGTGCGCCGGCCACCACGACGTGGTCGGGCACCACGCCGCGTACCACCGCTCCGGCCGCCACGACGACGTTCCGGCCGATCCGCGCGCCCGGCAGGATCACCGCGCCGGTGCCGATCCAGCAGCCAGGACCGATCTCGACCGGCTCCATCCGCGGCCACTGCCTGCCGATGGGCTGGTGCGGATCGTCATAGGAGTGGTTGGTGGAGGTGACGTAGACGTACGGACCGAAGTAGCAGTCATGGCCGATGGTCACCGTGGTGTCCGCGATCACGTGGCTACCCCGACCGAGGACCACACCGTCACCGATGCGCAGGATCGGGTCCGGCCCGAGATCCAGGTCCGGCATCAGACCGGCGGTGAGGGTGACCTGCTCACCGACGATGCAGTGGGAGCCGAGGCGGATCCAGGGTTCGCCGAACACCGTGCCGAGCGGGAAGGCCAGCCTGGTACCTGTTCCCATCGCTCCGAAGCGCAGGCCGGCTGGGTGCTCGGCCGTGACGGAGCCCGTGCGCTGGACCCAGGCCCAGGCCTTGTGGACGGCACGCTGGGCGAGGCCCCGTCTCCAGGACGAGAACGTGTTCTTACGCTTCGGCACGGGCCTTACGGTACTCAGCGGTGGGCACGGCCCGCAGACCCCTCCGCTGTGATCTTCACCCCACACGGTGGCGTACGGTGCGGGGGTAGGACGGACGCCGGGAGAACGGTGATGATGGTGCAGGCACTGATCATGGGCATGGGCGGCAAAGAGCCCCAAGTGGACCCCGAGGCGTTCGTCGCGCCCACGGCCTCGGTGATCGGTGATGTGACCTTGCGGGCGGGGGCGAGTGTCTGGTACGGAGCGGTCGTGCGCGGTGACGTCGAACGGATCACCGTGGGGGCCAGTGCGAATGTCCAGGACAACGTCACTCTGCACGCTGACCCGGGGTTCCCGGTCAGTGTCGGGGAGCGGGTGTCCATCGGCCACAACGCCGTCGTGCACGGGGCGACCGTGGAGGACGACTGTCTGATCGGAATGGGCGCAACGGTGCTGAACGGGGCCGTGATCGGGGCTGGTTCGCTGGTTGCGGCACAGGCACTGGTGCCGCAGGGGATGGTCGTCCCGCCCGGGTCGCTGGTGGCCGGGGTGCCGGCGAAGGTGAAGCGGGAGCTGACCGAGGAGGAACGTCAAGGCGTCACCCTCAACGGCACGTTGTACGCGGAGCTGGGCGAGGCGCACAAGGACGTTCACCGGTAGGACCTCGGGGGGAGCCAGTCAGCTGCGGACGGGCTCGCCGGCGGCGAGGGGCCGCGTGCCGTCACGGCTCCGCCGGAACGGCACAGCCCGGCCGCCTCAGTCGCCGGTCCCGGCAGGCTCCGCCTCTCTCTGTCCGGTCTGGGCCTTCCTAGTCTTGCGCTTCAGGATGAGCACCGATGTCAGGCCGATCAGCAACGCCACCACCAGGCCGAGGTACGAGAAGCGCTTCAGCCAGTCCTCGGCGACGATGCCGACGTAGTAGACGACCGCCGTCGTACCGCCCGCCCAGCAGATGCCCCCGAGCACGTTGGCGATCAGGAACTTCCAGTACGGCATGTGCAGTACGCCTGCGAGCGGTCCGGCGAAGATGCGCAGGAGGGCGACGAAGCGGCCGAAGAAGACGGCCCACATGCCCCACTTCTCGAAGGACCGCTCGGCGGTGGCCACATGGCCCTCGCTGAAGTGCTTGGGGAATTTCCGGCCGAGCCAGGCCAGCAGCGGGCGCCCGCCCTTGCGGCCGATCGCGTAGCCGATGGAGTCACCGATCACCGCGCCGGCGGTGGCACACGCGCCCAGGACGACCGGGTTGATGCCCGTGTGGTGGGAGGACATCAGCGCCGCCGAGACCAGGATGATCTCGCCGGGGAGCGGGATGCCCAGGCTCTCCAGGCCGATCACCAGACCCACCACGGCGTAGACGGCCACCGCGGGCACCGAGTCGAGCCATTCCTGGACGTGCACCGCCGGGTCCTCCCCTGTCGCTCTTCTTTCCTTCAGGGCCTCGCATGCGACGTGCCCCCAGTGGGAAGGCTACCTGGTCGGTGGTGAGCAGCGGCTCGCCCGCACCCGGGCGACAGCACCATCCCGACCTCGCGCCTTAGGCTTTCCGACACCCCGGTGTCACGAGGGTGGGGAAGGCTTCCCGCGGTTTCGCCCGGCCCGCCTCCCCAGGGCCCCGTCCCGGGGTCCGCTGCGGAAGGACGACGTACCCGTGTACTCGCTGTCCCCGTCCTCCCACCTGTCCCCGTCCCGCTCATCAGCTCCACACCCCTCCACCTCCACCTCCCCCTCCACCACGCCCACACCCGCGCCTTCCAGGTTCCGGTCCGTCGGGGACCCCGGCCCCGAGCCTTCCGCGGTCCGCAGGGCTCTCCCCGGTCCCGCTGCCGGCCCCCCGGCCCGCCCTGCGTCCCTGGTGTCCGCCCGGTCGGTCCGCCTGGCGCTGTGCGTGGTTCCCGTGCTGCTCGCCGGGTGCTGGGCGGTGACCAACCGACCCGTGCTGGTCGAGGGGATCCGGCGGCTGGTCGCGGCCGACCCCGGGTGGCTCCTGGCCGGTGCGGGTCTCACCTGTCTCAGCTGGGTCGCGGCCTCGTGCGTCCGGCAGGGCGCGCTGCCGGACCGGCTGCCGCCCGGGCTGCTGCTGGCCTCGCAGTTCGCCGCCGGTGCTGCCAACCACGCGCTGCCCGGCGGGCTGGGTGCCCATGCCGTGACGCTGCGCTTCCTCCGGGGGCAGGGGGTGCCGCTGAACCGGGCCAGCGCGTCCATCGGGCTGTACTCACTGGTGCGGTCCGGCGCGAAGGCGCTGGTGCTGCTGGCGTTCTTGGCTGCATCGCCGGCCTGGCGGCGCCTCGGCGCTCTGGTTCCGGACGAGCGGCTGCTGGTGCCGATGGCTGCCGGGACCGGTGCGGTCGTCGCGGTCGTGGGGGCGGTGATGGTGTTCGTGCGGCCGGTGCGGCGGCCGGTGACCGGGCTGGTGCGGTCCGCCCTGGCCGACGTACGCCTGGTGCACTCGCGGCCCGGCCGGGTGATCGCCCTGTGGGGCGGGGCCGTCTCGATGCCGTTGGTGCAGGCGGGCACCCTCGCCTGTGTCGGGGCCTCGCTCGGACTGGGGCTGCCCTGGGAACAGGTGGTGCTCGCTCATCTGGCGGCGGGTACGGCCGGCGGGGCGCTACCGGCACCGGGCGGACTCGCGGTCGACGCGGCACTGGTGTGGACCTTCGTCACGTTCGGGGCCGCGCCCGCGGTGGCCACGGCGACGGTGATCGGATACCGGGTGCTGACCGACTGGCTGCCGTTGCTGCCGGGCGCCCTCGTGCTGTCGGCGCTGATGCGTGCCGAGGTGCTGTGAGGACCGGTCCTCCCGGACGGGTGCCGGCGCTCCCTTCCGGCGCCCCTGGCGGTCCGCCCCCTCGCCTGTCGGTCAGTCACGGCGGGCCACCAGGCGGTAGGCGTTGGACAGGCGGAGGCGGTGGGACAGCGGCCTGACGGCGATCCGGTCGAGCAGGGTCGCCGTGACGAGGGCTGGGATTCCCGCAAGGAGGAGCACGGTGCGCAGCACGCGCCGGAAGGCGCCCGGCGGCTCGGCGAGCCAGGGGGCGTCCTCCCGTGGGGCGGTGTGGTCGAGGAACAGCCAGACGGCGGCGAGCAGGTCGACCGGGTCGTGCGGTGCGGCGTGCTGCTCGGCGATCACCGTGAACCCGAGTTCGGTGAGCCTGCGGCGCAGATTGGCCACGGGCATGAAGTGCAGGTGCTGCGGCTGAAGCCAGGGCAGCCACCAACGGCCGAGGAGGCGGGCGTACCGGCTTTCCGGGTCCGGAACCTCGATGAGGAGGTGGCCGCCGGGGCGTACGGTCGCGTGGGCTGCGCGCAGTTCACGGTCGGGATCGGTGCTGTGCTCCAGGTAGTGGAACATGCTCACTACGTCATATCGGGCGGTGAGTTCGGGGGCGAGGTCGGGGAAGGCACCTCGATAGGCGTGGTCCACGCGTCCTTCCCGGGCGGCGAGTTCGACGCCGTCGGTGAAGTCGAGACCGTCGAAGACCGTGCCGGGCAGAACGGCGCGGGCGGTGCCGCAGAAGTGGCCGTGACCGGTGCCGACGTCCAGCCAGGTCCTTGGGGCGGGGGCGTACGGCAGCATCGTCTCAGCACGCGCCCGGTACATCGCCGTGCGTCCGCCGAAGGCGCCGCTCATTCGCCGTTCACCCAGGCCGTCGTAGAAGTCCCGGTAGTAGAACTCCAGTCCTTCTGTGGTGAGTTGCGGATTCTGGAAGACGTGTCCGCAGTCGGCGCAGCGGTCGAGGACGAAGCGGCCGGGTTTGTGCTGGAGCAGATCGGTGGTGCGCAGACGGATGGTCAGGCGGGCGGAGGAACACCAGGGGCAGACGGTGCGCCGGGACGCGAAGAAACGGTCCGTACCGGTGGCCAGTTCGGACCGGTACGCCGGACGCAGGGCGGCGATCCGGTCGGCCTGCGCTCCGCGGTCGGTCCCGTCACTGCGCGCGGTCACCGGTTCTCCGCCGCGAGTCGTTCGAGGTGTGCCGCCGCTGCCCCGGTGCCGCCCGCCGCACGGAACGCGGTGCGGACCCGGGTGGCGGCGGCCCGGTGGGCGGAGCCGAACAGGACGGTGTCGAGCGCCTCGCCCAGCCGGACGGCGGTGACCCGCCCGAACCTGACCCGCACCCCCGCCCCGGAGTCCACGACCTGGCCGGCCACAACCGGCTGGTCGTCCCGAATGGGCGCGACGACCAGCGGAACACCGTGCCACAAGGCCTCGCACACGGTGTTGTGTCCCGCATGGCAGACGACGGCGTCCATCCGTTCCAGGAGCGGGAGTTGGGGCACGGTGGGCAGGACCAGGATGTCCTGGTCACCCGTCGTGAGGGGAAGCGCACCACCCGGGTCGGTGACCACCGCCTGAAGTCGGTCGGTGCGCTCCCGCAACGCGGTCAGGCTCTCCGCGAGAAAGCGGTCCCCCGCGTCGACGTTGGCCGTGCCCAGGGTCACCAGGACCTTGGCCCGGCCGTGGTCGAGCCACGCCCAGGGGAAGCCGGGCTGGTCCGGGCGGCCGGTGAGCGAGGGGCCGACGTACCGGATGTGCGGGGCCGACGGTGCCTGCGGGCCGATGAGTTCCGGAGTGCTGAACACCAGCAGGAGATGGGGTGAGAAGCGTGGGTCGGCAGTGGCGTTCGGGTCGCCGAGCCGGGCGCGCAGCACCCCCAGGTGCTGCCACAGCCAGTCGGCGACCTTGGGGAGGCCGTCGTATGCACCGGTGAACTCCGCCGAGGTGGTGGCTGAGGTGGCCCAGGGCAGCCGGAGGCGTTCGGCCACCAGGGCTCCCGCGAAGGCCTGCTGGTCGGCGACCACCACGTCGGGGCGGAACGTCCCGACGGCCGCACGGACACCGGGGGCCATCGCCTCGGCCAGCGGCAGCAGGTACCACTCCCACAGGAACTTCAGTGCCTCCGCGCCGCGCAGGCCCGGCGGTCGTACGGCGCCCCCGGTCCCCGGCACCGGACCCGCGCACCCGAACACCTGGGCCTCTGCCCCGGCGAGTCGCCGCACCAACGCCGGGTCGGCGCACGCCCATGCCACCCGGTGCCCGCGCGCCGTCAGCCGGGCGGCGACGCCGACGACGGGGTTGATGTGGCCGGTCAGTGGCGGGACGACGACGAGGAAGGCACTCATCGGGCGATCGCCCCCGGACGGATCAGGTCCAGGATGTGCTCACCGACGGTGCGGGGCGCCTCCACCAGAACCGAGTGCTCGTGCCCGGGCAGCACCACGGCCCGGAATCCGGGCAGCAGTCTGTGCTGCAGCGGTACCAGGTCCACCAGGTCGGAGTCCCCGCCGTACACGCCGAGGACCGGGCAGCGTACGGCCCTGATCTCGTCCTCGGCCAGCACCCGGCTCGCAGGGATGTCCCGGTCGAGGGTCGTCTCGCGGGCGAGTCGTGCCGCGCCCTTGGCGAGGCGGGCCGTGTTGCGGCCGCGGTGGGTGGTGATCCAATCGATGACCTCGGGTTCGTGGTGGGTGAGTTCGGCCGTCACCCGGTGCAGGATCCGGCCCAGTTTGGCCGCCCAGGCCGGGGTCGCGGGCTCGGACTCGATCAGTGTCAGGCCGGCCGTGCGTTCGGGGTGACGGGCCGCATAGCCAAAGGCGACGGTTCCGCCGTAGGAGTTGCCGACGAGGTGGACGGGGCCGGCGACGGCCAGCCGGTCGAGGAGTACCTCCAGATCGTCGATGTTGTGGTCCAGGGAGTAGCCCTCCGGCGGGCGCTCGCTGCGGCCGTGCCCGCGCAGGTCGTACATGATCACATCGAGTCCAGCCGCCGCGAGGGCCGGGGCGACGGTGAAGTAGTAGCTGGCCAGACTGTCGGTGAGTAACCCGTGTACCAGGACGACCGTCTCGTGCGGGGCGCCTCCGTCGGCGGGGGCCAGGCGCTGGACGTGCAGCCGGATGCCGCCGGCGTCGACCATGGCCACGGCTCAGCCCGCCTGTGCCGTCTTCAGGCTCCACACCACGTACTCCACGAGCCGGGCGACGGTCAACTCGATGATCTCGTCGAACTCCATGCCCGCCAGGAACTCGGCGAGGTTGACCTGCTTTCCGTACCGCTCCTCCAGCAGGCCGGCCAAGGTGACCAGGTCGATGCTCTCCAGTTCCAGGTCGCGGTTGAAGGAGGTGGACATGCCGATCACCACGTCGTCATCGCCGTACTCCGCCAGCACCGTGCGGAGCATGCCGGTGACCTCGGCGAGCACGGTGTGGGCGGTGGGCTGGGCCGGGGCCGGCTGGGTGGGGTTCATCAGGGGTACTCCTCGGCTGCTTCGTCGTGTGGTGCGTCGTCTGCTCCGGGCCCGGTCGTCCAGGCGACCACGTAGTCTCGCTCCGGCAGGGTGGGAGGGTTGACCACCGACGCGCAGTGCACCTGGTAGGCGCGTTCCAGGCGGCCGGAGACCACCAGCCGGCTGCCGTCCGGGGCGGCCTCCAGCACGGCGAAGTCCCGGGGGCGCCCGCTGAATCCGACGCCCTCGGCTTTGGCCACCGCCTCCTTGGCGGCCCAGAACCGGGTGAACCACCGTGCTTGTGCGTCGGAGTCGTGCGCCAACCGGGTGTACAGGAGCCGTAGTTCCTGCGTTCCGAGGACCGAGGCCTGGGTCGTCGGGTCGTGTGCGGCCACTTCCTCGATGTCGATGCCGGGCCCGGGCTGCGGGGTGTGCGACCGTACGATGGCTACGCCCGCCTCGGCCCGGTGGGCGAGGGAGACATCAAGGTCGGGCAGGGCGCGGCCGTGTACTCCGGTGACGTACGGGCGGCCCAGCCGGTCGTTGCGGACCCGGATCTCGGCCGGGTAGACGGGTCCTTCACCGTGCTGCCAGAGCCACTGCCGCACTGCGTCCTTGACCGCGATCCGGCCGAGTAGCCACTGCCGGCGCCCGCGCGGCGGGCGTTCGGCGTATTGGCCACGTTCGGCGCCACCGAGCGAGTTGCGCATGATCAGTTCGCGCGAGGCCAGGTCGGGCCACCGCTCGTGCACCAGCACCCAGCCGCCGGGGCGGGCCGCGGAGAGGGTGTGGCGTGCGGGAAACCGTTCGACGGGCCGGGTCGTCGGGTCGTTGTCGAAACGGCGGTCCTGCCAGCCGCCGATCACGGCCCACACCCGGCCGCCGACGGTCAGCTCCGCGTCCGCCTCCAGAACGGCGTCCGTGAGGGAGGTGACCCGGACCAGACAGCGGACCTCGGTGCCGGGGGCCGGATGCGGGCCGTGGAACCGCATGTGCCGCATCTGCACGGGGAAGACGACGGTGCGTTCGGTGTGGGTCGCCATGATCCAGTAGCCGAGGAGTTGACCCACGTTGTCCAGGAGGGCGCCGGGCGCGGCGGGCGTGGTGATCACTCCGCGGATGTGCCGCTCACCGATCGCCGTGAGCCGGGTGAGTCCCTGGAATCCCGGGCCGTGGAACATCCAGCGGTCACGGTAGAGCTGGGCCGCGGTGTGGTCCGGGTGGCGTTCGGGGGTGTCCGGGGGAGAACTGGGGTCGGGTGGTTCCGGGTGGTGCGGGGCGAGTTCGACGACGGCGCGGGCGGTGGGGCCGAAGGTGACGGCGAGGCGTTGGGCGGGCAGGGCGGCGGAGGTGACGGACGCGACGGGGATGCGGTGCGGGGAGTCCGGGGCAGCGGTGACGGTGACCGGCACGTCCACGGCAGGGGCGGCGGTGAGCCAGCGGTCGAAGCGGGCCTCGTGCACGGCGACCGCCCGCAGTCCGGGGGCCGCCTGCTCCGCCGCGTCCATCATGTGCTGCACGATCGTGGTGGCCGGCACCACCGGCCACCGGTCCTCCAGATCCGGCCATCCGGGACGCTGTGGGAAGAAGCAGTGGTCCAGGAGGTGCGGCATGGTGCGCGGGGACACGTGCACGATGTCGGTGACCGGGGCAATCCCGGTGGACCCGGGCGGGTCGGCGGTGGGCGCGCGGCGGCGGCCCGCAGTGATCAACTCCGCCGCGGCATCCGCGGTCTCCCGCAGCAGGGCCGAAAGCTCGGCGGCGGCCGGGACGTGCACAGCGAGGTCCGTCAGACGGCTCGGTTCACCCCGGAGACGCGTTCCGGACCCCAGCTCCGCGCGCAGGGCGTCGAGGACTGGTCCGTCCAGCGACACCAGCGAGCCGCCGAGGACGAGGCGGACGGGCCGTCGGCGGAGCGCTGCCCCGGCTGCCCCCACTGCTGCGGCACTCCGCGGCACCGCCGGTGCCACCGCCGCTCCTGCCGTCCACAAAGCCGTTGCTGCGCGGCGGAGTTGGGCCATGCCGTCGCGGTGGGGCGAGTTGCCGGCGACGGCCAGGTGATCGCGGCCGTCAAGGCAGTCGCCGATCAGGGAGGTGAGCCGGCCCGGACCCATCTGGACGAAGACCCGGTGCCCGTCGGCGTACAGGGCCTCGGTGAGTTCACGGAAGCGGACGGGCTCCAGCAGATGACGTACGAACAGTTCACGCACCGACGCCTCGGCTTGCGGGAAGGGCGCCGCGGTCGTACCCGACCACACCGGCACGGTCGGCCGGTGCAGCCGGAAGCGGTCGGCGGCGGCCTTGATGGGGGCGAGGTACGGTTCGAGCATCGGCGTGTGGAAGCCGGACCGGAAGGGCAGCACCTGGCAGAGCACACCCTGGGACTGGAAGGACCGCACGAACTCCCGCACCGCCGCATCCGGTCCGCAGACCATGGCCTGGCGGGGCGCGTTGTCGTGCGAGAGCACGATGCCGGAGTCCGCCCAGGCGCCGGCGAGCGCGGCACGAACGTGGGCGGCGGAGGTACCTACGGCGGCGAAGACCAGACCCGGAACGGTCACCGAGTCAGGGTCGAACCCGGCCATGAACAGGTCCACTTGCGCGGCCGAGTAGAGCCCGGCTGCGGCCATCGCCGTCCACTCACCGACACTGTGCCCGGCGACCGCGTCCGGTTCGACGCCCATGCGACGCAGCGCCCGGTCCAGCAACCGACCCACGCCGACGACGCCGAACCCGTGTCGCGCGACGTCATCGACCTGGACGTCCCCGTCGACACCGGATGCCCGGGGTAGGCCGAAGTGGTCGGCGATGTCGTCGGTGCGGGGCGTGAACTCGCCCTCCAGCCCCGGGAAGACGAAGACCAGCCTGCCGTCTGCACGGCCGAGCAGTGGATCCGGCCGGAACCAGACGTCGTTGCGGCCCGACCAGGCCCGGCCCTTGGTGACTGCGCGACGGGCCAGGGCGAGCCGCTTGCCGGTCGGGGCCACGACACCGAGCCGGACGGGACCGGCATCGGGGTGGGCCCGGGTGGGGTCGAGACCGGCGGCGAGGATGGTGGCGTCGTCGGCGTCGAGGAGAGCGGCGAGTTCGTCCGGACGATCGACTGCGAACAGGACGATGTGCTCGGGCTCGGTGACGCTCTCCAGAACGGGAGCGGGAGCGGACACGGAAGCGCGCGCGGGAACTGGTGCCCGAGCAAGAACGGGGCGGGCGTGCGACGACTCCTCCAGTACCACGTGGGCGTTGATCCCCCCGAACCCGAAGGCGTTCACGGCGGCCCGGCGGACCGGGCGGCCCTCGTGGGTCTCCCATGGCCGGGCCCGTTCCAGGGTGCGGAAGCGGGTACCGGCGAGCGCGGGGTGGGGGACGTCGCAGTGGAGGGTGGGCAGGAGGGTGCGGTGGTACAGGGCGAGGGCCGCCTTGACCAGGCCCGCCACCCCGGCGGCCGGCATGGTGTGGCCAATCATCGACTTCACCGAACCGAGCACCGGACGGTCTTCATTGCCGTATCCCTTGCCCGGCCCGAACACCTCAGTGAGCGTGGCGAGTTCGGCAGCGTCGCCGGCGGGGGTGGCCGTTCCGTGGGCCTCCAGCAGGCCGATCGAGTCCGGCGCGGTGGGGTCGAGCCCAGCTGCCCGCCAGGCCTGGCGCACAGCCCGCGCCTGACCGCCCGGGTCGGGAGCGGCCAGTCCCGCGGTGCGGCCGTCGCCGGCCACGCCCGTACCGCGGATCACCGCGTACACGCGATCGCCGTCGCGTTCGGCGTCCGCGAGCCGTTTCAGTACCACGACGCCAGTGCCCTCTCCGATGAGGAGACCGTCGGCGTCACGGTGGAACGGTCGGATGCGCTGGCTCGGTGACAGGGCGCGCAGTTGCGAGAAGACGCTCCACAGGGTGATGTCGTGACAGTGGTGCACGCCGCCGGCCAGCATCACGTCGCAGCGCCCGATCGCGAGTTCGGTGACCGCCTGGTCGACAGCGATCAGTGAGGAGGCGCAGGCCGCGTCCAGGGTGTAGGCGGGGCCGCGCAGGTCGAGCCGGTTGGCGATGCGGGACGCGGCGAGATTGGGCACCAGCCCGATGGCGGCGTCCGGGCTCACCGGGCCGAGCCGTTCGGCGAACGCCAGCCGCACACGGTCCAGTTGGGCGGCAGACAACTCTGGCAGCAGTTGACCGAGTGTGCGTACCAGTTGCCCGGCCGTCCGCACGCGCTGGTCGAGCCGGACCAGGCCGGGTGTCAGGTAGCCACCTCGTCCCAGGGCCACACCGACCCGGTTGCGTTCCGGCAGCCGCTCCTCGCCGCCCGCGTCGGCGAGCGCAGCGGCGGCCACGTCCAACGCGATCAGCTGGTCGGGCTCGGTGCCTGGCACGGCGGCGGGCATGATGCCGTAGCGGGTGGCCTCGATCTCGGCCAGGCCGTCCACGAACCCGCCGCGCCGGCAGTACACCCGGTCGGGGGCGGCAGGGCCGACGGCCGATCCGGGATCGTAGTAGCCGGGGTCCCAGCGGTCCGCGGGAACCTCGGAAACCGCATCGACGCCGTTGCGCAGATTGCGCCAGTAGGCGTCGAGGCCGGGGGCGCCGGGCAGCAGCACCGCCATTCCGACGATCGCGACTGAAATATGACGTTCCGTCATCTCACCATTCCGATGCGGTGTAGACGACGGCACGGGCCGACGGGTCACCCCAGGCCAGTTCCCGGAGCAGGGCCGCGGTGCCCTCCTCCGGATCGATCAACCGCACCCCTCGGCGGACGTACTCACGTCCGAGTTCCGCTCCGACCATGCCGGTGTGGGCACCGGACGGCGCCCAGGGCCCCCAGTGGACGGTCAGCACCCGATTGCCGGTGCGGACGGCCCAGTCCGTGCCCAGCGCCTCCAGCGCGTCGTTCGCGGCAGCGTAATCGGCCTGGCCCCGGTTGCCGAGAACGGCGGCGATGCTGCCGAACAGCACGGTGAAAGCGGGCGCGCCGGGCAGGTCGCCCAGGGCGGCGAACAGTGCGGAGGCCCCGGCCGTCTTCGTGCCGTAGACCCGCTGGAAGGATTCAGGCGTCTTGTCTGCGATCACCCGGTCCTCGATCACCCCCGCAGCAAAGACCACGGCGTCGAGGCGGCCGTGCTCGGCGTGGATCTCCTTGACCGTCCGCAGCACCGCGTCCTGGTCCCGGAAGTCCACCGGGCGGTAGTGTGCCGCGCTGCCGAGCGAGCCGAGTTCGGCGAGGGTCGCGGTGATCTCCCGCTGGGCGAGGATCAATTCGGCGGTCCGGTTGATCCCGGCGGGCTGCGACGCTCCCGGCCGGGCGGCGAGCGCCGCCCTCAGTTCCGCCGGAGTGCGGGCGGCGGCGGTATCCGGGGCCTCGGGGCCGGTGGGCGCAGCGGTGCGGCCGAGCAGCTCGATGCGGCACCGGCAGGCGCTGGCCAGTGTGGCCGCGAACTTCGCGGTGATGCCCCGGGCGCCACCGACCAGCAGAATCACCGAATCCCGGTCGAGGCCGAGCGCGGCGGCCTCGGCGGCGCCCTCCCCGGCGGGACCGGCGCCGGTACTGCCGAGCGGACCGAGCGGCGCGGGCACCAACCCGGGTGCCTCTCGGCGTCCGTCCGCCGTACGCAGGACGACGGCTGCCGGCTCCGGGGCGAGCAGTTCGGCGAGCACGGCGTCGGCGACGGTCGCCGCGGAGGTATCGGGCACGGCCACGACCCGGGCGAGCAGGTCCGGGTACTCGCGGACCACGGTGCGGAACAGGCCGTCCAGCCCCGCCGACCGCAGCGCCCCGGCCCGGTCAGCGGCCCGCACGGCCAGCAATCGACTCGGTCCGCACGCCAGTACCGTCTTGAGCATCGGGAAGGCGTCCGGCAGCACCGGGCGGTCCGGACCCGGTAGCGCGCCCAGGTACACCACTCCGTCGAACGCACCGCCGGCCACGCTGCCGGCCACACCGCCGGGCGTGCCGAGGCCCTGACTCGGGTCCAGAAGCACGGCGTCGGCACCGTGGTCGGCGAGCCGTGCGGCGACCACGGCCGCCGCACCCGTACCGTCACCGACAGTGCGAGCGCCGCCGCTGCTCGCATGGCGGGAGTCGCCCGGCGCCCCGCTGTCCCCGCCGGTGCCGCCGCCCTCGCCCGCGCCGCCGTCGAGAACGACGAACCGCAGGCCGGACAAGGTCGGGGAGGGCTCTTCGATGGGGTCTGGGGACGGCTCCGGGAGGGGGACGGGCCGAAGCTCGAAGCGCTGCGGAGCCACCCCGACAGGGGCGTCGACGGCAAGGGCGGCCGGGGCACCGGAGGCTGGGGACTTCGACGCTTCCGGCTGTGCCCCGACCTGTTCTCCCCGGCTGCCGGCGGCGTTGGCGCCCGCCCGTGCGGTGAGCCAGTCCGTCACCGCCGCGGCCGTGCGCGCCGTGGCCAGTTCCTCCAGCTCCGTGTCGTCCAGGGACTCCGCCCCACCTGCGATGCCCAGCCGCTTGGCCAGTTCGCCGGCTATCTCCGCCCGTTTGATCGAGTCGATGCTCAGGTCCGCCTCCAGATCGAGCCCGGGCTCGATCATGTCGACGGGGTATCCGGTGCGCTCGCTGATGATCTCCAACACCACCTGTGCCACATCGCCCACCGGGCGGCCGTCATTGGTGGCCTCCGTCGGCTCCGTCGCTGCGACGGGCACCTGGACGGGCGGTGCCACCGGCACGAGCGGCTGGGGCACGGCCGGCGCCGTCGTCGGGGTGCCGAAGTAGGCGAGCAGCACATCGCGCTGAGCTGCGACCATTTCCCGGCTGGTGCGCAGGAATTCGGAGATCAGGGCGTCCCGATCGGCGGGGACGCCGTGCGGCTGGTCGGTCGTCACGGTCGTCTCCAGAACTCGTCGGGCCGGTGCGAGGGCACCGGGGAGGAGCGCTCCGTCGGCGGTGCGGACGAGCTGTCCGTCCACCGTCCAACCGAGCCGCTCGGGCACCGGGGCGCGCAGCGCGTCCACGGCGTCGCGGCCTTGGAACAGCCACGCGGTACGCACGGGCAGCCCAGCGACCGCGAGTCGGGCGAGCGCGTCGAGCCAGCCGCGCAGACCACTGTCGGAACGGGGTTCGCAGGCCACCGTGCGGTGCGGGCGGTCCCCGAGGATTTGCCCGACGAACCGGGTGAGGACCGTGCCCGGACCCGCCTCGACGAAAATCCGCGCACCCGCCTCGTACATCGCCTCGATCTGTGCGGTGAACGCGACCGGGGCACCGATCTGCGCCGCGAGTTCGGTGCGCACCGCGTCCGCGTCCTGCGGGTACGGGGCGGCGGTGCGGTTGCCCCACACGGGGAACTCAGGCGCACGGACCGTCTTGGTCGCGAGCACCCTCCCGAAGGGCTCCCCCGCCTTGGCCACCAGCGGGCTGTGGAAGGCGCAGGCCACGGGGATCCGCTGAGCGCCCAGGCCGCACCTGCGCAGCAGGCGCACAGCGCTCTCCACGTCGGCCGTCGGTCCGGAGACCACCGTCTGCTCGGGCGAGTTGAGGTTCGCGACCACGACGGTGTCGGGCGCTCCGGCCGTGCGCAGCGCGCGCCGGACGTCTTCGGCCGGGGCTCCGACCGCGGCCATGGTGCCGGGGTCGTCGCCCGCTGCCGTCAGGATCGCCGTTGCCCGATCGACGCTCAACTCCAGGAGGGTTTCCGGGTCGAGGGCACCGGCCGCGGCGAGGGCGACCAGTTCTCCGTAGCTGTGTCCGGCGGCCATGTCGGGGTGGACACCTGCGGAGGCGAGGAAGGTGTGGGCGGCGAGCCCCGTGACGCCGAGCGCGGGTTGCGCCGCCCGGGTGTCGGTGAGAGCGGCGCGGCGGCGTTCGCGACCGGCGTCGTCGAAGGCCGCGGGCGGATAGATGAGGCCCGCCTGGGCAGGGGCGAGACTCAGGTGGTCGCGCAGTCCGGGGAGGGCGATCAGCAGGTCGGCGAGCATGCCCGTGCGCTGGCTGCCCTGGCCGGGGAAGAGTAGGGCCGTCTTGCCGTCCACGGGCTCGGCGAGGTGGATCCCGGCGGCCGGATCGTGCTCCCCGGCGAGTGCCCGCCGCAACTGTGTGGTGAGTTCGTCGACGTTGCGGGCCACGACCGCGGCCCGGACCGGTTCGTGCGAGGTGTCGGCACGACGGGCCGCGGCGAGGGCTAGGTCGCGCAGGCGCCAGGGGCCGCCGTCCGTCTCGGCGGCCCGGAGGACCTGTTCGGCGTCCCGCCGGGCTGCCGTCGTGTCCCGGCCCCGGAACAGGAACAGTTCCGCGGGCCACGCGTCCAGCGCCTGGTGGGACGGTATGGCGTCGCCGTGAGCGGCCAGTACCACGTGGAAGTTGGTGCCGCCGAAGCCGAACGCGCTGACTGCCGCGAAGCGTTCCGCGGCCGGTGCGGCCCAGGGTTGGGCGCGGGTGTGGAAGGCGAACGGACTGTCCTCCTCCGTCCAGGCCGGGTTGGGCCGTTCCAGGTGCAGGGTCGGCGGCTTGATCCCGGTGTACAGCGCGAGGGTCGCCTTGATCAGACCGGCGAGCCCGGCCGCGCATTTGGTGTGCCCGATCTGCGACTTGACCGAGCCGAGTGCACAGCCACCGTTCCTGGCTCCCGCCTCCGTGAACACCTCGCCGAGCACGGTGAGTTCGGTGCGGTCTCCGACCACGGTGCCGGTGCCGTGCGCCTCGACTAGGCCGACCTCGGCGGGAGACACTCCGGCGTGGCGGTAGGCACGCTCCAACGCGGCCCGCTGGCCCTCGGGGTGGGGGGCGGTCAGGCCGCGGGAGCGGCCGTCGCTGGCGGAGCCGAGGCCCTTGACCACGCCGTAGATGCGGTCGCCGTCGCGTTCGGCGTCCGCGAGCCGTTTGAGGACCATGCAGGCGACCCCCTCGCCGAGGGCAATGCCGTCGGCGGAGGCGTCGAACGCGCGCGACCGGCCCGTCGGGGAGAGCGCGTGTACGGAGGAGAAGAGGACGTAGTCGCTGATGCCGTTGTGCAGGTCGGCTCCGCCGCACAGTACGACGTCGCTGGTGCCGCGGAGGAGTTCCTTGCAGGCCACGTCCAGCGCGGCGAGGGAGGAGGCGCAGGCCGCATCGACGGTGTAGTTGGTGCCGCCGAGGTCCAGGCGGTTGGCGATCCGACCGGAGATGACGTTGGCGAGCATGCCGGGGAAGGAGTCCTCGGTCAGTCGTGGCAGCTGTTCTTCCAGTTGGTCCGGGACCGTGCCGAAGTACGAGGGGAGGACCGTGCGCAGGTTGACGGCGGTGGAGAGGTCGCTGCCGGCTTCGGCACCGAAGACGACGGAGGTCCGGGAATGGTCGAACTCCCGTCCCTGATCGCCGTATCCGGCGTGTGCCAGTGCCCTCCGGGCCACTTCCAGGGAGAGTAGTTGCACGGGCTCGATACTGCGGAGGGAGGCGGGCGGGATGCCATAGCGCAGTGGATCGAAAGGGATGCGGGGCAGGAAGCCGCCCCACTTCGACGTCGTGCCGTCCGGGCGGTGGTGCACGGCGGGGTCCCAGCGCTCGGGCGGGACCTCGGTGACCGCGTCGTGTCCGTAGACGATGTTCGACCAGAAGGTAGTGAGGTCGGGAGCCTGCGGAAACATGCAGGCCATACCGACGATCGCGATGTCGAGCGGTGTGGGTGGCGCCGGTTCGTCCGTGGCACCGCGGCCCGTCCGTGGGGCGCATGTGGTCAGCAGGCTGGCCGCCCCCTCGGTCACCGCGCGGTGCAGGGCCGCCACGGTGGTGGTATCCGAGCGCAGCACCGCGACCTCGCCGGCCATGAACATCCCGTCGACCAGCTGCTGTCTCTCGTCGACAGCGCGCAACTCGCCGCTCTCCGTGCGTTCCACCCCCTTGCTCGCCATGCGGAGACGGCCCACGTTGAGGCGTTCCAGGGTTTCCCAGACCTCCCGGTCGGGAATCCCCTCCGCCCGTAACGCCGCCTCTCGCTCGCGATAGTTGAGGGTGAAGGGGCTCGGCACACAGCGCGTCGCGTGTCCGGGTGCGGTCTCCAGCAGGGCGGTGTGGGTCGCGGCGAGCACCTGCCGCTGGAAGAGGGGCCGGATGGCACCGTGGGCCACGGCCTCCTCGGTGAACAGGTAAGCGGTGCCCATCAGCACACCGACGGCGGCGCCCCGGACGGTGAGCGGTGCGGCCAGGGCGGCGACCATCGCCGCCGACCGCTCGTCGTGAACGCCACCCGCGAAGAACACTTCCAGCCGCCGGGCCACGGTCTCGTCACCAGCACCAGCCGCTGCGTCGATGTCGTCCAGGAAGTCCAGCAGGACGCCCAGTTGAGCCTCCCAGAGCGGGAAGGAGGCCCGGGGGCCCACATGACCGCCGCACTCGGACCCCTCGAAGACGAACCTGCGCGCGCCGGCATCCAGGAACTGCCGCAGCAACCCCGGTGAGGGGACGTGCAGGAAGGTGCGGATCCCTGCTTGCTCCAGCGCCTCCGCCTGGGCAGGCCTGCCGCCTGCGATGACCGCGTGCGTCGGGCGCAGTTCCCGTACGGCTTCGAGTTGCGCGTTCCTCGTTTCCTCGGGCGCGAACCCGAGCACGCCCACGCCCCAGGGCCGTCCGCCCAGCACGGCGTGCGCCTCGGCGAGCATCGACCGGGTGCGCTCCGCGTCGGCGAGAGCCAGTGCCAGGAACGGCAGCGCGCCGTTCTCGGCGACGGCGGCGGCGAAGCCCGCCTGATCACTGACCCGGGTCATCGGCCCCTGCGCCACCGGTAACCGCGTGCCGAGGGCCCGGCTCATCGCCGAGCCGGGCCGAAGGGCGTCGGCGGGTCCGGGAACGTCTGCCTCTGGCAGCTCCCCCACTCCGACCAGGTCATGCATGGCCGCGGACACCTCCCGGAGCACCCCTCGCACGTCACCGCATCGTTCGGCGAACCGGGCGGCGAGGAAGCCGTCCTGGCCCACGGGCAGGAATTGGCGGCGCAGGTCGTGGGCACCCAGCAGCGGAGCGACTGCCTCGGGGGCGTCGGTGGGCGGGCGCGGGGCGTCCGGTCCGCGTCGGAGCAGTACCCGGTGCCCGCCCAGTACCACGGTCTCCGAGCCGTCCAGGGAACGCACGACCGCGCGTACCGCCTCGGGCAGCGAAGATTCGACCAGCAGGGCCAGCTGACTGTCGAGGACCACGCCGGCTGCTCCACCGGCCACGGCGGCAGCCGCCGTACGGGGACCGACACCTCCGCAAGCCCAGATCGGAACGCCTGTCAACTCCTCATCAGCCAACAGGTGTTGCAGCAGAACGAAGCTGCTCAGCGGGCCGGTCCGGCCGCCGCTCTCGGCGCCCCGGGCGATCAGTCCGTGAGCACCTGCGCGGGCAGCCGAGCGCGCCTGCCCCAGGTCGGTCACCTCCGCCAGCACCCGCCACCGTGAGGCGAGTGCGGGCAGGTTCCAGGGCGTTTGCGCGTTCCGGGGAGCCCGGGCGGCGAGCACGACGGTGTCGGGTCCGTCGCCGAGTTCATCAGGGCTCAGGGCACAGCGTCCGGTCACGCGCACCCCGAAGGGTCTTGGCGCGGCCCGTCTGAGCCGGGACAACGCTTCGCG
The DNA here is from genome assembly GCF_000802245.2 of Streptomyces pluripotens. Lineage (NCBI taxonomy): Bacteria > Bacillati > Actinomycetota > Actinomycetes > Kitasatosporales > Streptomycetaceae > Streptomyces > Streptomyces pluripotens. The sequence goes on from NZ_CP021080.1 coordinate 720,441, forward strand.
GGCTCTTCGGTCTCCGGTGCCCAGGTCGAGGACGCCGAACCCGCCTGCGGCGCAGACGGCGGCGGCAAGACCCGCATCGGGTTCGCCGAAGGGAGTAATGCACAGAATCAGGTCGCGGGCGCGCACAGGGGAGGTCATGATGCTCCGGCACAATCGGCGAGACAGCACGGTGGGGGGTTGTGCGGCGGGACACTCTGGTGCGAGGCACCGGAACCTAGCGAGGTACTTACTCACGGGTCAACAACGCCGCACCCTTTTCGCGAGCGGTGGCCCTGATTCGGCCAGTGCACCGAATCTCCGCAATCTCCCAAAACCGGGCAATCGCCTGCACGGCTGAGCACGGGCGAGGGTGTGCGGGACCGCTGGAGTCGGCACGGCATACCGTCACACGCGCCGAATCGCCCGCAGCCGCTGCGGCACGACCGCAGATTCCGCGAGTTCTGCGAGGACTGTCACCGCCCCCTTCCGCACGCCCAGTGGCGCGTCTTTCACAGTCGGTTCCCATCCTTCTCCGGGTGCGCTCTCATCGGCGTGTTCCAGGCTGGGCGCATGATCGCCCCCGACTCAACAGCGGCGTCCGCCTCTGCCCCTACGGTTCGCAAAGCGGTCGTGCCGGCCGCCGGTCTCGGCACCCGGTTCCTGCCCGCGACCAAGGCCACGCCCAAGGAAATGCTGCCGGTCGTCGACAAGCCGGCCATCCAGTACGTCGTCGAGGAGGCCGCTGCGGCCGGCCTGGACGACATCCTGATGGTCACCGGGCGGCACAAGAGGGCCATCGAGGATCATTTCGATCACGCCTTCGAGCTGGAGCAGGCACTGGCCACCAAGGGCGACACCGTGCGCCTGGACGCCGTGCGCGATCCGGCACGGCTCGCCGACATCCACCACATCCGCCAGGGCGACCCGCTCGGTCTCGGACACGCCGTACTGTGCGCCCGTCACCACGTCGGGAACCAGCCCTTCGCGGTACTCCTCGGCGACGATCTGATCGACCCTCGGGAGACCCTGTTGAGCCGCATGCTGGAGGTCCGCGAGCGCTACCGAGGGAGCGTGGTCGCATTGATGGAGGTCGATCCGGCGCAGATCCACCTCTACGGCTGTGCAGCCGTGCACCCGACGGGCGAGGAGGGCGTCGTACGCGTGACCGGCCTGGTGGAGAAACCGGCGGCCGGCACCGCGCCGAGCCGGTACGCCGTCATCGGCCGCTACGTCCTCGACCCGGCGGTGTTCGAGGTCCTGGCGCACACGCCGCCGGGCCGCAGCGGCGAGATCCAGCTCACCGACGCCCTGCAGGGCCTCGCGGCGGCCGGCACCGTCCACGGGGTCGTCTTCACGGGCCTGCGCTACGACACCGGCGACAAGGCCGACTACCTGCGCACGGTGGTCCGTCTGGCGTGCGCCCGCCCGGACCTCGGACCGGAGTTCACCGGCTGGCTCAAGGAGTTCGTGTCCGGTCTGGAGGACGGCGGGACCGCGGTCGGGCAGGGCCACCGAGCGGCCTGACCGGTGCGGCCGCGGGCGGCGGCAGCGGGGGCGGTTCGAGCTGCCGGAAGAGACCTTGGCATTATGCAAACATGAAGGGAACAAGCACGCGCCCCCACACCGTCCTGGCGGTTTCGGTGTCCACGGCACTCGTCCTGCTGACCGCCGGCTGTTCGCAGGACGTGCACACCGGCGCCGCCGCTACCGCGCCCGCGGTGTCCGCCGCCGCCCCGGGCCAGGTCAGCGTACGCACCTCCGGTGCCGACCTGACGATCACCGACGCGGTGGCACACCTGGACCGTTCCGGCGACGGCACCCTGTCCATGACCGTGCGGAACGACGACGGCGTTCCCGAGCATCTCGGGATGGTGGCCACGCCGGACAGCGGGCGAGGTGTCCTGGTCGGAGGCAAGGCGGCGAACGGGAACGGATCACTGTCCACTGCGGGGATCCTGTTGCTGTCCGGTACCAGCGTCACCTTCGGCGGCCACGGGCCGCGCGTCCTGCTCCACCACGTGCACGGGATGACCGCCGAGCACACCTTGCCGCTGGCCCTTCAGTTCGGTGTGGCCGGACTCGTGCACTTCCAGGCTCGCGTCGCCTCGTCCTGAGCCCCGTACCTCTGATTCCACCCACCGGCAAGGGCCCGTCCCCACCGCGGGGTCGGGCCGACGGGCCGTTGCCGAGGACCGTGCCGGCGAAGGACCCTCCGCGGACGGGCGAAGGACCCGAAGCCCCGCCACCCGTGGCTCGGTGCGTCACACACGGCAGCCGGGCGGGCGGCCCCGGTGGAACGGGTGCGTCAGGCCCGCCGCTCCCGCCCCGACGCCGGTCAGCTGGCCGGCTGCGGCTTCGGTAGGCACAGCTCGTCCCCCGGCAACCGGCCCCACCGGTCTCGCATCACTCGTTCAGCCGCAGCGTCCACACCACGCTCATCTCGCCGGTCACGGCCCCGTCCGCACGCTGGATGGCGATGCCGACCGGAAACTCCGGCCGCCCACCCGCGTCGAGCTCGGCGACGACCTCGGACGCCGGGCGGCCCAGGGTCGCGGTGGCCGTCACCGCTCCCATGGCCAGCTTCTTGTAGCCGATCTCGGCCCGCACCGCGAGCGGCACCGCACGGGAGAGCTGGTCGCCGAAGGCCTTGAGCACGATCGCGCCACTGGCGGACTCGGCCAGGGTGAACATGGCGCCGGCGTGGGGGCCACCGATGTGGTTGTGGAATTCCGGCTGGTCCGGCAACCGGAGCACCGCCCGCTCCGGGGTGACCTCGACGAACTCCAGGTTTAGGGTCCGCACCATCGGAACCGCGGCGGCCAGCATGTCGCCCATCGAGGCGCTTTCAACTGTCATGGGCAGGATGTTACCGGCGAGTAGAATGGCTGGCCACCCCGCTCTCACCGCCTCCTCACCGAGCCGCGGTCACCGAACCGGCAGCTCGCGGCCGGACGGTGTCCGGCGCCGCACTTGGGTTACCGATCACGTGGCCAGACCAGCAGCCGCCAGGGGACACACGCAGCCCGCAGCACAACCCGTACCGGCAACCGGGTCACCAACAGCCGAATCCGTACCAGCAGGCCGGATCCCAGCAGCACCAGCAGGCCGGCCAGCACGGGCAGTTCGGGAAGCGGCCGCAGGCCGGGCCGCCGTGGGGACAACCTCCCACCGCACCCGCCCCCAGCCTCCGCAGGACGGTGGCAGCCGTACCAAGCTGATCGCGATCATTGCGGCCACCGCGGCCTCGGTCACCGCCCCCACGCCCGACGTGCCCGTTCGGGGCAGCGCTGCTCCGGCCGCCGATCGATCGTCCGGAGTCAGCCGATGCCGAATGCCCCGTCAGGGGGCTCGGGCGAGGGCACGGCATCGGCTTCCGCGACGGGCCGCGCCGATCCGGTGAACTCCCTCGCACCCGGGCCGTGTTCGATCCTCGCCGGAAACGCGTCCGCCGCAACACGGCGAGCCAGCGTGGCGATGTCCAGAGGGCGGTGCGAGGCCACGAGCACCGCGTTGCCGAACCGTCGCCCGCGCAGCACGCCCGGTTCGGCGATCAGCGCGATCTCCTCGAACACCGCCCCGAAAGTGGCCAGTTGCGACCGCAGGAAACCGAACGGTGCCGCGTCGGCGAGGTTGGCCAGATAGACCCCGCCGGGCCGCAGGACGCGTTCGGCCTCCCGCGCGTAGGCGAGCGTGGTCAGGTGGGCCGGGACCCTGGACCCTCCGAAGACATCGGCGATCAGCACATCAGCACGGTCGTCCGGCGCGGCCTCCAGCCAGGCCCGGGCGTCGGCGGCGTGCAACGCGACGCCCGATTCCGGCGGCAGCGGCAGATACTCGGTGACGAGTTCCAGCAGCCCCCGGTCCGCCTCGACGACATCCTGTCGGGAGCCGGGCCGGGTGGCCGCCACATACCGGGGCAGCGTCAGTGCACCCCCGCCGAGGTGCACCACGTCCAACGGGCGGCCGGCCTCGGCCACGACGTCCAGGACGTGCCCGAGACGCCGCGCGTACTCGAACTCCAGATGCGCGGGATCATCCAGATCGACGTACGACTGCGGCGCCCCATCGACCGTGAGCAGCCAGGCCCGCTCCCGGTCGACGTCGGGCATCAGCTTCGCGGTGCCATGATCGGTGGCCCTGGTCACGGGTATGGCTTCAGTCACGAAACCATTGTCACCGCTGTAGCCGGACCGCTACGCGCTGACGGAGACTACGGTCCCCGCACCCACCGTCCTGCCGCCTTCGCGGATGGCGAATCCCAGACCGGGCTCCAACGGCGTCTTACGTCCCAGCTCCACCGTCATCTCCACCGTTTCCCCGGGCCGGGCGACACCCGCCTGCCCGAGGTCGACGCGGCCCCCCACATCCGCCGTGCGGATGTAGAACTGCGGCCGGTACCCCGTGAACACGGGAGTCGAGCGGCCCCCCTCCCGGCCCGAGAGCACGTACACCCGCGCCGAGAACCGCCGGGCGGGGACCACGCTCCCGGGCGCCGCCACCACATGGCCCCGCCGTACTGCGTCGCGCGGAACACCCCGCAGCAGCACGGCGACGTTGTCCCCGGCCTGGGCCTGCTGCATCGGCTTGCCGAACGTCTCAAGTCCGGTGACCACGGTGTCGACGTCCGCGCCGAGCACCGCAACCCGGTCCCCCGGACTGAGCGTCCCCCGCTCCACGGCACCCGTGACGACCGTGCCCCGGCCGGTGATGGTGAGCACGTTCTCGACCGGCAGCAGGAACGGCGCGTCCAGGTACCGCTCCGGCATCGGTACGTAGGCGTCCACCGCATCGAGCAGCGCCTCGACGGACGCCGTCCAACGTGGGTCGCCCTCCAACGCCTTGAGCCCCGACACCCGCACGACCGGAACGGAGCCGCCCGGATATCCGTGTGCCGTGAGCAGCTCGCGGACCTCCAGCTCCACCAGTTCGGCCAGTTCCTCGTCGCCCGCGTCCGCCTTGTTGAGCGCGACGACGATGTGGTCGACGCCCACCTGCCGGGCGAGCAGCACGTGCTCGGCGGTCTGCGGCATGATCCCGTCAAGCGCGGAGACCACGAGGATCGCCCCGTCGAGCTGTGCGGCCCCGGTGACCATGTTCTTGACGTAGTCGGCGTGGCCCGGCATGTCCACGTGGGCGTAGTGCCGGGTGTCGGTCTCGTACTCGACGTGCGCGATGTTGATGGTGATCCCGCGGGCGGCCTCCTCCGGGGCCCGGTCGATGCGGTCGAACGGCACGAAACTACCGGTGCCGCGCTCGGCGAGGACCTTGGTGATGGCGGCCGTCAGGGTGGTCTTGCCATGGTCGACGTGCCCCATGGTGCCGATGTTCAGGTGTGGCTTGGTGCGCACGTAGGCGGTTTTGGACATGGCTGTACCTCGAAGCCTCTCCAGTCGTACGGGAATGCGGGACCCCGAGGACTTGCCGACCCTCCCCCTGCGGGGTCCGCCGGACGATCCGGGGAGGGTCAGCTTCGGGCGCCGTCGACAGCGGCGAAGAAAAGCGGGACGGCAGCCTTCGGGGCACCCGCCACGGCGGATGCTGCGCGAGGGAAGGCGTACCGGAACATGGCGTCGATCATCGCCGGTGGTTCGCCCGACGTCGAATGCTTTTTGTCCGGCCGACGGGTCCGAAGGGCGCCGTCAGGTCCCCATGCTCTTGAGCGCCTCACGGACGGTCAGTGGAGCGAACCGGCCCGGTTCCCTCGCCAGGCCGGATCGGCGGCGGACGTACAGAGCCGTCGGCCGTTCCAACACGGTGCCGGCGAGAGCGCTGTGCGTCCCCGGGGCGGGACCGCGCGCGTGACGGTCATGAGACGAACCATACGGCGATCACCGCGCGAGTCGGATAATCTCGCCGGATGCTCGACGCCACCGACCGCTCCGGAGGTACCGCCACCGCCGCTCTTCCGGCTGCCGCAACGGAACTCGTCGTCCCCCTGCCGCCGCCGCGCGCGGGGTTCGCGACCCGCTGGACGCGCGCGCTGGTGTCCCCCTACGCCCGGCTGTCCCTCCTGCTCGCCCTGCTTGCCGGGGGCGCGGGGTGCGTCCTGCTGTGTGAGCCGCAGCAGTTGCTCGCACAGGGCTGGCCGCCACAGCTCGGCGGCGTCGCGGCGGCGCCGGTGTTCGCGCTGGCCTACGGACTGTGCACCCTGTCGTTCGTGCCGCGCCCCCTGCTGAACCTGGCGGCAGGCGCGCTGTTCGGCGCGGCGACGGGGCTGGCGGCGGCGCTGGCGGGCACGGTGGTCGGGGCTGGGATGGCCTTCGGTCTCGGTCGTCTCCTGGGGCAGGACGCACTGCGCCCGCTGCTGCGGGGCCGCTGGCTGACGGCCGCGGACACACAGCTCAGCCGGCACGGGTTCCGGTCCATGCTGGTGGCGCGGCTCTTCCCGGGTGTGCCGTTCTCGGCGGCAAACTACTGCGCGGCCGTCTCCCGCATGGGCTGGCTGTCGTTCCTGCTGGCCACGGGCCTCGGATCGATCCCCAACACGGCCGCGTACGCGGTCGCCGGGGCCCGTGCCTCGGCACCGACGTCACCGGCCTTCCTGATCGCGACGGCCTGCATCGCCCTACCGGCGCTGGCGGGGACGCTGGTTGCCTGGTGGGGGCGCCACCGCCTGCGCGGCCGGTGAGCCACCGCAGGCCCGCCGACGCCTGCGCGCCGAGCGCCCGCCCGGTCCCCGGGAACGGTCAGGTCCTCTCCAGAAGGCGGTGCCGGCGGTGACGTCGGCGGGCCCGACAGCCGCCGCATAACCCGCCCCGGCCACCCCGCCCCACCTTCAACCTGCACCGCTCCCCCACCCCCCTCGTACGCGTCGAGCCGCGCGCACGCCCCGAACCTCCCTTGCCCGGAAGGCTCTTCGGCCCGACGCCCTGATCGACGCTGCCCGGGAGCCGCACGGGCCGCGCAGGAGCGGGCCGCGGCAGCACGCCGGTTCGCACCCGCCCCCGCCCCTCGGCGGTGACCAAGCCCATACCTTCTGAGTAGCTACCCGGTAGCGCAGTGTCAGCACCTGCCCCTAGGCTTGTCCGCATGTCCCCCGAATCCACGCCCTTTGGTTCCGTGCGCTCTGGTTCCCTGCGCTCCGCCGCCGAGGTGAACGAGCGGATACGCGCGCTGTGGCTGCGGGCGGGCGGCACCCTGTCGTCCCTGGAACGCGCGGAATACGAACTGTTGGTGGTCGAGTGGGCCGAAGCGGTCCGCGGAGAGGTCATCAAGGCGGCCTGAGGTGCTGGGCCTCCCCGGGTGGAAGCGGCATCCCGGCGGGAGCCGGGGCGGGCGACCGAGTGGACCGTTCTCGACGGCGAGCCTGGTCTCCCAGCCCAGCCCGACGCCCCGACCGCACCGGTGCGTCACCCACGGGACGGACCGCCCGGCCCAGGTCAGCCCCCGCTCACGCACCGCCCCGGGGCCCTGCCGCATCGCTGCGGTCCCGCCCGGCCGACGCCTAGCTAGGACCCGTCGGCGCCGACGGTTGAGTCGAGGAAGGACCGCACCTCCCGGTTGAACACGTCGGGGTTCTCCCAGAACGCGAAGTGGCTGCTGCGCTCCTGCAGGATCCGCAGGACGGCTCCGGGAATGGCCGAGGCCACCGACCGCGCGGCATTGACGGGGATCACGCTGTCGCTCCCTCCCATGACCAGCGTCGGAACGGTGATCCTGGGCAGGATGTCACGCCAATCCTGCATGACATTGTCGAGCAGCAGCCTGCCTGCGTACTCCCGGGGCAGGAGCAGGTTCTGGGCGAGGACCCACTGGCGGTCGGCCTCCTCGGCAGCCGGCGTCCACATGGCCTCCAGGAAGCCGGCGCTGAGTGTCTCGGCGTCCGAACGCGGGTCGCGCAGCCCCGAGACGACTTCGGCGATCTGCCCGAGGCCGTACAACGCGCCGACGCGTTCGGCGAGGCCGTCAGGCCAGTATGGCTGCTGGACCAGCACGGCGGGCTCGTCGAACAGCACCAGGCGCGCCAGTCGGTCCCCACCGAACAGGTCCCAGTAGGACCAGGCCAGTGCGCAGCCCATGGAGTGGGCCACCCAGACGACATCGGTGAGGTCCAGGAGCCCGATGACCTGATGGATGTCGGTCGCGAGGCGAGCGATCCGGTATCCGTGATCCGGCCGGGCGGAATCACCGTGACCGCGATGGTCGAGCGCGACGACATGGTGTGTGCGCGCGAAATCGGCGATCTGGTACCGCCACTGCGCGGCGGTCTGTGACCAGCCGGGAACGAGCAGCATGTCCGGACCGCTGCCTGCCTCAAGGTAGTGCAACCGGACCCCGTCGTTGGTCGTGACGAAGCCACTGCCCGCGCCGCGCATCCCGTCCTCCTCCGGCACAGCCGCGACGCCTCACGGCGTCCCCGCACAGGGGGACGCAGCGAGCCTCGGCCGATGCGTCACCGCCGCGGACCCGGGATGCGATCATGCCGACGCCCACGATGTCGATCAAACTCCCACGCCGACCGCACCGCAGGTGAGGTGCCCACGCCGCGCATTCAGCCCGGTCGCCCCTCCTCGGGGGTCTAGGACCGCGTCGGGCTCCGGCGTGCCGGGCCACTCATACCCGGCCCAGTACCAGACCCCTCGTAACAGACCCCTCTACCGGGTCGTCACGGCCGGCAGCGTCGGGCCGGTGCCACCGGGCGGACGGCTGCCGTACCGGCGGATGCCGGTCGCGTCCGTCCGGTATCCGGGTGGAGAAACCCCACGACCGTGTTGCGCGGGATGGTGGCCCGGAACAACAGGGGGGTGATGTCTGCGTCCGGCCGATCCGACACGACGCCCGACGGCGGGGACAGTCGTGCGGGTCGTGCCATTCTCGTCATCGTGCTGCTGGCCTTCCCGATGCTGAAGGTCGCCTGGACCCTGGGGGGCAGCGCCGAGGCCAACGAGGTGTTCCTGACCATGGGCGTCGGCAGTTGGCCCGACGCCCTGACCGGACTGTTGTTGACCGACGCCCTCCTCGCCTCGATGGTGGCGGTCGTCGTCTGCCAACTGATTCCGGCGCGGTTCCGCCGGGCACCGGTGTCCCGACGGTCCACCACGGGGCGACTGGCGGCCCTCGCGCTCACCGCGCCGCTTGCGGTCGGCATCATCGTAGGGGCCCTGTACGGGCCAGGCTGGGGCATCGCCACCACGTTGACGGCCTACGCCCTGCGCACGGGGGAGGCGCTGTCCCACGGCGACCGGACCGCCGCCTGGCGCCGGAAGACCGCTACGGCGGCCTCGGCCCTTTCCCTGGGCATCGTGGCCCTCGTCCCGTTCGTCTCCCTCGCCGCCTGCCTCGACGGCCGCGCCTGGGGGCCGGTCCTGGTCTGCGACGTGGACGCGGGCGAGGGGTCACGGCGCCAGCGGGTCATCGAACTCCGGCGGACCGGTCCGGGAGTCGTCGGCTGGGACATCCCCGATCGGGAGGTCGTCAACGGCGTCCATTGCGCCCGCTCCGATGACCAGCAGGTCCGGCCTGCCTGGTGGCAGAAGTGGTGAGCGTACCCACGTGAACACGCCAGAACGCCGGAACACCACACACCACCGCCTGTCCGGACACCGGAACACCACACACCACCGGATGAGCCGGCGCCTGGGCGCCAGGACCACCGGATGTTCACACGCACGCCCTCTTGGCTCTTGGCCGCAGGTGCCCAACACTGTGCCGATGACGCAACGTACCGAGTTGGCGACCGTGGTGGACCGGCTGGCCGTCGACGAACTCGTCACCGAGTACGCGGTGGCCGTGGACGACGGTGACTGGACGACGTACCGGCGGCTGTTCACGGCGGACGGACGGGCCGACTACCGTTCGGCCGGCGGCATCGAGGGCGACGCGGATCAGGTCGCCGGCTGGCTCGCCGGAAACCTGACGTTGTTCGCCGTGCGACAGCATCTGATCGTTAACCGGCAGGTGCGGTTCGGCCTCCTGGAACACGACACCGGCGACACCGCCCGGGTGCGGGCCGACTACCTCAACCCGATGCGGTTCGCGGACGACGCCGGCCCCGGCCGCAGCCCCGCCGCACCAGACCTGGTGTGCGGCGGCCGCTACGACTTCGCGCTGCTGCGCACACCGGAGGGCTGGCGGTTGCACGGGGTGACCGTGGAGGAGAAATGGCGCCGGCTGCCGGGCAGGACCCCCACGAACGTCACCGACTGAACCCGGCCGGCCAGGGCGCCGGCGCCGACCCGGCCCGACCTGCCCGGGCAGTCCTCGCCCGGCGGGCCGCGGCCGGCGGGCCGCGGCCGGCCACTACCGCGCACGGGTCCCGACTCAGCCCCCTGTCGTAGATCGCTCCCGACGCGCACACTGGAGCCAGCGCTCGGTGGGGAGGAGGTTCCGTATGGGGGTGATCGACCGGCTGACGGCTTCCTCCTGGCAACGCTCCGGGGTCGCCGTCCTCACGGGCGCCCTGCCCGTGCTCGCCTTCCCGGCACCGTCGCTGTGGTGGTTCGCCTACGTGGCCCTGGTCCCGTGGATCCTGTTGGCACGCTCGGCGCCGACCGGGTGGCGCGCCGCCTGGGACGGCTGGTGCGGTGGCTTCGGTTACCTGGTGGCCGTGCACCACTGGCTGCTGCCGAGCCTGCACGTGTTCATCTTCCTGATAGCGGCACTGCTGGGCGCACTGTGGGCGCCCTGGGGCTGGCTGGTGCGCCGGTTCCTCGGCGGCGCACCGGCCCCGGGCAGGGGCATCGCCGCACTGCTGGTGTTGCCGTCCGCCTGGCTGGTGGTGGAACTGGTGCGCTCCTGGCAGGGGCTCGGCGGCCCCTGGGGCATGCTCGGTGCCAGCCAGTGGCAGGTCGGCCCGGCTCTGCGGCTGGCCTCCGTCGGAGGGGTGTGGCTGCTCAGTTTCTTGGTGGTGGCCGTCAACGTGGCGGTGGCCGAACTGGCGTCCGTGCCAGGTTCGCGGCGGCCCGCGGTGGCCGCGCTGGTCGCCACGGCCACCGCGGCCTCGGCCGCGTGGGCGTGGGCACCGCGTCCGCGCGTCGACGCACGGGTGCGGATCGCGGTCGTCCAGCCGGGCATCGTGGACGGCCGGGACAGCGGTGAGCGGCGTTTCGAGCTTGAGGAGCAGCTGACCCGCCGGCTCGCCGGTCAGGGCGTCGACCTGGTCGTGTGGGGCGAGTCCAGCGTCGGATTCGACCTCGGCGACCGACCGGACCTGTCCCGGCGGATCGCCAGCCTGTCCCGTGCGGTCGGCGCCGACGTGCTGGTGAACGTGGACGCCCGCCGCTCCGACCAGCCGGGCATCTACAAGAGCTCGGTGCTGATCGGCCCGAACGGCCCGACCGGCGACCGCTACGACAAGATGAGGCTGGTCCCCTTCGGCGAGTACATCCCGGCCCGGTCGCTCCTCGGCTGGGCCACTTCGGTGGGCAGGGCCGCCGGTGAGGACCGCCGGCGTGGCACCGCGCAGGTCGTGATGAACGTGGGGCACGGTCTGCGAATCGGTCCGCTGGTGTGCTTCGAGACCGCGTTTCCGGACATGAGCCGGCACCTGGCCCAGGACGGGGCGGACGTCCTGCTCGGCCAGTCCTCCACCTCGTCCTTCCAGAACAGCTGGGCGCCGGAGCAGCATGCGTCGCTGGGCGCGCTGCGAGCCGCCGAGACGGGCCGCCCTATGGTGCACGCGACCCTCACGGGTGTCTCGGCGGTGTACGGCCCGGACGGGCAACGCGTCGGTCCCTGGCTCGGCACCAGCGCGAGCACGGCCCACGTGTACGACGTACCGCTCGCACACGGCACCACGCCGTACGTGCGTTACGGCGACTGGCCGGTGCACGGCGCCCTGCTGGTGCTGGGCGTCCTGTGCGTGGCCGAGTTCGTGCGGGCGATCAGGCGGCGCCGCAGTGGTCCCGAACCGCTCGTACCACCCTCTCGCACAGCTCATGGGTCGCCAGTGCGTCCCGGGCACTGAGCACCCGGCCGGCGCGCACGGCGTCGAGGAAGGCGAGTACCGCCTGCTCGATGCCGCGCTGACGGGCCACCGGCACCCAGTCGCCGCGCCGCCGCACGGTCGGCTGTCCCTTGTGGTCGATCACCTCGGCGAGGTTGAGCACCTGGCGCTTGGTGTCCTGCCCGGAGACCTCCAGGGTCTCCTCGGTGGAGCCGCTGAGCCGGTTCATCACGCCGAGAGCCGTGAATCCGTCCCCGCCGAGTTGGAGCACGACGTGGTGGAGAAGCCCGTCACCGGTGCGGGCGCGCACGGTCACGTCGTCGACCGGGCCCGGCGCCAGGAAGCGCAAGGTGTCGACGACGTGGATGAAATCGTCCAAGATCATCGAGCGCGGTTCCTCGGGCAGCCCGATCCGGTTCTTCTGCATGAGGATGAGCTCGCGCGGGTGTTCCAGACACTGTGCGTACCCGGGGGCGTACCGACGGTTGAATCCGACGAACAGGGAGACGTTCCGTTGCTCGGCGCGTTCCACCAGCCGCTCGGAGTCCGCGAGTTCGTAGGCGAGCGGCTTGTCGACGAACGTCGGTACGCCCGCCTCCAGCAGCCGGGTGACGATCTCCGGGTGGGCAACGGTGGGCGCGTGCACGAAGGCGGCGTCGAGCCCGGCAGCCAGGAGCGAGTCCAGGGTCGTGTGCCGCTGTTCCCGCGGCAGGTGCAGGGAGTCGGCAACCCGGGCGAGGGTGGCGGGAGTACGGGTCTGCAGGTGGAGGTCGATCCCCGGCTGCGTGCCCAGCACCGGGAGGTACGCCTTCCGTGCGATGTCCCCGAGTCCGATGCAGCCGACCTTCACGTGTTCTCCCCTGCCGCTTGCCAGCTTCTTCCCTGCCGGAAGCATACGGGGGCCGCCGGTCGGCGATTCCGACGGAGCCGCACGGGAGGGGGCCGGTCCGGTCTTCGGCAGCGCGCCGACCACCTCGTACCGGAGCGGTCTCACGGCGGGCGGCGTCATCGGCGAGGACCACACCCGACACGACGGCCACGGCGACCCGATCCGCAAGCGGGCCGGGAGCACGACTACGGGACGGACGTCACCCCCGCACCACGAAGACCTCCCTACGGGGCACGAGATCACCCGTCCGGGCCATCAACCTCGACTCCCTGGTGCCAAGTAGGGGGTCGACCCAGCAGAGTTGCGCGCGTGCATCGAACGACGACCATCGCAGCGCTCCTGGTCACCGTGGCTGTCTCGGCCCTCTCCGGCTGCGTGACGGTACAGCACCCGGCGGCACCCGGGGCCCCTCCGAATGCGGGGCCGTCACGGCCGACGGCCCCCCGGCCGAACGGCAGCGCGGAGCCTCGGGTGGTGCAGGCACCTGCCCTGGAAGCACTGGAGATGGTCGGCCCCTCCCGGCAACCGGAACACGTCGGGCCGACGGCCGCGCAGCGGCGCCCGGCTGCTCCCCCGACCGCGCACCGGCGGCCGTCACCGCCGCTGCGACCGCGCCCCCGCCCGCACCCGGACCACCCCCGGCGGTCGACCGGCGACCTGCCCGGACTGTCGCAGCCGGTCCCGAGGGCCCCGGACGTGTGCGCGCTCGGCAAGAAGTACGGCGGCTGGCGCGGGGACAGCCCGGAGGCAGAAATCTGCGAGCAGACGTACGGCCGCTGAGCCGGCCGGGCACCCGCACGGTCCGGTGTTCCAGCGCCCGGTGTGGAACGGATGCCGGGTCGCCGACGCGGCCCGCCTCCACGGCCGCGGCGGCCATGGTGGCACCAGGGGTACCCGCTAGCTCGGCCGCTGTCGTGGTGGGCCCCAGCCGTCGCCGTCCGGGCAGCCGCCCTCCCGGCCGTCCTCCGCAAGTCGCAGCTCCAGGCGGCTGATCGCGGCCCGCACCCCGTTGCCGTAGCCGTCGTCCGCCAGGTCACCCGCCGTGCGGCGGGCCCGGCGCAGGTGGCTGTGGGCTGCTTCGGCACGGCCGAGCTTGACGTAGTCGGCGGCGAGGTTGAGGTGCAGGGAGGGGAAGAAGCCCCGGACGCTCGGCGGGGTGCCGTCCGTACGACAGCCGGACACCTCCTCCGCCGCGGACAACGCCCTGAGGTCCCAGGCGAGTTCGTCCACCGGATCGTCCTGGGTATCGGCGAGGTAGTGGGCCAGGGTGCAGCGATGCAGCGGGTCGCCGTCCTCACCGATCTCCGCCCACAGCTCCAGCAAACGGCTGCGGGCCTCCTCGCGGTCGCCGCCGTGGTGCAGCATCACGACCTGCCCGATCCGCGTCAGCACGGCGTCCGGTGCCGTCTGTTCCTGTCGCTCCGCCACCGCGTCCTCCGGGCCGTCGTCAGCTGTCCGCTTCCGACGCTAACCGGCCCCACCGGAATTCCCGGTCAGGCTGCGCCACACGGCACGGCGCCGCGCACCGAGTGCCGGGCTCCAGCCCCGCCCGGTGTTCGCCCGCCCGGGCGGGCGGGCGCTTCGGACCATGTCCCCGCGCCGGTCAGCCCAGTGTCGGCAGGCGCCAGTCGATGGGCTCGTGGCCCTGCCGGGCGACCGCCTCGTTGATCTGGGTGAAGGGACGGGAGCCGAAGAACCTCTTCGCGGACAGCGGCGAGGGATGCGCGCCCTTGACCACCACGTGCCGCTTTGCGTCGATCAGCGGGAGCTTCTTCTGCGCGTAGTTGCCCCAGAGGACGAAGACCGCCGGGTCCGGCCGAGAATCCACCGCGCGGATCACGGCGTCCGTGAACTTCTCCCAGCCCTTGCCCTTGTGCGAGTTCGCCTCGCCGGCCCGGACGGTGAGCACCGCGTTGAGCAGGAGCACGCCCTGCTGGGCCCAGGGCATCAGATAGCCGTTGTCCGGGACCGGCAGGCCCAGCTCCTCCTTCATCTCCTTGTAGATGTTCCGCAGGGAGGGCGGGGTCTTCACGCCCGGGCGGACCGAGAAGCACAGACCGTGGCCCTGGCCCTCGCCGTGGTACGGGTCCTGACCGAGGACCAGGACCTTGACCTGTTCGTACGGCGTCGCCTCCAGCGCCGCGAAGACCTCCTCGCGCGGCGGGTACACGGGGCCGTTCGCCCGCTCCTGCTCGACGAACTCGGTCAGCTCCTTGAAGTAGGGCTGCTGCAGCTCGTCGCCCAGAACCCCGCGCCAGGACTCGGGCAGCATGGCGATGTCGATCACGTCAACGTCCTCACGATGTGCGGTCACTTGCAGGCTTCAGAACCTACAGGCGACCACTGACAACCGGTGCCGGAAGGCCGGTTGCCGGGGCTCACCAGCTGGTCTTGCGGTGCAGCGTCCACATCATCATGATCGTGGACGGGTCGAGGGACTGCTCCCCGCCGGAAATGTCCTCGCTGGCCGCGATGTACTGCCGTCCTTGCCACAACGGGATCAGCCGGGCGTCGTTCACCAGGATCTGCTGCGCCTGTTCCATGTCCTTCACGGTCTGGGCGCGATCGCTCTCCGCACGCGAGTGGGGCAGCAGCTTGTCCGTGATCTCCTTGGACGGGTAGGGCGTGCCCAGCGCGTTGTGCTCGCCGACGAAGGGGGCGATGAAGTTGTCCGCGTCGGGGAAGTCCGGGAACCAGCCGCGGCCGAACACCGGGTACTCACCCTTCTGGTACCCGACCACGTAGGTCTTCCAGGGGCGTCCCTTGATCGTGATGGTGAACAGGCCGGAGGCCTCCAGCTGCCGCTTCAGCTCCTGGAACATCAGGGCCGTCTCGGAGCCGTAGCGGTCGGTGGTGTACCAGAAGGTGAGCGGGACGGGCTGGGTGATGCCCGCGTCGGTGAGGATCTTGCGGGCCTTGGGGACGCTCGGGTTGCCGTAGTCGTCGAAGAAGCCGGTGGTGTGGCCGGTCAGACCGGTGGGGACCATGGAGTACAACGGATCGACGGTGTCCTTGTAGACCTTGTGCGCGATCGCACTCCGGTTGACGATCTGCGCGATGGCCTTGCGCACGGCGGGCCGTCCAGCCCAGGGGTCCTTGGGGTTGAACACCAGGTAGCTGATGTCGACGCCGGCGCCGTCGATCAGTTCCAGGTCGGAGCTGCCGTGCTGCTGCAGGGCCAGGATGTCGTCGGCTGCGAGACCGCGGTAGGTGACGTCGATCTGCTTGGCCCGCAACGCCTTAACCATGCTGGACGAGTTCTGGAAGTAGCGGATGGTGACCGCGTCGTTCTGCAGCTTGGCGAAACCCTTGTAGTTCTTGTTGGCCACCAGGGTGACCTGCTTGCCCTCGTCGTACGACTTGATCTTGTATGGTCCGGAGCCGAAGACCTTGTTGTCCTTGCGCAGCGAGTTGGCCGGGTAGTCGTCCGGGTCGACGATCGACATGGCGGGCGTGGCCAGCACGAACGGGAAGGTGGCGTCGGGCTTGTTGAGATGGAAGACGATCTCGCGGTCACCGGACGTCTGGATACGGTCCAGGCTGCCCAGCAGTCCGGCGGGCCCGCTGGGCGCGTTGATGGTGCGGATCCGGTCGATGGAGTGCTGGACGGCCTCCGCCGTCAGGGGTGCGCCGTCGGCGAACTTCAGGCCCTCGCGCAGCGTGCAGCGGTAGGTTCGGCTCGTCGAGTCGGTGAAGGAGCAGCTCTGGGCAGCGTCAGGTTGGGGGGTGGTGGCGCCGTTGGGGTAGGCGAGGAGCGTCTGGTAGATGTTCCGGTACAGCTCCCAGGAACCGTCATAGGCACCGGCGGGGTCCAGCGTGCTGGGGGCACTGGTGGTTCCCACGATGATGGGCCCCTTGTTGTCGGGACTGCCGTCGGACAGCAGACTGCAACCCGCAACCAGGGATATGGACGCGATCGCCGCGACTCTCCGCAGGAATCGGTTCCGGTTGAACACGCGCACGCTCCTCGATCTGCCATGCCAAGGGTCGGCAGACCATACCGCAGCGTCCGGGCGGATGAACCCACCCGTGACCAGGTCTTCTTGATCGATTGAGCTATGACGACGTTGTCATCCCACGGTATGTATCCCGAACGGCGTTTCGGGCGCCGTTCCGCGGGGAAACAGCGCCCGAAACAGACGTCCAGAACGTGGACGGTCAGCCCACACCGGCGTTGAGGAACATGCCGC
The DNA here is from genome assembly GCF_000802245.2 of Streptomyces pluripotens. Lineage (NCBI taxonomy): Bacteria > Bacillati > Actinomycetota > Actinomycetes > Kitasatosporales > Streptomycetaceae > Streptomyces > Streptomyces pluripotens. The sequence goes on from NZ_CP021080.1 coordinate 737,383, forward strand.
CGTCCACCACGAGCGTCTGCCCGGTGATCCAGGCGGACTGCCCGGAGGTGAGGAAGGCGGCCGCGCCGCCGATGTCGGAGGGCACGCCGAGCCGGGCGAGCGGGTAGGCGGAGGCCGCCTCTTCCTCTCGGCCCTCGTACAGAGCTTGGGCGAACTTCGTCTTGATCACGGCGGGGGCGATCGCGTTGACCCGCACCCCGGGCGCGAACTCGTGCGCCAGCTGCTGGGTCAGGTTGATCATCGCGGCCTTGCTGACGCCGTAGGCGCCGATGAACGGCGAGGGCGCGAGGCCCGCGATCGAGGCGATGTTGACGATCGTGCCGCCGTTGTCCTTCTGCCAGGCGTGCCAGGTCTTCTGGGCGAATCCCAGCGCGGAGATCACATTGGTCTCGAAGACCTTGCGGGCGACGTTCAGGTCGAGGTCCGCGATGGGGCCGAACACTGGGTTGGTGCCTGCGTTGTTGACCAGGTGGTCCAGGCGGCCGAAGGCCTCCATGGTGCGTTCGACGGCCTCGCTCTGGTGGTCCAGGTCGTGGGCCTTGCCGGCGACGCCGATGACCCGCTCGGCGCCGAGCCGTTCGGCGGCCTCCTTCAGGGCGTCCTCGTTGCGGCCGGTGATGCACACGCGGTCGCCGCGGGCGACCAGGGCCTCGGCGACGCCGTAGCCGATGCCGCGGCTGGCGCCCGTGACGAGGGCGACTTCGCCGGACAACTCCGGGAGTTCAGTCATGTCCATGTTCCTCTGTGTTCCCAGGATGCCTAGTCGAGCGGTCCGCCGGCGACGTACAACACCTGGCCGGAGACGAAGCCGGCCGTCTCGCTGGTGAAGAAGGCGATGGCGCCCGCGATGTCCTCCGGCTCACCGACCCGCTGCACCGGGATCTGGGAGGCGGCGGCCTTCTTGAAGTCCTCGAAGCCCATACCGACGCGGTCGGCGGTGGCCTTGGTCATCTCGGTGGCGATGAAACCGGGAGCGACGGCGTTGGCCGTGATGCCGAACTTGCCCAGTTCGATGGCGAGTGTCTTGGTGAAACCCTGGAGCCCGGCCTTGGCGGCGGAATAATTGGCCTGGCCGCGGTTGCCGAGCGCCGAGGACGACGAGAGGTTGACGATCCGGCCGAAGCCCGCGTCGACCATGTGCTTCTGCACGGCCTTGGCCATCAGGAAGGAACCGCGCAGGTGCACGTTCAGGACGGTGTCCCAATCGGAGACACTCATCTTGAACAGCAGGTTGTCGCGCAGTACACCCGCGTTGTTGACCAGGATCGTCGGCGCGCCGAGCTCGGCCACGATCCGGGCTACGGCCGCCTCGACCTGCGCCTCGTCGGAGACGTCCGCGCCGACCGCGATGGCCTTGCCGCCAGCCGCGGTGATCTTCTCGACGGTGTCCTTGCAGGCGGCCTCGTCGAGGTCGATCACGGCGACCGCACGACCCTCGGCCGCCAGCCGCACCGCGGTGGCGGCACCGATGCCGCGCGCCGCGCCGGTGACAATCGCGACCCGCTGTTCAGTGGTGGACATTGCTGCTTCTCCTCGCCCTTGAGAGAACCGGTCGCCCTTGAGGGAGCCCGTCGGAGGTCCCCCAGAGGACCCCTCGCGCAGTGAGCGACCGCTTAGTACCTTCAGCACCCGTGACGCTAGAAGCCCTGGCACCCGGTGTCAACGGCACACCGTTCCCGCGCAGCGACGGGTAGAACACGGTGGTCGAGCCGTTCGCCGCGCCGATCCGCCGGCCGAAGTTCATCGAGACCCGGGACTTCACCCCGATTCGATGAGCCCATACCCCTGCTGAACAGGCAAGACACGGCCAAGGCCCGAACCCGCGGCGGGCCGGGGGATGACGCTTTCCCGGCCCACGCCCCGGCCCGCCAGTGCCCGAAAAGACAGTCGGACCCGTCACCCTTCCGAGGGTGGCGGGTCCGATTGACGTCGACGCGTCGGTGTGGGCGAAAAAAGGGGCGCTGGCCGGGTCGAACCCGGTCGATCGCGGCAAGGGGGGCAGCAAACTACACGTGCTCTCCGAGGCCCAGAGGATCCCTCTGGCTGTCGCGGTGTCCGGCGCGAACGCCCACGACAGCCTGCCCCTCAAGCCGCTGATCCGCGGTATACCCGCCATCCGCTCCCACCGCGGGCCACAGCGGCGCCGGCCGGTCAAGCTCCGCGCGGACCAGGCGTACTTCTCCGCCGCGCACCTCACCTGGCTGCGAGAGCGAGGGCTCGTCCCGCGCATCGCACGGCCCGGGATCGAATCGAGCGAGCGGTCCGGCCGGCATCGCTGGAAGATCGAGCGGTCGATCGCCTGGCTGTTCGGCTACCGCCGACTCACCGTCCGGTTACGAGCAAAAGGGCTCCCACTTCCTCGTCCCCCCGGCCTCGCAACCGCCCTCACCTGCTGCATGAAGCTCGCGAAACTCACCACGTGAGACGTTCTCTTACTCTTACGAGATCCGGCGCCAACACAACGCCGACGGTGTTGAAGCGGACGGTGGGAGGCAAACTGGGTCTTCGAAGTTGAGCGGTGCGCTGGTTCGGCTTGCTGACACGGCGTCACGCTCCGTGTTGGGTCGGGCTGCTTGGCCCTGGACGCAAGATGCCCGTGGCCCTGCGTGATCATTTCTGTTCTCTACGCAGAACGATCATGCAGGAGCCACGGGCTTGCTCAACGATACGACGTTGCTGCTCGACCTCGACGGGGTGTCCGTCGTCCGGGTCGAGCGGCTGGCGGGCGGGATACGCCGGGTCCACTTGGCCACGGCCGATGACAGGGCCCGGGCGTGCCCGGCCTGCGGGGTGTTCGCCACCAGAGTGAAGGGCTCGGCGGTGACCCGGCCCCGCGATCTGCCGTACGGCGAGAGCGGACTGGAGTTCCGCTGGCACAAGCGCCGCTGGTGGTGCCGGGAGGCCGGCTGTCCGCGCCGGTCCTTCACCGAGCAGATCCCGCAGCTACCGGCCGGCGCACGGATCACCATGCGACTGCGCGGTGCCGCCGGACGGCGAATACGCGACGCCGCCTCCACCGTCATCCAGGCCGCCCGGGATCTGCGTCTGTCCTGGCCGACCGTGATGGACGCCTTCCGCGCCGTCGCAAACGAGGTCACCGACGCCCCGCTGCCCGAGGTGAAGGTGCTGGGCATCGACGAGACCCGGCGCGGACGGCCGCGCTGGGAACAGGACCCCGCCACGGGCAAGTGGATGCTGACGCGCGACCGGTGGCATACGGGGTTCGTCGACGCGCTCGGCACCGGCGGCCTGCTCGGACAGGTCGAGGGCCGCACCGTCGCCGATGTGCTCGCCTGGCTCACCGCCACCCCGCTGACCTGGAGAAAGAGCATCGAGTACGTGACCATCGACATGTCGGCCACCTACCGCGCCGCCGTCCGCACCGGTCTCCCGCAAGCCACCGTCGTGGTCGACCACTTCCACGTCGTCCAGCTCGCCAACAAGATGCTGTCCATGGTCCGGCGCCGCACCACCGCCGAGACGCGCGGCCGACGCGGGCGCGCCAGTGACCCGGAATGGAAAGCCAGGCGGCGCCTGCTGCGCAACCGCGAGGACCTCACCGACGAGCAGTTCGCCACGATGTGGAACACGCTGCTGGGCGAGGGGAGGATCGGCCAGACCCTGCTGACGGCATGGATCGCCAAGGAGAACCTGCGCAACCTCCTCGCCTTGGCGAGAACCGGCGCCGACCGTCACCAAGTCGGCCACGCCCGCTGGAAGTTCCTCACATGGTGCGCGGACTCCGACATCCCCGAGGTGCGGCAGCTCTCCGTCACCGTCGACCGCTGGTGGGCCGAGATCGCCGCATTCATCGACACCGGGCACAGCAACGCCAAGAGCGAAGGCATCAACCGCGTGATCAAGCTCGTCGCCCGCAACGCGTTCGGCCTTCGCAATGCCGACAACCAGCGGCTACGGACACGCTGCGTCACCACCCGCCGAGCCCGCGGACACCTCCGCACCGCTCAACTTTGAAGACCCGGCAAACTCCAACGTTTCACACGCCCGGCCGCGTATCCGGCTGCCAGAGCGGACCATGGTCGTCCCCCGCCGGTCCGCTGGGAACAACCACTTTGGCGGGCTACGCAGTCAGGCCCCGGCCGCATCACCTCGTGTTTTCAGCCGGTTCGCAGGCCCCGAGCTCAGAGCACAGACCTTGCAGGAAGGTACCGAGAGCCGCGCCAGCAACCGCGCTTACGGCGGTGACCAACATACCCGCGATCATCGTAGCGGTGAGTCCAGAGGCAGCTGCCAGGGCGACAACGGCCGCGGTTCCCGCCAGGGCGGCCACCCCACCCGACGCAGCGACAATGACAACCGCTGTCGCGACAGCCGCTGCGGCTAGGGTTGCAAACCCGGTCTTGCACCCGGTGCAGACCCACCAGTTCGCCTTTTCCGCGTCCCCCATCTCCGCGTACTCCACGAATTTGATGCTGCGCAGATATTCCACGAATTGATCCCACGGGCTTACCTCACCCTCCCTCAGCATGTCTTCTATGTTGTACCTGGCAGCAGCCGGGAAGCCTGTCTTGTAGAGCAATCGCAGCGGATCAGCATCCCAAAAAGGACGCAGATCGGGCGCATTACGTATATGCGTTATGATTTCCGGCAAAAGAGGTCCGCAATCAAGCAGGTCGCGGCGCAGAGGAACCGTCTGCTTCGTACGCCCCCCGATAACGGTGACGTCAGCTTCAGCATGACCCCAGTCGAATCCGAAGACGCCGTCGCCACCATACGGAACCTCTACACCGTTAATCTCAAGAAGCAACCCCTTATCTTTTATCAGCAGGGAACCTACAGCGCTCGGCGCCACGATGTACGTCCCACCCGGAATGAGCGGATCCCCCACTGCCGGAAAACTGACATCCTCGTCGAGGCCGCCAAAAATCCTACCCGGCTCTTTGGTCCACGAGTTGATGGTCTGGATTCTCCACATGATCCGCCACCCTTTCAGGGTTATCCAAGGTGCACCAACGCAACCGATGCACAAAAAGAGCGTATAAACAGTCGCGATTCACTGTCGAGTGAATCGAAGCAGATGAGTGAAGATCGCATTACAGTGGTTCCCCAGCGCCAGCACAGACCTTGACCTCGATTCCTCCGAGGGCTGACCGCGGTGTTGTGATCGGCTGGCCGCTCGATATATCCCGTGCCGTGTCGAGGACTGGCCGTCACGTGTCGCTGTGGGGGCGTCGGGTTCCACGGACCCGCGGGTGGTGCGGTCTTCTCCTCTCCGATGTCGTCGGGGTGATGGCCGGCCGTCAAGTGCGGGCCAGGTGCGGGGTGCGTCTGCGGGCGTGGGCGGTGAGCCGGGCGGGTAGGCGGTACAGCTTCATCCGGAAGTCTCCGGCTGCGCGGCGGCGAGTACGGGCTCGTCGCGTAGGAGGAGGAGCCGCGTCCAGGCGTCGAGGTCGGCGGCGATCGTGGCGGCTCGTACCCAGGCGGAGTTGAGCTGCCAGGACTTCGAGGATGGCAGCCCGAGGCCGACCCGCTTGACTTGATCGCTTTGACACGGTCCTCGACCTTCGCGTGATCAGTAGAGGGCATCGACGAACCACACCTGTCCGGAGCCCGGCACCCCGGAAAGTCCCTGGTGGGCGGGGAAGTTCGTGGCGGTGATCTGGTAGCGCCGGCCGTTGCGCTCTTCGAAGGTGGTCAGCTCTTCGCATCCCACCGTGAGGGTGTTGACCCGGCGCACGATCAGCCGCATTCTCTCGGACCAGGCGGTCAGCTCGGCGACTTCGCCGAGAAGCGCCATCTCACGAGCCATCACGGGACGCCCCTGGCAATGGGCGCTCTGCCGCATCGCCGGGGCACGTGACACGAGCCTCGGCTCCGATCCGTCTCCCCGGCTCCAGTCCCTCCTGCCGGCTCCGCTTGGGTGTGCGCAGATGGTTGGGTAGCGAGGTGAAGACGGGCAGAGGCGGCGGTTCCAGCGCGGCATTGGGGGCGATGTCGTACGGATCACCGACGGTGCGAGCTGGCGCATGGTCAGGTTCGTACGCCAGTTCGCTGCGACCAGCAGGATCCGGTCCTCCAGTGGAAGGCTCCGCAGTCGGCCCTTGCGGACCACGTCCGTTACCTCGCACCGCAGAACCGTCACCAGCTTCCGAAGGTGCGCGGGCTCCGCCCGGTGAACGGGGCTGTCCAGGACGACTCCGACGCCGGGATCGCACCAGCCACAGCAAGATCATTGCACCCGGACCAGTAGGGTAGGTCCGTCAGCAAGAGCCCCGTCTCAGCGGAACTCGTGGACGACCCGGATCTCGCCTACGATGTGGGCGTTGAAGTCGTCCGGTTCCTCGGCCGGAACCCAGAGCTTGAGGATCGTCCGCCCGCCGGCCTGCTGGATGGGATACCGGCTCAAGAACTCCGACTCGACCTCAAAACGAGTGACGAAGCCGGCGTCATCGTGCTTCACGTTCCAGTCCCGTGCGATCCTGACCGCAGAAGTCCTCGTTGAAGACCGGGGAGAAGATCGGCTGCTCGGGCAGTGGGGCGGCCAGGCACGCCAGTTCAGCTCGCACACCAGATCCAGCTCCTTGGGGCCGGTGGGGCGCCACGGGGTCGTCGTTGACTGCTGGCTGGTCATCTGCATCATGCTCTGCACACAGGCCGTCCGTACGGCGGGGTCCGGAGCCCGGGCGATACCGGCACCACGAACCGGCAGCCATACCGTTTCCGCACCCCTACCCGCTCCGTGACCAGCGGTTGCGGGGCACCCCTCAGCCTGCGGCATCGATGGGTTGGCCGCTTCAGCATGCCCGTGCGTGAGGTGCGGCTGGAGGACCTGCTGCCGCAGCCGGCCGCAGGGCAGGGCGAGGAGGTGGAGGCCAGCGGCGCTCCACGGCGGACCGCGACCCGGAGAGGAGAGGAAGCCCCTGCGGTCCACGACGCCGCAGGACCCACCCCCGCACACATGCCCCATCAGCACACAGTCCGTCAAAACATGCATTTTATGCGATAAATCTATATCACTGCCATAGTGCAGTCATGAAGATCACGATTCCGGCTCTCGCCCTCGGCCTCGCGGGCGCCGGCGCGTGCACCGCCGCCGTTGTCTTCGCCGACGTGCCTCCCCACCGACCCCACCGCTCGCCCGCTCCCGGCCCGGTGGCCTCGTCAGGACCGGCCGCGTCTCCCGGCTCGCCGGGCATCGGCGATCCGCTGATGCCACGCGCAGGCAACGGCGGCTATACGGTCCGCCATTACACGCTCGACTTCGACTGGCGGGCACCGCGAACGCCCTTCGCCGCCCGGGCCGTCATCCGCGCCTCTGCCACACAGTCCCTGTCCCGCTTCGATCTCGACTTCGCCGGCAACACGCTCCACACCATCACGGTCGACGGCACGCCGGCCGCCGCCGTCCGCGACGGCGACGAACTCGTCATCACTCCCGCGAAACCGATCCCCCGCGGAGACACGTTCACCGTCCGCGTCACCTACACCGCCGATCCGACGCAGCGACGTCACCGCGACGACGCGATCCAGGACTACGGCTGGGTACCCACACCCAACGGCACCGTGCTCTACGCACAGCCCGACGGCGCAAAAATGATCTTCCCGGCGAACGACCACCCGAGCCTGCGGGCGCCGGTGACCTTCCACGTCACCACCCCTCCGGACGTCAGCGCGGTGGCCAACGGGCGCCTCGTCGGCACCGCCCGGAGACCGGACGGACGCGTCAAGTGGACCTACGACTCCGAACAGCCGATCGCCGCGCAGCTGGTGCAAGTGGCGATCGGCAGGTTCACGTTCGTCGACCGCACCGGCCCGGGCGGGCTCCCCGTACGGGACGTGGTCCCGAACGGTCTGGTCAGCGGGACCGAGGCGTACCGCTCCCTCGTTCCGGACCACCTTTCCTGGCTGGAACAGAGGCTCGGCCCGTACCCGTTCCGCCGCTACGGCGTCCTGGTAGGGGACGGCGAACTGCCCGTGGCGTTGGAGACCCAGTCCCTGTCCGTCGTACCGAAGGGCGACCTGACGGGCGACCGGATCGATGCCGAACGCGATCTCGTCCACGAGCTGGCCCACCAGTGGACCGGGGACAGCGTCGCCATCCGGCGTTGGTCCGACCTGTGGCTGAGCGAGGGGCACGCCCGCTTCTACGAGCGTCTGTACTCCGACGAACACGGTGGCACCGACCTGGAAGACGCCATGCAGGCGGCCTACGAGCAGCACGACCAGTGGCGGTACGACGCGGGGGCACCGGCCGAGCCCACGGAACCCACCCTCTTCAAGGCGATGCGCTACGACGGATCGGCGCTGGTGTTGTACGCCCTACGGGAAGAGGTCGGCCCGGAGACCTTCGACAGGATCGAGCGGTCCTGGGTGACGACCTACCGGGGCCGCGCGGCCGGCACCCAGGACTTCGTCTCCCTCGCCTCCCGGGTCGCCGGCGAGGACCTGAAGCCCTTCCTGACCCCCTGGCTCTACGGACCGCACACCCCGCCGATGCCGGGCCATCCCGACTGGCGGGTGGACCCGGTCGAGGACTGAGCGGACCGCGTTCGGACGGGCGCCGGGAGCAGCCCCACGCCGCTGACCGAGTGGCCTGCGGCGGATGGCTCCGCCACCTTGGTGACCCTTGGCGCGACGCAGCGCGCCGGGCACGGCAACGTACGAGGGGGGTGTGAAGGACAACTCCGCTGTCCTGGTGACGACGAGCGAGTCTGGAGAACCGTGTATGAGGAGAACGGCCGCCTCATGTGTGCCCGACGTACTCCGCGGACACCGCCGGAAGGCATGTCTGCTCGCCTCCGCGGCGCTGATGGCACCGGTGCTGTTCGTCCCGGCGTCCGGCCGGCACGAGGCACCGGACCAGTTACAGGACGTCTTCGCGGACGCCGCCCACGCGTACCACGTACCGCAGAGCGTACTGATGGGCGTGTCCTACATGCAGTCACGATGGGACGCCCATCCGGGTGATCCGAGCGTCGCGGGCGGCTACGGGCCGATGCACCTACTGGACGTCGGAACCGGCCGGGGTCGGTTCCCCGCGCCGGCGGCGGGTCCCCCGGCGCGGCACGGCGCGCACACGGGGCCGGCGCACGCGCCCGCCGCACATGCATCCGGCGCCCCGCGCAGCCACGCGGGGCAGTCGGCGACCCTGGAGCGCGCCGCTCGTCTGATCCGGCTCCCGGCCGGACGCCTGCGGACGGACCCGGCCGCCAACGTGCGCGGCGGCGCGGCGCTGCTGGCGGCCACACAAAGGCAGCTCGGCAAGCCTCTCAGCGACGATCCGGCGGACTGGTGGGAAGCGGTGAAGCGCTTCGCCGGCACCCAGGACACCACGTCGGCGACGACGTACGCGCACGACGTCTTCGCCCTGATCCGCAAGGGAGCGCACCGCACCACCGCTGAGGGAGAGGACGTCACCCTCAACCCCAGACCCGGTGTTCGCCACCACATCACCCGGCCACAGCCGACGCGGCGGCAGCAGGAGGTCGAGTGCCCCCCGGAACTCTCCTGCGACTGGCTCAGCGCGCCGCACGAGGAGATCGATGACGGCGAATACGGCAACTACGACCTCGCCGACCGGCCCCGGGACCAGAAGATCGAGTACATCGTCATCCACGACACCGAAGCCCGGTTGCCGATCATGTTCCAGACGGTGCAGGATCCGACGGAGGCGTCCTGGCACTACTCGATCCGCTCCCGGGACGGCCACATCACCCAGCATGTCCGGACCAAGGACGAAGCCTGGCACTCCGGCAGCCAGTTCGTGAACGCCCGGTCGATCGGCATCGAGCACGAGGGGTTTCTGAGCCGGCCCGGCACCTGGTACTCGGAACCGATGTACCGGGCCTCCGCACGCCTGGTGCGCTATCTGGCGAAGAAGTACGGCATCCCGCTCGACCGGCAGCACATCTTCGGCCACTACGACGTGCCGTCACCGACCGCCGCCACCATCCCGGACATGCACGACGACCCCGGTCCCTTCTGGGACTGGCGGCACTACTTCGACCTCCTCGGCGCGCCGTTGCGGTCCACGGCCGGACCGGGCAGCGGCATGGTGATGATCCTGCCGGACTACGCCGCCCACAAGCCGGTGTTCACCGGGTGCGACGACAGCGGTGGACCGTGTCCGCCGCACGGCTCCAGTGCCGTCCGCCTCCACACGGAACCGGACGAGGACGCCCCGCTGGTCCAGGACCCGGGCCGCAGGCCGGACGGCGACGACTCCACGGAGGACGTCAACGACCTGGGGTCGCGCGTCTCCGCCGGCCAGATCTTCGCCGTCGCCGGACGCAGCGGCGCGTGGACGGCCATCTGGTACCAGGGCCGGAAAGCATGGTTCAAGAATCCGGGTGGGCACCCCACGGCCGTCGGCGCGAGCGGCCGGATGGTGAGGCCGAAGAAGGGCCTGGACGAGATCCCGGTGTTCGGACGTGCCCTGCCGGAGGAGGACGCCTACCCGGAGAGCATCCCGGAGAAGCCGGAGTCACCGCTTCCGTACCGCTTGCTGGCGGGGCAGCGGTACGTGACACAGGCCAGCCTCGACGGGTCGTATGTCGTCAGGTCATCGTTCTCCGACACGGCCGACCCGGTGGTGAAGGGCCAGGAGAGGTACTACGAGATCCAGTTCGGCCACCGGCTCGCCTACGTCCGGGCGAGCGACGTGGACGTGGTGAGCGCACCGGTCGCGGCGGGACCGCCGGCGGCATCCGGGTCCCGCCCGTGACGGCACGAGTGGGAGCCTCGACGACACACTCCCGTCAGGCCGGCCAGTGTGGTCAGATCCCCCTCACCACGACCGGGTGATGAGCCGGATCGAGCTCGCGCAGCAGGAACTCCACGGCCTGTCGGAAGACGCTGATGGTGGCGGAGGTGCCGCTCCCGTCGCCCAGGTGCACCCTGTCGGCGGGCTACCGACGCGGTTGCCCCTCCCCCGGGGATGCCCCGCACTCACGGGTGCGGGGCACCGCGGGCCGGCCATGGGCAGACAGCCGGCACGCCTTCGCCCAACGGGCAGCGAGAGCCGCGTGACCAGCGGTCTCCTGTGGCCGGTACGTTCCACGTCCCCTGCCAACGCCACATCCCGCAGGCGTGATCGACTACCTCACCAGGAGGTCCAACAGCCGTTCCGCCTCGGCGGCCGGGTCGGCTGTCAGACCGGTGTGCACCGGGCCGGGTTGGACGACGGTGGAACGGGGTGCGATCAGCCACCGGAAGCGCCGTCCGGCATCGTCCCGGGCCGCCTGCCCGGCCGCGTCCCCGCCCGTGCACACCTTCTTCACGGCCTCGAGCGCGGCCTGGATTCCGGCCACGTCGGCCCGTGGGTCCAGCGCCAGCAGCCGGGCCTCATCCAGATAGATGCGGGCGCCGACGTAGGCCTGCGCGCGAGAGTAGACGATCACACCCGCGTTGATGCACTCCCCGCGCTCCACCCGGGGCACGACCCGCAGCAGTGCGTACTCGAACACGTCCCGATCGCCGCCCTGACCCGCCCGGGTGATGTGCCGCTCGGTCACATGGCCGGCCACGTGGACGTGGCGCTCGCTCACTTGCCCTCCTCGGTGCCGTTGGTGCCGTTGGTGCCGTTGGTGCCGATGCCGGTGATGCGCTGGTGGACGGAGGCCGCCCGGGCGAGCAGGGGCCGGGCGTAGGCCCGGCGCAGGTCGTCGGCGGTGTCGAAGCCCGGCTCGTCGGCCAGCCAGGCGTCGGGGATCTCGGCGGTGACCTCGGCGAGCAGATCCTCGGTGACGAGGGGGGCCAGTTCGGCCGCCGCGGCGGCGACGTCGGGGGCGAAGCGGGCGAGGGCGTGGTCGGAGGCGTCGTAAGGGCGGGCCGCGGCGGCTTCTGCGGAGGACCAGTTGTGGTGCCAGATCATCGTGGCACCGTGGTCGATGAGCCATAGCTCGCCCTGGTGCACCAGGAGATTGGGGTTCCGCCAGGAGCGGTCGACGTTGTTGACCAGCGCGTCGAACCAGATGATCCGACCGGCCTCCTCGGGGTTCACCGGAAAGGCGAGCGGGTCGTAGCCGAGGGCACCCGAGAGGAAGTCCATCCCGAGGTTGGTGCCGCCGCTGGACCTCAGCAGCTCCTGCACCTGCTGCTCGGGTTCGCCCAGCCCCAATACCGGGTCCAGCCACAGAGCGACCAGCCCGGGTGTACGGAATCCGAGGCGTCCGGCGAGCTCGCCGCACACCACCTCGGCAATCAGTGTCTTGCGGCCCTGTCCGGCGCCGGTGAACTTCATGACGTACGTGCCCAGGTCGTCGGCTTCGACCAGCCCCGGCAGCGAACCTCCCTCACGCAAGGGCGTGATGTAGCGAGTCGCAGTGACCTCTTTCAGCATTTTCCCAGACCACCCGCATCTTCAGCCTTGCAAACCATGATCGCCTTCGGGGGCTTCCCCCACGGGGAATCCCCGTCAACTTCCTTGGAGGGATTCTGGGGAGTTTCGCCTGACACCCAGCTCTCCCTGCTTTCCGAGCAGTCCGTCGATGGCGGTACGCCCCCTGCTTCCGGCCTCCGGCATGAAGTGTGCATAGTAACCGAGGGTGATCGCGGGCAAGGAATGCCCTAACCCGGCCCTAACTCCGATCATTCGTGGCGGTCCGCCGGTTCTTCGGCGGACCGTTTCGGCTGTTCGGGCTGGTGGTGGCCAGGCTGATGGCCCGGCTGTCGCGTCGGGTGGGCGCCGGGTTCCACCTCTCCGGTCGGGTGGTGCTGCTTGCAGGGACGGGAACGTGCTGGTCAGCCGGGGTTCGGGAGAGCTTCGAGCCGTGCCAGTGCGCCGGTGATCACGTCGGTCCAGGGCCGGTGGCGGGCGAACCGCAGATACCGGCGGCGGGCAGTGGTGACCAGTTGGGCGGCGGAGAAGAGGCGGAGCCGGCGGCGGCGGGGCTCCCACCTGCGGGTTTCGCCGGTCAGGGCGAGCATGGGCATCCACGCGAGCATCGAAGATCGGAAGGGGTTCGGCGCACCGTTCTTGATCTTGCTCGGGCAAAGGGTCGTTTCCGAGCGGCATCACTGTTCAAGGACTCGGCCGATCCTCGATCACTCCTTGGCGGTCACCCCTTGCAGTGGGCCGGAGGCCAGGACTCTGGCGACGAAGTCCGCCAGCTGTGACCGCATTCTTTCCCGCGGCATGCGCTCTTCTCCGGACAGGTACTCGACGAGGTCAGCGCGTGTGGCAGCGAGCAGGGCATGGGCGGTGAAGTCGCAGTCGGTCAGGCCGGGGATCTGCTCCAGTACGGCTCGGAGCAAGCTGTGCCACCGCTCGTAGTGCTCCGCCCGGTACGGGCTGGTACTCCCGCCTTCCTCCAGGGCCAGCGCGAGACGCCGGTTGTCGAGTTTGAAGCACAGGACAGCATCCAGCAGGGCGGGTACGCGATCGTGCGGTGGGGTCGCGGGTCCCAGGGGTGGTGGGCCGGTCTCGACGGCCTGCCTGATCGGTTCGAGCCGTGCCTCGTACAGCGCACGGAGCAGCCCGGCGCGATCGCCGAAGGCCCGGAAGAGCGTGCCCTTGCCGACGCCGGCCGCAGCCGCGACGTCAGCCATGGTGACGTCCTCGGGACTCTCACGGCGAGTGAAGAGGACATCGGCGGCCGCGAGCACGGCCTCCCGGTTGCGGATGGCGTCCTTGCGAGACGACTGGCGTTCGGGCATGCCGCTCCTTCCCTTTACAAAACGGACCCGCGGTCCATATCGTTGAAGTGGACCCAGGGTCCGGATTCTATGACTGGAGGATACCCATGTCCGCACCGACCTCCCCGGCGGATCTATACCGCCACAGCCTGCGGCTCCTGCTCGACAAGAACATTCCCGCGTGGGTCGCCCTGTGGGCCGAGGACGGCCTCATGGAGTTCCCCTTCGCCCCCGACGGCTGGCCCCGGCGTCTGGAGGGCAAGGAGGCCATCGCCACCTACATGCGCCACTACCCTGACCACATCGACCTGCACGACTTCCCCGACCTGCGGATCCACCAGACCACCGATCCGGCGACCATCGTGGTCGAGATGCGCGGCGTCGGCCGCCTGGTGGAGAGTGACGCTCCCTTCGACATGACCTACATCGCCGTCGTGACCGTTCGAGACGGGCACATGTCCTCCTACCGCGACTACTGGAACCCCCTCGCCGTCCAGGAGCCCGGCGTCGACTTCGTCGGGAGCAGCCGATGAGCACCGCCAGCACCACTTTGGTCATCGGCGCCACCGGCACCACCGGAAGCCGCACCGCCGCACAGCTGATGGCCGCAGGGCACGGCGTCAAAGCCGCCAGCCGCCGGGCCACCCCGGTCGCCGGCGCAGAGCCGGTCCCCTTCGACTGGTACGACCCCGCCACCCACGCGGCCGCCCTCGACGGCGTCGACCGCGTCTACCTCATACCGCCCCTGGGCGACCCCGACCCCGCGGCGACCATGCTGCCGTTCCTCCGGCAGGCCCGCCCGGCCGGCGTACACCGCGCGGTGTTGCTGAGCTCCTCGGCCATCCCCGAGGGCGGCCCGGCGGTGGGAACGGTGCACCAGGCCCTGCCCGATCTGTTCGAGCAATGGGCGGTACTGCGGCCCTCGTGGTTCATGCAGAACTTCACCGGCACGCACGCGCACGCCCGCAGCATCCGCGACGAGGGCATCATCTGGACCGCCACCGCGAGCGGCCAGGTCGGCTTCGTCGACGCCGAGGACATCGCGGCCGTCGCCGTGCGCGCTCTGACCGACGAGCAAGCCCCCAACACCGATCTCGTCCTCACCGGGCCCGAGGCACTCGGCTACGACGACATCGCCGCGGTTATCACTGAGGTCACCGGTCGGCCCGTGGTCCACCGCCGTCTGTCCTACGAGCAGATGCGCGATCGCCTCACGACGCAGGTGCCGGTGGAGTTCGCCGCAATGCTGGCCGGCATGGACCGTGCCGTCGCCGAAGGGGCGGAGGACCGCGTCACCGACACCGTCCAGCGCCTCACCGGTCGGCCCCCGCGCACCTTCCGGGCCCTCGTTGAGAGGGAGATGCGATGCAGCAGCTGATGTTCCAGGACGATCAGCAGTTCTGGTTCGAGACCCTGCGTAATCTCGGCCTGGCCGTCTACGGAGGCTCGGACGTCGGTGAAGTCGTCGCAACCGCCTCCCACGTCGCCTCCGGCGACTACGACGGCTGGCACGACGCCTGGCTGTCCACCGCCAAACGTCTGGAGGCCGAAGCTCGCGCAAGCCACCCCGTCAGCGCGCGGGACGGGCTGCTGCGGGCTTCCACCTACTACCGGGCGGCCGAGTTCTTCCTCCATGGCAACCCCCACGACCCGCGCATCGACCACGCCTACCAGCACGGTGTCGCCTGTTTCCGCGATGCCGTCGCCCACCTCCCGGGTATCACTCCCGTGCAGATCCCCTACGAGGACGCCGTATTGCACGGCTACTTCTACCGGGCGGCAGGCGAGGGCCAGCAGCCGACGCTGGTGATGCACAACGGATTCGACGGCGCCGCCGAAGAGCTGCACTTCCTCGGCGCCGGCGGCGGACAGGAACGCGGCTACCACGTCCTGACCTTCGACGGCCCCGGGCAGCCCGCGGCCATCCACCGGAACGGGCTGATCTTTCGACCGGACTGGGAAAACGTGGTCGGCCCCGTCCTGGACTTCCTCACCCAGCACCCGGGCGTCGACCCCGCCCGCATCGCGCTGCTCGGCGTCAGCCTCGGCGGCTATCTGGCGCCTCGCGCGGCAGCCTATGAACGGCGCCTCGCAGCTGTCATCGCCCTCGACGGTGTCTTCGACGCCGTCTCCGCCCTGACCGCACACCTCCCGCTGCCGCACGACGAGGTGGTTCGGCGCGCGGCAGCCGAGCACGACGGGGAACTGGACCACATCATCGCCGACGCCCGTGCGCAGAGCCCCACCTTGCGCTGGGCCTGCGACCATGGCCGCTACGTCACGGGAACCTCGACCGACAGGGCCTTCCTGGCCGAGTACGCCCGCTACAACTTCTACGACGGAAGCGCGGAGAAGATCTCCTGCCCCGTCCTGGTATGCGAAGCAGCCGCCGACCTGTTCTACTCCGCCACCGAAGAGCCCGATCCGCGCAAGCTGTACCAGCACCTCACCGCACCGAAGAAGCTCCTGACCTTCACCGAGGAGGAAGGCGGCGACGCGCACTGCCACCCCGGTGCTCTTCGCTTGGCGGTGGCGCGCATCTTCGACTGGCTCGACGACACGATCTGACGCCTGGATCTTCCGCCCCTTGTTCAGGGTGTCGCCCCCGATACCCGGTCTCCTGACGCGCGACCACACCGAAGGCCTGACACACTCACGGCCCGGGCGAGGCAGACCCGGAATTCGAGGTGCACCGAAGCGGCCTTAAGGGCTCGCTTAGGTCCACACCAGCGGAGGAGACAGCTCTGCACTCCGCACCGCTGGGGCACTTGGGCCACCGACGCCTCAACTCACTCACACCCAAGGCAGTCCGGCCCGGCGTCATAGGTGGTGACTCCGGGCCAGGCTGCTTTCGACTGCACGGGCCCGGGGCCATCCGTGCTCGCCGTCCTCCATCTCATCGTCGCTGTGCGGGTCGCGCAGCTGCCGCAGTCCCGGAGCCGGCGGCCGGGTGAAGGCATAGCGGCCCAGGAGGTTGATGTGGTCGTACTGGAGCGGAGAGAGGCGAGCAAGCAGCTCATCGGTGACAGGGAAGCCGTCGACAGCCAACTACTTGACGGCGGCGCCGATAGAGAGGCTGTTGAACAACACCACAGCGTGCAGGGCCAGACCGAGCGCGCCACGCTGGTTCTCCATACCCTCACGATAGTGCTGGCGCAGTTCGCCGCGCTGCCCTCGGGCTGGACGGGGCTCACGATCGTGCGCAGTGCTCGCCGAGGGATGCGCCGAGGACGGCGAACACCTCCTCACACGCTTTCACCACACCGCGGGAGAAGTACTTGTACCGGGTGGTGAAAGCGCCGAGGTATCGCGCTCGCGCACCAGTGCGGGGCACGTCCCGCGAGGTGGTGTAAACGATCACGCGTTTCGCCCTCCGATACCCGGCTCACGATGATCTCCCCGTTGGCGGCCTGGTTGCCGTGGACGGCACCACCCTGCCCGCCCCCGACGAGAAGGCGGTGGCCCGGCGCTACCGCAAGCACATCGGGAAGGTCCGCACCTTCGACTAGCCCCTGGTGCGCCTGGTTGCCATCGTGGAATGCGGGACACGCGCTGCGCTGGACGAGGTCTTGGCCCCAACGATGTCACTGAACTCGCCTACGCCCGCCGCCTGCTGGGGTGTCTGGACTCCTCGGTGCTGCTACTGGCGGACGCCTCCTACGACGCCTTCGACCTCCTACAGGCCGTCGCGGACACCCAGACCCGCTTCGTGCTGCGGTCCACCAGGAAACGTATGCCGACCGTGCGCCGCGCGCTGTCCGACGGCTCCTAGTGATCCGAAACGGTTTGGGTTCTGGGTCGTTGGGCGGGTGTGATCGATCTGGTGGGGGACGCACGACATCTGTCGCCGTCGTCGCAGGAGGCCCTTCGGCTAAAGGCGGTGGCCGCGTTGGTGGCAGGGCGGGACCGTGAGGACGTGGCTGCAGTCTTCGGGGTGTCGCTGAAGGCGGTCGACGATGGGTGGGCGCAGTGGCGGACCGGCGGGCGACGCGCTGGTGATGCGTCCTCGTGGCAAGCCAGTCGGGCTGCACCAGGTACTCGGAGCGCGGCCAGCGTCTGGTGGAAGCCGGGCGATGCCACCCGCGCCGGCGTCCTGCCGCTCTGCGGCAACGAGCGTTGGTCCGCTCCGCGCACATCCGAACCCCTCGCATCAGCGCGATGCCGTGCTCGGTTGCGATCAGGGCCAGCTTGCCGAGCGGATCAGTCGCGGTGTGGCTGATGCGGGCGCTGACTCCTGCGCTGGCGGCGTGCTGGGGCAGCGGCGCACAACCTGAAGTGGGATGTACGCAAAACCTTGCAGCGTTCTGGGTCGTCAACGGGTCAGCGAGCGGAGAACCCTCCATCCACAGTGATCACAGCCCCGGTCACCTGTCGGCTCTCGTTGGAGGCCAGCCAGAGTGCTGAGTCGGCGACGTCCTCGGGTTCGATCAGGGCATTCATGGGCTGGTCGCGCATGAAGATTTGTTCGTGCTCGTCAACGGGTACGTCCAGGGAGCGGGCAATCTCGGCCAGCATGCGGCCCTCGACATGGGGGGCGTCGCGGACGGAGCCGGGGCACAGGGCGTTGACGCGGACCTTGTGGGGTCCGTAGTCCAGGGCGGCGGCTTTGGTGAGGCCGACGAGTCCGTGCTTGGCGGCGACGTATCCGGCGAAGTGACGGTAGCCGACCAGGCCCGCTGTCGAGGCAATGTTGATGATGCTTCCCGTTTTGCGCTGGGCCATGAGTCTGCCGGCACAGCGGATCAGCCGCCAGGCTCCGGAGAGGTCGATGTCGAGCATGAGCTGCCACTCGTCCTCTTCGATCTCGTGGGTGGCCTTGCCCGAGGGTGCGGCGATGCCGGCGTTGTTGACGAGGACGTCAAGGTGCCCGAACCGGGCTGCCGCGGCGTTCACGGCCTCCTGAACTTGGTCGAGGTGTCGTACGTCTGTGTGGTGGACGAGTACGGCGGCTCCTTCCTCGCGGCACAGATCTGCGGTGTGGTCGAGCTGGCTGGCCGACCCCAGGGGATAGGGCACGCCGGGGAGGCTCTCAGCGATGTCAAGGAGGGCGAGGTCGGCGCCTTCCCTGGCGAAGGCCATGGCAGTTGCGCGGCCAAGGCCTCGGGCGGCGCCGGTAATCAGAGCGGTCTTGCCGTCGAGTCGGCCGGTCATCGCGGGGTTGCTCCGAGGTCGGGTGCGTCGTCCAGTTCGGCGGCGATGAGGCGGAGAACGCCAGGGCCGTGATCGGTGAGGTACATGTGTCCGCCGGGGAGTTCAGCGGTGGTAAAGGCTGCAGTGGTGACGGCGGCCCACTGCGCGGTCTGGGCTGCGTCGACGAGTTCGTCGTCGGTTCCCCGCAGTGCGGTGATCGGTGTCTTCAGAGGCGTGTCGGTGGAGGGCCGGTAGTTCTCGTGCATCTCGACGTCGGCCCGCAGGACGGGCAGGAGGAGTTCGAGCATCTCGGGGTTCTGCATCGCGTCGTGGGCGTAGCCGGCGAAGCCGCGGACGCGGGTGAGGAACTCCTCGTCGCTGAGTCCGGTGGCCCTGTTGGCACGTGGCTTCCAGGGCCCGGCTGAGCCGCTGACGACCAGGCGCTCCAAGGGGACGGGTCCTCGGTCGGCGATTAGGTGGGCGAGTTCGTAGGCGAGGACCGCTCCGAGACTGTGGCCAAAGACGACGGCGCGTGCGGCGGTTTCCAGTTCGGCCGTGATCCGGTCCCAGGCCTCCTCCACGGCGGCGGAGGCATCCGTGATGGGGTCGTCGAGGAAGCGTTCTTCGCGGCCGGGGAGTTGGACAGCGGTGATGCGGATGCCCTCTGGTGCGTCCTTTTGCCACTTCTTGAAGAAGGAGGCGCCTGCTCCGGCGAAGGGCAGACAGATCAGTGCAGTCGGCTGCATGTGGGGCGCTCTTTCGGTTCGGGGTGTTCGGCGGTCGGAGGACAGGTGGTGTCAGGGCTGGGGCGGTGTTGCCGCGGCGGGCGCCTGAAGGTCGAGGACGAGTCTGTCGAAGCCGCGGAAGGTCTTGTTGACGCGCCAGTTCACGTCGCTGACCGTGGCGTTGGCGAAGCGGCGGGCGAACAGGGTGAGGAGTTTTGCGACGGTCAGCCGGGCGAGCGGGGCGCCGACGCAGTAGTGCATGCCGAATCCGAAAGCGATGTGGTCGGAGGGGTGCTGGCCGGTTCCCTGTCCCAACGGGGTGGTGGGGGCGGAGTGGTCGAAGAGGTCACGGCCGGTGAGGGAGACGAGGACAACGTCGTCCTTGGCGATCGAGTGCCCGGCCAGGGTCGTGTCCTGGGTGGCGAGGCGGGCGACGTGCCCGAGGGGGGCATAGAGGTCGAGGACGCGTTCGACGACGGCCTTGGCGGGTTCGTCGTCGGTTGCGGCCGCGATAGTGTGGGTCAGGTTGTTGCCGAGCATGTGCCACAGGGCGAGGCCGATCATGCCAGCGGTGGTCTCCAGGCCGCCGAACATCACCATGGACGAGGTCGCGAGCCGGTCCCACTCACTGCCCTGGGCCTTGTTCCAGATGGACTCGCCGTCCTCGTCGGGTGCGTTCTTGATGAAGTCGGCCATCTCGTGCAGCGAGGCCTGTGCGGCGCGTGCGTAGTCGGGCCGGTAGGAGACGGCGAGGAAGTCGGCGAGGGGCCGGGCCCAGGCGTGGAGGAGGTCGCCCTGGTCGGCGGGGAGTCCCAGCAGCAGGGCGATGGTGCGTGCGGAGATGTTGTCCGCGAGGTCGGGCATGGCGTCGTGCCGCTCGGAGCGGGCGAACTTGTCCAGTTCCTCTTCGAGGATGATGTGGATGGTCTCTTCGAGCCGGCGGATGCGGCGGGGGGAGAACATGGGCTGGATGGCCCGGCGGGCCTCGGTGTGCTTCGTGCCGTCGAGGAGGACGAACCAGCGGCGCATGGTCTCGATGAGGTGAGCGCACTCTTCGTGCATGTCCGCGGGAAGGTAGCTGAGGTTGACGGCGTCCAGGGTCTCGGAGGACAGGCGCGGGTCCTGGAGGGCGGCCTGTACCTCGTTGCGGCCCCAGACGACCCAGCAGCCGAGGTCCTCGTAGTAGCGGACCTGTGAGGTCGGTTCGTGGGTGGTCACGCGGGTTCCTTCTCATGGGTGTCGGGGCCGGGCTCGGGCCGGACTGTTGCGGGCAGGTCGCGCTGGGATCGCATGGGGCCCAGGGCGAGGACGAGGCCGCAGGGAGCGAGAACAGCGGTCATGATCCACATGGCGGGCCGGGGGCCGACCGCATCGCCGAGGAAGCCGCCGATCAGTGCGCCGACCGGGATGGTGCTGTGGTTGATGACCATCGTGGTGGCGACGACACGGCCGAGGATGCGCGGCGGGCAGTAGGTCTGGCGGAAGGAAGCCAGGACCACGTTGCAGGTGACGATGCCGAAGCCGAGGACGAAGGTGCCCACGGCGAAGAACGCCAGGCCCGCGCCGGATGCCGTCAGGGGGAGCAGCAGGGCGAAGGGCCCGGTGAGCAGTTGGGCGGCGAGCATGCCGCGTGCGGTGCCGAAGCGCCGTCCGATGGCGGGTGCCGCGGAGGCTCCGACGATGCCGCCGATGCTGCCAGCGGTCAGGAGCACGCCGACGGTCGCGGTGTTCGCGCCGACGGTGCGGACCAGGAAGACGACCTGGACGGCCTGGTATCCCAGGAGCGCGAAGTTGACCAGAGCGCCGTAGGTGACGATGGGCCGCAGGTAGCGGTCGCCGAACACGAACCTCAGACCTTCGGCGATCTGCCGGCCCAAGGGCACGGGTTGATCGGGCCGTTCCGGCTCGGTCTCCTTGGCCTTGATACCGGCGAGGCAGAGCGCGGACAGGATGAAGGTGACAGCGTCGAGGAGGAGACCGGTAACGGCACCGAAGACCTGGCTGATCAGGCCGGCCAGGCCCTTGCCGACCACGTCGGTGGCGGATTCGCTGGCGCTGATGCGCGCGTTGCCCTCTTGGAGGTCCGCGTCGGTGAGCACGGTCGGCAGGTAACTGTGCACGGCGGTGCGGACGAAGACCGCAGCGATGCCGCAGACCAGCACGACAGCGAGGAGGTGGGTGAAGGTGAGCACGTCGAGCCAGGCCGCGACCGGGACGGTGGCGTAGAGGATGGCGGAGACGACGGCGCAGGCGATGAGCAGGGGACGGCGCCGCATCCGGTCCACCCATGCTCCGGCGGGCAGGCCGATCAGAAGCCAGGGCAACCAGACCGCGGCGGTGAGCACCCCCACGGCGGTGGCGCTGGTGTCGAGGGTGACAACAGCTACC
This sequence comes from Streptomyces pluripotens, assembly GCF_000802245.2. Classification (NCBI taxonomy): domain Bacteria; kingdom Bacillati; phylum Actinomycetota; class Actinomycetes; order Kitasatosporales; family Streptomycetaceae; genus Streptomyces; species Streptomyces pluripotens. The sequence continues at coordinate 759,222 of NZ_CP021080.1, forward strand.
AGGGGGACGGCCACCGCGGTGACACTGTTGCCGATGCCGCGTGCGGTCTCGCCGATCCACAGAAGCCTGAAGTCCCGCTGGCCGAGGACTCCCCACTTTCTGCTCGGGCTGGTGCCGGCGGCGTTCTTCGTCTCCACGCTGATGGCTTTCTGCTAGGGGCGGGTGACCGCGTCAGGGAAGGCGGGGTGCTCGTTGAGCCGGGACATGAGCGGGATGTCCCGGATGTCGTCGTGGGACAGGACCCACATCAGGAACCTCTCGATGCCCATGCCGAAGCCGGAGGTGACCATGGGCAGGTCCTTGCGCATGCGCACGTACCAGGCGTACTCCTGCTCGTTGACATCGTGCAGGGCCATCGACTTGCGCAGCAGTTCGATGTCCGAGTGGCGTTCGCCGCCTCCCACGATCTCGCCGAGTCCGAAGAACAGGTCGGCATTGCGGGCGGTGCGTCCGGCGTCGTCGCCGAAGGCCTGGTAGAAGGGCACGGCCAGCGAGTCGAAGTGGTCGACCCAGACGAAGTTGTCGACGCGCTGCATGATCAGGCGCTCCCCCTTGCGGGTGAGCGAGCGCCAGGATCCCTCGTCGCGGACGCAGCCGTCCACGTCACCCACGAGCCGCATGGCCTCATCGAAGGTGATCCGTTCGAAGGGGGCGCCCCGGGCGGCCATGTTTTCGACATGGGCGGTGGTGCCGCGGAGTTGGGCGATACGGTCGCCGTGTTCGTCCAGGACCGCGGCGGCGAGCGTCTTCACGTAGCCGTCGACGTAACTGATCATGTCGTCGAGGCCGCCGGGTATCTCGGCTTCGCTGTGCGTGTACTGGTTGAGATGGGTCTCGTCCGGATTCTCGCCGCGGTAGGAGGGCAGGATGCTGTAGCAGCCGCCCGGCGCGAGCCGGCAGCCGTACTCCAGGGCGAACTGCATGCTGTCGGGCAGGAACGTATCCACGCCGAGAACGTTCACCGGCACGGGCTCGGAATCGCTGCCGAAGGCGTTCGGGCAGGTCACAGTCCGGGTCGTGAGCGGGAAGGACAGATTCTTCAGGCCCTTGGAGCGTGCGTACTGTCCAGTGGTCCGCTCCACGACGTCGTAGAGGTCGGCAACCAGGCCGTACCACGGTGAGCGCAGGACCGTGACGAATGCATCGGGGGCGTTGCTGGAGTGGACGGAGGGGGGCTTCAGGAGGGCGAGGGACTGGGGCTGCTGCGACATGCGGGGTCTCTCCCGGGGCGTGGGCGTCAGGACGGCGTGGGCGGGATGTTCTGGTTGCGCCGGAAGGTGTTGGCGGGGTCGTATGCCTTCTTCACGGCGGCCAGGCGGGTGTGACGGTCTGAGCCGTAGATCTCCAGGACGCGGCCGGGCGCCTCGTCGTGGAGGTAGTTGACGTAGGCGCCACCGGTGCACATCGGTGCGAGGCGCTCGATGCTGCGGCGGGGCCAGGCGATGTTCGGCGTGTCCTGCTGCGGGTCGGTCCACTGGGACGAGGCGGTGAAGATATACGGTGCGTTGCGGCTGGGAAACGCCGAATCCTCGTCTGGGACATGCTCGATGGCGCCGCGCAGGTACTCGAAGTCGATGGAGGACAGGGCCGAGGGGATCTCCTGCCCGGCGGCGATGAACGCGGCGGCCGTCTCGGGGGTGAGGTCGGTGGGATAGCAGGATTTGGTGAAGTAGCGGTGCCCGGCGGGCTCGCCGTGGTCGCCCAGGCTCTGGAGCTCCGCGTACGACATGCGCCGCACGAGGGTGGCAGCGGGGCCGGTGGTCTCGAAGAACGGGGCGGTGTGGACCGGTCCGTCGTCCGGCTCGCCGAACCAGGCAGCGGTGAGGAACAGGGCGGGTCGGCCGTGGAGTTCGGCGGGGATCCAGGCCGCGGTACCCGCGGGCTTGAGCGCGCCGACGGTGTGCAGCTCGTCGGGCTGGCCGACGGCGAAGTCCCGGTAGGCGGCCAGCACGTCCTGTGCGACGGCCAGGGGATAGACACCGGTGTGGTAGTGGACGGGGCCGACGGGGCGCAGGCGGAGGGTGAAGCGGGTGACGATGCCGAAATTGCCGCCTCCTCCGCGCAGCGCCCACAGCAGGTCGGCGTGGTCGGCGTCGGTGGCCTCGACGACCGAGCCGTCCGCGAGAACCACTTCGGCCGCCAGAAGGTGGTCGCAGGTCAGTCCCCAGGTGCGGGCGAGCCATCCATAGCCGCCGCCGAGGGTGAGGCCGCCCAGGCCGGTGTGGGAGACCACGCCAGCCGGGCAGGCGAGATCGTGCGGTGTGGTGGCGGCGTCAAGGTCGGCGAGCAGAGCGCCGCCGCCGGCCTGTGCGATGCGGGCGACCGGGTCGACGGTGACGCTCCGCATGGGCGCCAGATCGATCATGAGGGTGCCGTCGGCGACCGCGGTGCCGGCGACATTGTGGCCGCCGCCCCTGACCGTGACCTCCAGATCGGTGCGGGCCGCGTAGCGCAGGGCCTCGGATACCTGGCCCGGGGTGCTGCACGGGGCGATGAAGGCAGGCCGGCGGTCGTGCATGCCGTTCCAGATGCGGCGCGCCGTGTCGTAGCCGGGCGCGCCGGGCCCAAGCCAGTGGGCGGGCGTCTGCGGGGCGGGACGGTCGTGGAGGGACATGTGGGTCACTCGGTTCCTTGGATGAGGAGGGGCGCGAGAACGTCGGCCATGTGCTGGCGGGGCTCATCCGCCAGGACTTCTTCGTGGCTGCAGTCCAGGGGGTGCTCCTGGAGCCCCTCGGCGTAGGGCTCCCAGGCGCTTGGGCGAGGGCCGTCGGGCGTGCGGCCTTGGGTGGCGGTGAAGTGGAGGACCGTGCCGTCGAACCGGTCAGGCGTGTACGCGGCGACGAGCCGGCTGGCGTTGACACCAACCTCGACCAGCCGGGTGAACTGCTCGTGATCCAGGGGAACGTGGGCCGCCGCCTCCGCGCGCAGCGCGGTCAGCAGCGACCCGAAGTCCCCGTCATGGCCGGCGACGTCGCGCGGCCGGCCCACGAGGGTAGTAAGAAGGGCGAACTCGTCCCACTGCTCGGGGGTGGCCAGGCCTGGGTACGGCCAGGTTGCTCCGGGATAGGAGTCCACCAACGCCAGCAGTTCCACCTCGGCTCCGCCCGCGCGCAGTCGTGTGGCGACCGCGTGGGCGATGTTGCCGCCCAGAGACCAGCCGAGCAGCCGGTAGGGGCCCTGGGGCTGGACCGTCCGGATCTCCTGCGCCATGCGGTCGGTGATCTCACCGAAGCCGGCCGGTCGTTCGGCCGCGTCGGCCAGGCCCGGCGTCTGGAGGCCGTACACCGGCACCTCGGCAGGCAGCTGACGGGCGAGGGTTAGGTAGCTCCAGGCCAGGCCGGTCGCGGGATGGACGCAGAAGAGCGGCCGGTGGCCGGCGGCCGGGCGCAGAGGCAGCAGGACATCGAAGTCACCGCCGCCGGTGACGCCTCCGAGCAGGCCTCGGGGGGTGGGCGTCTGGAACAGGCTCCGGACGGACACGTCGATGGCCAGGTCGGCCCGGATCCGGCCGGCCAGCCGCATGGCGAGCAGGGAGTGCCCGCCCAAGGCGAAGAAGTCGTCGTCGACGTCCACGTCGGGCAGGTCGAGGACCTCGGCGAACAGCGCGCATGCCCGTTCCTCGCGCGGTGTGCGTGCGGCCACGGTCGTCGCGCGGGAGGACACCTCCGGTGCGGGCAGGGCCTTGCGGTCAATCTTGCCGTTCACGGTCAGCGGCAACTCCTCCAAGACGACCACGGCCGGCACCATGTACGCGGGCAGGGCGCCCGCCACCCGGCGCCGCAACACATCGGGCGAGAGCTCCTGTTCGCGGCCCCGGTCGGGGACGACGTAGGCCACCAGGCGTTTGTCGCCGGGCTGGTCCTCGCGCACGAGGACGGTGCTGTGCCGGACGGCGTGGTCGGCATCGACGACCGCCTGGACCTCGCCCGGCTCGACCCTGAAGCCGCGGATCTTCACCTGGTGGTCCACGCGGCCCACGAACTCCAGGACCCCGTGGTGGTTCCAGCGCGCCAGATCGCCTGTGCGGTACATCCGGGTGCCCGGCTCGCCGTAGGGGTCGGCGATGAACCGCTCGGCGGTCAGGGCGGGGTTGCGGGCGTATCCGCGGGCGAGGCCGGCCCCGGCGACGTACAGCTCGCCGGTGACGCCGGCGGGCAGCAGGCGCAGGTGCTCGTCCAGTACGTAGGCGCGGGTGTTGGTCAGCAGGGTGCCGATCGGGGCGCGGGATCCTCCGGCCAGGGAGCCGGGTTCGATGACGGCGATCGACACGTCATCGGAGCACTCGGCCGGACCGTAGACGTTGGCCAGGGGGATGCCTGGATGCCGTTTGTACCAGCGGGTGACGAGGTCGGGTGGCAGTTCCTCGCCGTGGACGAGCATCCAGCGCAGCCCGGCGAGGAGGTCGACGCAGGCCTCGTCGTCGTCCAGGAGGTCGAGCACCGCCCGCAGGACGGCGGGCACGATCTGGAGCACCGTGATTCCGTGTGCGGCCACGGCGCGGATCATGTCCAGGGGGTCGCGGGTGGTGTCGTCGTCGAAGACGTGGACACGGCCGCCGGGCAGGAACAGGGTGAGGGTCTGCCAGATGGAGACGTCGAAGGTCAGCGGGGCGTTGAAGGCGATGGTGTCACTCTCGTCGAGTCCGTACAGGTCGACGACGGCGCGCAGGTGGTTCGACAGGCCGCGGTGCGGCACCAGGACACCCTTGGGACGGCCGGTCGAGCCGGAGGTGAACACCGAGTAGGCGATCGCCTCCGGCTCCACCGTCACCGGGGGCGGCGCGGTAGCCGTGTCGTCGACGGTCACCAGCGTGACCGCATGGTCGCCACACGCGGCGATGATCTCGCCGGCCAGGCCGAGGAGATCGGGCGCGGCCAGCAGGAAGCGCACATCGGCGTCACACAGCATCCCGGCGGCTCGGGCGGCCGGGATGCCCGGGTCGAGCGGCATGTAGCCGCCGCCGGTGCCCAGCGCGCCCAGCGCGGCAGTCACGAACCAGGTGCTGCGTGTGGACAGCACGGCGACCAGGGTGTCCGCCCCTGCGCCGACGGCTGCAAGGGATCCGGCTACCGCCCCGGCGCGGTTGGCGACTTCGCGGTAGGTGAGGGTGGTGCGGTCATCGGAGACGGCGGCGGCACCCGGGCGGTTGGCGGCCAGAGCCCGTACGCGGCCGGGAAGGTCGATGGGCTGCTCCGCCGAGGGAAGGCCGTTCCAGTCGTCGAGCAGCAGCCGCTTCTCGTCGTCGTTCAGGAGGTCGAAGGATCCGATGGGCCGGTCGGGATCCGCGACCGCGTGCCGGAGGACCGCCACCAGGCGTCTGCCCATGGTAGCCACGGTCGCGTGGTCGAACAGCTCGGTGGCGTACTCGAACACCATGTGCAGGCCGGCGGGCAGACCGTCGTGATCGCGGCGGCTCGCGAAGTCGATGGACAGGTCGAACTTCGCAGTGTCGGTGGTGAGCGGAAGCAGCTGCGTGCCGGCGCTAGCGAAGCTCGGGGCACGGTCGATGAAGCCGTCGTCGAGAGCGAGGAAGACCTGGAACAGCGGGTGCCAGGCCAGGGAGCGTTCAGGCCGGAGCTCCTCCACGATCCGGTCGAAGGGCACGTCCTGGTGCGCGAACGCCGCAAGGTCGGTGGCCCGGACCCGGCCGAGCAGCTCGGCGAAGGTCGGGTCGCCCGAGGTGTCGGTACGCAGCACGAGCGTGTTCACGAAGAACCCGACCAGATCATCGAGCCCGGCCTCCGACCGTCCGGCGACCACGGTGCCCAGGGGAATGTCGTCGCCGGTGCCTGACCGCTTCAGCATGGTGGCGACCGCGCTCTGGAGCACCATGAACAAGGTCGTGCCGGTGCGCCGGGCCAGATCAAGAAGCTGCTGCTGCAGGTCCGCGTCAAGTGCGACCTCCACCGTGGCTCCCTGGTGGCCGGCGGTGGCCCGCCGCGGCCGGTCGAGGGGCAGATCGAGCTGCTGCGGAACTCCGTCCAGGGCCTCGCGCCAGAACGTGAGCTGCCGGGACTGCACGCTGCCCGCGTCGCGGTCGTCGCCGAGCAGGGTGCGCTGCCACAGCGTGTAGTCGCCGTACTGCACCGGCAACGCCGTGAATGCGGGAGCGCTACCGCTGCTGCGGCCCTCATAGGCCTCGGCCAGGTCGCTCAGCAGCGGTCGCATGGACAGGCCGTCACCGGCGATGTGGTGCAGCAGGACCAGCAGAACGTACTCGTCGTCGCTCCCGTCGACCTCGAAGAGGGTGCACCGCAGGGGCACGTCCGAGCCGATGTCGAAGACGTGCCGGGCAGCGCGACCGATCTCGTCGTCCAGGGCGTCCCGGCCGACGACGACGGTCACCAGGACCGGCGGGGCGACGTCTGGGGAAAGGACGACCTGATGTGCTGCGCCGTTCGACTCGGGGAACACCGTGCGGAGCGTCTCGTGACGGCGCATCACGTCGCCAAGTGCCTCACGCAGGGCTTCCGCGTCGATGGCGCCGTGCAGACGGAGGGCGAGCGGGATGTTGTAGGTGGGACTCGGTCCGTCGATGCGGCTGATGAGCCACAGACGCTGCTGGGCGAAGGACAGCGGTACCTGAGCAGGCCGTTCGCCCGCCACCAGCTCGGGCCGGAGGTGGGCGCTGTCGCTGCCGGCCACCGTCAGCAGACGGTCTGTTCCTGCGGGGCTGGGGGCGTTGAAGAACGAGCCGAGGTCGACGTCGGTGTCGAGAGCCGTGCGGATGCGGCTGATGAGGCGCATGGCGAGCAGGGAGTGGCCGCCCAGGGCGAAGAAGTCGTCGTCGACGTCCACTTCCCGTTGGAGGATCTCAGCGAAGAGCGAGCACAGGATCTCCTGGCGCGCGGTGCGCGCCGGAGCCAGCCCGGCGTGAGCCGTCCGCTCGGGCTGCGGGAGTGCGGTGCGGTCCAGCTTCCCGTTCACCGTCAGGGGCAGCTCGTCCAGGACGACGACCTCGGGGAGCAGATAGGCGGGCAGCCGGTCCCGCAGGCGAGCACTCAGCGCGCCCATGCCGGCCGGTGACGTGCTCTCGGCCGCAACGGTGTAGGCCACCAGTCGTTTGTCGCCGGGCCGGTCCTCCCGGACGATGACGGCGGCTCGCGCCACCGCCGGGTCGGCCTCCACGGCTGCCTGGACCTCGCCGGGTTCGATGCGGAACCCGCGGATCTTCACCTGTTCGTCAGCACGGCCGGCGAACTCCAGTTCGCCCTGGCTGTTGAAGCGGGCGAGATCGCCGGTGCGGTACATCCGTGTGCCTGGCTGTCCGAACGGGTCGGCGACGAACCGCTCGGCCGTCAGCCCCGGGAGCCCCAGGTATCCGCGGGCCAAGCCGGCGCCCGCTACGTACAGTTCTCCGGTGGCCCCGAGCGGTACGGGCTGCAGCCGGGCGTCGAGGATGTAGGCCTGCATGCCGTCGAGCGGGCTGCCGATGGGCAGCACGGCGGGGACCGGCTCATCAGCGTCCAGGGCCCATCGGGCGGCGAACGTGGTGGTCTCGGTGGGCCCGTATCCGTTGACGAACTGTATGGCGGGGAAGCGTTCGCGCAGTGTGCTGACTGCCGTCGCGGACACGGCTTCGCCTCCGGCCCAGATCTCCTGGAGCGAGCCGAGTTCGGCGGGGGCCTCCTCAACGACGAGTGCGAACAGCGCCGCGGTGAGCCACATGGCGCTCACCTGGCCGGACGCGATGACTGCGGCAAGAGCGGCGACGTCCAGTGCACCAGGCGGGGCGAGGACGCAGCAGCCGCCGTTCAGTAGCGGTACCCACAACTCGTAGGTGGAGGCGTCGAACGCCGGGGAGGAGTGCAGGAGCACTCTGCGGTGGGTCGGGCCGCGGAACGCGCTGTCGGTGGCGAGCGCGGTGATGTCGGCGTGGGTGACGGCCACGCCCTTGGGCGCACCCGTGGAGCCGGAGGTGAACATCACGTAGGCCAGGTGGTCGGGGTCCGAAGCGCGCGGCAGCTGCCGCTCACCGCGATCGATGGCGGGGCCGGGGGTGACCAGGACAGGCTTCATGTCGTGGTCGAAGGTCACCGTGGAGGAAGCGTCGTCCACCAGCAGGACCCGGGCTCGGGTGATCTCGGCGATCTCGCTCAGCCGGGCCGCGGGATGGCGTCGGTCCAGCGGGACGTAGGCGCCGCCTGCCTTGAGGACCGCCAGCACAGCCACGACCAGTTCCGGGGAGCGCTCCATGAGGACGGCCACCGGGGCGTCCGGCCCGACCCCGAGCTCGGCGAGGCCGTGGGCCAGCGCGGTGGAACGGGCGTCGAGGTCCGCGTAGGTGATCTCCTGCCCGGCGCTGAACAGGGCCGGCGCGTCGGGCGTGTGGCGGACCTGGGCGGCGAAGAGATCCACAACGGTGGCGCGGGCGCCGGGCTCTGCACCAGTGCCGAGGGCAAGCGTGCGCGCCCGGTCCTGTGCGCCGGCCGGGTCAAGCTGCCCGATGCGCCGGTCCGGGTCGTCGGCTGCCTGAGCTAGGACACGGAGCACCGCGCCGACGAGCCGCCGGGCGCTGTCGTCGTCGAACAGGTCCGTGGCGTACTCCAGGAAGCCGGCAAGGCCGCACGGACGACCGTCGGTTGTGTGTTCCCGGACATTGAGGACCAGGTCGAACTTGGCCACCTGGGTGGGGACGTCGAACAGGGCTGCGCGCGGCAGGCCCGGCAGGTCGGTCGGGCCCGCCGACTGGCCGATGAAAGCGAGCGCCACCTGGACGAGGGGGTTCGCGGACCTTGAGCGTTCCGGGTTGACTTCTTCGACCACCCGGTCGAAGGGAACATCCTGGTGGGCGAAGGCAGCCAGGTCGGTGGTGCGGACTCGGTCGAGGAGTTCTGCGAAGGTCGGGTCGCCCGAGGTGTCGGTACGCAGCACGAGCGTGTTGACGAAAAACCCGACCAGTTCGTCCAGGAGGTCGTCGGATCGGCCTGCAACGGGCGAGCCGATCGGAAGGTCCTCGCCCGCCCCGTAGCGGGTCAGGACCGCGGCCAGCGCGGCCTGCAGGACCATGAACACGGTCGCCTGGTGTTCTTTGGCCATGGCGAGCAGGCGGGTGTGGAGGTCGCTGTCGACCGTGAAGGTGACGCTGGCGCCGTGGTGCGAGGGTACGCCGGGCCGGGGGCGGTCCAGCGGCAGCGTGATCCGGTCGGGAAGGCCGGCGAGGGCCTCGCGCCAGAACGCCAGTTGCTTACGCAGGGCCCCGTCGCCGGAGTCGTCGTCGGCCTGGGCGTGGTGCTGCCAGGTGCTGAACTGCGCGTAGGTGACGGGGAGCGGGGAGAACTCGGGCGTCCTGCCGTCCTGCCGGGCTGCGTAGGCGGCTGCCAGGTCGCGCAGCAGCGGATCCACGGACCAGCCATCGGCGGCGATGTGGTGAAGCACGAGGACCAGGACGTGTTCGGTCGCATCGTCCGGGCCGGGAGTCTGGTCCGGGCCGTGCGGTGTGCCGCTGTCGGTGAGGGTGAGCAGCCAAGTCCGCAGCGGAACGTCACGGGTGATGTCGATGGCCTCGCCGGTCGCCGCGAGCATCGCCGCGGTCAGGTCGGCCGGCGGGACATGGCGGTGAGCGAAGACGGGTGGCTCATCGGTGGCCGGGCGGATCTCCTGGAACGGCACGCCGTCGTCCTGCGGAAACACGGTCCGCAGGGGTTCGTGACGGGCCACGATGTCGCCGAGGGCAGCCCGCAGGGCGGCGGCGTCGACCGGCCCCCGCAGTCGCAGGCCGACCGGCATGTTGTAGCGGGGGCTGGGGCCCTCCAACTGGGCGAGGAACCACAGGCGCTGCTGGGCGGGTGACAGCGGGATGCGGTGGGGGACGGCGGTGTCCGCCAGAGCGGGGCCCTTCGGCGCGGGCGGGGCCGTGGCCTGGGCCAAGGCCAGGGCCACGCCCTCCGGCGTGGGAGCCTCGAAGAACTTGCGGAGGTGGATCCCGTGGCCCACGGTCTGGCGGATGCGGCCCATCAGCCGCATGGCGAGCAGCGAGTCGCCGCCGGCCTCGAAGAAGTTCTCGTCGCCGGCGGTCTCCGGCGTGCCCAGCACTTCGGCGAACAGCTTGCGGAGGATCTCTTCGTGGGCGGTACGGGGCTCGGGGCCCATGGAGGGCATGGAAGACACGGGGGTCCCCTTCGTATTCGTAGCGATGCGTTGGGGTCGACGTCAGGTCAGGGCGGAGGTGAAGTGGGCCAGTGAGCCCTGGAAGGCGTCGAGCAGCCAGCGGGCGTCCTGGTCGGTGAAGGCGTCCGCGCAGACGCGAAGGGTGCCGCGGATGTTGCCGACGGTGCCCCAGGTGAATTCCCACAGGGCGGGGACGTTGGCCCAGCGGGGCGGGATGGGGACGTACGTCGTGCGCAGGGCCGGCAGGCGCAGCCGGGGAACCGCCACGTCCACATTGACCAGGTGCAGGAACAGCGGTGCTGCTCCGTGTGCCCCGTGGACGGCTGCGGCGCGCAGGATGCGGGAGTAGGGGACGTCCTTGTGGTCGAGGGCGGCGTCAATCGCCTGGGCGTGCTGCTCGACGACTCGGGCGGGTGGAAGTGTGTCCGGCCACCGGGTGCGCACCGGCAGGGTGTTGAGCAGGGGGCCGATGGTGTTCTGGAGGTCCTGGCTGTCGCGGACGGCGACAGGCATGCCCACGACGACGTCGTGGGCGGGCCCGTTCCCGGCGAGGGTTGCACTGACCGCCGTGAACAGGATGACGGCAGGTGAGACCTGGCAGGTCCGGGAGAGGTGGCGCACGGCCCGGGTCTCGGATGCGCCGAGCAACAGGTCGTGGGCGAGGAACCTACCGAGTTCGGATTCCTCCGGCGGGCTGGTGCGAGGCGCCTCGCCGGGGCGCACGCCGTCAAGATGTTCCTTCCACCAGGCGATGTCCGCGGGGTGTGCGTGCTCGCGTTCGGCGTGGTCGAAGAAGTCCGGCGCCATGCTGGTGAAATCGGGGCCGTCCGTCTCTGCGGCGTATGCCTGGCCGAGGTCGTCGGCCAGGAGGGCAAGGGACCAGCTGTCTCCGGCCACATGGTGCACGGCAAGCGCGAGATGGTGGATGCCGTTGGACGGGTCGGACAGGAGGCGGGCCCGGACGGGGGGTTCGGTGGTCAGGTCGAACGGTGTGTCCCACCAGTCGGCAAGCAGGCTCAGCACGTCGCCCGCGTCGGACGCGCAGCGGGTGCGGGTCAGGGCCGGCAGCGGCGCGGACGGCTCCAAGGGGACGGCGCTGCCGTCCTGGAACGTCGCGGCGAGCACCGGGTGGCGTCGGATGACGCGGTGTACGGCCCGCTCCAAGCGTGTGACGTCGAGCGGGCCCACGATGCGGAAGCAGAGCGGCATCGTGTACATCGGGCGGTCGGCGAGCATTTCGTGGACCAGCATGGACTGCTGCATGTCCGACAGGGGCCGGAAGGTCTCCATGGCTCAGCCCTTCACGGCAGGGGCGTGGTGCAGGACCTCGGCGAGCCACTCGGCGAAGGTCGGTGCCTTGAGGCACGCGCTGGGCGTGGCGTCGGTGTGGACAATGCTCCGGGCCCGGGCGGTGACGCGCAGGGCGAGCAGTGAGTGTCCGCCGAGGCTGAGGAAGTCGTCGTCGTCCCCGACTGCGTCGACGGAGAGGACCTCGCGCCACAGTTCCCGCAGCTGTTCCGTGATGCCGTCGGCGGGGGTGTCGGCGGCAGGCGCCGGGATGGCGGGCGGGGCCGGCAGTTGCAGCTTGGCGACTTTCCCGTTGGGGAGCCGGGGCAGGTTCTCGACGAAGACCACCTGGGACGGCTGCATGGCGGAGGGCAGATGCGCTGCCGCGTGCCGGCGGATCTCGCGGGCTGTCAGCAGGCCGGGCCCCTTGTGTGCCTCACGTACACGGGCGGCGGGGGGTGTCCCGTGGGTCTCGCGGGTGGCGTACACGTAGGTGACGTCGGCGGTGGTGTCGACGTTCCAGTCGTCGATCTCGTACAGGCTGAACCCGGCGTTGGTGAGGATCTTCCGAATGTCCGGGCCGACGGTGCTGGCGCGCTCGACCTCCAGGCATACCTGGCGTACCCGGGGCCAGTGCTCAGGTCGCAGACCGCGCAGCACGTCCAGTTCGGCGCCCTCGGTGTTGATCTTCAGGAGGTCTACGGCGTCGAGTTCGAAACGGTCGAAGATCGTGGACAGGTCGGTGGTGGGTACCTGGTGCCTGGCGGCGGCCAGACGGCGTTCGGTGTCCTGGCGCAGCTGGGCGAGTTCGGTCTCGTTCGCCGTGCCGGTGCCCCCGGCACCGGCGGTGCGGTAGTGCGACTGCACGAGCTCCGCGGCCGCCGCCTCACGGTCTGGTCCCAGTCCGGAGAGGTAGCTGAGCTGCGGAAACGAGGTGAGGGTCGCGGTTCCGGACCGGTCGGTGACCGCCATCGGGACGAGGTCGGCCGAGACCCCGTTCAGCTTCAGGTTCGCCGTTAGGTAGGGAAGCGTGTCGGGGTTCGGCTCGACGGCGACGACGCGGACACCGTCGGCCTGGCGTGCTGCCCACAGGGAGAACAGGCCGATGTTGGCTCCGACGTCCACGATGACCGCGTCCGTGCTGATCCGCAGGCCGAAGCGGGCGTACTCGTCCTCTTCGAAGATCTGCCGGTACAGGAACAGCGCTTCATCCGGAGACGGCGTGGCCACGGCCAGGCCGTTGGGCAGTTCGGTGCGGCTGAGGCCGCCGACGAGGGGCGAGTGGACGGGCTTGGCGGCCACGTAGGCGACCAGGCGTACGCCGTCGCTGCCGTCGGGCAGGCCCACGACGGCAGCATCGTGGACCAACGGGTGGCGCCGGATGACCGTGCCGACTTCCTCGGGCTCGACCCGGACGCCACGAACCTTGACCTGGTCGTCGATGCGGCCGCGGAACTCCAGGTAGCCGGCGTCCGCCTGTCTGACCCTGTCGCCGGTGCGGTACATCAGCGTCCCGTTGGAGGCGAACGGGTCGGGCCGGAACCGTTCGGCGGTCAGAGCGTCGTCATCGAGGTAGCCCCCGCCCACGCCGATACCGGAGATCCACAGTTCACCGGTCTCCCCCGCGGGCACCGGAGCCAGGTCCTCGCCGAGGATGTGGCACGCGACGTTGCCGATCGGCCGGCCGACGGGCGCGATGTCCCCGTCGTAGGGCTCGCTGCAGTCCCAGTAGGTGGCGTTGACCGAGGTCTCGGTGGGCCCGTACCCGTTGTACAGCTCGGCGGGCAGCAGGCTGCGGAACCGCCGCACGAGCGTCATGTCCAGTGCCTCGCCACCGCAGAAGACGCGGCGCAGCGAGGTGCAGTACGCGAGTTCGTCCTCGTCGAGGACGTACCGCAGTACGGAGGGCACGAAATGGGCTGTGGTGACCTCGGCCTCCTGGATGAGGCGGACGATGCCGAGGCTGTCGAACTGCAGTCCCGGCGGGGCGATGACCAGGGTGCCGCCGGCGATCAGCGGAGAGAAGATCTCGTGGATCGCGGCGTCGAAGGCGTGGGATGCCTTGTGCAGGACACGGTCGTCCTGCGCCATGCGGTAGTGCTGGTGGCCCCACTCCAGGCGGTTGCACAGCCCGGCGTGGTGGAGCCGCACGCCCTTGGGACGGCCGGTGGAGCCGGAGGTGAAAAGGATCACCGCGGTCTGCTCCCGCGCGGGCCGCTCGCGCCAGGTGGCGGCAGCAAGGCTTTCCGCGTCACCGGGACGGCACTGGGTTTCCACAGCCAGCCACGCCGCGGGGCCGAGCGCGGCAGGGTGGTTGTCGTCCTCGCGGAGGATCACCCGCGGTTTGGCCGCCGCGATGACCTGCACGAGGCGGTCGGCGGGGAATTCGGGGTCCATGGGAACGGCGACGGCACCGATGGTCATGACGGCGATGAGCGCGCTCACATAGCCGGCGGAACGCGGCAGGTAGAGAGCGACGTGATCGCCGGGCTCGACGCCGACGCTGCGCAGCTGGCGGGCGACCGCGGCGACCTGGTCCCACAGGTCGCGGTACGAGAGCTCACCGTCGGCGCTGAGGACGGCAGGGGTGCCTTCAGGTACGGCGTCGGCAGCACGCAGGAGGTCGGGAACGTAGATCGGCTGCATCGTCATGCTCGTTTCTCGGCCACGGCAACGACCGCCATGCGGGGGACTTCGGCGAACCAGCGGTCGGCGGCCTCGCGCAGGACCGGCTGGAGAGGCGCCCCGGGCTGGACGTCCGGCAGCCCGGACACATAGCGGGTGTGATCGAAGAACTCTTCGATGAAGGTCCACGATGCGGCGGTGTCGCGGTGCGCGGCGAACACACGCTGCACGCCGTACATGTCGGCGATGTACTGGCACATACGGGCGGCGGCCGTCTCGCGGTCCTCTGCCTCGACGATGAGGGGGTCGTACACGTCCACGATGGTGGCCGTGACGGGCAACCCGTCGAAGAGCGCGGCCAGTTCGGCACGGCAGAAGTGGGCGTAGTCGTGGCCGGCCGCCGAGTACGGATGAACGACCTCGGTGAAGAACCTGGCCATTGGGCTGGTCGTATCGAAGTCGTGAAGGACGACTCTCCCACCGGGCTTGACCACGCGCACCGCTTCGCTGGCGGCTTGCGGGCGGTCAGCGGGAGCGATGTGGTGCGTGCCGTACGCCAGGAGAGCCGCGTCGACCGAGCAGTCCCTGAGCACCAGGGCGTCCGCGGACTGGCGCACTGCGGGCAGGCCCAGGGCGAGTGCCCGCGCCACCATCTCGCCAGAGATGTCGCCGGTGATGATGGAGAGCTTGGCCAGGCGGCTGTCGGCGCGGTCGGCAACCGCGCGCGCGATGGTGCCGTCGCCCCCGAGAACGTCCAGGAGCGTCACGTCGCCCGGCGAGTCGGAACGGGTGGCCAGCCGCAGTAGGTGCCGGGCCCCGGTCCAGCGTACGGAAGCATCCCGCTGTGCCCGGCGGTAGGAGTCGCCGCGGCCGGTCTCATCGGAGTCGAACTCGTTCGTGACCGACACCAGCGCTGACAGCAGGCGGGGCGATCGTGCCCGCGCGGGGTCGATCAGCTCGTGCAGGCCCGGGTGCTCGGCGGCGGCGTGCGCCAGGTACGCATCGAGCGAGACGGACGGCAAATACCCGGCGCCCGAGGGCACGGAGGTATCCGTGGATGGATTTGACACTGGAACTGGCTCCCCCGCTTTTGGCTGCCAGGACTATGAAGGAGAAGCCGTGCACCAGGCCGCGCTGCGTGGCGCCTGGAGACGGCGGTGTGAAGCGTCAGTGTGGCGGTGCTTCGATGAGCCCGGACGGACGCATATCGGTCCAATGGGACTCGACATAATCCAGACACTCCTGCCGGGCGCCCCGGCTCACTTCCGCCCACCCGCCCGGAACAGGCGTCTCGGCGGGCCAGAGGGAGTGCTGATTCTCATGATTGACAAGTACGAGGAATGCCCCCGGCTGGCCGTCGTCAAACGGATTGGTGAACACCTGGCCCCTTCTCACTCGACATACCGGTTCCCTCGGATGGCGAGGCCACGACGCCGAGTTTTCAGCGATATGCAACCTGGCCCATCTCGCCCAGCGACCTGCGCTTGGCAGATATTAGATGCTGCACAATTCAACGGCGCATGATCAATGTGACATGGATCACGATAGGCCGCTGGCGTTCGGTTTTAGACACCATTCCAGGCCGCGCCGATCCGGTTCCGGGTTCGTTCCGCCCTCCATTGAGGCTTTTTGGAGGCTAAGTCGTACAGGCATGCCGCAATCTACGGACAGCCGAGTGTGACGCAAAATAATCTGTTGACACCCCACGTAGTGCGCAGAGATGATCGCCGGGGTTCTCTATTTCTTCGAGGCGTTGCGGTGGCGTTTCTCTACACCGTCTCGCTGCAGTTCCGATTCAATGCTGCAGAGCCTTCCGATTCGCATATCTAGTGAAATTCCGGCTTATCTCGGGGGATTCAGCCGTGCTCTCTGGCACCACATCACCGCTTCCCGTGAACGAGAACGCGACGTCCGCGCACTGTCACGCATGGCACGTTCGACTACCAGAGGGCGCGAACGGGCCCGATATCGGGAAGTCGGCCAGTGCGCTGATACGTGGCATTGCTGAACTGCACGACCCTCCACGCGCCTCCGCGCAGGGATTCTGGTGCGAGGACGTCCCTCACACGTCCGATTCGCCGCTTGCCCGCCGCCGGCTCCATGCCGAACTGCACCGTGCGCTCGACCCAGGCACGTCCGGGTGCCCGCCGCTCCGTGCCGTGCTGCTGCGCTACGCCGACCGGGCCTGCGATCTCGTACTCGTCAGTCACCGCAGCGTTCTTGACGCAACCTCGCTTCGGGCAGCCGCGGAAGCCCTGGCGTGCGGGGATGGCCTGTCCCACGTCACCGCGGCCCGCCCCTCCTGGCCGGACGCGGTCAAGGAGAGCGACCGCGAAGAGCTCCAGAACGCCGCGTTCGGCACCAACCCCGCCTGGGGCGCGCCTGATCCCGGCGATGACGTGCCAGCCGGCCCGTCCGGCGACGTGCACGCGGCTCAACTCGACCACGTGGTCGAGGACTCACAGGCCGCGCTCCTGGTGGCAACAGCAATCGTTCTCGGGCGATATGAGGATCAGGGAAGACCGGTGGTCGCCGCGCTGTCCGTGGATCCCGGCCGGCCCGACGACGTCCTGGGGGCCTTCGAGTTCGGCGCTCTCTTCTCCGGCGATCTCACCGGCACACAGCGAATCGGAGACCTGCTGGAACGCGCGCGACAGCTGCTCACTGAGCCTGCCCTGCGCTACCACAGTGGTCAGCGCGGGGCACCGGCTTCGCGAGCCTACGGGGGCGGCGTACTGGTGGGTGTCTTGCCGGAGGCTCCCGAAGGGTACCTTCCCTGCCAGACCGCGCCGTTTCCGGTCACCCTGGTTCCCCGACGTGATCCGGGCGGGATCCTGCGGCTCGAAGCACACCGTCAGCCAGACATGGTGGGCGACGCAGCGGCCCGGCGTTTCGCCGTCCAGGTCGCCCGCGTCCACGCCTGGATCTCCCGGCAGCCGGCAGACGCAGTCCCTGACAATGCGGACCTCCTCGATACCGCAGAACGAGAAGCCGTCGCCGCACTCGGCCGGGCACGAACCGCGCTGCGGTGGCAGCCCGACAGAATCGACTCCGCCTTCGCCGAGCAGGCAGCACGCTCCCCCGAGGCGATCGCCATCACCCACGGCACGGACGAGCTCACCTACCATCAGCTCCACGCCCGGGCGGCACGGCTTGCGGCCGGGCTGCGGACGCAGGGCGTGACACCCGGAGACCACGTCGGCATCTGTCTTGAGCGGTCAGCCGACTTCATCGTCTGTCTGCTGGCCGTCCTGCTCGCCGACGCCGTCTACGTGCCCATGGACCCCGCCTATCCGGCCGCGCGTCTCGCCCAGACCATCGAGGACGCCGGACTCACCACCGTCATCACCGAGCTCACCGAGATCGCCGGGGTATCGGCCAGCCTGCTAACACCCGACGCCCTTGACGCAACCGGAGCGACGACGCCCGGACCCCCGGCTCCGGAACGCGGGCCGGAATCACCCGCCTACATCATCTACACCTCAGGCTCCACGGGCCGGCCCAAGGGCGTCGTCGTACCGCACCACAACGTCATCGCCCTCATGGACGCAACGCGGCGCGACTTCGGACTCACCAGCGACGACGTGTGGACGTTCTTCCACTCCGGTGCTTTCGACTTCTCCGTCTGGGAGATCTGGGGAGCCCTGTTGACCGGGGCCCGCGTGGTCGTCGTGCCCTACTGGGACTCCCGCTCCCCGGAGGAGTTCCACCGACTCCTCGTCCGGGAGCAGGTGAGCATCCTGAGCCAGACCCCGTCCGCCTTCGCCCAGCTGGCGGCCGCCGACCGGGAACAGAGCACGAAACTCCCGGTGCGGCTGGTCATCTTCGGAGGCGAGCCCCTGGACACTGCCAGCCTCAGCGGCTGGCTCGACCGCTACCCCGAGTCAGAGTGCCGGCTGGTCAACATGTTCGGCATCACCGAGACCACGGTGCACGTGACGGCACAGACCATCCGGCGCGACGAAGTGCTCAGCGGAACCAGGTCGGTGGGGCAGCCCCTTCCCGGATGGCACGTGTACGTCCTCGACCAGCACGGACGCATCCTTCCGCCCGGAGCACCCGGAGAGATCTACGTCGGAGGCGTAGGAGTAGCACTCACGTACTGGAACCGACCTGAACTGACGGCCGAGCGTTTCGTCACCGACCCCTTCGCTGTCGGTCGGATGTACCGCAGTGGCGACCGAGGCCGACTCCTTCCCAACGGCCGGCTGGAGCACCTGGGACGGCTGGACAACCAGGTCAAGCTCCGCGGGTTCCGAATCGAGCTGGACGAGATCCGCAACGTCCTGCTCGAAGCCCCCGGGGTCACCTCCTGCGCCGTGGTCCTCGGTGGTGACCAGGACGGCGGCGCCGCTCGCACACGCATCGACGCCTACGTGGTCCTGGCCCCCGCCGCAAACGGTGACGTTGAGCCTGTGCGCCAACGCGCGGCCGGACTTCTCCCGGCGTTCATGGTGCCCACTACCGTCACTGCACTCGACTCGCTGCCCCTGACCGTCAATGGCAAACTCGACACCCGCCGCCTCCCGCCCCCAGTGATAGAAACCCGCACTGCCACCGATGACAGGCAGGCATCTGGTCTGGCAGCCCGTCTAGTGGCCCTCTGGCAGGACATTCTGGGGGTCCCCGTCGGGCTTGACGAGAACTTCTTCGAACTGGGCGGAAATTCCCTGTCCGCAGTACAACTCGCCGCGGAGGCCCGCAACCGAGACATTCCCGTTCTACCGTTGCGTGCCCTCTACAGCAACCCTACGGTGCGTTCACTCGCGGCCATCCTCGACCAGAGCGGTGTACAGAGTCAGAGCCGCACTCGAAGGTGATGGCCGCACCTGTGTGACCGCTGCGGAGCAATCGTCAAGACCTGCGGATCAGGTGCGAAGCGCCGCTCATGCGGTCTGGTTGATCGTGTTCCGGGCTGGCGGTGGTCGATCCCCCTGGCGTGTGATACCTGTCTTCTGTCGGGTCGAAGGGACCATTGTCCTGCCATAATCGGCATAAGGGAAAGATCTACGAGCGGACAGACGACAGACTGCGTTCCTTCATCGAGACGCAGCACATCTTCTTCACCGCAACGGCGCCACTGGATGGCAGCGGTATCGTCAATGTTTCTCCCAAGGGCTTGAACGGCTCGTTCGCCGTGCTTGACGAACTCACCGTGGCTTACCTTGACTTCGCCGGCAGCAAGGCTGAAACGATCGCCCATCTGCGCGAGAACGGCCGTATCACCCTGATGCGGTGCGCCTTCGACGGTCCGCCCAACATCGTGCGCGTGCATGGCCGCGGAGAGCCGGTCTTCCACCACGATGCGCGTTGGGCGGAGCTGATGGGGTACTTCCCGGACATCGACGCGACCCTGCACGGCCTACGCGCGATCATTGTCATGACCGCTGAGAAGATCCGCGACGCTTGCGGGTACGCGGTCCCGTTCATGGCCTATGACGAGGACCGCCCCGCTGCACGCGTCGCGCGCGAGTCCGATGAGCCGCTCGACGTTTACTTCCAGAATAAGGAGTACATCGCAACCAGTATGGACGGCCTGCCGGGGTTGCCGCTGCCGTTGCCACCGCTTCCGCACTGAGTAGGCCAGCCGCTGAGGCGGACCTCACGGTGGATCTGTTCGGGGGAAGTCATGCCACCAGAGTCTCCTCCCGTCCGGACCCGTACGGGTTTCCGTGTTCCGCATCGTGCAGCTACGTCCGGCTAAGGTGCTCCCTTCCCGATGGAGGCCTGCCACGCTGTAGCGGGTGGCAGCGGCATCCTTGAGCACCACCTCAGGCTGCCGGCGTGCGGCGGTACCCCGCTCCCAGCCGGCCGGCAGCCGGGCTCGCGGCCTCGGTACCGCCAGAGGCAAAGGATCTGGGTGCCCGCCTGAACGGCCACCGTCCCCTGGACGTACCCCATGGCGGATCACGACACGTTCCGCGAAAGGAAACCCCCACATGACCTGCGCATCGCCCCAACCCGCGGCGGGACCGGCCCGCCGTACCGTCATGGCGGCAGCCGGAGCGGCGGGGCTCGCCGCCGCACTGACCGCCTGCGGTTCAAGCGACGCCTCCTCCAACGCCATGGACTCCGGATCCGCTCCCTCCGGCACGACAGGTTCCGCGGGAACTACCGGGGCCAAGGGTTCCGCGCAGGACGGCGGTTCCCCGGCCGGGGGCACCACACTCGCCAAGACCTCGGACATCCCCGAAGGCGGCGGCAAGATATTCAAGGACCAGGGCGTCGTTGTCACACAGCCGTCGGCAGGCACGTACAAGGCTTTCTCGTCCAAGTGCACCCACCAGGGATGCGCGGTGAGCAGTGTGGCGAACGGCGTGATCGTCTGCCCGTGCCACAACAGCCACTTCTCCGCCGAGGACGGCAGCGTGCGACAGGGGCCGGCGACCCGGGCGTTGCCCGCGGCGAAGATCACCGTCTCCGGGGACGACATCAAGCTCGCCTGATCCGCTTCACCTCCGCTCGCGCGGCCGTTTGAGGCAGCCGAGCACCTCGTCACTGGTCGTGACCGTGGCGACCAGCGCCAGCGTGTTGCGGATCATCGCATGCGTGTAGGCGGCAGGCACCCCCGCGACGGCGTCGGCCGGGACGACGGTGGCATAGCCGAGGTTGACGGCGTCGAACACCGCGTTGGGCACGGCCACGTTGGCTGAGACGCCGGTGACGACGAGTGTCCGGCAGCCGAGGTTGCGCAGCAGGGCATCGACCTCGGTCCCGTGGATCGGGGAAAGACCATGCAACCGCCGTACGATCAGGTCCTCATCCGTGACCTCGATCGGATGCGCGACCCGGACCGCGGTACTGCCGACCAGTTGCTGCACGGGGAGTCGCTCGGTGGCCTGGAACAGCCGGGCGTTGCGGCTTGCGGCCCGGCCGTCCGGGCGGCGCTCGGCGATGGCGTGCATCACCTGCACACCGGTCTCGTGGGCGGCGGCGACCAGCCGGGCGATGTTGTGCAGGGCGCCGGAGGCCCGGACCTCCCGGGCGAGTTCGGGTAGGGCGCTTTCCGGCCCGACGACCCCCTGCTGACATTCGACGGTCAGCAGGACGGTGCTCGCGGGGTCGAGGAGTCCGCCGAGTTGCTCGTGCGACGACATCACGCGCCTTTCGCCGAGGTCCGGGGCGGGTGAGGGTAGCCGCATCCGCGCGCAGACGGAAGCGTGCGCTGTTCCTTTCGGTGACGTGATGTCAGAGGATCACCGACACAGGGAAGTTCCTCTGGCACGACGTGGGAGAAGAGGGGGCCCGCATGACCGTCACTCAGCAGCGCCGGGGTCGGAAGATCATGATGACGCCGGGAGAGCTGGACGAGTTCCTCACCGCCCAGCGCACCTGCCGGGTCGCTACCGTTTCGGCCGACGGCACACCGCATGTGAGCGCGCTGTGGTTCGCCTGGGACGGCACCTCGCTGTGGCTGTACTCGGTGGTGCGCAGTAGGCGTTGGGCGCAGTTGCGCCGCGATCCGCGGGTCGCGGTGGTGGTCGACTCGGGGGAGGAGTACGACCAGTTGCGCGGGGTCGAGCTGTCCGGCCGGGTGGAGTTCGTGGGCGAGGTGCCGCGTACCGGGGAATTGTGCGCCGAACTCGACACGGCCGAAACGCTGTTCGCGCGCAAGAACTTCGGCGTGGACGAGATGCCGCACGACGGCCGGCATGCCTGGGCGCGACTGTCCCCGGAGAAGATCGTCTCCTGGGACTTCCGGAAACTGGGCGGAGTGTAGGAACCGGCTGGGGTCCGCTCCGTCGTACCGGACTCAGCCGAGTTCTTGCGCCGCCATCCACAGGGCCCCGACCGCTGCGCGGATCGAGGGTCTGCGGTCGGCGTCCGCACGCCAGACCACGTAGACATGGCGGCGCACGTGCTGCCGGAGCGGCACCAGGACCACGCCCCCGGGCATGGGGTGACGACCCAGCAGCGGTGCGATGCACACACCCAACCCGGCTGCAACGAGTCCGAGTTGGGTGTGGCTCTCACTGGCTCGATGGCCGACGATCGGTTCGACGCCCTTGGACCGCAGAGTGAACACCAACCACTCGTGGCAGAACTCGCCCTCCCCCCAGGTGATCCACTCGTCCTCGGCGAACTCGGTGAGGTCCACCTCGTCCCGGTCGGCGAGCCGGTGCCCCACTGGCATGGCGACGTCAGCCGGGTCGTCCAACAGGGGCGCCTTGACCAGGCCGTCGGGCAGGGGCATCGGCTTGTTGTACCAGTCCAGGACCACCGCCAGGTCGAGGTCGCCACGGACGACACCGGCGATGCACCGCTCCGGCTCCAGTTCACTGGAGCGCACGCGCAGCCCCGGATGGGCGGAACGCAGGGCACCCAGTGCGGCCGGAAAGAGCCCCCGCGCGGCGGTCGGGAACGCCGCCAGCCTGAGCTCACCGGCGACCTGGCCGCGGTGCGCCTCCAGGTCGGACTCGGCGAGCTCGACCTGCGAGAGGATGCGCGCAGCGTGCTCCGACAACAGCCGGCCTGCGTCCGTGAGCCGCACTCCCCTGCCGTTCTTTGCGAGGAGCTGCTGACCGACCTCGCGTTCCAGCTTGCCCAGTTGCTGAGAGACGGCGGACGTGGTGACGTGCAGCGCGTCGGCGGCCGCGCTGACCGAGCCGTGGCGGGCGAGGGCGTCCAGGGTGCGCAGGCGCTCGAGGTTCAACATGTAAGAGATTCTAAGAGGTATCAGGTGTTAACTCTCGATTGTGCTACGAGATCCCCTCGTTCATCGTTGAGGTCATGAGCACGGTTACCGCGCCCCGGACCCGCACCCCCGCCCCCGCCCGTCCCCGGGTGCGCCTCGACTGGCGGCTCCGCTTCGGTGCACTGTCGCTGATCTGGGGCTTCAGTTTCCTGTTGATCAAGGTGGGCACGGAACGGTACGCACCGTTCCAGGTCACCCTGGGACGACTCGTGTGCGGTACGGCAGTGCTGATGGCGGCGCTGGCCGTCAAACGGCAGCGGCTACCGCGCGGGGCCCGCCTGTGGGGCCGCATGGCGATCGCCGCGTTCTTCCTGAACGCGCTGCCGTTCTCCCTCTTCGCCTACTCGGAGCTCACGATCCCGTCCGCACTGGCCGGCATCTGCAACGCGACATCTCCGTTGTGGGGCATGGCCCTGTCCCTGGTCGCATTGTCGGAGGACCGGCCGACCCGGGTTCGCGTCGCGGGCCTCGGCCTGGGTTTCCTGGGCGTGCTCACCGTACTGGGCGCCTGGCAGGGCTTCCACGGCATCGACACCACGGGTACGGCGCTGGCGTTGCTCGCCTCACTGAGCTATCCGGTCGGATGGATCTACGTCCGACGGACGCTGGCCGGGACCGGATACTCACATCTGTCCATGACGGGTGGACAACTACTTCTGGCCACAGTGCAACTGGCCCTGGTGACACCGCTGTTCACTGGCCCCCCGGACCGTTTCACACTCGGCCCGCTGCTGGCCGTCGCCGCACTGGGCGTCCTGGGGACGGGGCTGGCCGTACTGGTTCAGTACGGGCTGGTCGCCGAGGTCGGGCCGACCACTGCGCAGATGGTCACGTACTTCATTCCGGTCATCGCCACGGCAGCCGGGGTGGCGATCCTCGGGGAGCCGCTGCGGTGGACGACACCGGTGGGAGCCCTGGTCATCCTTGCGGGGGCCGCGCTGACACAGGCGGGCCGGAAGGGCGCCCGGCAGGTCGGGGCCTTCCGACGGCGCGCCTAACCGTAGGCGCGGGCCGGGGACGGCCGCACGGCCGCCGCCACCGCCTCCGCCAGGGGACCGGTGTCGGCCTCGCCCAGCGTCGACACCGTGATGCGGATGGCCGGCGGGCTGTTCAGCCGATACCGGGCCCCCGGGGCAACCGCCCAGCCGGACTGCAGGAGCCGGGCCACCGCGCCCGTCTCGTCCGAGACCGGCACCCAGACGTTCATCCCGCTGCGGCCGTGGGCGACGATCCCCCGTTCCGCCAGCGCATCGACCAGCGCTTCCCTGCGCGCCCGGTACGCCTGCGCCACCGCTGCCCGGTCCACTGCGCCATCCGTCCACAGCCGGACCACGGCCCGCTGCAGCAGCAGGCTCACCCAACCAGGGCCCAGATTCTGGCGGCCCCGCACCCGGTCGACGGTGATGTGGTCGCCGGTGAGAACGGCGAGCCGCAGGTCGGGGCCGTAGGCCTTGGCGACGGAGCGAACGAAGGCCCAGTTGCGGGTGGCGCCCGCGAGCACGTGCAGCGGCAGGTCCACGATGCCGTGACCGTGGTCGTCCTCGATCAGCAAGGTGTCCGGATGGTCGCGCAGCACGGCGCGCAGGGCACGGGCCCGAGCGGCGGTCACCGATGCGCCGGTCGGGTTCTGCGCGCGGCTGGTGACGATCAGCGCGCGGGCGCCGGAGTCCAGGGCGTGACGCAGATCGTCGGCGCGGGGGCCGTCATCGTCCATGCCGACGGGGATCGTGCGCATCCCCAGGGCGGGGACGAGGTCGAGGGCCCTCCCCCAGCCGGGGTCCTCGACCGCTACCGCGTCACCGGTTCTGAGGTGTGCGAGGAGGACGCGTTCGATGGCGTCGAGGGAGCCGGATACCACGGCGAGCGGCCCGGCGGGGACACCCTCGGCGTCGAGTTCGGCCCGGGCGATGCGGGCCAGGTCCGCGTCGACGGGATCGTCGCCGTAGAGGACGGGGTGCCGGTCCCCCCGTTCGGCCGCCACGGCGAAGGCCGGGGCCAGGCGGGGCAGCAGAGCCGGGTCCGGGTTGCCGGCCGCCAGATCACACCCCCCGGCCGGAACCTCCACGCGCAGTTCCTCGCGTGCGGTGGTGGCCGGTCTGGGACGGATGCGGCTGCCCCGACGGCCCGCCGTCTCGATCACCCCGCGTTCCCGCAGCGTGCGGTAAGCAGCCGCGACGGTGTTCGGGTTCACCCCCAGCTGGGCCGCCAACTCCCTCATGGCCGGCAGGTGTTGCCCCGGCCGCAGCTCCCCTGCACCCACTGCACGCTCGATGTCGGCCGCGATCCCGGCTGCACCACGCCCTTGAATCCGATACTCTTCTAGCACAAACACAATTATGCACTAGTGCAATAGATTTCACCAGGGCATCACCACGGCTGGAGGGGACCGACATGGAGGGAACCGTCGTACCGGATGCGACAGCGGGGCAGCGGGGCGTCGCCTACACGCCAACCGACCGCACCGTGCCCACGCGCTCCGCCGACCGGGCGTCATACGACAAGGAACTCGTGCACGCAGTACTGGACGAGGGGTACGTCTGCCACCTCGGCTTCGTCCGCGACGGCGCCCCCGTGGTGCTGCCCACGCTCTACGGCCGGATCGGCGAGCGGCTCTACGTCCACGGGTCCACCGGTTCCCGCCCGTTGCGGATGACCGGCGAGGCCGATCCGGGCCTGCCGGTGTGCCTGACGGTCACCCACGTCGACGGGCTGGTGCTGGCCCGCTCTGCGTTCCACCACTCGATCAACTACCGCTCGGTCGTGGTGCATGGCGTCGCACACGAGGTCACCGACCCCGAGGAGCGGCGACTGGCCCTGGACACGCTGGTGGACCACGTCGTACCGGGCCGGGCCGCCGACTCCCGGCCCGCGAACAAGAAGGAACTGGCCGCCACCGCAGTGATCCGCCTGGACCTGGAGGAGGTCTCGGCCAAGGTCCGCACCGGCGGCGCCAACGACGACTCCGCGGACCTTCCCCTGCCGTACTGGGCCGGGGTGATCCCGCTGCGGCGGGGTTACGACAAGCCCGTGCCCAATACCGACCTGACGCCCGGCATCGGACTGCCGGACTACCTGGCGGTGCGGTAGGACAGGCCGGTCACCCCGGACCCGGCTTCGTCCGCCCGGCAGTACGACCCTCACTCGCTGCGAGACCCGCGACCGCGCCGAGCATCAGCAGGGTGCCGATCACGGTGGCCGCGGTAAGCCGCTCCCCGAGCAGAGCGACGGCGAGCACGGCCGCGGTCACTGGCTCCAGCAGCATGATCATGGAGACGGTGGCGGACCGTATGACGGCGGCGCCCGCGAAGAAGAGGGCATAGGCGAGGGCGGTGGGCACGGCGGCGACGTACAGCACCAGCCACAGCAGCCGAGCCGGGTGAGGGGTGTGCGGGAGCAGACCCTCGTGCAGTGCGAACGGCAGCAGGCACAGGCCGGTCACGGCGAAGGCTCTCACGGTGGTGTCGGAGGCGTCAGCGCTCCCGTCTCGGCCCCACCAACGGGTGAGCAGGGTCATGGTGCCGTAGCCCGCTGCCGACAGGAGCGCCAGGAGCACACCCACCGGACGGACGGCCGCGGCCGACCCTCCGCAGGTCAGCACGGCCAGCCCGGCGAGCGCTCCGGCGACCGCCAGGGCGCCGCCGACGCCGAGCCGCTCGCCGAGCAGCAGCCGGGCCCCGAGCGCGATGAGCACGGGACCGGCGCCGAGCGTGACGACCGTGGCTACGGCAAGCCCGGTCGACTCCACGGCCGCGAAGTAGGCGGTCTGGAACACGGCGAGACCGAGCCCCGTGGCCACCGCCCGTCCCGCCCCGCGATGCCGGGACCGGTGTGCGGACGAGTGGGCGTGCGGACGTAGGAGGCGACAAGCCAGCAACAGGGCCAGCCCCAGCGCACAGCGCCAGAAGGACAGACCGAAGGCCCCCATGTCGCTGGTCCGGTAGACCAGCGAGGCGGCGGCGCCGGCGGTGCCCCAGGCGGCACCGGTGATGATCAGGTAGAGCAGGCCCCGCCCGACGGGCAGGCCAACCGTGGTTTTCGGCAAGGGAATCTCTCCGCAGAAGCGCACTCGGGGTGCGGAAGTTCGAGGGCGACCCGCTTCGGCGGGGCGCGCGGACTTCGTCTGCGGGCAGCACCGTCCTGCCCGGCGCGGTGCGCCGAGCGAGTGTCCCGGGGGCCCGCCTCAGGCGGCCGGGGGCGGCAGGACGAGCGCGTTCGACGGCATGATCAGAACCCTATGTGGCGCTGCCGCGGGCGGACAACTGCGGTTCCGAGCCACCCGTGGCGACCGGTTCCGGGGGAACCCTGGCAGAGGTCGAGGACTGGGCAATGAACGCGCCGACCAAGACGACCGCGCCGCCGGCGACCTGCGGCGCGGACAGGTGCTCACCGAGCAGCACCCAGGCCAGCACGGTGGCGACCACCGCCTCAAGACAGGCAACGACCCCGGCAACCTGCGGAGACAGCCGTCGCACGGAAAGCACGCCGGTGACATACGCGACCGCTGTCGCAGCCAGTACGAGCCAGGCCAGCAAGGCGGCGGCCGGTACCGCGGTGCCCTCCAGATGCGCCGCGCCGGCCAGCACCGACCAGTCCAGGCGCCAGGGCCGGACGACGGCCGTCAGCACGGCCGCCCCGACGAGCAGTCCGTAGGCGATGACACCGAGCGGGTCAGGGGCTGCGTCCCCCGCGTCACCGCCCTGGTCGGACAGGACGAAGTAGCCGACCTGGCAGCAGGCCGCACCCAGCGCGCACAGCAGGCCCAGCGCGTCGAAGCTCAGCCCCGACCAGATCTCCACGACGCAAGCGAGGCCACTCACGGCGAGCACGACGCCGAGCGCGGCGGCGCGGGTCACGGGCCTGCGCTGCACAAACCGCACCCAGCCGAGCACCAAGGCGGGAGCCAGGTACTCGATGAGCAGTGCCACGCCCACCGGGATGCGGGAGAGCGCGGCGAAGTAGCAGGCTTGCACACCTGCGACGGCGAGCAGCCCGAACCCGACGACCAGAACGGGGCGGCGCCGCGGCAGGGCGCGGTGCCGTACGGCGAACGGCAGCATGACCACGGCGGCACCCGCCACCCGGAGCCACACCACGTGGAGCGGGTCCAGCCCCGCCTCGATCAACGGCTTGGCGGCGACTCCGGACCCGCCGAAGGCCAGTGCCGAGGCGAGTGCCAGACCGAGTCCGGCGCCTCTGCCGGGGCTGCCCTGACTGCTCTCAGACATATGCACCGGCACATGATGACAGGCGACGACAGGAGCGTCATCCGCCGTCGGACCTGTCTCAGCTGATGGACGACCCGCGCATCAGCAGGCCGCCTCGCCGTCATCGGTGCCCTCCCGGGCCATGGCCTCCACCCGGGCGCACAGATCGGGCACGCGGACCCCGGCACGCCCGAGGACCTCGACGGCCCGGGACTGCGGGTCGGCGAGGAGCGCGGCGAGCAGGTCGGTGCCAGTGGCACGAGGCCCGCCGCGCCTGCGGGTCCGCCCGCAGGCGTCCGACAGGGCGGCGGCTGCGGCCGGGGACCACCTCCCGGTGTCTGGCCCTCCACCGGTCCGGATGGCGAGAGCGGGCCCGACAGCGATCGCCCCGGAGTCCTCCACGCTTGCCTGCCAGCGCAGTCCGTAGCCGATGCTGCGCTGCACGAGGTAGCCCAAAAGCCGGGCGAGCCGCGGTGGCCCACCGACAGCAGCGCGGACCTCGGGGTCGCACTCGAGAAGGGAGTGAAGCAGATGGGCGGTGTCGACCTGCCGGTCGCCGTCCCGGAGAGCCCTCCGCCGGGCACCGACCACCGCCGCTGCCAGCTCGGCGCCGAACACGGCATCGTCGTCCCGGTACGGAACCACTTCACGGCGGGCGGTCCATCGGGCGGCACGGGGTTGCACACCCCCACCCCATCAGGCACAACGGGCCGAGTCATCCACGAACGGAACTATTCTCGCGTCCCACGCGGAGTGGACACCGCCGATCCGGATCTCATCCTTGCGGAGGAGATCCGGATCCAGGTGCTCCAACGCCGGGTGCGCGGCGTCCTGCAGCGCACATCCCGAGCACAGCCCCCGCGCACCGGCACGGGTCGGGCTCGAAGCGGCGATCGCACGGCGCTCGGTCCACCTCCGTCCGTCCCGCCGCAGCCCCTTCCGCATTCCCCGAGTCCCTGACGGTTCATCAGTATTGAATGTTCGCGCCCCTGCGGCTACGTTCCGCGACACCGTAGCCCAATACGCCCGACCCAAAGAGGTGACCGCATGGCCGAAGTAAGTGCGGAGGCACGCATCCAGGCGCCGGCCGAGAGGGTGTGGGCCCAGCTCACCGACTGGACTTCGTACCGGGAGTGGAACACGACCCACACCGGTTTCCCCCAGGGCGGTCCAGAAAACCTGGCTGCGGGCGGCACGTTCCGGGAGAACATGAAACTGATGGGCTTTCCCGCGGAGGTCGACTGGACCGTCGAGGAACTGGAACCGGCCCGGGTTCTCGCGATCCGGGGCAAGGGCCCCATGGCGGTGACCGTGGCCACCCGCTACACACTCACCCCTGACGGCGACGCCACCACCGTCCGCATCGACGGCGAGTTCACGGGTGCCGCGGTGTCGCTGATGGCGGGCAAACTCAAGGACTCGGCCACAGCTGCCCTGCACGAGTCGCTGCGCAGACTCTCCGGCCTGGTGGCCTGAGCACCAGCAGGCGACGGCACCCCTAAGGGACATCGGCACCGATGCCGATGCTGCCGGTTGCTCCGGGGGTCGTGTGACCGCGCCACCATGACCCGGCCCGTCCTCGCCGCCAGGCCCCGGCGCCCACGCAGCGCCCACGCGTTTCGGCCCGTTCCGGGCGCCGGAACTCCCGGAACCCGCCGAGGCCGCCGGATACAGCACGGGCAGCCCGGGACCCCTCTCAGATCTCAGTGTTCGTCGGCGAGGATGAGGTACAGCTTCTTGCGGGCGTCGTTGATGACGGACAGCGCCTTCTCACGCTGCTCCTTGCTACCGGTCTTCCAGACCTGGCCGAAGGCTTCCATCAGACCGAAACCCGCCTGGCGGATCTCACCTAGCGCCTCCCAGTCGACCCCGCGCGAAGCCTCCTCCCAAGGGGCATCCGGGCCTTCGTCGGCCGCACCACGCCCACTCTTGGTGAGCGAGAACAGCTTCTTGCCACCCTCACTCTCACTGACGATCAAGCCCTCGTCCTCCAGCAGCTGCAACGTGGGGTAGACCGAGCCGGGGCTGGGCTTCCAGGCTCCGCCGCTGCGTTCGGCGATCTCCTGGATCATCTCGTAGCCATGCATGGGTCGGTCTTTGAGCAGGGCCAGGATCGAGGCACGCACGTCACCGCGCCGCGCCCGCCCCCTCGGCCCACCCCGCCCCCGCGGCCCCCACGGACCTGGTCCGAAGCCGGGACCGAACCCCGGCCCGCCCGGCCCGAAGGGTCCGAAGGCCGCGCGCCGGCCGTCGAATCCGCCCGGACCCCGCCGACCAGGGCCCTCGTGCTGGTGTCCACGCTCGAATCCATGGGCACGCATCCCAATCACTCCATTCCATCGCTGATCTGCCACGTCTGCATCACGTATCGTTCGTGATGGCTCGACGATATATCGGAACGGGTCGCGTGGCAAGTGGAATCGATCATCTACTAGTGACCTGTGCCAGTGATCGCTGATCAGTTGCCACCAACGGCTGATCAAGGACCTTCTGCGTCAATGAAGGGTGATCACTTGCCTGTTTGTGTCAGTGAAGGATGACCGCTGATGGTAGATGCCCCTCCGTCGAGCTGGTCCATCTGCCTCATTCAGATGATCTGGTCCGCTTCGCTCGTCGTCTCAGGTCATCCGGTCCGAGACGGTCGCCGCTTGCTGATCGGCAGCTCCCAGGAGCCGATAGGTTCCAGAGCATGAGTGTTGAGACTGAGGTCGTTCATGAGGCGACTGATGAAGTGGTGGAGGCGTTCGCTCGTCTCCTCCCGCAGCTGTCGTCCAAGGCCAAGCCCTTGGACCATGAAGCAGTGGGGAGATTGACGGGTGCCAGTACCAACACGTTGCTGGTGGCCCGCGTCGACGGCGTGATCGTCGGAACGTTGACGCTGGTGATGTCGCCCTTGCCGTCCGGCCTGCGGGCTCACATCGAGGACGTGGTGGTCGATGCCGCCGCCCGTGGCCACGGGGTCGGCAAGGTCCTGATCGACAAAGCCCTTGGACTGGCGGCGGATGCAGGCGCTCGAACCGTCGACCTCACATCGCGCCCGTCGCGAGAGGCTGCGAACCGCCTGTATGAGCGGGCAGGTCTTCAGCGGAGAGATTCCACTGTCTATCGAGTCACCCTGGACTGATGCGCGGTGCCGGCCTCTGTTGAAGCCGAGCCGCCCTGCGTTGTCTGTATGCCTTCTGACGGCAGCGTTGGGAGCATGTCTTGCGCTGTGACCCGCCGCGTCCGTCGGACAGCAGGCCCGAACAGACTGGGCAGGGCAGGGCTCCGGGGGACGCCTTGCGGGTCGGGGCGAGAGCGTCAGCCCTCGCCCCGACCGTGTCGGGTGAAGCTGCAGGTTTGGACGGTGAGATCTGCTTCGGACTCGTTGGTGCTGCCGGCTGAGCGTGATGCGCTTCGGATGGATTGGTGCGCCACCGGTGAGCCTGCTGGCGGCATCGGGCTGAGCACGTGCGGCATCGTGACTGTCCGGACCCAGGAGGCAGCGGCAGCTCGCAGACTTCGCATGTCCCTGGGGGTGTCGGTTCGCGGGGTGAGGCCAGCGGGCGAGCCGGAAGCGGCGGTGTTGTTCGCCAGCGGTATGCCGCTTGACGGCACCGTTGAGAACACGTGCGACGCCCGCTCTTGGCAGCGCTCGGTGGCAGAGGGACTTCGCAGATCAGACAGGCCGATGATGAGTCGGCCTGTGGTCCGCAAGGTGCTTCGGGTTGCGGCGTGCGCCGCTGTTGCCGTTCGAGGTAGGCGGCTCGTCGACAGGCCGACGAGCAGAGAGGGCGACGCTGTCCGATGCGCATGACCATGACCTTTCGGCAGATCCGGCAGCGTTCCCGGCGCCACTGGCTGGCGGGGTGACGCTTGCGGTATCTCTTCTGCCGGCAGGCTCGCGAACAGGTCAGCGGCTTGACCCCGAAGCTCGCTTTGGCCTGTATGGAGGCCCCGCATTCCTCGCAGTTGACCGTGTTCAGGATCCGCCGGAGCTCGGCCGGGTCGCGGCCAGCGGCGGCAGCAACGCGGGGCCAGGCCGGACTGCCCCGGTGCATGGGCGGTTCAGCGAGGTACTTCCGCAGGTAGGCGGGAGGAAGGCAGTTCGCCCTGGCGAGACGGGTGATGAACGAGGCGACTCCTTCTCCCTGTCGTGGACGAACCTTGAACGGAAGGCGGGCGATCTCGGTGTCCGGGGCCGACGACGTCATCCGTCGGTGCCGGGCTGCTTGCGGCGGGAGGCGATGTCGAGGTCGACGGCCAGCAGTCCCGCTTTGTTGATCTTTTCGGTGCCGGTGAGGATGGCGTCGACGGCGGCCCCGCGGAGCTGGTGGGACAGGGTGCCGATCATGCCGCCGGTGCGGGTGTGGAGGAACCGGTCCAGGCGGGTGAGGGTGCCGGGCTTGTGCTGGTGCAGTAGGAGGTTCGCCTCCAACTGGGCGACCAGGGCCTTCCATTCCGTGTTGTAGGGGAAGGGGTGGGTGTCCACTGCCGTGAACCGGGCGGCGATCTGGTCGCCGCGGGTTCCGGTCAGGAGGCTGCTGTCCTCGATGTCGATGCCCGCGTAGGCGAAGGTCGCCGGGATCCGCTCGGAGAAGTACTTGAGTGTGTCGGACGCGTCGGCTCCGGTGCGGGTCTGCAGCGAGATGTTGTGGATCTCGTCGACCAGGACGAGGCCGGTGCGGGCCTTCGTGCAGACACCGACCACGGCTTCGGTGAGGTCGGTGATGTTGGAGCTTCGCAGGACCGGGAGACCGAGGAACCGGGCGAACTCGGCGGCGATCATGCGGGGTGTCGCGGCGGGCGGGACGGTGATGTAGATGACCGGTATGCGCTCGTCCTGCCCGGCGTGCCGGCGACGGTCCTGGAGTTCGTGGGCCAGGCCGAGCTGAGTCAGAGCGATCGTCTTACCGGTGTTGGCCGGACCGGTGACGATCAAGCCGCGGCGTGCGCTGATGGCACCGCGGTTGAGGACGGTCAGGCGACGTCCGCAGGTGACGGTGCGGCGAACGGTGGAGGTGGCGACCACCTGGAGACGGGCATGGTGGTCGAGCCGGTCCTCGTCGTAGTCGTACTTCTCCTCTTTGCTCAGGGCGTCGTACTCGTTCTTCGTCAGCACGGTCATCGTGGTGCTGGTCGCCGACGCGACGAACTGCTGCCAGCCCGGCAGGACGGTCAGGTACTGGCCGAAGTCGTCGTGCGGGCCGCTGTCGGGCATCGTCGTCATGATCTCTTCCAGGGGTCCTCGAGCGGGTCGAAGAGCCCCAGCGGGATCACCTCGGCCATGGTTTCCTCGTCCTCCGCCGGCTCGTGCGGGGCGGGTTCGTCTTGCGTGCTCGGCGGGGGCGGTGTTGTCGCCGCAGTCGGCGTGGTGGCCTTGGTGCGGGCGGCGACGCGGCGGTCCTTCTTGGCCGTTGCGGATTTCCTGCTCTTCTTCGCCGCCGACCGGGCGGGGCCGGCGTGTGCGCGGGTGAGCAGGGCAGCGACGGCCTCGGCGAGTTCTTCCTCGGTGGCCTTGGGCAGTTGGTGGCTGACGTGGTCCCAGGCCAGGTCCCCGAAGGGGACCGGAGCCCGCCTCAGGTACTTCCAGGTCGCCTGGTGTCGGCGTACACGTGAACGTGCCCAGTCACGTACGGATGAACGTGCCCACTTCCTGACGTACCGAGGATTGATCGTGGGCAGTCTGCTGCCAGCCTGTGAAGGGTGGCGGAGGGCGGCTGACCGTGGTCTTGGACCCACAACGATGGATGGAGCTTCGACGCTTCCGCGGGCTTTTCGAGTCCGGGGCGATGAGCCTGTCGGAGATCGCGAAGGAGACCGGGCTCAACCGCCGCACGGTCCGCAAGTACCTGTCCTCTGAAGGCCCGGTTGCCCCGCCTCGACGGGCTGCGCCCGGACATGGCCGCCGGCGGAAGGTGGATGAGGTCGCGCCCCTGATCGACGCAATGTTGCGGTCGGAGATTCTGATCAAAGGAGCCGTGGTCCACGAGCGGCTGGTGGCCGAGTACGGCTTCACCGGCACCTACCAGCGGGTCAAGCTCTACATGCAGGAGGCCCGGCCTCGGATCGCGGAGGAACTGGGCATCAGCCCGGGCGAGCTGGCCGGCCTGCACCGCAGATTCGAGGTCGTGCCCGGGGCACAGGCCCAGGTCGACTGGGGCGACGAAGGACAGATCCTCGCCCACGTCGGCATCCCGAAGGTCTACTCGTTCCACATGACCTTGTCCTACTCGCGAGATCCGTTCTGCTGCTTCACCACCAGCCAGGACCTGGCCACCTTCTTCGACTGCCACCGGCAGGCGTTCGCCCACTTCGGCGGGGTGCCGATGTCGATCGTCTACGACCGCACCAAGACCGTCGTCCGACGCCACGTCGCACCGGGCGAGGCCGTTCCGCTACACCCGGAAGCGGTCGGATTCGCCGGGCACTACGACTTCGACATCGACGTCCTGGCCGCCTACCGCCCCACCGGAAAAGGCCGCGTCGAACGTCAGGTCCTGATCGTCCGCGACCACGTCCTGGCCGGACGGTCCTTCTCCTCCATCGAGGAGCTGGACTCCGCTTTCAACGCCTGGGTTCCGTTGCGCCGGGCGAAGTCCCACGGCACCCACGGCGAAGTCATCGGGCACCGCGCGATCCGCGACCACATGGCCCTCAGGCCCCTGCCGGCGACACCCTACGTGGTCACCCAGCGGCACCTTCGCTACGTCGGCAAAGACTGCCTGGTCGCCTTCGACGCGAACCTCTACTCGGTCCCGGCCCGCAAAGTCCGCCCGCGCCAGCTGGTGGAAGTCAGAGCCACGAAGTCCCAGATCACGCTGCATTCCACCGTCCCCGATGCCAACGGCGACACCCTGCTGGCCATTCACCGCAGGGCTGTCGGCCGCGGGGCCTGCATCGTCGACGAGAAGCACTGGGACGGTCTTCCCGACGGCCGGAACCGGCGGACCACCACCGGTGACATCCCTCCGCAACCTCGCCATCAAGACGCACTCGGCGAGGAAACGGCAGGCTCGCTGATGGCTCTCCTGAACCGGGCCGCGGCCGTCCGCGTCGAGGTCGGCCGCAGACCCCTGTCGGTCTATGACGAACTGACCGGAACCCGTCCCTTCACCACCCACCCCACACAGGAGGAGCCCAGTTGAGCGAGCTGGTCAGCACTCGAATCCGCACCACGGCCGCCAAGCTCGGCCTGCCCCACCTGGCCGAGAGCCTGAACCAGTACGCCGGCAGGGCGGACGAGGCCAAGATGGGCTACCTCGACTTCCTCGATCTGGTCCTGGCCGAGGAACTCGCCATTCGTGACGACCGGCGCTTCCGCCAGGGCCTGCGGCTGTCCAAGCTCCCGCACCACAAGACGCTCGACGAGTACGACTTCTCCTTCCAGCCCGAACTCGATCCCCGGAAGATCAAAGACTTGGCCACCCTCGCGTTCGTCGAGGCCAAGGCCAACGCGGCCCTGCTGGGACCGCCCGGGGTCGGCAAGACCCACATCGCCGTCGCGCTCTCGGTTGCCGCGTGCCGGGCCGGCTTCTCGGTCTACTTCACGACCCTCGACGACATGGTCCGCCAGCTCAAGGCCGCCGAGGCGGCCGGACGCCTCAACAGCAAGCTCCGTACTTACCTCCGGCCCGGAGTTCTCGTTGTCGATGAGGTCGGCTACCAGCCCCTCGAACGCGCTGAGGCGAACCTGGTCTTCCAGGTGATCTCGAAGCGCTACGAGAAGGGCTCGATCATCCTGACCTCGAACAAGACCTTCAGCGAATGGGGACAGGTGTTCGGTGACGAAGTCCTGGCCACGGCCATCCTGGACCGGCTCCTGCACCACTGCGACGTCGTCTCCATCAATGGCCCCAGCTACCGGCTCAAGAACCGTCTCGCAGCCATCGAGCGCGAGACCGCAGCCTAGACCACTACCTCCGGATCTGACCCTTGCTTGCACACCCCTGCCCCTCTGCTGCCGCCCGCCGGGCGGCAGGATGGGCGGATGGCAATGAGCGAGACGGAACTGCTGGCCCTTCTGCGCGAACTCGACGACCCCGAACGGCTGGAACAACCGCAGCACTACGACCGCGCCGCGACCGGCCTCGCGTTCGGCGGGCTGGTCCGCCGGCTTGAAGCGGACTTCGGAGCCCCGTGCGAGTCCGAGCGGGACGCCCAGGACTCCAGTGAGTACGGGCGCATCCACGTGCCCGCGGACGCGACGATCTGCGGAACACGGATCGTGGTCTGCGTGAGCAAGTTCGGCTCCCTCGCCGAGGTATGCGCCGACAATCCGGGGGCCTTCCTCGGCACGGACGAAGCCCGTGAAGAGGGCGCGCTGGATCCCGCCGACCTCGCGACAGTGGAGCAGGCCCTGACCGAACTCGGCTACGTAAGCGTCCCCGAAGAACTACTGGAGAGCGACTACGAGGGCCCCAGCGCGCTGGAACACTTCGCAGCGCGGCCCACGTGGTGGACGCGGTTCTTCGGCAGCATGTGATCCGCTCACCGAGCCGAGCGAACAGCCCGTCATCTCGCTGGGCACGTTCATCCGTACTTCACTGAGCACATTCTCGAGTACGCCGACACCTGGACCCATTCACCGTCGCCGCGGTGATTGCGTACCCAGACGCGGGAGACGTCGTAGGGGTCGCGGTGGACCTCCCAGAGCCCGCGTTTGGCGGTGATGCCCGAGTCGCGGCGTCGCATCGGACCGAGTTCGGGGGCGTCGTAGGTGCGGTTGTTGATCCGGATGCCGTAAGAGTTGACGGCCCGCCAGGCCGCGGGCAGGAGTTCGATGTAGTCCTGGCCGCTGAGCGCGACCGGGACGTAGCCGCAGGCCTCCACCAGGGTGGCGTACTTCTGGTTGGGGGTGAACAGGCG
Organism: Streptomyces pluripotens; assembly: GCF_000802245.2. Classification (NCBI taxonomy): domain Bacteria; kingdom Bacillati; phylum Actinomycetota; class Actinomycetes; order Kitasatosporales; family Streptomycetaceae; genus Streptomyces; species Streptomyces pluripotens. Next base: position 795,990 of record NZ_CP021080.1, read on the forward strand.
TCCCGGGTGGTCGGGATCACGCAGCCCCTCGTGCGGCCGGTTCTGCCACTTCGCGACGATCCACTCGTCCAGCAGTTCCTGGAGTTCAGGCAGTGACCACAGGTTCTCCTCCTCCGGGTGCCGGCCGCGATGATCGGTGTTGCGGCCGGTGTAACCGGGGAGGAACTGGGCGAACATCGTCGCGACGGAGCCCAGCATCTTCTCGATGTGCCCCTTCTCGAAGGGCGAGCCCTTGTGCGTGGGCTGGAAGTCGATCTCCAGGAACCGGCAGGAAGCCCGGAAGTTGTGCGAGACGAACACCTTGCCGTGATCGCAGACGATCATCTCCGGGACGATCACCGGCTTGGCCGCGGCGTGCTCGAGGCGTTCGTCGATGGTCAGCAGGCGGCGGTGCGGCAGCACCGAGCGCGACATCTTCAGCGCGTCGATCCAGCCCGGCCGCATCAGCTCCGGCGTGACGGTGCGGGCCAGCAGCACGCTGGCGTCGACCGACTTGGTCGTGGGCCTGAGCACCGCTGCGGTCAGCGTCCTGGACGCGACATCGATCATGCCGGTCAGTTCGACCTTGCCGACCACTCCGTCGTCGAGGCGGACCATGACGTCCAGCGGGGTGGAGTCGATCTGCATGACCTCGCCCGGAGCCGACACCGTCAGCTCTCCGAACGGGGCGGCAGCCCCGTGGGCTGTCGACCTGCGGGTGACCGCCGACCCGGTCGTGTGCGTGCCCGCCGCCAGCCTGTCCAGCAGGCGGTAGAGCGTTCGCCTCGACGGCAGTTCGGCCAGGTCCCCGCCGTTCTCCCGGATGATCTCCCCGGTCCTCCAGATCAGGTAGGACCCGTTGCGTGTCGAGGTCTCGACGCCCTCTTTGATCGCCTGCCGCATCGCCGCGACGACGGCGTCCGGTGCATCACCGAACTCCTTGCGCTTGCGGACCGAACGGTGGTCCACGAGCCTGGCCAGCCCGACTAGACCGTCCTCCGTGTAGCGGCGTCGCCGCAGCCCTACCGCCCCGGACTTGATCTCGTGGCCGAGGGCCGCGAGTTCGGCAGCCTTGGTCTTCTGGCGTGAGGTGACCGACGTGCCCGGTCCGTAACCCGGCCGCGGCGGTGTTCCGGGTTCGACGCCGGGCGGCAGCCCGTGCAGGACCTCAAGGATGTGCTCTTCCCACCAAAGTGCCCGCTTCATCACGTCGGGAGCGAAGGTCTCCAGCAAGCCGGACTGGGGCAGTGGCATGCGTTCGGGCTGGAACAGGATCTCGAAGTCCGCCGTCTCGAACAGGCCGATCAAAGCGACCACTCGGTGCGGTGTCTCGGCATCCTCCAGTACCGCCGCCTGCGCGGTGACCTCGAGAACCCCCCTGACCTGGCCCTCGAACCGGACCCGCTGGCCGACCGCCAAGGCCGGCGGCCGCTTCAGGCTGCCCATACGCTTCCCTCCGTCCAGACCAGGCTGTCGGTCTCCATCAGTCCTCCCACCAGGTCCGTCTTCAAGGCACCGGACCACAGCAGATGGAACAGCACCGGCAGAACCTGGAGACGGTTTCCGACCAGCCCGGCGCCGTCCCAGAGCCCCATCGGTTCGCGGAAGACCTCCAGCAGCCGGGCCGCCACCGGCGCCGGCCGAGCGCAGCGGGCCCGCCGATACCGGGACAGCCAGCGGACATTCGCCATGAACACCGACTCTGGCCGCCCGGCCCACTCGAATTCCCAGCCCACGGCCCGGCAGGCATGCCCGGTGGCGTCGAACGCCTCCCGCGTCGCCTCATCCATCTCGTCCGCGGCCCGGACGTCAACGATGCGGGCGCCGCCGTCGGACAGCCGGACGAAGTAGTCGGGAGCGTGCCGACGCTTGCGGGTGCCGTCGTGCCAGTGCAGCCAGAACGGCTGCGAGGCGATCGCGACCACGTGCGGATCACGGTCCAGCAGGATCAGCCGGTCCCGCTCCAGCCACGACTCGTAGCCGACGTGATCCCGCATCGTCGACGAGTAGTACCAGCCCGCGAACCCTTGGCCGTCCTTGCGCCAGCTGAACTCCCGTACCGGGTCCACAGCCTCGAACGGCATGTCCCAGTTGGCCCCCAGCGATCGGCGCACGAGCCTGCCGTTGACGGAAAAGGCCAGGTCAAAAGCCTCAAGGGCAGCCTCTTCGAACACACCGACAGGTGCCCCCACCACGTCCCCCGCGTACCTGTACACCGAATGATCAACCTGCGGTGGCACAAACTAGCGTTGATCGTCCTTCAGTGGCAATCGATCAACGAACACTGGCACAGGTCAACTAGCTTGTCCTGCCTTCGTCGACCTGGCCCCCGTCTCAGGTGATCTGGTCCGGTTCGTTTGTGGTCTCAAGTGATCTGGTTCTCACGGTGTACGGAACGGGTGGTCGCTCGATGGGGTGATGCCTTGTGACTCCGGGGCATGGCCTCGTGCCTGGTGGTCGACGCTGACAGCGAGGGCATCGGGGGAGGTGGCCGTGAGCGAGCCGGTGAGGTCGGGGTCCGCATGGGAGTACATGTCGGACATACAGGTGGGTTTCCTCGGCGTCGACGGGGTCGGGCGGCTGGGATCACTGGCCCGTTGCTGGGACGAGCCCTTCGAGCGTGCTGCCCCGGTTAGGAAATTCATCGCGTTCGAGGGGCAGAAGAACTTCACGGGTGAGTACTGGGCTGCGTCCTCGCGTGACCTGGTGGGCTACGAGTCGTGGGTCGAGCGGGATGCTGCGATGGCCCTGGACTTCGATCCTTCGGTGGTGGCCTTGGCCTCGCAGCCGTTCTGCCTGTCCTGGTGGGATGGCGATCGGGATCGTCAGCACACTCCGGACTACTTCGCGCGGCTGGCCGATGGCACCGGTGTGGTGGTCGATGTCCGGCCTGAGGATCTCGTCGATGAGGAGGCCGCTGAGGTTTTCGCGTTCACCGCGGAGATCTGCGCGACGGTGGGGTGGCAGTTTCGGCTGGTCGGGGACTTGGATCAGACGTTCCGGACGAACTTGCGTTGGCTGGCGCGCTATCGCCACCTGCGTTGCCACCGGGCCTCGGTGGCGGATGCCTTGCGGGAGGTGTTCGCCGAACCTCAGCTGCTGTTCACCGGTGCTGACCGGGTCGGGGACAAGTACGCGGTGTTGCCGGCGCTCTACCACCTGCTCTGGCGGAACGAGCTGACGGCCGATCTGGTCTCGGCTCCGCTGGACGGTGGGACGGTCGTCAGCCTGGCAGCGGGGAGGGCATCGTGAGGTCTGCGCGTCCCGGGCGCTTGCGGCTGGGTGACCGGGTCAGGTTCGAGAAGAGTACGTACACGGTCGTCGCGCTCACCGGGATGCGGGTCCGCCTGACCGACGTCCATGGCACGGGCATGCTCGTCGACCAGGTTCATCTTCAAGGGGCTGAGGACTTCGCCGTCCTGGGCACCGCAGAGCGGGCCACGCTGGGCTCGGCCGCGCTGCTGGACCATCTCCCGGAGGAGGCCGCGAAGCGGGCCTTGTGGTGGCAGCACCACTTGATCGAGATCCTGACCGGGCTGCCGCCGGACGCTCCGGCGGGGGCTCTGCCCCGGCCCGAATACGACCCGGCACGCCGGTCGCTGGCGGAACGCGAGCGGGCGAAGGCCGCGGAACTGGCCTCGCGGGGCGAGGAGGTCAGTGCACGGACGGTCAAGCGCAAGCGGCAGCGTTACGAGGCCGGCGGGGTCGCCGCGGTGGCGGACCGCCGTCTCGCTCCGCACGCGTCGCTGCTGGGCCGGGCTGATCCTCGGGTGGTGGCGGCGATGCGTCAGGCCATCGCCGAGAGTGTCCCGGCGTCCACTCGCACGATCGAGTACGCGCGTTGGCGGACCGGCCGCATCCTGGCTGCCGAGCACGGCGAGGACGTGGTGGAGATGCCGTCGCGGGCGACGTTCTACCGCCTGTTCGCCAAGCTGTCCGGCGGCATCCCGGTGACTGGGTCGGCCCGCACTCGCCAGTCGCTGGCCAACCAGCCGGAGGGGCCGTTCCGTTACGAGCAGGTCGCGGCGCCGGGCGAGTTGATGCAGATCGACTCCACCCCGTTGGACGTGCTGGTGCGGCTGGATGAGGGGGTGCCCGGCAGGGTCGAGCTCTGCGGCCTGGTCGATGTCGCCACCCGCACCATCGCCGCTGCGGTCGTGCGGCCGACCACCAAGTCGGTGGACGCTTCGCTGCTGCTGGCCCGTGCTCTGACCCCGGAGCCGATGCGGCCGGGCTGGTCGGACGCACTGAGGATGGCCCGTTCGGTCCTGCCGCACCGCAGGCTGCTGTCCTTGGACGAACGGTTGGACCACGCCGCGGCCCGGCCGGTCATCATCCCGGAGACCATCGTCTGCGACCGGGGCAAGGCCTTCATCTCGGAGAACTTCCGGGCCGCCTGCCGGACTCTGGAGATCAACTTCCAGCCCTGCCACCCACGCTCGCCCGCAGAGAAGCCCCACATCGAGCGGACGCTCGAATCGGTGGCCACGATGTTCTGCCAGTTCCTCCCCGGCTACCTGGGCCGCACGGCCGAGCATCGCGGACGGAACGTCGAGGACGAGCCGTTGTGGTCGATGCTGGAGATCCAGGAGTTTCTGGACGAATGGCTCATCGCCAAGTGGCAAAATCGCGAACACGACGGGCTCAGGGACCCTGGCAGCCCCGGCCGCACTTTCACGCCGAACCAGAAGTACGCCAGCCTGCTCGAGAGTGCCGGCTACGTTCCGCTGGCTCTGACCGGGGACGACTACGTCGAGCTGCTGCCCGCGACCTGGCGGGCGGTCAACTCCTACGGCGTCAAGATCAACCATCGCATCTACGACTGCGCGGACCTGGGCCCCTTCCGGCGCCAGCCCTCCGGAGTCGTCCGCAAGAAGAACTTGTGGGAGATCCACCGCGACCCCTACGACGCCAACTGGATCTGGGTCCGCAACCACTGGGAGGGCGGCTGGATCCCTGTCCCCTGGAAACACCTCGGCACCGTCCCGCAGCCGTTCGGCGATCTGGCCTGGGACCACGCCGCGGCCGACCTGCGTCAGCGGGGCGAGAGCGATCCCACCGAGGAACAGATCGCTCAAGCCGTTTCTGAGCTTTTGATCAGGGCCAACCAGGGACCCGAAGATGGCGGGAAGAAGCGGCTGTCCCGGCGCGACCGGAGAGTCGCCGCCCGGACCAAGGCCGCCGCCGAAGGCACCGGACCTCGGCCGCCGAAGCCCGAATCGTTGCCGGCAGCGGCAGACAACGTGCTGCCTCACGACAACGAGGAAGCGGACGACACGCAGGAGGAGCCGGTCGCGAAGGTCATTCCGCTCGGCGTCTTCGACCCCTTCAAGGAGGCGGACAAGCGATGGTGACCGCAGCCGGGCCCGCGTTCGGACAGCAGCCGCCATCCGGCCTGCAGGCCGGATGGCGGCAGGCCCTGGACCAGGAGGAATTGCACCGCTACCTCACCACCCTGGAGGGCTGGCGGGAGTTCACCACTCAGGATCCAGCCCCGCCGGACTTGCTGCCCGCCGACGTCCTGGCCCAACTGGGGCCGGACGAGCGCCAGGACTACGACGACGCCCGCCTGGACTACCACACCAGAATGACGGTGGCAGCGACCTCCACCTTGCGGACCGTCGTTCATACCGGTCGGCGGCTGACCCTGCTTAACCGTCACGCGATCAGTGCCCGCCGGGGCCTGATCCTGTCCGGCCCGGCCGGCACCGGCAAGACCACCGCTCTGACCCAGTTCGGCAAGACCATCGAAGCCATCGACCGGCGTCAGCACCCCGGCGTCGGCGGCCGCATCCCGGTTGTCTATGTCACCGTCCCGCCCGCCGCGACCTCGCGCATGCTGGCCGTGGAGTTCGCCCGCTTCCTCGGCCTGCCCGTCACCGTCCGCGCGAACATCACCGACGTCATCGAGGCTGTCTGCGGGGTCCTGATCGACGCGCGGGTCACCGTCGTCTGTGTCGACGAGCTGCACAATCTCTCCCTCGCGACCCGCAACGGAGCCGAAGTCTCCGACACCCTGAAGTACTTCTCCGAGCGCATCCCAGCCACCTTCGTCTATGCCGGAGTCGACCTGGAGGCGAAGGGCCTGTTCAACGGCACCCGGGGACGGCAGATCGCGGGCCGGTTCGGAGTCATCGAAACCGTCGCGTTCCCTTGCACCGAGGAGTGGACCGGCCTGGTCACCACCCTCGAAGAAGCTCTGCGGCTGCACCATCACCGGCGGGGAACCCTGGAAGGGCTGGCCCACTACCTCCACGACCGCACCGGCGGCATGATCGGCTCGCTGTCCCACCTCATCCGCGGGGCCGCCCTCGATGCGATCCTGGATGGCACCGAGAAGATCACCCGCAAGTCCCTGCAGAACGTGAAACTCGACCGCGCGGCCGAGACCCGGAAGTCCAAACCGGCCTCATGAGCATCGTCGAGAGCGGCGTGATCAGCGGGAACATCCGCCTGTTGCCCGTCCAGGTCCGCCCGCGAGGCGGCGAAGGAGTCCGGTCGTTCATCGTCCGCCTCGCCCACGCCAACCACCTGATCCCGGGCTATCTGCGGATGTTTCTCTGCGAACCGCCCGGTCATCGAGGCATCCCAAGTTGGTCGCGGCTGGCGGCCGTCACGGGCCGCGATCCGGACTTCCTGCGGATCACGCTGGAGACCCGGCACTGTCTGGAGTGCGGGGCCGCCATGCCGCCCCTCGGCATCCTTGGCCGTCAAGCTCTGCGTTGTTCGCAGGCCTGCCGCCAGAAGGCATACCGCAGACGTCACCCGCTCAGCGAGTGGCTACGAGTGCCCTGCAGGCAGTGCGGCGAGATCATGCGGATCCGGCCCGGACGGCGCCGTCACTTGTGCTCATCGCGCTGCCGTCGGGACGCATATTTCGAACGACAGCGACGTCGCCAGGAACGATCCGCCCAGACCGAGGAATCCGAACCGCCTCCGTGTCCCATCTGTGAACGTCCCCTGCCGCCCGGAAGACCCTCTTCGAGACGGAGAACGTGTTCCCAACGGTGTCGCCAGCGGGCATACCGCTGGCGAAATGCACCACCGCCTCACCCAGTTGCCTCCCGGGTTGGAGGAGCAGAACCGCCGTCGCCGCCCCCATCACTACGGCTCTGCGAGATCTGCTCGGCTCCGCTGCCCCTCGGCCCCAACCAGGCGCAGCGGCGCACCTGCTCTCACCGCTGTCGCCAGCAGGCATACCGAAGGCGCGTGAGTCCGGCCCAAGATCGGTCTCAGCCAGCAGCATCGCCGCCTCCGCCGAAATCCCCCTCCGAGGCCCTGCTTCCACCCCAGAACATGTCGACCTGCACAGTGAACCGCCCCGTGTCAGGTAGAGACTCGATTCCGTGAAAGGATTGAGTCATGGCACGACCCTCCCGTTACCCGCTTGAGCTGCGCCGTCGCGCGGTGCGCATGGTTGCCGAAGTGCGCGGCGACTACCCGAACGAGACGGCCGCCCTGCAGGCGGTGGTGGACAAGCTCGACATTGGTTCCCGCGAGACGCTGCGGAACTGGGTGAAGCAGTACGAGATCGACGCGGGGCAGCGTCCAGGGACGACGACGGAGGAGTCCGCCCAGCTCAAGGCGTTGAAGAAGGAGAACGCTGAGCTGAAGCGGGCGAACGAGATCCTGAAGGCCGCGGCGAGTTTCTTCGCGGCCGAGCTCGACCGGCCACACACGCGCTCGTAGCGTTCATCGACGAGCACCGGGACCGCTTCGGCGGGGTCGAGCCGATCTGCAGAACGCTCACCGCACACGACTGCCAGATCGCCCCTTCCACGTACTACGCCCATAAGAAACGCCTCGAAACCCCCTCTGCCCGTTCCGTGCGTGACGAGGAGCTCAAGGAGAGGATCCACGAGGTCTACACGTCCAACTACCGTGTCTACGGAGCGAGGAAGATCTGGCGCGAGCTGAACCGGCAGGGGCATGCGGTGGCCCGCTGCACCGTCGAGCGCCTGATGCGCGAGCTCGGCATCCAGGGCGCGGTGCGCGGCAAACGCGTCATCACCACGATCCCCGGCGGGCAGGCCGAGCGGGCCCCCGACCTTGTCGACCGCGAGTTCGTCGCCGGCGCCCCAAACCGCTGCTGGGTAGCCGACTTCACGCACGTGAAGACCTTCGCCGGCGTCGTCTATGTCGCGTTCGTCGTGGACACCTTCTCGCGCCGGATCGTGGGCTGGTCGGCCGCCACGGTGAAGGAGACGGTGTTCGTGCTGGACGCCCTGGAGATGGCGATCTGGCAGCGCGACCGGGACCAACACCCCATACAGCCAGGCGAGTTGGTACACCATTCGGACGCCGGGTCGCAGTACACGAGCTTCCGCCTCGCCGAGCACCTGGACGCCGCCGGCATCGCGGCGAGCATCGGATCCGTCGGTGACGCGTACGACAACGCCCTGATGGAGTCCACGATCGGCCTGTACAAAACCGAGCTGATCAAACCCCAGCGACCCTGGAAGACGCTCTCCCAGGTCGAGCTGGCCACCGCCGAGTGGATCGACTGGTACAACCACCGCGTGCGCCACGAGGCGCTAGGAGATCGTGTGCGGGTGCGAATCCCCACCGCCGGACCGCCGTAGAGGCCCGGTTGAAGCTGGAGGCAGTCCAACTCAGGGAACGCTGAGGAGGGCGGGAAGCAGCCTCGACAACGTCGGGACGAGTCGGCACTGCCAGACGGCTCGGGTCCGGCTAGCAAGGCCAGAAGGCGTAACGAAAGTGAATCAGCGTCCGAAGTCCCGTAACAGTACCTCCCGGCTCCAACCTGGCGGATATGGGCCGGGGTTGCAGTACGCGACCCGTCCTCCAAGGAGATGGGCCGACTCTGAAGCCGCCCGCGGTGAAACGGCTCAGAGGCCACGCTGAATACCTGCGGTGTAGGCGTGGCGATGCTGCCGGGATAGAGCTGGACGCCGACCTGGCCGAACGACTCCTAGTGAACGTGGGAACCACTCCCGGTCGCCCTCTCGCCGGACATCCGGTGCGGTGATGGGCAGGCCCGTTGTCGGCTGTTGGCCGTGGAGTGGGGCGGAGGCCCCGTAGTAGTCCGAGCGCGCGAAAGGCGCGTACACGGCGAAGGGGGCCAGCAAGTCAGCAGGGAGGGAACTGGAATGCCGGGAGGGCGTTGGTGAATACCGACGAACTGGAGTGGGCCTTGATGAAGGCCGAGCGCCGGGTACTGGAGATCCAGACCAAGCTGCACCGTTGGGCCGTAGATGATCCTCATCGGCGGTTTGACGACCTGTACAACCTCGTGACCGACCCCGCGTTCTTGCTTGTCGCATGGGACCGGGTTCGGAGTAACAGGGGAGCCAAAACCGCTGGGGTGGACGGCCGTACGGCTGCGTCCATTTCGCTGCAGCAGGGCGTCGAGGGTTTTCTCGGCGCGCTGCGTTCCTCTCTGAAGGATCGCAGTTTCCTGCCGCTTCCGGCACGGGAGCGACTGATTCCGAAACCGGGGTCGACAAAGCGTCGACGCCTGGGAATCAGTACGATCCGCGATCGGGTGGTGCAAGCATCCCTGAAGCTGGTGATGGAACCAATCTTTGAGGCAGATTTTCTTCCGTGCTCGTACGGATTCCGCCCCAACTATCGGGTCCACGACGCGGTGTCCGAGGTAAGACACTTGACTTCCCACTCTTACGAATGGGTGGTTGAGGGTGACATCCGGGCCTGCTTCGACGAGATTGCCCATCCGGCCCTTATGGACCGGGTGCGCCTTCGGATCGGGGACAGACGCGTCCTGGTGCTGGTGAAAGCCTTTCTGAAAGCGGGCATCCTCACGGAACACGGCTCGTTGAAGGAGAGTAGATCCGGTACTCCGCAAGGTTCGATCCTGTCGCCGTTGCTCAGCAACGTCGCCCTCGCCGTCCTGGACGAGCACTTCGCCCAGGCGCCAGGAGGGCCAGCGTCTACACCTAACGAGCGAGCGAAGCGCCGTCGCCGCGGTCTGCCTAATTACCGGCTCTGCCGGTACGCGGACGACTGGGTGATTGCGGTTACTGGCACGAAGGAAGACGCCTACACCCTCAAGGAAGAGGCAGCACAGGTGCTCAGCAGAATGGGGCTGCACCTGTCAGAGGAGAAGACCCTAATCACCCACATCAATGAGGGCGTGGACTTCCTGGGGTGGCGCATCCAACGCCATCGCAAGAAGGGCACGGACCGATGGTACGTCTACACCTACCCAGCCAAGAAGGCACTTCACGCCGTCATGGCCAAGGTCAAGACGATCTGCCGACAGGTCAACACAAACCAACCATTGGACGAACTCCTACGCCGACTCAACTCGGTGTTGCGAGGTTGGACCATGTTCTTCCGGCCGGGGGTGTCTAGCGCTACCTTCCAATACCTGAGCGCCTACGCATGGCGTCGGGTCATCAAATGGATTCGTAGCAAGCACCGCCGAATGAACTGGAAGGAACTGCGTCGCCGTTACTGCGGTGGCGAATGGTGGCCCAGAGGGCAGGAACGGGATCTATTTGACCCGGCAAAGGTGCGCACTACGCGTTACCGCTACCGAGGATCACGAATTCCGTCCCCCTGGCCGCTGGCGATAGCATGAGGACCGGACGCGGGCCCGAACTGGGGCTTGTGGAGAGCCCGTTGCGTTGACGAGGCGCACGGCGGGTTCGGAAGGCGGTCCGGGGAAACGGGCTGGTCGAAAGGCCAGTACCGCGCCCCGGGCCGACCTTACCGACTCCACGGTGAGATAGGGCACATCCCGCCCGTCGAATACGAAGCCAACTACTACACCGAACTCAAAAAACCCCAGGTCATCACCACGATCTGAGATCTCTACCGAACCCGGGGCGGTTCACAGTCTGCAAGGGGCTCCTCCCAGCAGGCCGCGGCCAGGCCAGACGCCGCACGTGTTCTCAGCGTTGTCGCCAGAGGGCCTACCGCAATCGTCTGTCCTGTGACACTGAACTTGGAGCGCGTGCCATCGAAGTCTGAGTGGTGCGGGATGCTGGCATTCAGACCGAGCCATCCTCGGCAACAAGCTGCACCACCCCCACCCACGCGAACTCGTTCTTCGTATGGACTGCGCGGACCCTCCACCGGCCTGCCGGAAGCTGCACGGGAGCCTGTTCCGGCTGGCCACCACCGGGATACTCCACGCCGAGATCCGCGCCGGCTTCGGCCGAGTCCATCAGCACCGCAGGGCCATCAACGGCCCACAAGCCGCCGTCCTCCCACGGAGTATCCGGATCGGCCACAACTGCTTCCGCCCCCGCGAGCACTTCTTGCTCCGAATCCGCAGCCAGCCATCGCACGAAGAGCAATTCCTCCGACAGGAAGCACGTCATTGCGGGTTCATCGGCCAGGACAAGCGCAGTGGCAGTCTCCCCGCGCACAGCGATCACGCCGGCCCAGTCGTCGACCTCGCAAGCTCGGTCATAGTCATCACGGCCTCCGTCCTCACCCAGGACAGAGCCATCCTCCGTGCACCCGCCCCATGCGCCAACGCAGGACTCGGGGAGCACGATCAACGGACCGCCCATCGAGCTGACCCAGGCCAGCTCAGCACGGTCGCTGCGACCAGATTCGCGGGAATCGTTCATGCGCGCAGTCTGCCGCTAGCCACTGACACCGGACAGCGGCGGGGCGGACACCTCTGAGGACAGCCAAACGGCACGGGACAACATCGGTCGATTCGTTGGGCCTGGACCACATCAGCTGAGATTTTCAACTCCTCCTCATCTCAATACATCTGGTCGCCGCAGTTCACGGGGATGGTCAGGGACCAGATCATTCGCGACGGGTCAAAGACTGCTGAAAATCTCGGGTTCTGGCCCCGGCTCGGTGGAGTCGGGGCCAGTCTTGTAGGCATGCAGGGGGAATGGGCCGGAGAGATGGTCGGGCCGGATGTGTGGGAGACCTGCCGGGAGTTGATCCCGGCAGGGAGTGTGTTCGCGTTCCTCGCCGAGCATCGCGAGGTGCTGTTCCCGCCAGGAATGTTCACCGACATGTACCCCTCGTCCAACGGCCGTCCGAGTCTGCCGCCGCAGGTCCTGGCCGTGACGGTGGTGCTGCAGAGCCTGCACGGGCTGTCGGACTTCGAGACAGTCCAGGAGTTGCGGTGTGACCTGCGGTGGAAGGCCGCCTGCGGGCTCGGCCTGTACGACACCGCTTTCGACCCGTCGCTGCTGACGTACTTCCGGCGCCGGCTGCGTCACTCGGCCGACCCGACGCGGATCTTCACCAAGGTCAAAGAGGTCGTGGCCGGGACCGGCGTGCTCAAGGGCAAGCAGCGGCGGGCACTGGACTCCACCGTCCTCGATGACGCGGTGGCCACCCAGGACACCGTCACCCAGATCATCTCCGCCGCCCGACGGGTGATCCGTGAGGTCCCCGGCGCGCAGGAGACCGCGGAGCAGTGGTGCACGGCACACGACTACACCGACCCCGGCAAGCCGAGGATCGCCTGGGACGACGAGGCCGCCCGCGCCGCGCTGGTCGACGCGCTGGTCACCGACGCCCTCAACCTGCTCGGTCACCTGCCCGAACAGGAACTGGGCGAGAGGGCGGCGAACGCGGTGGGCCTGCTGGCCCTGGTCGCGGGCCAGGACGTGGAGCCGGCCGAGGACTCCGACGGACGCGACGGACGCTGGCGCATCGCCCAGCGCACGGTCGCGGACCGGACCGTGTCCACCGTCGATGCGGACGCGCGGCACATCCACAAAAACCGAACCCGCCACCAGGACGGCTTCAAAGGGCATGCGTCCTTCGAGCCGGAGACCGGGCTGTTCACCGCGGTTGCCCTCACCAGCGGCTACGGCCCCGACAACCACGAGGCCGCCGTCGCCTGCGATCTGCTGGCCGACGAGGACGAGGGCCAGGAGTTAACCGTGCTCGGCGACTCCGCATACGGCACCGGCGACCTGCGCGCACACCTGCAGGCCGACGGCCACACCCTGGTGATCAAGCCGCCGCCGCTGCGGCAGGCCATCCCCGGCGGCTTCACCATCGACGACTTCCACGTCGACTCGGCGGCCGGCACCGCGACCTGCCCGGCCGGACACACCGCCAACCTCGGACAGGTCAAAGCGGACGGTGCTCGCACCGCCCAGTTCAAGCGCATGTGCACCGACTGCCCCCTGCGCGGACGCTGCACCACCTCCAAGACCGGGCGCACCCTCAACGTCCACCCCCAGCACGAACTGCTCACCGCAGCCCGCCACCAGGCTGCCACCGACCCCGTCTGGCAGGACGAATACCGCAGATGGCGGCCCCCAGTCGAACGTGCCATCGCCTGGCTGGTCGCCAAGGGAAACCGCCGGGTCCCCTACCGCGGCGTCATCGCCAACAACGTCTGGCTCCACCACCGCGCCGCCGCCCTCAACCTCCGCCGACTGATCAACCTCGGACTCACCAGGGCCAACGGCAGCTGGCACCTCACCCCGGCCACCGCATAAGCAAGAAGGGCTGTCCGACCTACGGCTGGACAGCCCACGACAAGATCTTCAGCAGTCTTCTAGCTAGGTGACCTGTCTCAGAAGCCGTTGTCTTTCCGGATGTGGTCGTGGGGTTTCCGCTGATCAGGCATGGTGTCGGCATTGTTGCGGGAGAGTTTGGGCGTCTGGTTCGGTCTCGGTGATGCGGAGTTGAGTGTGACGTCGGTGATGGCGCTGGTGGAGGGGCGGGAAGCGGCTGCCCGGGTGCGGGCGGAGGAGCTTCGTGTGGAGGCGGAGCGGGTTCTTGCCGAACTCGCTGAGGCGGAGGCGTTGTTGGAGCGTCGCGTGATCGCCACGGCCGAGCTCGCCGAGACCCTGGCGGGCCGGGAGGTGATGCTGGAGGAAGGGGCCGCCCCGGTGGGCGAGGCGGCGGCCGTGGTGGTGGCGGACACGGCGAAGGCGCCGGTCGCGGGGTCGGTCGTGCCGCGCTGGTATGCGGGGGCGACGGTTTTGGCGCTGTCGGCGGACTACCGGCGGATTGTGGAGCTGGTGGAGGCCGAGCCGGGCGCCGGTGAGGGCATCTCGGCGAAGGAGTTGGCCGGGCGGCTGGGGCTTGCGGCGGTGCCGGCGAAGACCGAGGCAGTGCGTTCGAAGGCGAGGCGGCTGGCTGAGCGGGGCTGGGTGACCGCGTTGCCGTCGGGCCGGTTCACGCCGCGCGAGCCCACCGTGCCTGCCCGGGCCGGGGCCGGGATGCCGTCCGGGCGAGGCGGCGGCTCATGAGCATGGCCATCGAGAAGTAGACGAACGTCTCGCTGGAGGCGGGCAGCGTCTCGAAGTCCCGCACCAGACGCCGCGATCGCATCAGCCACCCCAGAGTCCGCTCCACGCACCACCGTCTGGGCAGCACCACGAAGCCGCTCATGTCGTCACTGCGCTTGACGATCTCCAGGGTGAGCTGGAGTTTCTCCCTGGCCCAGGTGACTAGGCGGCCGGAGTAGCCGCCGTCCGCCCAGATGAGGGTGATCTTGCGGAATTTCTCCCGGAGCCGGGGCGCCATCACGCGGGCGGCCTGGCGGTCGGTGACGTCGGCGGCGGTCACCAGGACCATCAGCAGCAGCCCGATGCTGTCCGTGATGACGTGCCGGCGCCTTCCGTTGATCTTCTTGCCGCCGTCGTAGCCGCGTGAGGCGTCGGGTACCGACGCCGCACCTTTGACCGACTGCGAGTCGATGATCGCCGCGGTCGGTTCCACGTCCCGCCCTTCGGCCCGGCGGGCCCGTTGGCGCAGGCGGTCGTGGAACTCGCGGGCCAGTCCCTTGTCGCGCCACCTGCGAAAGAACGCATACACCCGGTCCCACGCCGGAAAGTCGGCGGGCATCGCTCTCCACTTGATCGCGTTGTCCGTGACATAGCGGACCGCGTCCAGCATCTGCCGGTGGCAGTAGCCCTCGGGCTGTCCGCCCCGCCCTTCGAGCCAGGCCGGGGCCGGCATTGCGCCGCGCACCACCTGCCACTCGGCGTCCGTCATGTCGGAGGGGTACTGCCGCACCCGGTCGGGGCGGTCAGCCGCGTTCCCGAACCGGTGAGCGAGGCAATCGCACGCCGACACGCGCGAGTTGGACGGGAACAACGTCGTCACGCAAGACTGGGACAACAGGGCCTCCTGGTACACGAGTTGGCTTCGCAACCCTCGTGCTGCACCGGAGGCCCTGCTTTCATGCGCCCGCGCGGCCAAGATCACCCGACCAAGGAACCTGTTCGATCAGAGCCGTCCTCATGATCGATAGGAATACGACTTCTCAACGAAGTTTCCGTGAATCTCAGCGAAGGTGAACGGATGATCGTTAGTCTCACCGAAGGTTGAGCATCGGCTCGGCCTTCGGGCTGGGGGTGCGGTGGAAGCACTGTCACGGCAGCTGTAGTTCCGATCATGGTTGGTCGTTGAGAGCGTGTCGGCGCTGGTGACAGGATTGCGCGGCGGCTTGATGGCGGCGGCGCCAGGCCATCCAGTGCAGGACGTGTTCCGCGTCCCGGACGGGTGGCGTGAGGACGAACGCCCTGAGGAGACGGACGAGTTCGGGGCAGGTCAACGGGATGAGACGGGCTGGGGCGGAAGGGCCGACCGTGGCGGCGGTGAGGGCCAGGACGGCGGACGCGATGAGCGAGAATAGCGACCACCGCATCCAGGAGTTCCAGCAGGTCACCTGCCCCTCGTCGAGGCCGGCGAAGGTCTTGCCGAGCTGGAAGGTCTCCTCGATCCGCCACCTGTGGCAGATCACCTCCACCAGCTGGGCCAGGGTGACGTTCCTGGGGGCCCAGCATCGGTAGAAGGAGATCTCGCCGGTGTAGCGGTGCCGGCGGGCGACCAGAACACTGACGCCGTCGTCTTCGTGTCCGTCCGGGCTGTCGTCGGCTCGGACGTCCGCCCAGGCCCAGTCGTACTCGCGGGTTCCCTTGGTGCCGTATCCGGTGCGCATGCGCATCCATCGGTGCGGCAGCACCCTGCCGATCATCTGTCGGGCGCTCTGCCTGCGGCCCGCGCCGTCGGTGACCGTATGCGTGTGGGAGACACCGACTGTGTAGCCGAGTCCGAACTCCCGCATGGCCTTGCGGAGTTCGCGGCCCGAGTAGACCTCGTCGCCGGCGAACCAGCGTGCCCGGACACCCAGCTCGAGCGCGTTCTTGACCATCGCGATGCTCTGCTCGGGCTTGGTCGCGAACATGACCTCCTCCGGGACGCCGGCCGCGTCGCGGCGTTCCTCGTCCGCGGCCCAGTCCTTCGGGAGGTAAAGGGCCCGGTCGATGACCACCCGCGCCGAGTCGGTCACCGCGGCCAGGTGCACGGCGACCTGGCAGAGCCCGACGCCCCTGATCGCGCCGGAGTACTGGCGGCCGGCGCCCACGCAGCCGGTCGAGGACTTCGCGTCCCCGGTCTCGTCCGCGACCAGCACCACGTCCTGACCTGCGAGTTCCCGCACCACCAGACGGGCGATCTCCTCCCGGGCCCGGTCGTGGTCAAACCGCGCGCGGGACAGCAGGTGCTGCAGCCGGTGGGGGCCTGGGTGCCCCAGCGCCTGAGCCAGGGTCCAGCAGTTCCGGGTGTCCACCTCCGTCAACAAGCCCGTGATCATCTCCGCCGCCGTCGAGCGGGCCTCAGGCCGTGCGAAACAGTCTGCGATCGCCTTCATCGCCGCCTCGAGAACCCGGTCCCAGACCGCCTGGGCTATCGTGACCTCCACGGCCACCTGCTCTTGATACGTCGTCACAAACGTTCATGATCATGGTGGCCGTACCCATGCCCGCATCCACCCTCACGAGCTGCTGACCAGCACAGACGTTGGAACTACAGCTGCCGTGACTGTCGCGTGCGTACGGCGATGAGGCGTTATCGGCGTTTGAGCTGGACTTTCTCTGCGACGGAGAGCGGCGCCGGCTCCTGCTGGGAGCGAGTTGGCGGGTCCCGTTCGAGGCGGTCGAGTCTGTCCGGCCGTTCCGCTGGGACAAGGGCACGCCGGGCTTCGCCGGCTGGTACTACTCGACGACCATGCGCGATCACGTGGGCTATGAGTCGTGGCTGGAGCGGGACCGGCTGATCCTGCTCGACAGAGATCCGCAGGTGAGAGCGATATCGTCGCAGCCCTTCTGGCTGCACTGGCACGACGGCCGACGGCAGCGCCGCCATGCTCCCGATTACTTCGTCCGGCTGGCCACAGGGCAGGCCAGGATCTGCGATGTCCGCGCTGAGGACGACATGGATCAGCGGACACGAGAGGCCTTCGCGGCGACCGAGCAGGCTTGCGAGGCGGTGGGCTGGCAGTTCGAGTGGGCTGGCTATCCGGATCCGGTGCTTATGGCTAACGTCCGGTGGCTGGCGCGGTATCGCCGGGCACGCTGTGGTCGGCCGGTGACGGTGGCCGAGCGACTGCTGGAGGTGTTCAGCAAGCCAAAGAGCTTATGGGAGGGAGCCGAACTGGTGGGCGACCGGATCCAGGTTCTGCCGGTGTTGTTCCACCTGCTGTGGTCGGGAAACCTGGACGCGGATCTGTCGGGAGGTCTGTTGGAGACCGGAAGCCTGGTCTGGGCGAAGGGACGGCACCGATGGGTCGGCTGAGGCGTCCGCCGGCTCTGGCGGTCGGTGAGAGAGTCCGGTTCGATGGGCAGGTGCGGGGGGTGTTCGAGGTGACCGCCCAGGCCGCGGTCCTGGAGGACGCCGAGGCTCCGCACCGCGTGGTTGCCCTGATCGAGCTGTTCGAGGCGGGGGACTTCGAGGTCTTGTTCCGCCCGGAGCGCATGCCGTTGCCGCCTTCGTCCGTCCTCGAAACGCTCCCGGCAACAGCGGTCCGGCAGGCTCTGTGGTGGGAGAGCCACATCCTGGAAGTGGTACATGGGCTGCCGCCGGACGCGGAGCCCGGCACGAAACCTCGCGAGGAGTACGGGGCGGGCACGTCGCTGACCGCGCGGGAGAGGGCCAAGGCTGCTGAGCTGTCCCGGTCCGGTCGTCCGGTGACAGTCAGCACGGTCGCCCGGTTGCGTCGCCGCTATCTGAAGGACGGGGTTGCCGGGCTGGCCGATGGCCGGGCGGCCCGCAAACGGCCGGAGTTCGGGGCGGTGGATCCGCGGGTGGTGGGCGCGATGCGCCAAGCCATCAAGGAAGGCGTCGACACCTCCACCCGGACCGCGTCCTATCTCATCTGGAGGGCAAAAGAGATCCTCATCCAGGCCGAGACCGAGACCGAGGCCGAGACTGAAGACGGACAGACGGCGACTGCCTGGCCGTCCAGGGCCACTCTCTATCGGCTGGTGGAGAAGCTGACGGCGGGGACCCACGCGACGGGCTCGGCGGTGACGCGCCGGTCGAAGGCCCACACGGCGTCCGCCCCCTTCGGGGAGCTGACGGTGACCGCTCCGGGCGAGGTCATGCAGATCGACTCCACTCCCCTCGACGTGATGGTCCGCCTCGACAACGGGGTCGTCGGCAAGGTCGAACTGACCGGCATGATTGATGTCGCAACCAGGACGTTGTCGGCCGCGGTGCTGCGGCCCTCGACGAAGTCGGTGGACGCCAGCGTGCTACTGGCCCGCACGGTCACCCCGGAGCTGATGCGGCCGGGCTGGGTGGACGTGCTGAAGATGTCGAGGTCGGTACTGCCGCACCGCCGCCTGCTGTCCCTGGACGAACGCCTGGAACACGCGGCTGCCAGGCCGGTGATCGTCCCGGAAATGATCGTCTGCGATCACGGGAAGGTGTTCGTCTCGCACAACTTTCGGGCCTCCTGCCGGTTCCTGGAGATCGACTTCCAGCCGACGCACAAGGGCTCGCCCTTCGAGAAGGGCCACATCGAGAAGATGCTGGGCTCGGTCGCCACGATGTTCGCGCAGTTCCTCCCCGGCTACACCGGCCGGAACACCGACCGCCGCGGTCGGCACCCGGAGAAGGAGAACCTGTGGTCGCTGCCCGAGTTGCAGGAACTGCTCGACGAGTGGGTTGTCTCCAAGTGGCAGAACCGTCCCCACGAAGGGCTGCGTGACCCCGACCATCCGGGCCGGCTGTTCACACCGAACCAGAAGTACGCCGCGCTGGTTGAGTCTTGCGGTTACGTCCCGGTCGCACTGAGCGGCCAGGACTACATCGAGCTTCTGCCTGCGGCCTGGCGTGCCGTCAATTCCTACGGCATCCGGATCAACAACCGTACCTACGACGCTCCGGAACTCGGGCCGATGCGACGGCAGCACTCCGGTGTCGCCGCCAAGCGAGGGCTTTGGGAGGTCCACCGCGATCCCTACGACGTCTCCCGAGTCTGGGTGCGCAACCATCGCGGAAACGGCGAATGGGTCCAGGCGACCTGGAAATACCTGAACCGGGCCCCTGTTCCCTTCGGTGACCTCGCCTGGGATCACGTCAGCCATCAGCTGCCCAAGGCCACCGAGAAAGAACTGGCCGAGGCCGTGGCCGCCTTGCTGACCCGTGCTCATGCCGGCCCCGCCCAGGTGGCCGAGAGCAAGAAGGCCAAGAAGAACAAGCCCTCCAAGCGGGATCGCCAGGTGACCGCACGAACCAGAGCCATGATCCCGGCCGTGGTCACTCCGCCGCCCGCCCCGTCACCGGTCGCTGCGGACGAGCCCGCCGTGGAAGAACAGCCGGAAGACGAAGAGCCGATGGCCGACGTGATCCCGCTTGGTCTGTTCGACCCGCGTGAGGACCCCTGGAGACGTTCATGACCACGCCGCACCTCCTGCCCTCCGATTCGGGCGGACACCTGAGCACGCGCCCGGGCTGGCGCGAGTTCGCCCAAGAGCCGCCGATTCCGCCGGCCTTGCTGTCCGAGCGGGAGTACGCGGCGCTGAGCGACGCCGACCTCGCCCGCGACACCGAGGACCGCCTGGACCACCACACCCGCCTGCGGGTGGTGGCCACCTCCACGGTCCGTCACGCTGTCACCACCGGTCGGCGGCTGATCCTGCTGAACCGGCATGCTGTCAGTGCCAGGCGTGGCCTGATCGTCTCCGGGCCCGCTGGCACCGGAAAGACCATCGCGATCACCCAGCTCGGCCTTGCCCACGAGATTCAGGACCGCGACCGCCACCCGAACTCACCCGACCGCATCCCGGTCCTCTACATCACCGTCCCGCCGGCCGCGACAGCTCGCATGATCGCTGCCGAGTTCGCGCGCTTCCTCGGGCTGCCTACGCCTGGCCGCTTCAACATCACCGACATCATCGAGGCCGTCGTCGGTGTGTGCACCAAGGGCCGCACCGGCCTGGTCCTGGTCGACTTTACCGACCGCCCGTAGTCCTGCCCGTGATGTCCGTCTGGGACTGTGACCAGCACGTCCTGGGCTTGTTTACCGACCGTGCCCGGGGCGTCCGTCATGTTCTGGAGTCGGTACGGAGGACAAGTGGTACGGCACGTGGTCATCGGGGACCTCAGGGTCCAGCAGGTGGACCGGAAGGACGGGCGGCGGTCGTGGACGATCGTGTGGCCCGAGGGAACAGTCCATAAGGAGGCGGACCGGTTCCTGCGTCTGCACGATGGTTCGGGAACGCAGAGGACGTACGCGTATCTACTCGTGGACCATCTGCGGTGGCTGGAGCGCGAATGTCTGGCCTTCGGCACGGTCCAACTGCGCGACCTTGAGCGGTACATGGGCATTGTCGGTGCCGAGGTCCGCATGCCGCTCGGCGAACCGTGGCGGGTCGGCAAGCGCCCCTACGGCCGGTCCGCGCTGTCAACCGCGGCGGCCTGCCTGAAGGGCTTCTACCTGCACCAGTCCTCCCTCGGTATCAACGGCGAGCTCGGCAAGAATCTCGATGTGTCCCGGCTGCCGTCGCAGGTGGATCGGCGCCGTTCCTTCCTCGGGCACGTGAAGTCATCGCTGCCCACCAACCCGCTCGCCCCCTCGGGGCCGCGCCGCCGACACCCGAAGATGCTCCCGGAGGGCGCGAGGGAGAAGCTGCTGGCCACGGTGAACGCGGCCCGGGACAGGCTGGTCGTCGACTGGCTCGCGGACGGCGGCCTGCGGATCGGTGAACTCTGCGGGCTGCACCTGGTCGATCTGCACCTGCGTGAGAACGCGGCCTGCGGCGAGTGCCGCACGGCTCACCTGCACATCTGCCACCGGCCGGACAATCCGAACCGGGCCGAGGCGAAGACCAAGCACGACTGGCGGGTCGAGCACGGCGTTGTGACCGGCGGGCTGATCAAGCGGGTCAGCCCGGCGATGGTGCACTCCTACTTCGAGTACGTCACCACCGAGTACCCGCGCGATGCCGGGCACGGCATGCTCCTGGTCCAGCTGCACGGCGCCGGTGCCGGGCAGCCATGGGCGCCGGTCGGGGCCCGGCAGATGCTCGGGCGGGCCGGGAAACGCGCTGGTCTGGGGCTCGTCAAGCCTCACGCCTTCCGGCACACGTTCACCTCCGCGGTTCTCGACGCCGCTGATGGCAACACGCTGATCGCCCGGGACGCCGGCTGCTGGGCGTCGGCCGCGATGGTCGACGAGGTCTACGGACACGTCGACGTCCACGACCCGGCGTTCGACGCCGCACTCCGCGCGGTCTGGGGTGAGGCGTGATGAGACGGCAGGAGTACCTTCGCCCGCTGTTCGACGAGCGTCCGGACCGGGTCGGCCGAGACCGGCTGGAGATCCTGACCGCCCTGATCGGCGGGCCGTCCTTCGACCCGGTCTACCGCCCCGACATCATCGAGATCCCGCGTGGTCACGCGATCTACCGGTGGGAGTGCGTCGTCGCCAGTTGTGAACGCACCCGGACGGGTGGGTCGGACCTGTGCTCGGAGCATCAGCGGCAGTGGACCTTCGACAGCGAGCGCGGCGTGGGCCGAGCTGCCTTCGTAGCCGCCGCCCAGGGGCTGGAGAGGCACGTCGGAGCGGAAGCGGCCATCTGCCGGATCTGCCCTGAACGGCCCGCGGCACACAGTGACCTGCGGCTGTGCCAGCGGCATCTGAGCCGGTGGGTCGCGCTCAAGAACGAGGGAGACGACAGTGACTCCTTCGCCGTCTGGGTCAGCGGCGAAGGGCCGTGCCCCGGCTACGGGCCCTGCAGCGCGGTCGTCTGCGCGGATCTGGCCGACTCCCCGCTGGGGCTGTGCTCGTGGCACGGCAGCCGCTACCGCCGCGACGGCAGGCCCGGTAACGCCGCGATGCCGCACAGTTGGTGGCAGCGATACGAGAAGTTCGGGAAGACGGTCCCGATCGAGTACGGCGACCAAGCGGCGTTCCGGCGCTGGTGCGCTGCCGTTCCCGCGCATCCGTGGCCGGGGCAGATCAATCTGCGCGGGCTGCGGCCCCTGGTGCGGGCCGAGATCCAGTGGGGACTGTTCGTCCACACCCGCCGGGCCCGGCCCAGCCGGTGGGATCTGGGCTGGATCCGGTCGCTGGTGACCACATGCCGCACGCTGGAAGTGAACTCGCTCGTCGACTTCGAGTTCGGGACCGGCGGTTCTGCCGGGTTCACCGGGGCGATCGCCAAGGAGATCCTGCATGAGCTGCGGTTGGTCTACTTCACCCCGCAGGAGGCCAAGGACGCCGGGTTCCTGGAGACCGAGCACTTCGGGGTGCTGTTCCCGCACCGGATGAGCCACCTCGACCTGACCGGCATCCCGCAGCGTTGGCTGCGGGAACTGACCTGGGACTACCTCGCGGGCCTGCTGCGGTCACCGCGCTGTCCCCGCTCGGCCGGCCCGATCGACGGCCTGCGCCGGGCCGCCGTCGAGCTGGGCGCCTTCCTGGAGGTCGAAGCGCCGGGCAGTGGCCACGACCCCGCGGTTCTGCGGGAAGAACACGCCCAGCGGTTCGTCGCCGACCAGCGCCATCGCGAACGTGAAGGGCTCCCCTCGCTGGCCGTGAAGCGGCCGGACGGGACCGAGAGCATCGTCACCACCACCACACGGTCGGTCGTGTTCAACGCCGTTCGCAAACTGATGCGCGACGCGCTGGACACCGGCGCCGCCGAAGCACTGGGCCTGGCAAGGGAGTTCATCACCGTGTTCCCGCCAGCGGGCGCCACCACCGGCCGGACCGCGCGGCGACCCTTCCCCGACGAAGTCGCCCGGGCCCTGGCCGACGAGGCGAACCTGGCCGGACTCGCCGCCACCTACGACGTCAACGACAACGGCGCCCGCGACATCTGGGAGACCGCCGTCACCACCGGCCGCCGTATCGGCGAGGTGATCAAGGTTCGGTGGGACTGCATCGGCCGCTACGGCGGCCTGGCGATGTTCTGGCACGACCAGACCAAGGTCGGCAACTACGACGTTGCAATCCGCATACCCGAACGCCTCTACACGATCCTCACCGAACGCCAGCGCAAGACCCTGGACCGCTTCACCGCCCGCTACGGCTACCGGCCGACCGGCGCTCAACGCGCCGGACTGGCCCTGTTTCCCACGGTCTACCGCAGTCAGGACGGGACGGTGTCGCTGACCCACCAGTGGTTCTACAGCCGGTTCCGGCCCTGGGTGGACGCCATGGACCTCGGCCACTACGTCCCCCACCAGGCCCGCCATACTCTGGCCACCAGCCTGTTGCGCCACGGCGCCACCCTGACCCACATCCGCCGTTACCTGGGACAGGTCAGTGACCGGATGGCGGAGCACTACGTCCACCTGACCAGCTCCGATCTGGAAAACGTGCTCCAGCACGTCTGGGTCGCCGGCCCCGGCACAGCCCAGCCCGGCGAACTCCTGGCCGGGGAAACCACCCCGCTCACCCGACAGCAGGCCCAGGCTCTGGCGATCGACCTCTCCCGCCGCAGCACCCCGGCCGAGGGCGGATTCTGCACCTTCCAGCCCGTCGTCGACGGCGGCGCCTGCCCCTGGAACCTCGACTGCCACAACTGTGACAAATTCGTACTCTCCGGCGCCGACCTCCTCTACTGGCGACGGAAACGCGAGCAATGGCAACTACTGGCCGAAGGCGCCCCCGACGACGCCACCGCCGACTACCTCCACCGTTACTTCGAGCCCACCGCCCGCGCCATCGACGGCCTGGAGAAGGCCCTGGCCGGCCTCGGTTTGCTCGACGACGCCCTTGCCCTGGACCTGCGCAAACCCCAGGACTACTTCCACCGCGTGTGGTCCACCGCTTTCCGCGCCGCCGACCTCGCCGACACGGGCAGCGACGAGACGGACGAGTACAGCGATACGTGCACAGCCGACGGCGACGACCCCGAACAGGACGCCGCATGAACACCCCCACCACCGCTCCAGCTCCAGAACCCCGCACCACGGCGGCCCTGGCCGCCCGCCGCCGCAAGACCGAAGCCGCCATCGAGCGCGTCCACCAGGCCATCACCCGTCTCCGACGTGAGAAGGCCCAGCTCAGTGTCGCTGCCGTCGCCCGCCGAGCGGACGTCTCACGCACCTTCCTCTACGACAACATCGAGGCCAGAGCCGCGGTCGCCGCAGCGATGGAACAGGCCGGCGAACGCCGGTCCCTCATGCTCGCCGAACAGGACGACGAGCGCGAGGCGACCTGGCGCGAACGCGCGCTGAACGCCGAGGACGCCCTCAAGGCCGCCCACACCGAGATCCTCACCCAGCGCACCCGGATCGGTGAACTCCTCGGTCAGATAAGCGACTTGCAGGCCGAATGGACCGGGGAAGCCATCCAGCGGATCACCACCGAGAACACCACCCTCAAACAGCGCGTCCGCCAGCTCACCACCGACAACCGCACCCTCGACGAGCGGCTCAAGGCCGCCCGCTCCAACCTCCGCTTCCAGGACCGACGCGTCGCCGACATCGAAGCCCAGATCGCGTCCTCGCCAGGCTGACTCATCCGCGCAGCGGTTGTCTCACCGTCAGTGAGGCGGCCGCTGGCCATGACGCACCCGGAGGCGAAAGCAAAATGATCTGCACCCGATGGCCGACCCGTTTATCGTCACTTCCATGCACCCAGACGACGATCAAGCCTTTGTCGCGCACGTCACGGACCGACTCGCGAGCCTGCCGGGTGTGAAGGCCGTCGCGTTGGGGGGCTCACGGGCCACGGGCGCACATCGACCCGACAGCGACTGGGACTTCGCCATTTACTACCGAGGCGAGTTCTCCCCTGAGAGCCTGCGTGCCCTCGGCTGGCCCGGGGAGGTTTCGGAGATCGGCGGGTGGGGCGGCGGTGTGTTCAACGGTGGAGCGTGGCTCCAGATCGGCACCCGGCGCCTCGACGTGCACTACCGCGATCTTGATGACGTCGAGTATCAGCTCTCAGAAGCCCGCCAGGGGCGGTTCGGTATCGAGAGGCTCATGTTCCACCTGGCCGGCATTCCGACCTACCTGGTCGTCGCCGAACTGGCCGTCAACCAGGTACTCCACGGAGAACTGCCACGCCCTGAATACCCCGAGGCTCTGAGACGCCATGCACCTGAGCAGTGGTGGGGCACGGCCCAGCTCACCCTCGCCTATGCCCGCGCTGCCCACGCCGAGCAGGGACACGTCACAGACTGCGCCGGGGCAATCGCCACCGCCACCTGCCAGACGGCGCACGCGGTCATGGCCGCGCGGGGACAGTGGGTCACCAACGAGAAGAAACTGCTCGACCGCGCGGGACTGCGAAACATCGACCGCGTCCTGGCCAACCTGGCTCCCCAGCCAGAAGCACTCACACACGCCATCGACGAAACGATGTCCTTGCTGAAGCAGGCCATCCCAACGTCATGACAACAAGCCCTGCCCTCTCGCCTGACGGCAGCCGCCGGGTTCTCCTGACCCCGGCAGCAGGTTCGCGTGACGACGAGCACCGAGAACCACATCAACGAGCGGCCCCCGAACAGCGGCGGCACCACATCGCGAACATGTAGTCTATGAATCGTCGCAGTTTAGAGCCGGTTCACGAGCTCCTGCGGTCGGTAAAGTCGACGAGATCCACAACATCTCCCTCACCAGTCGCACCGGCGCCGAGGTCGCCGACACCCTCAGAAGCTGTTGTCTTTTCGATCTTGAGGGGTGCGCGTCGAACGGGAGTCCCGATCGGGTGGTCGCGGGGTGTTGGGTGCATACGAACAGGGCCTCCTGAACAGCTCGTTGGTGTCGAATCACCGAGCAGCAGGAGGCCCTGGTGCAGCAGTCTTGCGTGCCGATGGCTGGGCAGTCCAGTGCGGTCACCTGGGAGTGTGACTGCCTGGCTCACCGGTTCGGAAACGCCGCCGACAATGGGACGCGTGAGCGGCGGTATCCGTCGGATATGACGGACGCGGAGTGGGCCAGGGTCCTGCCGCTGCTGCCGGTGCCGGGCTGGATGCGCGGCCGGGGCGGCCGGCCGGAGGCGTATTGCCACCGGGTCATGCTCGATGCGATCCGGTATCTCGTGGACAACGGGATCAAGTGGCGGGCGATGCCTGCCGACTTCCCGCCGTGGGACCGCATCTACGCATTCTTCCGCCGCTGGCGTGACCACGCCCTGGTCAAGGAGTTCCACGACCGGTTGCGCGCGAGAGTCCGCGAGGAGCTGGGGCGGGACGCGCAGCCGACGGCCGGGGTGATCGACTCGCAGTCCGTCAAGGCGGACGCCGTCGTCGGCGCGGACAGCCGGGGCTTCGACGGTGGCAAGCTCGTCAACGGCCGCAAGCGGCATGTCGTGGTCGACACCCTCGGCCTGCTGCTGGGCGTGATGGTCACCGCCGCGGATGTCGGCGACCGCACCGCTGCCCAGGTGCTGCTCGGGCAGGTCGCCGACGCCCACCACCGGCTGGAACTGCTCTGGGCTGATGGCGGCTACACCGGCAGCCTCGTCGAGCACTGCCTGGCCACGTTCGCCCTGGTCCTGGCGATCGTCAAACGCAGCGACGACCAGAAGGGGTTCGTGGTGCTGCCCAAGCGGTGGATCGTCGAGCGCCTCTTCGCCCACCTGATGCGAAGCCGCCGCCTGGTGCGCGACTTCGAGCGCCGCACCACCAGCGCGGAGGCGATGGTCTACTGGTCGATGACCGGGCTCATGACCCGCCGCCTGGCCCGCTCACGCCTGCCGCGAGGGTGAACCGGCCCGGCTGCTGCTCGGCCAGCCAGCCGCGGGCCACCAGGCGTTTCGCCTTCGACCGTAGGGCCTCCACCCGCGCCGGCACCACGTCCATGCCGAACACGGCGGCCATCTCCTGGCAGCTCAAAGGGCCTTGATGGAGCCGGGCCCGGTCCGCGAGCGCCGTGAGGATGCGCTGGTAGTCCACCGACAGCACCGACCAGGCCAGCCCCTGGCGCCACACCGGCACCTGTGACTTCGACTTCGCCGCATCCCCAGGCGTCGACGGCACCTGCGCATCCCGCGGATCCGCGGTGACTTCCGCCTCGGCGGCGGCACCGTCGTCCGGAGCCAGCACCGTATCGACCCGCCTGCGAGCGATCGCCCACTCCTGCCATTCCAGCTCGGCCGCGGCCAGCTCGGCCTGGATGCGGTCGGCCTCCTCCCGCAGCCCGTCGACTCGACGCCGAGCGGCGACCTCGTGCTGTTCCAGCAGCCCAACAACTGACGGCATCCGCGACCTCCCGGGGAACGACGACCCGACAGGCCACCACTCCCACGGAACCACCGGTCCTATCCCCGACCAGCGGAAACGCGCCGATCACGTCCGGAAAGACAACACCTTCTCAAGTACTTCTCCGAACGCATCCCGGCCACATTTGTCTACGCGGGCATCGACGTCGAGCACAGCACTCTGCTCTCTGGCACCCGCGGCGCCCAGATCGCCGGACGCTTCACGCTGATCCCCTCCCACCCCTTCCCCTACAACGCCGAATGGAAGGCACTGGTCAAAACCTTGGAGCAGACGTTGCTCCTGCGTCGTCACAGGCCAGGCACGCTCGCCCGTCTCGACCGGTTCCTCCACGATCGCACCGGCGGGATGATCGGTGCGCTCTCGCACCAGATCCGCGGAGCCGCGATCGATGCGATCCTCAGCGGCACCGAGAAGATCACGAAGAAGGACCTGGTGAACGTCCCCCTCGATGTCGCCGCAACCACCCGGACACGCACCCCGCAGGACGGGAGCTGACCAGCACCGGGCCGTGGGCTGGCCCTGCACTCGTCCCCCTGCCCTTTCAGGTCAGACCCGTCGCCGACGAGGGCCGCGACAAGTTCATCGAACGCCTCGCCAAGGCCAACTTCCTCAAGACGTACTACCTGCGGAGGGCTCTGCGAGAGCCGCCCGGCTATCACGGCCCCGTCCTATGGCAGCGCCTGGGAACCGCCACTGGCCGTGACCCCGTCGAACTCAGCAACATCCTGGGCCACTCACGCTGCAGGGGATGCGGCACCGTGCTGCCTCTCGACAACACGGCGACTGAACGCCGGACATGCTCTGCTGCCTGCCGAACGAAGAGCTACCGCCGACGACTCCAACGCCCAGCCGACGAGCCCCCCACGCATCGCTTGGTCGTCTGCGCAGGCTGCGGCCAGAACACCGAAGTCCCCGCAGAGCAACACAGCCGCCGTTACTGTTCACGAACGTGCCGCCAACTGGCCCGCGAGCAGCGCAAACGCGCGTTGGAGGAGCTCCCGGTCAAGGCCTGTGAAGCATGCGGAAAGTCCCTCGGCAGGCTCTCCAACAGACGCTGGTGCTCAAAGCGCTGCTGCGACTGGGGCTACTTCAAGAGCAAAGGACACAGAAGCGCCCTCTTCCCCGGAGGACCGCATCCGGACCAACCGTCCAACTGTGTTGAGAAGTCGTATTCCTATCGATCATGAGGACGGCTCTGATCGAACAGGTTCCTTGGTCGGGTGATCTTGGCCGCGCGGGCGCATGAAAGCAGGGCCTCCGGTGCAGCACGAGGGTTGCGAAGCCAACTCGTGTACCAGGAGGCCCTGTTGTCCCAGTCTTGCGTGACGACGTTGTTCCCGTCCAACTCGCGCGTGTCGGCGTGCGATTGCCTCGCTCACCGGTTCGGGAACGCGGCTGACCGCCCCGACCGGGTGCGGCAGTACCCCTCCGACATGACGGACGCCGAGTGGCAGGTGGTGCGCGGCGCAATGCCGGCCCCGGCCTGGCTCGAAGGGCGGGGCGGACAGCCCGAGGGCTACTGCCACCGGCAGATGCTGGACGCGGTCCGCTATGTCACGGACAACGCGATCAAGTGGAGAGCGATGCCCGCCGACTTTCCGGCGTGGGACCGGGTGTATGCGTTCTTTCGCAGGTGGCGCGACAAGGGACTGGCCCGCGAGTTCCACGACCGCCTGCGCCAACGGGCCCGCCGGGCCGAAGGGCGGGACGTGGAACCGACCGCGGCGATCATCGACTCGCAGTCGGTCAAAGGTGCGGCGTCGGTACCCGACGCCTCACGCGGCTACGACGGCGGCAAGAAGATCAACGGAAGGCGCCGGCACGTCATCACGGACAGCATCGGGCTGCTGCTGATGGTCCTGGTGACCGCCGCCGACGTCACCGCCCTCTCTGACACCGTTGGGTGAGACGCCCTGAAATGATCAGATATTGTGGGCGTGCACGACAGGAGCACCCATCCGCATGTCCCGTACCAATTCTTCCGAGCAGGTTCCCGCTCCGCGGCCGAAGCGTCGTCGCTTCTCGGCCGAGTACAAGTTGCGCATCGTCGCCGAGTACGACGCCGCCCCCGCCGGAGACAAGGGCGCGATTCTGCGCCGGGAGAGGCTGTACCACTCCCACGTCATCGAGTGGCGCCAGGCCAGAGACGCCGGCGCGCTGGAGAAGCTGACCGACCACCGCACCAGCCCCACCCGCCCGAAGAAGCACCCCGCCGAGGCCGAGAACGACAAGCTGCGGCGTCAGGTGGAGCGGCTGGAGAAGGAGGTTGCGAAGCGGGATGCCGCGCTGGAGGTGCTGGGAAAAACACACGCGCTCTTGGAAGCACTCTCCAAGAGCGCGGACTGAAGGACGCCCTGGAGCCGCTCCTCCACGAGGCCGTGGAGGAGCTGACCCCGTACCTGGGCATCGTGGCGGCGTGCCGGATCGCCGGACGCTCCCGGGCCACCCATCACCGGCGGCTGAACCCGGCCCCGCCCAGACCCAAGGCGCCGAGGCCCACGCCGGTCAACGCCTTGTCGGACACCGAGCGGCAGGCGGTGCTGGAGCTGATGAACCGGCCCGAGTACGTGGACCTGCCACCCGCGCAGATCTACGCCCGGGAACTGGACGACGGCCGCTATCACTGCTCCGAGCGCACCATGTACCGGATCCTGAAGGAGGCCGGGCAGGACGGTGAACGCCGCCGTCAGGCCACCCACCCGCCCCACACGGTTCCCGAGCTCGTGGCCGACGGCCCCTCGCAGGTATGGAGTTGGGACATCACGCGCCTGGCCGGCCCGGCGAAGGGAATCTGGTACCACGGCTACGTCATCCTGGACATCTACTCCCGCTACGCCGTCGGCCACACCGTCGAGGCGGCCGAATCCGCCGCGCGGGCCGAGGAGTTGATCCGTGAGGCGATCGACCGCAACGGGATCGTGCCGCACACCGTGCACGCCGACCGCGGCACCTCCATGACGTCCAAGCAGGTCTCCCAGATGCTCCTCGACCTCGGCGTGACCCGTAGCCACTCCAGGCCCAGGGTCAGCAACGACAACCCGTTCAGCGAGAGCCAGTTCCGCACCACGAAGTACCAGCCGGACTACCCAGAACGCTTCGATTCCCTCGCCCACGCGCGGGAGTGGATGGACGCGTTCATCTCGCACTACAACCACGTGCACAGGCATTCCGGGATCGGCTACCACACCCCCGCCAGCGTCCACTTCGGCACCGCCGAACTCGTCCGCGAGCAGCGGGCAGCCACCCTCACAGCCGCCTTCGAGCAGCATCCCGAACGCTTCAACCGCCGCCCCGCACCACCGACGATTCCCCAGCAGGCATGGATCAACGACCCCGCCAGGCGGCGTGAACCACAGCAACACAACTCATAGCCGCACATACGTTTCATTTGACTTGACAGCTACCGCCGACCGCCAGGCCGCCCGCGTGATGGCGCCCCGGCTCCGGGAGAAATTCCGCAAGATCACCCTCATCTGGGCGGACGGCGGCTACTCCGGCCGCCTAGTCACCTGGGCCAGGGAGAAACTCCAGCTCACCCTGGAGATCGTCAAGCGCAGTGACGACATGAGCGGCTTCGTGGTGCTGCCCAGACGGTGGTGCGTGGAGCGGACTCTGGGGTGGCTGATGCGATCGCGGCGTCTGGTGCGGGACTTCGAGACGCTGCCCGCCTCCAGCGAGACGTTCGTCTACTTCTCGATGGCCATGCTCATGAGCCGCCGCCTCGCCCGGACGGCATCCCGGCCCCGGCCCGGGCAGGCACGGTGGGCTCGCGCGGCGTGAACCGGCCCGACGGCAACGCGGTCACCCAGCCCCGCTCAGCCAGCCGCCTCGCCTTCGAACGCACTGCCTCGGTCTTCGCCGGCACCGCCGCAAGCCCCAGCCGCCCGGCCAACTCCTTCGCCGAGATGCCCTCACCGGCGCCCGGCTCGGCCTCCACCAGCTCCACAATCCGCCGGTAGTCCGCCGACAGCGCCAAAACCGTCGCCCCCGCATACCAGCGCGGCACGACCGACCCCGCGACCGGCGCCTTCGCCGTGTCCGCCACCACCACGGCCGCCGCCTCGCCCACCGGGGCGGCCCCTTCCTCCAGCATCACCTCCCGGCCCGCCAGGGTCTCGGCGAGCTCGGCCGTGGCGATCACGCGACGCTCCAACAACGCCTCCGCCTCAGCGAGTTCGGCAAGAACCCGCTCCGCCTCCACACGAAGCTCCTCCGCCCGCACCCGGGCAGCCGCTTCCCGCCCCTCCACCAGCGCCATCACCGACGTCACACTCAACTCCGCATCACCGAGACCGAACCAGACGCCCAAACTCTCCCGCAACAATGCCGACACCATGCCTGATCAGCGGAAACCCCACGACCACATCCGGAAAGACAACGGCTTCTGAATGCGGCACCCCCATACAACCAGGCCGCCGAAGAATCCGCTGGAACTGCTCGAACGCCTGCGCAGCCCGCGGCCGCCGCCGCAAGAAACAGGCAGCCGACCCACCCACGCCGATCCCGCCCTGATCACCGATCCAACTTCGGTGGCAATCGGCCCAGATGAGACGTCAGTGAGGACAGCGAGCGTGTGAAACAGTTCAGTACGAACGGTGAGGCGATCGCCAAGCTCCCCTTCCAGGTCCGGCCGATCGCTGGTGAAGGCTGCTATCCGTTCATTGCCCGCCTCGCCCATGCCAACTGCCTCCCGCCCACCTACCTGCGGCGTTTCCTCGCGGGACCGCCTGGGTACCGCGGCAGCCCGTCCTGGGAACGGCTCTCGGCCGTCACCGGCCGTGACGTCGGACAGTTGCGAAAGACTCTCGACACCGCGAAGTGCAAGGAGTGCGGCTCGGTATTCCTGCTCGACCGCACGTTCGGTAACCTGCCCCGTTACTGCTCGGCCCGATGCCGAGCCCGCCCATCCCTCAAACGCGAGGTCACAGAGCCCTGCCGAATCTGCCGGCAACCCATGAAGGTCCAGTTCGGCCAACGTTACCGGCTCTGTTCCACCGCCTGCCGCAGAGTGGCCTACATCGAACGCCAACATCGCAACAACGACACCGTCGAGCAGCACGAACCCCGCACATGCACCGCCTGTGAGCACCCCCTGCCACCGGACACCCCGGCCTTCGAGCACACCTGCTCAGAAAAATGCACCCGACAGGTCTCCCGCTGGGACTGGATGATCGAGCAGCACGGACTTCCCCTGCCTTCACGGACATGCGCGTTCTGCGGAACCCCGATAGAGGTCACATTCCCGTCCGATCCCCATCGCCGGTGGTGCAGCCGCCGATGCCGCACACGGGCATCCCGCGGCCATGACCCAGCAACCTTCTTCAGCCCGCTGACCTGCGAACAATGCCATAAGTCATTCCAGCGCCCCGCGAGCGGAAGGGACCGGCGGTGGTGCTCACGCAAGTGCTATCGGCTATCCCGGGGCTGGCCTGCCACACCGAAGACACACCAGTAAACGGAACGGTCACTGACTGCCTGTCTTGCGTGACCTGTGTGCGCGTCTCATCGATCATGACGAGCCCAGTGCACTCTGAGCTGGGGTACGAACGGCAGCGGAACGCGCGTTGAGTTAGGAGGTCATTTCAGACCGATTCGCCGGGCATCAGATACCGATCGCCACTGTCAGTCTCACCGACCGGATTGCAGGGTGAAGGGTTCCCCTACGGCCGTTTTAGGGGCAGTGGTTGGAGCGTGGGCCATCGGGTGAGCATGCCGTGCCTGATGGCCGCGGCGAGTTGACCCACGCCCTTGAGCTCACCACTGTCCGCAGTCATCTGGCTGACGATTCCGAGACGGTGCACGAGTCGCTGCCGAGCCGTTGCCGTGCCCCACTTCCAGTCGCGGTTCGGGATCTCGGCCAAGTGGTCGGCGGTTCCGCGGTAGGCCCGCTGGACCAGCGCGTCGCCTCGTAGCAGCCAGCCGGCGCATGCATCAGTGAGATCGTCATGTACCTCGGTGCCCGTCACGTCGCGCCACGTCGTCCGGTAGGCGGTCTCCGCTGCATGCAGCAGCGGCTGGGCCGGGGCGGTGACGCACCAGCAGGTCGGAAAGCCGATGCGCAGGTAGGCAAGCTCCACGAGCCCGTTGCCCAGCGCGGCCTGTTCGAAGTCGATGAACCGGACGCCACTGCTGGTGTGCATGTCGTTGCCGGGACAGGGGTCGCCATGCAGCAGAGCATGGCCCGGTGTGCCGAGCAGGCGGTTCACGAGGCCGTCCAGCTCGGTTCGGGTGCCGGACGGCACCGCGACGCCGAGCGTCGTGGCGAGCCCGAGGAAGGAGGCAACGTCGTCTTGGGTCGGGCCGGACCAGGCGGGGAGTAGGCCTGTATCGTCGGCGCCGGTGGCCGCGTGGAGTCGGGCCAGCGCCGAGGCGTAGTCGACTACCCAGTCCTCGCGAGGCTGCTGGTGATCCAGGTGTTCAAGAACCAGGACCCGTTCCCCCGGATCAGTACCAAGGAGCATCGGCACCACTGGCGGATCGACCCGGGACGCGAGCTTCAGCGCGGCCACCTCGCGTGCATACCTTTCGGCGGCCTCCGGACCGTCGACCAACTGCTTGACCACCACTGCTGTGCCGGACAGCTCGGTCCGCCATACCCGTGACCGCGGGCTGCTGCCCAGTCGGCGACCACGACGAGGCGCGCCAAGCTTTGCCCGCAGCTCCTCCCCGAAAGGCAGTCCTGACCTCATGGCTCCATCCTTGCACGCGCGTGAACACTGCTGGCTGTTAAGCGAGTTAGACCACGGAGGAGGCTCGCGCGGCGGCTGGATGCGAGTGTCTGGTGTCCTCATGGGGTTCCGGGACGGTTCTCTGAACGCAGCAGGCCGTAGACAAGCACATCGACGTACTTGCCGTGCTGGAAGGACCTACCACGCATGACCCCTTCCCGACTGAACCCCAGGCGTTCGAGGGCCTTCTGCTCGCTGAGGTTGCCGCCATTGGTGAGGGCTTCGATTCGGTTCGCAGTCGTGTGGTCCAACAGGTAGTCCACAAGCAGCTTCTGCGCCACCGTACCCACCCCCTTGCCACGATGCTCGGGAAGCACTCCAACGCCGATCTCGTAGGTGACACCCGACGGGAAACCGCGAGGCTTCCAGGTGGCGATGCCGATAACCGTGTCGTCCGCCCGCACGATCGCAACTGCCGCGGACTCGGCGGAGACGTACCCGTCGGTCTCCCACCGCTTGCGGCGTGCCCTCGGATCACCGAATCCGGGCCACTCGAACTCGCCGAGCGCATCGGGATCCGTGCAGAGGCGATCGAGGAAGGCGAGGTCGCCCTCGGTGAATGCCCGTAAGCGGGTCGTGTCCGCGTGGTTCGCTGGAGTCATGAAGGTCAGTATCGCCTCCAGAAGACCACCCGTCAGACGATGAGCTTTCCCGAACTCTCGCACCGGAGCGACCGCCTCGAAGGCAACCGCTGTCACGCCGGCCAGTGACCTGCGTCCCTCGACATCCTCCTGGACCCAGGCCACCTCGGAACCGACCGCACGCCCCCCTCTACCGCTCGGCGGATCCCGCCTCATGTCCGGGTGCAGGGACGCTGTCCAGTCATCCGTAACGAGGCAAGAGCCACCCCAAAGCAGGACACAGGTAACGGGGCACAGTCCGTCGGACCGATCAATCTTCGCTGAGACAAACGAGCAGGTCGTCAGTCTTCGCTGAGACGAAGACCGGTCAGTCCAGGTTGCCTGAGATCGAATCAACCTTCACTGAGACAGGTCACTAGGCTGGCGCGGTGGCTGATGAGCAGGAGCGGGTGCAACCGTCGGGAGTGTGGGCCACGGCGGTGGGGGTGGCCCGGGTGCGGGCGCTGGAGACCGAGCGGGAGAACGCACTGTTCCGCGACCCACTGGCACAGGCCTTCGCCACCGCCGGCGGCCTACGGCCCTCCTCGCCGCCGCTGCCCGATGACGAGGCCGCGCGCCGCCGCCGGCGGGCCGTGTCGTTCTCCATCGTCATCAGGACGAAGTTCCTCGACGACCTGTTGCAGCAGGCGTCCGCGTCCGGGGTCCGGCAGGTCGTGCTGCTCGGCGCAGGCATGGACAGCCGGGCCTTCCGGATGGACTGGCCCGAAGGCACCCGGCTGTTCGAGGTCGACACCGCCGCGCCACTGGCCTTCAAGGCTTCGGTGCTGCGCCAGGAGCGGGCCGTCGCACGCTGCGAGCGGATCACCGTCGCGGTGGATCTGCGTGAGGACTGGCCAGACGCGCTGGCCGCCGCAGGGCACGACCCGGCGGTGCCGACCGTGTGGATCGCCGAAGGACTGCTGATCTATCTGCCCGAGGACGCAGTGGAACTGCTGCTGGCCCGGATCAGCGCGCAGTCAGCGACAGGCAGCCGGATGGGACTGACGTTGGGCTCGCGCGGCGTGATCGAGCGTTTCGGCGCGGACGCCGGGCCAGGATCGGCGGCGTCCCTGTGGGTCTCGGAGATGCCCGACGACCCGGTGGGCTGGCTGGCCGGGCACGGCTGGGAGGCCGCCAGCCACACCCTGCGCGAGCGCGCTGTCGCCTACGGCCGCCTGATCAGCACCCCTCCGCAACACGAGGAGCGGCCCGGCGGACTGATCTCAGCGGTCCGCCGGTAGAGCGCTTCCAGGCGGTCGTTCTGTGTCAATGAAGGCTGACCGCGGGTTGGTTTGTGCCAGCGACGGCTGACCGATCGTCCCGTCTCAGGCGATCCGAACCGACCCGCCCAGTCACCTCAGGCGCTCTGGCGCTCCTCATGTCACGCGGGGCATCGACCCGCGCGCCGATGACACCCTGGGGTATCAGTGAACGGCACGCGCCACTACGGTGGACCGATGACATCGATCAAGAAGTTCCAGGTCACCTTCGACTGCGCAGAACCTGAGCGCGTCGCTCGTTTCTGGTGCGAGGTGTTGGGGTATGTCGTACCGCCTCCGCCGGAGGGGTTCACCACTTGGGACGACTTCGACCGCTCTCTACCGCCTGAGCAGCAGGGTTCAGCGTTCGCCTGCAGCGATCCCTCAGGCGCGGGCCCGCGCCTGTTCTTCCAGCGCGTTCCCGAAGGCAAGGCCGTCAAGAATCGACTGCACCTTGACGTACGGGTCGGCACCGGGCTCGTGGGTAAAGAACGCCTCGCCGCACTCGAAGCCGAGTGCGCACGACTGGTCGCACTCGGCGCGATACACGTGCGCACGCTGCTTGCCGATGACCAGAATGAGTCGTGCATCGTGATGCAGGACATCGAAGGCAACGAGTTCTGTCTCGACTGAGAGGCCGCGGTCCCTCTCCTGCTTCACCCCACAGGCACAGAAGCTCCGACCTCGCTCGGAACCGCAGCGACGGACCAGATCATCTGAGACGGGACACCGATGAGGGGAGGGTCTGTCAAACGGTCGTTTGACAGACCCGGTCATCGGGGTCACTCCGCCGAACCTCGCGAGCACGCCGCGCACACTCGCGCTGTCCGGTGCACCGGACAGCGCCGGGGCAGGGCGGTACGCCCCCCGGAAAACGTGCCAGCACCCCCGCATTGGCCTTGGGTGAGAGATCGCCGGAGCCACTAGCCCTGTACTTCGCGGGTCACCGATTCAGGTCTGTGGCCAGCGGGTTTGCGTGACTTCAGTGCCGAGGAGTTCGAGGAGGTGGAGTTGGACGCCGCGGTTGATCTGCACTATCGGCCGGTCGGTGATGGTGCCAATGCGCAGGGTGAGTTCGCCGAGGTGGTAGAGGATCATCCGGCCGGTGGGGCGAACCCGGCGGTTGTCCGGGTAGAGGCCGACCATGGTCTGCTCGGGGCCGAGCGCCCGTCTGACCTGGCGCTCGATCAGGCAGAACACCAGCAGTGCGAGGCAGATCACCTGGATCAGGGCGGCGACGCGGTGGTTGTGCTGCACGAACACCGGTGCGACGGCGAGCGGGCCCTTGAAATCCGCGTATCGGCGCTCGACCGCGCCTTGGCCCTTGTACTGGACCAGGACCTGCGCGGGGTCGGCCTTGTCGGCGGGCATGCCGGCCAGCAGCGCGTACCAGCCGTCGATGGCGGCCTCGGCGTCCAGTACCTCCTGGTCGAAGCGCCACTGAAGGCTCGGGGCGCCGGTCTCGTCCTCGGTGATGTGCCAGCGCAGGCAGGACACGACGCGGCGGCGGGCGGCGATGACCCCGACCCGGGCGGCGATCTTCTCGCGGGTCCTGTAGTGTCGCCCGCCCGCCGCACCGGCGAGCTTGTCCAGCTCCTCCTGCGCCTTGGCCAGCCGCTTGGCCCGGGCCGCCTGCTGCCCCTTGGCGTTGCCGGTGGAGTGGACCAGAATCCGTCGCACGGTCAGCACTGGGTCGCGCTTGCGCGGCCCGGTCAGGGTGTGGACGTCCTCCAGCACCCGGTAGACCTCCCGCTCCCCGGGCGGTCTGCCCGCGTCCCGCTCGGGCACCCAGTCCACAACGCGGGCCTGTTCCAGATCGAGGGCGGCGTAGACCTCGTCCTTGACCTGCGCGGCCGGGACCGGCGCGATGAACTCCACCTCGGCAGCCAGCAGGGCGGCGACGTTCGCGTAGGACACCAGTTTGGAGTCCGCGACCATCAGGAACTCCTGTTCGCCGGCCATCGCGGACAGGTCCCGCATCGCCCCGACGACCTGGCTGACCTCGGCCGTCCCGCCGCCGAACACGCGGGCGTGGACGGGGATGCCGCCGTCGGCGGACACCGCGAGCCCGGCCTGGACCTGCTTCAGGTCCACCCGCCGGTCCTTGGGGTGCCCGTAGCCGATGACCGGGTACTGCTCGTCCTGGTCCCCGACCGGGTAGGCGCCGTGGACGGACATGCTGGTCACGTCCCAGTGCAGCCTCGACACGTCGATGCCGAACTCGGCGATCGCCCGCGCGCCGACCGTGCCCGCGATCTTCTCCAGGTGCGGGGCGACCGCATCCAGAGCCCGGGCCAGGCGGTCGTCGTTGAGCAGGGCCGGCTCGATACCGAAGACCTCCTCAACCGCCCAGGTCCGAGCCCAGTCGCCGACCCGCACCAGCGGCGCGGGAGAGGTCAGCCGGTTCGCCACCATCGCCTCGATCACCTGCCCGTGGGTCAGGTGCGCGCTCGCACCACCCGGGCACAGCCCGTCGACGACCCCCGCCACATCCAGCCGGCGCAGAAACTCGGCAGCGACAGGCAGAGCGCCCAGACGCTTCTCCACCACGGACGTCACCACCACATCCAGGCGCTGACGCTCAGACCTTGGCCGCGGGGACCGGGAAGTCATCGACACACCCCACCCAACGCCACACCACCGGCCCAGGACACCCCCAGGCCCGTCACACCATACGAATCAGCGACCCGCGAAGTACGGGACTAGCGTCGGCGCCATGCGCATCCACATCGTCGACGCCTTCACCGATCGCCCCTTCGCCGGCAATCCCGCCGGAGTCCTGCTCCTGGACGACGCCTTCCCGGGCGACGACTGGATGCAGAACGTCGCCATGGAGGTCAACCACGCCGAGACTGCCTTCGCGCACCGGCTGCCCGCGGGCGGCGAGGCGGACTGGGCGCTGCGCTGGTTCACGCCCGTCGCCGAGGTCGCGATGTGTGGACACGCCACACTCGCTACGGCCCACGTCCTGCGCACCACCGGCGCCCACCGGGGTCCGGCGCGGTTCGCTACGCGCAGCGGCGTGCTCGTCGCCACGCCCGGTGCGGACGGCTCGATCACCCTCGACTTCCC
Source organism: Streptomyces pluripotens (assembly GCF_000802245.2). NCBI lineage: Bacteria > Bacillati > Actinomycetota > Actinomycetes > Kitasatosporales > Streptomycetaceae > Streptomyces > Streptomyces pluripotens. Next base: position 835,049 of record NZ_CP021080.1, read on the forward strand.
GACCGCCCCGCTCACTCCCCAAGAGGTCCCCGCCGGGGTCGGCGAGGCACTCGGCGCACAACCGGCCGCTGCCTTCGACACCGGACCGAACGTCGGTGACCTGTTGGTCGAGTTGGCCGACGAGCAGACCGTCCTGGGCCTCTCCCCCGACCACAGGGCCCTCGGCACCTACTCCTCACGCGGCATCATCGCCACCGCCCGGGCCGATGACCCGTCCGGCGGCTACGACTTCGTCTCCCGCTGCTTCTTCCCCAACGTCGGCATCGACGAGGATCCGGTCACCGGCAGCGCCCACACCGCGCTCGCACCACACTGGTCCGCCCGGCTTGGCCGCGACGACCTGATCGGGCTGCAGGCGTCACGGCGTTCCGGGCTGGTCCACACCGCGCTGCGCGGTGAACGCACGCTGCTCACCGGCCGTGCGCTCACGGTCATCGAGGGCGAGCTGCACGCCTGAAACGGCCCCACCGGCAGTCCGGGAGCCCTCGTGAACGGGCGTCCCAGACCTGTCGTACTCAGGCGGTGGGCAACCAGCCCACCTTCCCCGCGAGGAGGGCGTAGCCGACGAATGCTCCGATGTCGAGCAGTGAGTGCGCGACGACCAAGGGCCCGACCCGCCCCCAGCGCCGGTAGAGCCAGACGAACACCACACCCATGACCATGTTGCCGACGAGACCGCCGATGCCCTGGTAGAGGTGGTACGAGCCGCGCAGGACCGCACTGGCCAGGAGCGCGGCCCCCGGGGCCCAGCCCAACTGGTCCAGTCTGCGCAGCAGATAGCCGACGACGATGACCTCTTCGAGGATCGCGTTCTGCACCGCCGCGAGGATCAGCACGGGGTACTTCCACCACACGTCCGGCAGAGCCTCGGGCACCACAGTGAGGTTGAAGCCGAGGCCACGAGCGGCCAAGTAGAAGGCGATTCCGGTGCTGCCGATCACCGCGGCGATGCCCGCCCCCCGACCCAGGTCGGGCCACGGCCGAGTACGGTCGAAGCCGATCGTGCGCAGACTCGCCCCCTCGCGCAACAGCAGGTGGGCGACCAGGGCGACGGGAACCAGGGCGCTGGCGATACCGAAGAGCTGCCAGGCGAGGTCGAGCCAGGGGCGGCCGGGTGCGGCCGAGGCGTTCATGGTGGCCGCCTGGTCCTTGAGGCCGCCCGGCCTGGTGACCGAGCCGATGAAGCTGATCAGCGCGGACACTCCACTCGCCCCCAGCGAGAGGGCGAGGACCAGCAGGGTCTCGTCCCGCAAGATCCGCCGCGGGTCCCATCCCCGTGCCGGGGAACCGGCCACCGAGTCAGCCTCCACCTGCATCCCTGCCTCCAGCCGGCTCATGGGCCACGGGCCCCTCTCGCCTCGCAAGGATCGCAGAAGAACATGTGCGCACCACGCACCGGGCCACGTGCGGACAGGCTGAACGCCTGCTTCGCCAGTCGGTACCGGGGCCGCCGGGCACGCGTCGCGATGCCGGCCCGGGTCGGCGCGGGGCGGCGGAGCCCGCGCCACTGAGCCCGGCACCGCTCGGCCGCGTACACCCCGCTCGCGGTGCGGGCTCACGCGGGGCCCCGGCGCTCAGCCCAGCGGCACCGACTCCGGCAGCCCCACCGGCCACGTGTGCACCGGCTCACCGGTGTGCATCAGCTCGGCGTAGCGCTGCGTCGTCGCCGCCAGGGCCGCCCCGCGAGTGAGGCCCTGCTCCAGCAGGCGGTGGAAGGTGGCTGCCTGCCAGGCTGCACCATTGACCCGCCGTCGGCAGCGTTCCTCGATGACACCCAGATAGAGGTCCCGGTCTGCGGGCTCCACGCCCCAGGCGTCCAGCCCAGCCCTGGCTAGCGGCAGCAACTCGTCGCGGACCAGGGTGACCGCATCGACCTCGCCCGTGCCGCCGTAACGTCCCCGGCGGGGCCAGACGAAGCTCGCCTCGATGCCGTACCGGCACGCGGCATCGAAGTTGGCCTCGGCCGCGGAGAAGGGCAGCCTGGTCCACACCGGCCGGGACTCCTCGGCGAGGGCGCGGATGAGACCGTAGTAGAAGGCCGCGTTGGCGATCACGTCCGTGATGGTCGGTCCGGCCGGCAGTACCCGGTTCTCCACCCGGAGGTGCGGGACACCGTCCGCGATCCCGTAGACGGGCCGGTTCCAGCGGTAGATCGTGCCATTGTGCAGCACCAGTTCGGCGAGCCGCGGGGTGCCACCCCCGTCGAGGACGTCCAGTGGTTCCTCGTCGTCGCAGATCGGCAGCAGGGCGGGGAAGTAGCGCAGGTTCTCCTCGAATAGTTCACGCGCGGAGGAGATCCAGCGCTCGCCGAACCAGGTGCGCGGCCGCACCCCTTGTGTCTGGAGCTCGGGCGGACGGGTGTCGGTGGACTGCAGGAACAACGGCGGCCGGGACTCCCGCCACAGCTCGTGACCGAAGAGGAACGGGGAGTTGGCGCCTACGGCGATCTGCGCGGCGGACGCCACCTGCGCGGCGTTCCAGACGTCGGCGAACCGGGCCGGGGTCACCTGCAGGTGCAGTTGCACGGAGGTGCAGGCCGCCTCGGGGACGATCGACTTCGAGGTGCAGATCAGGTGCTCCACGCCCTCGATGTCGAGCCGGAAGTCCTCCCCGCGCGCAGCCACGATCTGGTTGTTGAGCAGGGTGTACCGGTCGGCCTCGGAGAGGTTGGCGGAGACCAGGTCGTTACGGTCGAGCGTGGGCAGGATGCCGATCATGACGATTCCCGCGTCCACCTCGCCGGCCTTGCGGTCGGCATAGGCGAGCGAGGTGCGCAGTTCCTCGGCGAGACGGTCGAACACCCGGCCGCCCAGCCGGTGCGGGGCTATGTTGACTTCCAGGTTGAACATGGCGAGTTCCGTCTGGAAATCGCGGCTCGCGATGCGTTCAAGTACCTGCCCGTTCAACATTTTCGGCATGCCGTCGGGCCCGGCGAGATTCAGTTCGATCTCCACCCCCATGAGGTTCTTGGGGCGATCGAATCGCTTCTCCGCCAACAGGCGCTCCAGCCCCGTCAGGCACTTCTGGAGCTTTTCGCGGTAGCGCAGGCGATCGGACAGGTCGAACTGCCCTGCCACGACCTTCTCCCCCATCGAAGTGTCCCTCCTCGGATGGGCGGGCCGCCGATCGGGCCGCCGGGCTCCCGGGTCAGGTGGGATGATGCCCAGGGAATGCGATCGATAACGTCCCACGCGGACCAGACGTTCGCTAATCTGTTGGAATGTTCCCCGCGGCACATTCACGAGGCATGTCGTACCCGTACCTCCGGATGCCCCTGCACCCCTCGTGAAAAACGCCGACGACATTCGGCCGACCGCTTCCGGCACATATGGTGAGGTCAGCGACGACCAAGCGGTCCGAAAATCGGGATGAGTCCCGCAAATCGATGCCCCATTTGCGCCTTGCGCGGCTCGCGGCAACGAGATAGGCGAATCAACGGCCGAACAAACGTCATATAAACTTCGCCCACAAGGCAGAAGGTTGGCGCCCTCGGCCCTGGTTCCTGCCATGCTCCTGTCGCCACCACGACAGGCGACAGGCCGAGCCGCACCCTTGTTCACTGACCTCGGGCCCCAACCCCTCAGGCCTTCCGTGAGCAGACAGCGCCGTCCGCCCCAACCCTCCTCGCGCCGTCGCGCCTGTCGAATGAGAGGCGACCCACATGCCGCTGCACGTGCCCCCTGCACCCGCGCCTGCCCTACGCTCCGTCCTGACCGCCCTCGGTTCCCCTACTGCGGTCCGCGAGGCCCGCACCCCTTCTCTGCGCTCCGCACAAGGCCCGGTGACACCTGAACTCCCCCTGCCCGTCCACGTGCTGGACCGGATCACCGCACCGGGACTGTCCGCGACCCGGCTGGCCGGCTGGCGCTTCCTGATCCGCTGCGGGGACCGGGCAGTGGCTGCGGCCGACACCATGCTCACCGCCGACGGTTGGACCTTCTCCCACTTCTTCGAGGGTCCCTACGTCACCTCCACGGAGCGCGCGCTGCAACAGGCCGAGGCGCTGCAACAGCCCTACCAGGCACGGCTGCTGTCCGTTCCCGGCCTGTACATGCTCACCTTGTGGCTGCACGGCGACTGCGCCACCGACGGCACCGAGGGCCACCCGGCCGCCACCGATCTGCTCGTCCCGCTGGCCCCGGCACCGCCCGGCATCTCAACACACCGTCCCTTCCGGGTCACCGAGTTGCTCCCGGTGCTGACCCACCGGGCAACTCCCGTCCGACTGCTCGGTTCACCTGCCTGAACAACGTCCGCGCGCCCCGCCGCCCGCAAGGGAAGCAGGGCGCGCCCGTTTATTCGGTCGGCATATGTCGACCACATCGGAGACGTAGCACTACCGGAAAGCGAGCACCCGACACCGACCGGCACTGCGCTCGTACGAGCAATTCCCCGCTCCTAAGAGCCGCAATGCAATCCGTACCACTCGGACTAGCCCTATCCGGTCACTGCGAACCACCCGAAAAGACAGTGCAGTTGGATTGAACCGTACGCGCGGGTGATGCGTCCTGAACCTGTGAGAAGCGGTGCCGCGAAATCCCTGCGGAATGGCGCCCCAAGGGCAACACTGGGTTCCGACCGACTTACCGCCACGGGGGGAGAGACATGACCACGACAGAGCGAAAGATCCCGCCCATGTGCCAGCATCAGCCGCCGTGCCCACCAGCCGAGTCCGCCGACCGGGAGTCCGCGCGTCTCGTGGCGCACCACCCGGAGCAGGGGTGGAGCCTGCTGTGCAACGGCGTCCTGCTCTTCGAGGACACCGGCGAGCTCCTCCCCGACGGTCGGATCATCGCTCCGCACCGTCCGCTCGGTGCGGAGCTGGTGATGACCGCCGCCTGAGCGCCGCACAACCGACCTGAGGGGCCGGTGCGCACCCGTCGGGTGCGCACCGGCCCCGATGCGTGTCCCGGTCCGGCTACCGAGCGTAGCCGGACCTCACCCCAGCGCCTGGAGGGCGTCCGCACCTCGCGGCTCAGCCTTCGGGAGGCCGACGACAAGGCCGCGGCGGGCGCGCCCGAGCAGAGGGCAGGAGCGGGTACGTGGCGGGCGCGGGCCGTGTCACGAGCGCCGACACCGGCCCGGGAGCCTCCGGGCGGCTCGGGGGGCTCGGCTGGTGGCGGCTCCCTCGGGAATCCGACGGAAACGGTCAGAGCGCGTCCCGCCGGCTGGTCGGATCGCCCGCACGGGCGTGGGATGGATAGGAGGGTTGCCGCGGACTGGTCCGCGGAAGCCGCGCGTGGCCCATGAGGAACGGTGGAGTGATGTCCGGTTACGACGCCTCGGCGACCGCTCGGGTGGTGGTCGGCGTGAGCGGTTCCCTGGGCAGTGTCACGGCCCTGCTGCGGGCCACCGCGTTGGCCCGCCACCTGGGAGCCGAGCTTTGGCCGGTGCTGGCCTGGGAACCGCCGGGCGGCGATCCCGCCGGGCGGCGATCCCCCGCCACCGGTCCACTGGTCGAAGAGTGGCAACGGCTGGCCAGACAGCGGCTGGCCTTCGTGCTCGGCGAGATCTTCGGAGCCGGGGGCCCCGGGGTGCCGATGCAGGCCGTCATCGTGCGCGGCCCGCCGGGCCGGGCACTGGTGGCGACCGCCGACCGGGAGGACGACCTCCTGGTCGTCGGCGCGGGACGACGGGGCCTGCAACGTGCCTTCTCGGGCCGAGTCTCCCGGCACTGCCTGGCCCACGCCGTCTGTCCGGTCCTGGCGGTGCCCCCCTCCCCGTTGGAGTCCGAACTGCTGGCCGTGCACCGGCGCAACGCCTGGCACCTACGGATGGACACGCGGGGCTTGTAGCCGCAGTGGGGAAGAGTGGCACGGAGGGAGGGGGCGACGGGGGGAGAAACAGGGGGACGACCGTACGAGCGAGGGCGTGGGACGGAGCGACACTCCGGCAGTACCGGAGCCGGCCCCGCACCGGGTCCACAGCCTGCACCCCGGCTGGCGGCATCACCCTCCCCGGCCAACAAGCGGCGAAAGGCCGTATGGCCAAACCCAAGGCCCCCTCGCGGGGCGGCCGTCGCAGATGCGCTCCATCGCATTGCGCCCAACGGTCAGCCCCACGTCCGCGTTTCCCGCACGGTGGCCCTATCGTGACCGGCATGCAGTCCTACACGATCGGTCAGGCAGCGCGGCTGCTCGGCGTGAGCCCGGACACCGCGCGCCGCTGGGCCGACGCCGGCCGGGTGACCACCCACCGCGACGAGGCCGGGCGGCGTCTCATCGACGGCAGGGACCTCGCCGCCTTCTCGGTCGAACTGGCGAAGGCGGGTGGCGGCGAGGAGGACGCCCCCTACACCTCCGTGCGCAACGCCTTCCCCGGCATCGTCACCGCGATCAAGCTCGGCGACGTGGCCGCCCAGGTGGAGATCCAGGCGGGTCCGCACCGGCTGGTCTCCCTACTGACCCGGGAAGCGGTCGAGGAACTGGGCCTGGAGGTCGGTATGGAGGCCACCGCGCGCGTGAAGTCCACCAACGTGCACATCGATCGCGTCTGACCCACTCCCCGCACCGTCCGTCACCGGCGCAGCAGCACCTCCGGCGCCCGACACCAGTCGGCGCCGTCTCCGCCGTACCGCCCGCTCCGTGCCCGCCCCCCTGCCTCGCTCCGGCGGGGCGCGACCGCCCGGCACCTGCCAGTCGGCAGCCGTGCCCTTCCCCCGATGGCACCGTCCTCGCCCGGGACCCCGTAGAAACGCACATGCAAGCTACATGCGTGAGAGCAGTGGCTCATGCAATGTGACAGGGGACTTACACCTTGCAGATGCGGCAGTATTATCGCCCCAGGGGGGGTGCCCGGCCGGTCAGGGCGCCAGCGTCCTCCCGCAGAGCCCGAGGGAGTAGATCCGTGTTGATCCGTTCCATGCGCCGGACCCGGCGGATGCTGCAGCTGACGGGTGCGGGGTCCGCCCTCCTGATGGCACTCGGCGCCTGCTCCTCGTCCGCCGGCTCCTCCGGCACTGCGGGGAAGCCGGAGGAGCCGGCGTCCGCGCGGCTGTCCGGTACGGTCACGGTGTTCGCGGCGGCCTCCCTCACGGAGAGCTTCACGGCCCTGGGCAAGGAGTTCGAGAAACAGCACCCGGGCACCCGGGTGAGCCTCGACTTCGCGGGCAGCGACACCCTTGCCGCGAACATCACCAGCGGTGCCCCGGCGGACGTGTTCGCCGCGGCCAGCCCCCGGACCATGGCGATGGTGACGGGCAAGAAGGACACGATCGGCACCCCGGTCACCTTCGTACGCAACCAACTGGAGATCGCCACTGTGCCGGGCAACCCGCACGGGGTGTCCTCCTTGAAGGACCTCACCAGGTCCGGTCTGAAGGTGGTCCTGTGCGACAAGACCGTGCCCTGCGGCGCGGCCGCACAGAAGGCCCTCGACGCGAGCGGGCTCAAGCTCACCCCGGTCTCCTACGAGCAGGACGTCAAGGGAGCTCTGACCAAGGTGGAACTGAAGGAAGCCGATGCGGCGGTGGTGTACCGGACCGATGTGAAGGCCGCCGGTGACGGGGTGGAGGGCGTGGAGTTCGCCGAGTCGTCGAAGGCGATCAACGACTACCCCATCGCCCTGCTGAAGAACGCCCAGAACACTCGGGCCGCCAAGGCCTTCATCACCCTGGTGCGGTCCGCCGAGGGCCGGAAGATCCTCAACCAGTCCGGATTCCTCACGCCATGACCACCCTTCACGAGCCCGGTGCCGCGGCCGGCCCCCGCACAGGTCGAACGCGACGCGGCCGCGGTGCCCCGGAAGGCCGGCGCGGAGCACCGTTTCCGCTGCTGGTGCCGGGTCTGCTGGCCCTGGCGTTCCTGCTGTTGCCCCTGCTGGCACTGCTGGTCCGTGCGCCGTGGCGCAGCCTTCCGCACCTGCTGACCAGCCCGGAGGTGTGGCAGGCACTCCAGCTGTCGCTGGTCAGTGCCACCGCGGCAACCGCCGTGAGCATCGCATTGGGCGTGCCACTGGCCTGGCTGCTGGCGCGCACCGATTTCCCCGGCCGCGGCCTGGTACGGGCCTTGGTGACCCTGCCCCTGGTCCTGCCTCCGGTCGTCGGGGGGGTGGCTCTGCTGCTGGCCCTGGGCCGCAACGGCATCATCGGGCGGTGGCTCGACGCCTGGTTCGGGATCACCCTGCCGTTCACCACCACCGCAGTGGTGATCGCGGAGGCGTTCGTCGCGATGCCGTTCCTGGTCATCAGTGTCGAAGGCACTCTGCGGGCCGCCGATCCGCGCTACGAGGAGGCGGCGACCACGCTCGGTGCGTCCCGCTTCACCGCGTTCCGCCGGGTCACGTTGCCGATGATCGCACCCGGCATCGCGGCGGGCGCAGTACTGGCCTGGGCCCGTGCGCTCGGCGAGTTCGGCGCGACCATCACCTTCGCCGGCAACTTCCCCGGGCGTACCCGGACCATGCCCCTCGCGGTCTATCTCGCCCTGCAGAACGACCCCGAGGCCGCCGTCTCGCTCAGTCTGGTGCTGCTGGTCGTTTCCATCGCGGTGCTGGCGGGGCTGCGGGACCGCTGGATGACGGGAGCGTGACCGTGCCGGAAGCATCGAAGCCGGTGAAACCGACGGATGCCCTCCGCCCGACCGGCGCCGCCACTTCGCTGTCCGGCCCGACGGCAGTGGGCGGGCCGGGTCTGAGTGCACGGCTCGTCGTGGAACGAGACGCGTTCCAGTTGGACGTCTCCCTGACCGCCGCCCCTGGCGACGTGGTCGCGTTGCTGGGCCCCAACGGCGCCGGCAAGACCACCGCCCTGCGTGCGCTCGCCGGGCTCATCCCGCTCTCCGAGGGCCACCTGCGCCTGGACGGCACCTCCCTGGAGCACGTTCCCCCCGAATCCCGCCCGGTCGGCGTGGTCTTCCAGGACTACCTGCTGTTTCCGCATCTGTCCGCGCTGGACAACGTGGCCTTCGGTCCCCGCTGCCGCGGCGCGGGCAAGACCGCAGCCCGTGCCCAGGCCGCCGCCTGGCTGGAGCGCATGGGCCTCGCCGACCACGCCGACACCAAGCCCCGGCACCTGTCCGGAGGACAGGCCCAGCGGGTGGCCGTTGCCCGCGCCCTGGCCACCCGGCCCCGGCTGCTGCTCCTGGACGAGCCGCTCGCAGCCCTGGACGCACGCACCCGCCTGGAGGTCCGCGCCCAGCTCCGCCGCCACCTGGCCGAGTTCGAAGCGGTCGCCGTCCTGGTCACGCACGACCCGTTGGACGCCATGGTGCTCGCGGACCGGCTGGTGGTCGTCGAGCACGGCCACGTCGTCCAGGAGGGCGCCCCCTCCGACATCGCCAGACGGCCCCGCACCGACTACATCGCCCAGCTCGTCGGGCTCAACCTCTACCGGGGGCGGGCCGACGGACACGTGGTTCGACTCGACGCCGGACCCTCGATCACGACCACGGAAGACCTGTCGGGTCCGGTCTTCGTGGCGTTCCCGCCGTCCGCCGTGACCCTGTTCGGGGACCGGCCCACGGGTGCCAGCGCCCGCAACCTGTGGCGCTGCGAGGTCGCCGGCCTGGAGAGCCACGGGGACCAGGTCCGCGCGGACCTGACCGGCCGGTTCCCGCTGGCGGCAGACCTCACCACGGTCGCCGCCGCCGAACTCGACCTGCACCCCGGTGCGGCGGTCTGGGCGACGGTCAAGGCGACTCAGACCCACGCGTACCCGGCCTGAGCGCATCGGCACTCTACGGTGGGTGCCCATGACCTTGAGCATCCGCAACCAGCTCCCCGGCACCGTCACCGCCGTGCGTCCGGGCGAGGCCATGGCCACCATCAGGCTGCGCCTGGACGGCGGGCAGGACCTGACGGCCGCCATCACCCGGGAGGCCGCAGAGGACCTCGCTCTGACCCCCGGCACGCCCGTCCGTGCCCTGGTGAAGTCCACGGAGGTCTCCCTCGCGACCAGCCGGATTGGGGGCCTGTCCATCCGCAACCAGCTCCCCGGCACGGTCACCGCCCTCACCACCGGAGCCGCCATGGCCTGCGTCGGGATCACTGTCGACGGCGGCGGACTCACCGCGGCCATCACCAACGAGGCGGTCGCCGACCTCGGCCTGACGGCGGGCTCCTCCGTGGTCGCTCTGATCAAATCCACCGAGGTGTCACTGGCTACGGCACCGGACACGACGACGCCATAGTCCGCCGGGCCCTGGCGTGGGCCGCCGCAGCGCGCCGTGGACACCCGCCGTGAGCGCAGAGGGCGAAAGGCCCCGCCTGGAGGTCGACGACGACCGGGCGGGGCCTGAGCCAGGACTCGCTCAGTCCTCGTACGCGTCCAGCGGCGGGCAGGAGCACACCAGGTTGCGGTCACCGAACGCCTGGTCGATGCGACGCACCGGCGGCCAGTACTTGTCGGCGGCCGAGACACCAGCCGGGAAGACCGCCTCCTCACGGCTGTAGGCGTGCGTCCATGCGCCACCGAGGGTGGCGGCGGTGTGCGGCGCACCGCGCAGCGGGTTGTCCTCCGCCTGCCACTCCCCGGAGCCGACCTTCTCGATCTCCGCACGAATCGCGATCATCGCTTCACAGAAACGGTCCAGCTCGGCGATGTCCTCCGACTCGGTCGGTTCGATCATCAGGGTGCCGGCCACCGGGAAGGACATGGTCGGCGCGTGGAAGCCGTAGTCGATCAACCGCTTGGCCACGTCGTCCACACTCACACCGGTCGCCTTGGTCAGCGGGCGCAGATCGATGATGCACTCGTGTGCGACCAGTCCCCCCGGGCCGGTGTAGAGGACCGGGTAGTGCGGCTCCAGGCGCTTGGCGATGTAGTTCGCCGACAGCACCGCCACCTGCGTGGCCCGCTTCAGTCCCTCCCCGCCCATCAGGCGGACGTACGCCCAGGAGATGGGCAGGATGCCTGCACTGCCCCACGGCGCCGCCGAGACCGGGCCGACGCCCGTCTTTGGGCCCGCGGCCGGCTGGAGCGGGTGATTCGGCAGGTGCGGCGCCAGATGTGCGCGGACCGCCACCGGACCGACGCCGGGACCACCGCCGCCGTGCGGGATGCAGAAGGTCTTGTGCAGGTTCAGGTGGGAGACGTCACCGCCGAAGTGGCCCGGCTTGGCCAGCCCGACCAGCGCGTTGAGGTTGGCGCCGTCGACGTAGACCTGGCCGCCGGCCTCGTGCACCCGGGCGCAGATGTCGGCGACATGCTCCTCGAAGACGCCGTGCGTGGAGGGGTAGGTGATCATCAGCACCGCCAGTTCGTCGCGGTACTGCTCGATCTTGGCACGCAAGTCCTCGACATCGATCTCGCCGTCGTCGGCGGTCTTGACGACGACGACCTTCATGCCGGCCATCACGGCACTCGCGGCGTTGGTGCCGTGCGCGGAGGAGGGGATCAGGCAGACGGTGCGCTGATCGTCCCCGTTGGCCCGGTGGTAGCCGCGTACGGCCAGCAGACCGGCCAGCTCGCCCTGCGAGCCGGCGTTCGGCTGCAGGGAAACCTTGTCGTAGCCGGTGACCTCGGCGAGGCGTTCCTCCAACTCGTGGATGAGGGTGAGGTAACCCGCGGCCTGCTCGGCGGGCGCGAAGGGGTGCAGCTGCCCGAACTCGGGCCAGGTGACCGGCTCCATCTCCGTGGTCGCGTTGAGCTTCATGGTGCAGGAGCCCAGCGGGATCATGCCGCGGTCGAGCGCGTAGTCGCGGTCGGCCAGCCGACGCAGGTAGCGCAGCATCGCGGTCTCGGAACGGTACTGGTGGAAGACCGGGTGGGTCAGGTAGTCGTCGGTGCGCAGGAGCGCCGTCGGCAGGGCGTCCTCGGCGGTCGCGTCCAGCGCGTCGACGTCGGCCTCGACGCCGAAGGCGGACCAGACCGTGGCCAGCTGGGTCCGGGTGCTGGTCTCGTCGCAGGCCATGGAGACATGGTCGGCGTCGACCAGGCGCAGGTTGACCCCGCCGTCCCGGGCGGCGGCGACGATCCCGGCGGCCCTGCCGGGCACACGTGCGGTCACCGTGTCGAAGAACGCACCGTGGACGATCTCGACGCCGCCCGCCCTGAGGCCCTCGGTGAGGATCGCAGCGTAGCGGTGGGTACGCCGTGCGATGGCCCGCAGGCCCTCCGGTCCGTGGTAGACGGCGTACATGCCGGCCATGACGGCCAGCAGCACCTGCGCGGTACAGATGTTGCTCGTGGCCTTCTCACGGCGGATGTGCTGCTCACGGGTCTGCAGGGCCAGTCGGTAGGCCTTGTGCCCGTCAGCGTCGACGGAGACACCCACCAGACGGCCCGGCAAGCTGCGCGCGAACTTCTCGTGCACGGCCATGTATCCGGCGTGCGGACCACCGAAGCCCATCGGCACGCCGAAGCGCTGGGTTGAGCCGACGGCGATGTCGGCCCCCAACTCACCCGGCGAGGTCAGCAGGGTCAGCGCGAGCAGGTCGGCGGCGACGGTGACCAGGGCTCCGAGCTCGTGCGCCTGATCGATGACCGGCTTGACGTCACGTACGGCTCCCGACGCACCCGGGTATTGGATCAGCACGCCGTTGATCCCGCGCTCGGCGATCGCGGCCGGGATCCCCGCGGAGAGGTCGGCGACGACGACCTCGACGCCGGTCGGCTCGGCGCGCGTCTCGATGACGGCGATGGTCTGCGGCAGCGCGTCCGCGTCGACCAGGAACAGGCCCTTCTTGTTCTTGCCCATGCGCCGGGACAGCGCCATCGCCTCGGCGGCGGCCGTGCCCTCGTCCAGCAGGGAGGCTCCGGAGGTGGGCAGGCCGGTGAGATCGGCGACCACGGTCTGGAAGTTCAGCAGGGCCTCCAGGCGGCCCTGGGAGATCTCCGGCTGGTACGGCGTGTAGGCCGTGTACCAGGCCGGGTTCTCCATGACGTTGCGCAGGATGACCGGCGGTGTGAAGGTGCCGTAGTAGCCAAGACCGATCATGGATCCGAGGACCTGGTTGCGGTCGGCGAGCGAGCGGAGCTCAGCGAGCACCTCGGTCTCGGTGCGGGCGCCCGGCAGGTCCAGCGCGTCGGCGTTCTTGATCACGTCCGGAACCGCGGCGGCGGTCAGTTCGTCGAGCGAGCCGTAACCGACCTGCGCGAGCATCTTGGCCCGTGCCTCCTGGTCGGGCCCGATGTGGCGCTGCTCGAAGGGAATGCCCGTTTCGAGCTCGGAGAGCGGAATGCGATGGGCGGTCATTGCGGAGGCCTCCTGGTCTGACGCGACCTTCGAGGGGCACCACGGCGCGGGTGCCCCGACGGCCTCCCCCTCTGTCATCTCAACCTGAGAGCTTCACCGGACGCCCGTGGACGCCGGTTTTCACCGTCGGTGAGAGCGGAAGCCGTCGACACCCGCCCTGCTTTCCAGAGTGACCTCGTCCGTGCGGTACATGAGCCTGAGAGATTCCGGGGAGGATTTGCTCCTTCGGCGCCTCCGAGGTGGTCGGAGGACTCTCCCGCACGGGGTCAGCAGCCGCTGCCAGCCTACCAGCGAGGTCAACGTCCGGACCTTCGAGTGGCCGCCTCGCCAAATGTGCTCTTTTGTAGTGCTTACGGATGATTTGCGACCACGTGGAGGGAGAGGGACCGTGCAGACCGACATCGATCCGCGCAGCCTGATCGGCCGCAAGGCGTTCGACCGCGATGGCACCAAGATCGGCACCATCGACGAGGTGTACCTCGACGACGCGACCGGCGTGCCCGAGTGGGCCGCCGTACGCACCGGCCTGTTCTCCCGGGACGCGTTCGTTCCCCTGGAGCCGAGCGAGCTCGTCGAAGGCACCCTGCACGTCCCGTTCGACCGTGCCCTCATCAAGGACGCCCCGGACTTCGGCGTGGGCCGCCATCTCTCCCCCGAGCAGGAATTGCAGCTCTACCACCACTACGGCCTCGACGTGGCCTCGCCCCCCAGGCTCTCGGACCACGACTTCGGCAGGCTCGCGGGCACCGAGGAGGGCTGAGCCCCGTCTGACGCGGCGCAGTCCCGTTCCGGCGGCCCCGGCACCAGCGGCAGCGGATCCGCCGGTTCAAGATCCGGATCGTCCCCCCGGAAGGTACGCACCCGCCCGGGATCCGACTGGGGCGTCTCGAAGCGCACGGTGACCCGGCCCAGGCCACTGCCCTGCACCCAGCCGTACCCGTGCTCGGCGTGCCGTACGTCCTGCCCGGCGCGCCAGAGTCGTTCGGTGGTCTCCGGCTGCTCCGCCACAGCCTCGGGAACGGCCTCCGCGACAGGGTCCCCTGCCGCCCGCTCGCCCGCCGCCTGCGCGAACAGGTCCTCCTGCGTGTAGTCGGCGAGCCCGGTGACACCGACACCGAGCAGCCGGACCCCGCCCGTGGTGTCCACGGCCTCCAGCAACCGGGCCGCTGCCTCCCGGACGACCGCCGGATCGTCCGTGGGCCCCCTGAGCGTCTCGGAGCGGGTGAGCGTAGAGAAGTCGTATCGCCGAACCTTCAGCACGATGGTCCGCCCTGACAGCCCGGCCCCGCGCAGCCGCCCCACGCACCGGTCGGCGAGACGCTGCACTTCGATACCCACCCGCACCCGATCATGGATGTCCACGTCGTAGGTGTCCTCGACCGAGACCGATTTGGTCTCCCGCTCGGCCACCACGGGCCGCTGGTCGCGCGCCAGGGCCATGGCGGACAACGCGTGCCCGTGCGCCTTGCCGAGCAACCGCACGAGTTCGTCCTCGCCGGCCTCGGCCAGCTCCTCGACCGTGGTGATTCCGGCTCTGCGCAGATGATCCCCGGTAGCCGGCCCGACTCCCGGCAGGGTGCGCACCGGCATCGGCCCCAGCAGCGCTTGCTCCGTGCCCGGCTCGACGAGCACCAGACCATCCGGTTTGGCCTGCTCGGAGGCGATCTTCGCGAGCATCTTGGAGGCAGCCAGCCCCACCGATCCGGTGAGACCCGTGGCGGCCCGGATGTCCGCACGCAGTTTCGACCCGGCCAGTCGCGCCGATTCCCCGTCCCAGGCCGATCCACCGGCCTCCAGATCGACGAACGCCTCGTCCAGGCTGAGCGGCTCCACCAACGGTGACAGCTCCCGCAACAGCCCCATCACCTGCTCGCTGACCGACCGGTACAGACCGAAGCGCGGCACCAGGTACGCGGCATGGGGTGCCAACCGGCGCGCCTGGGCCGTGGGCATCGCGGAATGGACCCCGAAGATCCGCGCCTCGTACGACGCGGTCGCCACTACTCCGCGCGGTCCGAGCCCGCCCACGACGACCGCCTTTCCCCGCAGACTCGGCTTGGACGCCTGCTCCACCGAGGCGAAGAAGGCATCCATGTCGAGATGCAGGATCGTGGGCGCGGTTCTCACACCTACGATGCTGCACCACGGCACTGACAATGCGGTGGCGCCGGAGGGTGCCGAATCGTGGGCCGGCGGTCAGACCGCCCGGTTGCGGCGGCGCGCCAGTTCGTCAGCGGGGTTGTGGCCGACGAGCGTCTCGCCCGTGTCGATGCGTTCTCCGTGCAGCTGGGAGAGCGCGCTTTCTACGTCCCGCCACACCACGCCCACCGCGATCCCGAAGACACCCTGACCGCCCTGGAGCAGGGCGTGCACCTCGTCCGGCGAGGTGCACTCGTACACGGTGGCGCCATCGCTCATCAAGGTCATCCGCTCCAGGTCCCGGAAACCGCGTTCTCTGAGGTGCTGGACCGCGCTGCGGATGTTCTGGAGCGAGACCCCGGTGTCCAGGAACCGCTTGACAATCTTCAGGACGACGACGTCCCGGAAGCTGTACAACCGTTGCGTTCCCGACCCGTAGGCCGGGCGCACGCTCGGCTCGACCAGGCCGGTGCGGGCCCAGTAGTCAAGTTGCCGGTAGGTGATACCGGCGGCCGCGCAGGCAGTGGGCCCGCGGTAGCCGATCTGCTCGGACGTCATCGCCGCCGCCCCTCCGCCGTCCGGCACCGCCCTCGGCCGCTGCGGAGCATGACCGGCCGCGCCGCTGGGTTGGGGGTACCCCCCGCTCTGACGTGACCGAGAGCTCTGGGCCGGGTACGGACCGCTCTCCCCGAAACCGGGTTCGGGGGCACCCCCAGCCGTACCGTCGCCGCTGGTTCTCACGCCGACCTCCGTCCTTGACCTGCCTTCTCGACGGTAGGCAGTCACCAGGGGTGCGTCAACGATCGCCACACTCGGCACGCCGAGTGACAATCACCCAAGGAGTGGTTTTCCGTGCCCCACCGCGGGGAAAGGCTAGCTGAATGCGCTCGCCGGGAGCCGTAGGACGCTCTCAATGGACGGTGGCAATTGCCCACCCGACCCGTCGGGCACGGCCGGTTTCCCGCCCGCGGACTGAATCCGGCGGGCCGGCCCCTCACCGGCTCCTGGTGCTCACTGGCTGCTGGTCCCGAAGTCCTCGGGCGAGATCTGGTCGAGGAACTCACGGAACTTCTCCACCTCGTCCTCCTGCTCGTCGGGAATCGCGATACCCGCATCGTCCAGGACCGTGTCGCTGCCGTAGATCGGCGTTCCGGTGCGCAGGGCAAGCGCTATGGCATCGGAGGGACGGGCGCTGACCTCGACTCCGCTGGCGAAGACGAGCTCCGCGTAGAAGACCCCTTCACGCAGGTCCGTGATGCGTACTTCGGTCAGCTCCTGGCCGACGGCCTCCAGCACGTCCTTGAACAGGTCGTGGGTCAGCGGTCGCGCGGGGGCCATGCCCTGTTGGGCGAAAGCGATGGCCGTCGCCTCCCCCGGCCCGATCCAGATGGGGAGGTAACGGTCGCCTCCCACTTCTCGCAGGAGCACGATCGGTTGGTTGGAGGGCATTTCGACCCGGACACCTACGACATCGAGCTCGTTCACACAGCAACCCTAGGCCGTGGTCGGGACGTTTGGGTAGTCGGGCCGGGAACAGGTGCCCGATCTGGCCGCCCCGGGGCCCTCGGTGTCAGGGCAGCCGCACCCCGAGGGCAGTCGTCACCAGGGCCGTGTGCAATCGCACGGTGAGCACGGCCAGCTCCTTGGCACGGGCTTCGGCATGCGCCCTGGTCTGTGGGTTGCGATGGCGTCTGAGGGGGGCCACGATCTGATCGACGAGACCCGCCTCGCGGTCGGCGGCGGCCTTCATCACCCGCAGGTGGCGCGGCTCGATCCCGAAGCGGCCCAGCTCGGCGACGAGGGAGGCGACCGTGACGGTCTCGACGTCGTAGACCCCGTCCGCCAGGGGAGCGATGAGCCCGTAGGACTCCCACTCCTTCAGCTCGCCTTCGTCGATGTCCGCCGCCGCCAGCAGCTCCGCCCGTCCGATCCGGGCCACTGCGGGCCCGGCGGGTGATTCCGGGAAGTCGTCCGAGGCGCGCTGGCGTCCCACCACGGGCAGCGGGACGGCCTCACCCCGCTCCATGGCGTCCAGGTGCTCGCGGATCACCTTGAGGGGCAGGTAGTGGTCCCGCTGCATCCGCAGGACGTGACCGAGACGCTCGACGTCCTCGGCGCTGAACTTGCGGTACCCGGACGGAGTCCGCTGCGGCTCGACCAGGCCCTCCGACTCCAGGAAACGGATCTTGGAGATGGTGACTTCGGGGAACTCGTCGCGCAGCACGTTCAACACCGTGCCGATGCTCATCAGCCCACTGTCCCTGGCGGCGGTACCGCTTCCGGCACCGCCGCTCGGTGTTTGAAGCATGGACCTTCCCTGGGGGTCCCCCCGGACCGCGTCCGGGGGCGGCTCAGATGCCCTGCCTGCTTGCGTAGAACACCAGCCGGTACTTGCCGATCTGCACCTCGTCCCCGTTCGACAGAGCGACCTGGTCGATCCGCTCACGGTTGACGTACGTGCCGTTCAGGCTGCCCACGTCAGCCACGGTGAACGAGCCGTCCGGGGAGCGCCGGAACTCCACGTGCCGACGCGAGACAGTGACGTCGTCCAGGAAGATGTCGCTCTGCGGATGGCGGCCAGCCGTCGTCAGGTCGCTGTCCAACAGGAAGCGGCTACCCGAATTCGGCCCTCGGCGCACCACCAGCAGCGCCGATCCCAGCGGCAGCGCATCCACCGCGGCCTGCGCCTCCGGGGAGAGCATCGGCAGAGGCGTCTGGCCGGTTACCTCCGCGTCGTAGGCCTCAAGCCCGGAGATCGAGATCGTGGACGTCGTCTCGGAGGCGCGCTCGGGCGCCACTCCGGGACGCAGGGGCGCACCGCAGTGGGAGCAGAAGCGGGCGTTCTCCGCGTTGCGGTTACCGCACCTCGTACACACCAGGACCGACATGGACGGATCCTCCTGCCGCGGCTGCCCCGCCGGGGCGTTGGACGCGTACGGGCCGGAGGTGAACCCTCCACCCGTACCTGAGGTTGACGGTTGCCCGAAACCTATGCCGCCGGACTGGGCAGGGTCAACAGACGCCGCACCCTGACCACCGGAAATGTCACCGCCCGGACCAGTGACCTGGTCCCGGAACAGCGGGCGCTGGCCCTCCGCGTCAGGCTGTGCGCGGTGGCGAGCGGTCGCGTTGTCGCTGCCTTCTCGCGCGCTCTTGCCGAACAACTTCGCAAACAACTTCACGGGCGATTCCCCTTGACCGAAACAGACCCGCCCGTGGGGCAGGACGAACCCTGATTGCCTACACCGGCCGAGCCGGACGTTCTCACAACGTCCGTATCCACCAGACAGTTTCCATCACGCACCACCCCTTCGGTGCGGCGACCCCCCGCAACCTCATGCCCCTGCCGGATGTCCCCCATGCACCACCGGTTCACTGGGAGGACGACCGAGCGTAGTCAGGCCGCTTCGCCTGCCGCAAGGCGTCCACGACGATCTTGTCCGAACGCTCGACGGCCACCGTGGCCTGCTCCTTCTCCAGCGTCTGCACCACGCCTCCGGGGATGTTCAGTGCCGGCTCCAGGT
Source organism: Streptomyces pluripotens (assembly GCF_000802245.2). Classification (NCBI taxonomy): domain Bacteria; kingdom Bacillati; phylum Actinomycetota; class Actinomycetes; order Kitasatosporales; family Streptomycetaceae; genus Streptomyces; species Streptomyces pluripotens. Next base: position 853,845 of record NZ_CP021080.1, read on the forward strand.
CCTGCGGCTTTCCGATGACCTTGAAACGATAAGGAGCAGTGATCTTGTTCCCGTCGACGGTCACGCCCTTGCCCGAGTCCGCCAGGTACGTGCTCGCCACCACCCGGACCCCGTTGACCTCGATCGCCTCCGCGCCGGCCGCGCGCAGTTCCTGGACCGCATCGAGCAGCATGTCCGCCTGGACCGTCCCCTTCGTGTCCTCGATCGTCATGGTGATGCCGGGCCCCTGAGCCGCCACGGTGCCCGCCAGGATGCCGAGTTGCCTCTCCTTCTGCGTCGTCTGCTTGCGCGCCTCTGCGGCCCGGTCGGAGCTGCTCTGCAACTCCTGGCGCTGCTTTTCGAGCCCCTGCTTCTCGTCCTGAAGACGCTCCGTACGCGAATCCAGTTCATCGAGGATGCGAACGAGATCTTCCTGCCGTGCTCCACGCAGCGCATTGTCGCTGTCGCTGTTCGACGCCACCTGAACGGCGAGCCCGAAGCCGAGGCCGAACAACAATAGGGCGACGATGAGTTGGGCCCGGGTGAGTCGCGGTGGCCAGAGACCCTTGACGAGTCGCTGCCGGCCCGTCAGCGGCTCCTGGGGCTGATTCCCGACCTTCTGCCCGACATCGGGGGCCGGAACGGGTACCTCCGCCGGCAGTTCCTTGCGCAGCCCGTTCCCCGGATGTCCGTCGCGCGCACTGCGATCACCCGAGCCGCCCTGCCCGCTCAAGGCGTCCGCACCGCTCGACCGGCTCTGGTCGGCCTCGTTCCCCGGGCCCTTCAGGACTTTGGGGCCATTGATGCTCTTCGGGCCGTTCAGGTTGTTCGGATCGTTCTGGCTGCTCTGGCCGGTGGTCCGGCCGTTCTGGTCGCTCATCGCCTCACGCCCGGAACACGTGCCGCCGGATCGCCGCGGCGTTGGAGAAGATCCGGATGCCCAGAACCACGACGACCCCCGTGGACAACTGCGCGCCCACCCCCAACTTGTCGCCCAGGAACACGATCAGGGCGGCGACAACCACATTCGACAGGAACGACACCACGAAGACCTTGTCGTCGAAGATGCCATCGAGCATGGCCCGCAGACCGCCGAACACGGCGTCCAGGGCAGCAACGACGGCGATCGGCAGGTAAGGCTCGACGGCTGCTGGAACCTCGGGCCTGACCAACAGGCCGGCCACGATTCCCACGACGAGGCCCAGTACGGCGATCACGATGTGCCCTTCTCGCTCTTCACGGCCTTCTCGGCCGTCGGCTGTGCTGTACGTATGATCACACTCGGTGCGGCGGGCAACCGGACGTCACTCTCCGTGGAGATGGTGGCGCGGATGCCGTAGTTCTCTTCCAGGGCATGCAGATAGAGCCCGTCGGCGCTGTTCTGGAACCTGGTACTCAACCTCTCCCCGTCCCCCACCGCCAGCACCGTGTACGGCGGCACGAGTGGTTTGTTGTCGACCAGTATCGCGTCACCGGCGGCCCTGATCGCGGAGAGAGAGGTCAGCCGCTGCCCGTTGATGGACACGGCCTCGGCCCCGGAGGCCCACAGCCCGTTGACCACGCGCTGCATGTCACGGTCACGCACCCGGCCGGTGTCGGAGAACCCCGATGTCTCCCGCGGGTTGGTCCCGTCGCCGCCAGTGCTGGCTTCCTTGGCGTCGTTCACGACAAGCTTGACGCCGGGCCCGTGCACCGCGGTGGCACCCGACAACATGCCCACCAGGTCCGCCCCGGCGCTGCCTCCGCTCGACTTCAACGCCGCTCGCTGCCGGTCGCTGACGTCGTCGCGCAGCGTGTCGACGGCGCTTTCCAGTTTGTCGGCGTCCGAGGTTTCGCTGTCGATGCGGTCGATCAGTTCCTGTCGCTCCTTGGCCACCACGGGCGCCGCCACACGCGCCTGTGCCGCTCCGACGGTCACCACCAGCGCCGCGAGGACGAGGCCGGCGGCCAAGCCCAGCTTCGCTCTGAGGGTCTTGGGCAGGCCGCCCTCGCCCTGGGCCTTCTTGCGGGCGGCAGCCTCGGCATACCCGACGTCGAGACTGTGGTCCATGACGTTGGTGATCAACGACATGGAGGCGTCCGGACGCTGCGGCCGCGGGGGGCTGCTCCGAACGGGGGGTTGCTGCGGCATGCCGCACATCGTCGCATGCCCCCGGCAATACCTCCGAATGACCCCACCCGCGTGCCGGACAGGCCCTCTTGGGGACGCTTGTCCGGCACGCACGCGTGCAGCACCTTTCCCGTTCTCTACCGTCGGCCGTCAGTGCCGGCCAGCGAGCCGGCTGCCGTTCGCCGCCTCGTTCCTCAGCGGCCGGCGCTGTCCACGACGTCCGACCATTCGTCCAGCAGAGCCTGCGCGGACGCATCGTCGGGGCCCTCGGCCCACAGGTGTGTGACGGCCTCGGCGGGGTCGGGCAGCACCATCACCCAGCGCCCGTCCGTCTCCACGACCCGCACTCCGTCAGTCGTGTCGACAAAGCGATCCCCGGCTGCTTCGACCACCCGCCGCATCACCAGACCCTTGACGGCCCACGGAGTCGCCAAGTCCCGTTTGAGGACGTGCGCCCGCGGGATTCGGGCGTCGATCTGGCTCAGGGTGAGCTGCGTGCGCGCCACCAGCCCGATCAGCCGTACGAAGGCCGCCGTGCCGTCGTAGACGCTGCTGAACTCAGGGACGATGAAACCGCCGGTTCCGTCACCGCCGAAGATCGTGCCCTCCTCGCCGCCCACCCGTGTCAGGTCATCGGGCGAAGTGGTGGTCCATTCGACCTGCGTACCGTGGTAGGCGGCCACCTGCTCGGCGATCCGGGTCGTGGTGACCGGCAGCGCCACCCGACCGCTTCGCCGCTCGGCGGCCACCAGGTCCAGCATCACCAACAGCGCCCGGTCGTCCTCGACGATCCGGCCCTTCTCGTCCACGAGCGACAGACGCTCGCCCACGGGGTCGAATCGGACGCCGAACGCTGCGCCCGAGGACGCCACGATCTCCCCGAGCCGCACGAGCCCCTTCCTCCGCATCTCGGCCGTCTCCGTCGGCCTGGACTCGTCGAGACCGGGATTGATGGTCAGCGAGTCGACACCGAGCTTGCCGAGCAGACTGGGCAGCACGAGCCCGGCGCTGCCGTTGGAGGCGTCCACGACGACCTTGAGGCCCGACTCTGCGATTCCGGTCGTGTCGACGTTCCGGAGCAGGGAGCCGGTGTACGAGTCGAAGACGCTCGCCGGGAAGTGCAGGTCGCCGATCTCGCCGGGGAACGCCCGCCGGTACTCCTGGCGCGCGAACACCCGGTCCAGTTTGCGCTGGCTGCCCTGTGACAGGTCCGCGCCGTTGCCGTCGAAGAACATGATGTCGACCGAGTCCGGGACACCTGGGGAGGTGCGGATCATGATGCCGCCGGCGCTGCCCCGCGCCGTCTGCTGCCGGGCTACCGGCAGTGGCACGTTTTCCAGGTCTCGCACGTCGATGGCGCTGGCCTGGAGCGCGGAAATGACCGCGCGCTTGAGCGCTCGAGCGCCCCGGGAGTGATCGCGGGCCGTCGTGACGGTTGACCCCTTCTTGAGGGTCGTCGCATACGCGCCGGCGAGCCGCACGGCCAGTTCGGGAGTGATCTCCACGTTCAGGATGCCGGACACACCGCGGGCGCCGAACAAGTGGGCCTGTCCCCTGGACTCCCAGATCACCGAGGTGTTGACGAACGCACCGGCCTCGATGGTCTTGAACGGGTAGACCCGGACGTTGCCCTGGACGATGGACTCCTCGCCGATCAGGCACTCGTCACCGATCACGGCTCCGTCCTCTATCCGGGCGGCACGCATGATGTCGGTGTTCTTGCCGACCACGCAGCCCCGCAGACTGCTGTGCTGGCCGACGTAGACGTTGTCGTGCACGACGGCCTTGTGCAGGAAGGCACCGCTCTTGACGACGACATTGGACCCGACCACGGTGTGTTCGCGGATCTCAGCCCCGGCCTCGACCTTCGCGTAGTCCCCGATGTACACCGGTCCCCGCAGTACGGCCTCGGGGTGCACATCGGCGCCTTCGGCGACCCACACGCCCGGAGAGATCTCGAAACCATCGATGTCGACATTGACCTTGCCGTCGAGCACATCGGCCTGGGCCTTCACATAGCTCTCGTGCGTACCGACGTCCTCCCAGTAGCCCTCAGCGACATATCCGTAAATCGGCTTGCCGTCCTTCATCAGCTGAGGGAAGACATCACCGGACCAGTCGACTGGAACATCCGGGTCGACGTAGTTGAAGACCTCGGGCTCCATAACGTAGATACCCGTGTTGACCGTGTCGGAGAAGACCTGTCCCCAGGTCGGTTTCTCCAGGAAGCGCTCAACCTTGCCTTCATCGTCGACGATGGTGATGCCGAATTCCAACGGATTGGGCACGCGAGTCAAACATACCGTGACGAGCGCGCCCTTCTCCTTGTGGAAATTGATCAGCTCGGTGAGGTCGAAATCCGTCAGGGCATCACCGGAGATGACGAGGAAGGCATCGTCCTTCAACGCCTCTTCGGCGTTCTTGACGCTACCGGCGGTACCGAGCGGCTTCTCCTCGTTGGCATAGGTGAGCTCCATTCCGAGCTCTTCGCCGTCACCGAAGTAGTTCTTGACCAGCGAAGCCAAGAACTGCACGGTGACGACGGTCTCGGGCAGCCCGTGCTTTTTGAGCAGCCGTAGCACGTGCTCCATGATCGGGCGGTTCGCCACAGGCAGGAGCGGCTTGGGCATGCTAGAGGTCATAGGGCGCAGGCGAGTGCCTTCGCCCCCGGCCATCACGACGGCCTTCATGTCGGAAGCGTCCTCCTCCAAGAGACGACGGTCTAGCCGACTTCACCCGTCCAGATTGTCCCGCACATTCCCACCGCGGGCCATCGAGGCGTTACGTCCGGGCAATCGCGGAGCTCAATCGGCCGTGGCGTCCGCACGGACCAAGCGGCGGACTTGTACCACGTAGAGCACTCCTGCCCACCAGTAGAGGGTTGTACCCCACCCGGCGAACGCCCATCCGAAAACAGCGGCCAGTGACGCGATCCACCGGGGTCCGTCGCTGAGGAGCAGGAGCGGGAAGGCGTACATCAGGTTGAAGGTGGCGGCCTTCCCGAGGAAGTTCACCTGGGGCGGCGGATACCCGTGTCGCCGGAGGATGCCCACCATCACCAGCAGAACCAGCTCCCTCGCCAGAAGCAGCGCGGTGAGCCAGATCGGCAAGATCTCCCGCCAGGTCAGGCCGACCAGCGTGGAAAGGACGTAGAGCCGGTCAGCGGCGGGGTCGAGAAGCCGGCCGAGGCTACTGATCTGGTTCCACCGCCGAGCGAGCTTGCCGTCGAGGTAGTCACTGATCCCGCTGAGTGCCAGGACGAGGAGGGCCCAGCCATCGCTCTGCGGGCCTCCGAACTCCGGCCTGAGGATCAACCACAGGAACAGGGGTACGCCGACGAGCCGCGCCATGCTGAGGATGTTCGGGATGGTGAGGACCCGGTCCGTCTGGACCCGTGTCTCCTGGACCTCCACCCGGGGGCCTCCTGTGCAAAATCGATCCAACGATGCCCCCTGACTTTACCCCAACGCAAAAAAGCTCTGGCCCCCGGGTTATTACCCGGGGGCCAGAGCTGCAAAGGAAGTTCGGCGGTGTCCTACTCTCCCACAGGGTCCCCCCTGCAGTACCATCGGCGCTGTGAGGCTTAGCTTCCGGGTTCGAAATGTAACCGGGCGTTTCCCTCACGCTATGACCACCGAAACACTATGAAACAATCAACAACCGAAGGCTGTTCGTGGTTTCAGAACCAACACAGTGGACGCGAGCATCAATGGACAAGCCCTCGGCCTATTAGTACCAGTCAACTCCACCGGTTACCCGGCTTCCATATCTGGCCTATCAACCCAGTCGTCTACTGGGAGCCTTACCCCATCAAGTGGGTGGGAGTCCTCATCTCGAAGCAGGCTTCCCGCTTAGATGCTTTCAGCGGTTATCCCTCCCGAACGTAGCCAACCAGCCATGCCCTTGGCAGAACAACTGGCACACCAGAGGTTCGTCCGTCCCGGTCCTCTCGTACTAGGGACAGCCCTTCTCAAGACTCCTACGCGCACAGCGGATAGGGACCGAACTGTCTCACGACGTTCTAAACCCAGCTCGCGTACCGCTTTAATGGGCGAACAGCCCAACCCTTGGGACCGACTCCAGCCCCAGGATGCGACGAGCCGACATCGAGGTGCCAAACCATCCCGTCGATATGGACTCTTGGGGAAGATCAGCCTGTTATCCCCGGGGTACCTTTTATCCGTTGAGCGACGGCGCTTCCACAAGCCACCGCCGGATCACTAGTCCCGACTTTCGTCCCTGCTCGACCCGTCGGTCTCACAGTCAAGCTCCCTTGTGCACTTACACTCAACACCTGATTGCCAACCAGGCTGAGGGAACCTTTGGGCGCCTCCGTTACTCTTTAGGAGGCAACCGCCCCAGTTAAACTACCCATCAGACACTGTCCCTGATCCGGATCACGGACCCAGGTTAGACATCCAGCACGACCAGACTGGTATTTCAACGACGACTCCACAAACACTGGCGTGCCCGCTTCACAGTCTCCCAGCTATCCTACACAAGCCGAACCGAACACCAATATCAAACTGTAGTAAAGGTCCCGGGGTCTTTCCGTCCTGCTGCGCGAAACGAGCATCTTTACTCGTAGTGCAATTTCACCGGGCCTATGGTTGAGACAGTCGAGAAGTCGTTACGCCATTCGTGCAGGTCGGAACTTACCCGACAAGGAATTTCGCTACCTTAGGATGGTTATAGTTACCACCGCCGTTTACTGGCGCTTAAGTTCTCAGCTTCGCCCACCCGAAAGTGAGCTAACCGGTCCCCTTAACGTTCCAGCACCGGGCAGGCGTCAGTCCGTATACATCGCCTTACGGCTTCGCACGGACCTGTGTTTTTAGTAAACAGTCGCTTCTCGCTGGTCTCTGCGGCCACCCCCAGCTCAGGAAGTAAATCCCCTCACCAGAAATGGCCCCCCTTCTCCCGAAGTTACGGGGGCATTTTGCCGAGTTCCTTAACCATAGTTCACCCGAACGCCTCGGTATTCTCTACCTGACCACCTGAGTCGGTTTAGGGTACGGGCCGCCATAAAACTCGCTAGAGGCTTTTCTCGACAGCATAGGATCATCCACTTCGCCACAATCGGCTCGGCATCAGGTCTCAACCACATGCAAGGCGGATTTACCTACCTCACGGCCTACACCCTTACCCCGGGACAACCACCGCCCGGGATGGACTACCTTCCTGCGTCACCCCATCACTCACCTACTACCAGCTCGGATCACCGGCTCCACCACTCCCCCTGACGGCAAAGCCGACAACGGGCGGTTTCACGGGCTTAGCATCACTGGATTCAATGTTTTTCGCTTCACAGCGGGTACCGGAATATCAACCGGTTATCCATCGACTACGCCTGTCGGCCTCGCCTTAGGTCCCGACTTACCCTGGGCAGATCAGCTTGACCCAGGAACCCTTAGTCAATCGGCGCAAACGTTTCTCACGTTTGTATCGCTACTCATGCCTGCATTCTCACTCGTCAACCGTCCACGACTACCTTCCAGTGCCGCTTCACCCGGCAGACGACGCTCCCCTACCCATCACAGCCTCCGTTAGGAGTACATACTGCAATGACACGACTTCGGCGGTACGCTTGAGCCCCGCTACATTGTCGGCGCGGAATCACTAGACCAGTGAGCTATTACGCACTCTTTCAAGGGTGGCTGCTTCTAAGCCAACCTCCTGGTTGTCTCTGCGACTCCACATCCTTTCCCACTTAGCGTACGCTTAGGGGCCTTAGTCGATGCTCTGGGCTGTTTCCCTCTCGACCATGGAGCTTATCCCCCACAGTCTCACTGCCGCGCTCTCACTTACCGGCATTCGGAGTTTGGCTAAGGTCAGTAACCCGGTAGGGCCCATCGCCTATCCAGTGCTCTACCTCCGGCAAGAAACACACGACGCTGCACCTAAATGCATTTCGGGGAGAACCAGCTATCACGGAGTTTGATTGGCCTTTCACCCCTAACCACAGGTCATCCCCCAGGTTTTCAACCCTGGTGGGTTCGGTCCTCCACGAAGTCTTACCTCCGCTTCAACCTGCCCATGGCTAGATCACTCCGCTTCGGGTCTTGAGCGTGCTACTCCACCGCCCTATTCGGACTCGCTTTCGCTACGGCTTCCCCACACGGGTTAACCTCGCAACACACCGCAAACTCGCAGGCTCATTCTTCAAAAGGCACGCAGTCACGAGAAACACCAAAGTGCTTCCGACGCTCCCACGGCTTGTAGGCACACGGTTTCAGGTACTATTTCACTCCCCTCCCGGGGTACTTTTCACCATTCCCTCACGGTACTATCCGCTATCGGTCACCAGGGAATATTTAGGCTTAGCGGGTGGTCCCGCCAGATTCACACGGGATTTCTCGGGCCCCGTGCTACTTGGGAAATGAACAAGCAAGCCGTCACGATTTCAGCTACGGGGGTCTTACCCTCTACGCCGGGCCTTTCGCATGCCCTTCGCCTACCGCAACGGTTTCTGACTCACCCAGCCGCCGGCAGACGACTGAAGCTCACTCCCACAACCCCGTATACGCAACCCCTGCCGGGTCTCACACGCATACGGTTTAGCCTCATCCAGTTTCGCTCGCCACTACTCCCGGAATCACGGTTGTTTTCTCTTCCTGAGGGTACTGAGATGTTTCACTTCCCCTCGTTCCCTCCACACTGCCTATGTGTTCAGCAGCGGGTGACAGCCCATGACGACTGCCGGGTTTCCCCATTCGGAAACCCCCGGATCAAAGCCTGGTTGACGACTCCCCGGGGACTATCGCGGCCTCCCACGTCCTTCATCGGTTCCTGGTGCCAAGGCATCCACCGTGCGCCCTTAAAAACTTGGCCACAGATGCTCGCGTCCACTGTGCAGTTCTCAAACAACGACCAGCCACCCATCACCCCGAACCCCCACAAGGAGCCCAAGTACACTGGGACCGGCAACCGAGGAAAATCATTCCCTCAGACACCCAACAGCGTGCCCGACACAGCCAGCCAATGACCATCACGTTCCACGCCGAAGCAGTACTAGCGATCCCATACAGACCCACTGTGCCGAATAGTCAACGTTCCACCCATGAGCAACCAGCATCAGACACTCGCTGATGTACTGGCCTCTGAACCAGGCAAAAACCCGGCTAGAAATGCTCCTTAGAAAGGAGGTGATCCAGCCGCACCTTCCGGTACGGCTACCTTGTTACGACTTCGTCCCAATCGCCAGTCCCACCTTCGACAGCTCCCTCCCACAAGGGGTTGGGCCACCGGCTTCGGGTGTTACCGACTTTCGTGACGTGACGGGCGGTGTGTACAAGGCCCGGGAACGTATTCACCGCAGCAATGCTGATCTGCGATTACTAGCGACTCCGACTTCATGGGGTCGAGTTGCAGACCCCAATCCGAACTGAGACCGGCTTTTTGAGATTCGCTCCACCTCACGGTATCGCAGCTCATTGTACCGGCCATTGTAGCACGTGTGCAGCCCAAGACATAAGGGGCATGATGACTTGACGTCGTCCCCACCTTCCTCCGAGTTGACCCCGGCGGTCTCCCGTGAGTCCCCAGCACCACAAGGGCCTGCTGGCAACACGGGACAAGGGTTGCGCTCGTTGCGGGACTTAACCCAACATCTCACGACACGAGCTGACGACAGCCATGCACCACCTGTACACCGACCACAAGGGGGCACCCATCTCTGGATGTTTCCGGTGTATGTCAAGCCTTGGTAAGGTTCTTCGCGTTGCGTCGAATTAAGCCACATGCTCCGCCGCTTGTGCGGGCCCCCGTCAATTCCTTTGAGTTTTAGCCTTGCGGCCGTACTCCCCAGGCGGGGCACTTAATGCGTTAGCTGCGGCACGGACAACGTGGAATGTTGCCCACACCTAGTGCCCACCGTTTACGGCGTGGACTACCAGGGTATCTAATCCTGTTCGCTCCCCACGCTTTCGCTCCTCAGCGTCAGTATCGGCCCAGAGATCCGCCTTCGCCACCGGTGTTCCTCCTGATATCTGCGCATTTCACCGCTACACCAGGAATTCCGATCTCCCCTACCGAACTCTAGCCTGCCCGTATCGACTGCAGACCCGGGGTTAAGCCCCGGGCTTTCACAACCGACGCGACAAGCCGCCTACGAGCTCTTTACGCCCAATAATTCCGGACAACGCTTGCGCCCTACGTATTACCGCGGCTGCTGGCACGTAGTTAGCCGGCGCTTCTTCTGCAGGTACCGTCACTTTCGCTTCTTCCCTGCTGAAAGAGGTTTACAACCCGAAGGCCGTCATCCCTCACGCGGCGTCGCTGCATCAGGCTTGCGCCCATTGTGCAATATTCCCCACTGCTGCCTCCCGTAGGAGTCTGGGCCGTGTCTCAGTCCCAGTGTGGCCGGTCGCCCTCTCAGGCCGGCTACCCGTCGTCGCCTTGGTGAGCCATTACCTCACCAACAAGCTGATAGGCCGCGGGCTCATCCTGCACCGCCGGAGCTTTCCAGCCCCTACCATGCGGTAGGGACTCATATCCGGTATTAGACCCCGTTTCCAGGGCTTGTCCCAGAGTGCAGGGCAGATTGCCCACGTGTTACTCACCCGTTCGCCACTAATCCCCTCCCGAAGGAGGTTCATCGTTCGACTTGCATGTGTTAAGCACGCCGCCAGCGTTCGTCCTGAGCCAGGATCAAACTCTCCGTGAATGCTTTCCCCGTCATCGGGGTGAACACCACGAGAGCGGAACAATCAGGGGAAATAACCCCGACCGTTCACAGCGTCCTCGCTGTGTGTTTTTCAAAGGAACCTCGCCACCGGAATAATCCGGTAGACGGGGTATCAACATATCTGGCGTTGACTTTTGGCACGCTGTTGAGTTCTCAAGGAACGGACGCTTCCTTCGTACTCACCCTCTCGGGCTTTCCTCCGGGCGCTTCCCTTCGGTGTTTCCGACTCTATCAGATCTTTCCGATCCGATTTCCTCGGTGCTTTCCAGGTTCCCGCTTCCGCGTTTCCCTTTCCGGCTTTCCCGACTCTATCAGGGTTTTTCCCGCTCTCCGACCATCCCCTGCGGGCATGCAGGAGGAGACCCAGAGAATAGGATCTGACAAGTGGAATGCTGCCAAGCCAGGACGCGAGCACGCCCCTTGGCCCCAGGCAGGAGTACGACAGTACACGGACCCTGGAAGCCGGTGCAAATCCGCCGGGTTGGTGGTCTAGACCACTAGCTGGTAGCTTCTCTACGGAACCGCCAGTTCATCTGACATACCCTGCTGCTCAGTGCGCCGTCCGGGACAGGCAGCGACGGCTGTACGCAGCTCCACTCTCTGGGAGGCTTCCCATGACCACCGTGACGTCCCCCCTCGCCGGACGCGCCATCGGACTGGCCGCGGTGCCGGATCCGGTCTTCTCCGGGGCCATGGTCGGCCCGGGCACTGCGATCGATCCCGAGCGGGAGCCGTCCGAGGCCGTCGCGCCCATGGACGGCATCATCGTTTCCCTGCACCCGCACGCCTTCGTCGTGGTGGACGAGAGCGGTCACGGAGTGCTCACGCACCTAGGTATCGACACCGTCCAGCTCAATGGCGAGGGCTTCGAGCTGCTCGTCAGCAAGGGGGACACGGTGACCCGTGGCCAGAGCATCGTGCGCTGGAACCCGGCCGCCGTGGAGGCCGCCGGCAAGTCTCCGGTCTGTCCCATCATCGCCCTCGAGGCCACGGCCGGGTCTCTCTCCGCTCTCCGCGACAACGGTGACGTGAAGGCCGGCGACGGCCTCTTCACCTGGAACTGACATTCACCTGGAACTGACGGAAACGCCGTCGCAGGACGGCCGCGAACAGGACAACGACAGCGGCGACGGGACTCGCCGCACGACCGGAGACAGGTGAGATGGAGACAACGCTGCGAGGCGTCGGCGTGAGCCATGGCGTGGCCATCGGCGAGGTCCGGCACATGGGTACGGCGGTGCTGGAGCCGCCGGCCAGGCAGATCCCCGCCGAGGAGGCCGAGCGGGAGCAGGGGCGCGCCCGCCAAGCGGTCGATGCCGTGGCCGCCGACCTGACCGCGCGCGGCAACCTGGCGGGAGGTGAAGCCCAGGGGGTGCTGGAAGCGCAGGCCATGATGGCGCAGGACCCCGAGCTGATGGCTGATGTGGAGCGGCGCATCGCCGTCGGCAGCACCGCCGAGCGCGCGGTGTACGACGCGTTCGCGGCGTACCGTGATCTGCTGGCCGGTGCCGGTGAGTACCTCGCGGGTCGGGTGGCCGACCTGGACGATGTTCGGAACCGCATCGTCGCCCGACTGTTGGGCGTTCCGATGCCGGGTGTCCCCGACAGCGACCAGCCCTACGTGCTCGTGGCTCGGGACCTGGCTCCCGCCGACACGGCTCTCCTCGACCCGACGCTGGTACTCGGATTCGTGACGGAAGAGGGCGGCCCCACCAGCCACAGCGCGATTCTGGCGCGGGCACTGGGCGTGCCTGCCGTCGTGGCGCTGCCGGGCGCCGGTGAGCTGGCCGAGGGGACCGTGGTCGCCGTCGACGGCAGCACCGGCGACGTTTTCGTGAACCCCACCGACGAGCAGAAGACGAAGCTTGAGACCGCGGCCGCCGAGCGCAAGGCGGCCCTGGCCGCCGCGACCGGGCCCGGTGCGACCTCTGACGGGCACAAGGTGCCGCTGCTGGCCAACGTCGGCGGGCCTGCGGACGTACCGGCTGCCGTGGCGGCCGGTGCGGAGGGCGTCGGCCTGTTCCGTACCGAGTTCCTCTTCCTGGACGACAGCAAGAACGCTCCTTCCGAAGCGAAGCAGGTGGAGGCCTACCGACAGGTGCTGGAGGCGTTCCCCGAGGGGCGCGTGGTCGTGCGGGTGCTGGACGCGGGTGCGGACAAGCCGCTGGACTTCCTGACCCCGGCGGACGAACCGAACCCCGCGCTCGGTGTGCGCGGTCTGCGGACGCTACTCGATCATCCCGGGGTCCTGCGCACACAGTTGACCGCACTGGCGAAGGCCGCCGAAGGGCTGCCCGTCTACCTTGAGGTCATGGCTCCCATGGTGGCCGACCGCAAGGACGCGAAGGCGTTCGCGGACGCCTGCCGCGAGGCGGGACTGCGAGCCAAGTTCGGTGCGATGGTCGAGATTCCGTCCGCCGCGCTGCGGGCTCGTTCGGTCCTTCAGGAGGTCGAGTTCCTGTCGCTGGGGACCAACGACCTGGCACAGTACACCTTCGCAGCGGACCGGCAGGTCGGTGCTGTGGCGCGGTTGCAGGACCCCTGGCAACCGGCACTGCTCGATCTCGTCGCGCTGTCCGCGGAGGCGGCCAACGCCGAGGGCAAGAGCTGCGGTGTGTGCGGCGAGGCTGCGTCCGACCCGCTGCTGGCATGTGTGTTGACCGGCCTGGGTGTCACCTCCCTGTCCATGGGTGCGGCGTCGATCCCCTATGTGCGGGCGACGCTGGCGAAGTACACGCTGGCCCAGTGCGAGCGAGCTGCGGCGGCCTCGCGCGCGGCTGAGAGCGCCGAGGAGGCACGCAGCGCAGCTCGGGCGGTGCTGTCGGGCGAGTAGCGGCGGCACGACACAGCTGGACCCGGGTCCAGGGGGGCGCCTCGCCCGTGGGTGGGGTGCCCCTTTGCATGGTCGTCTGCATGGTCGGCGGAGATGGGGTGCGCTCAGTAGCGATGTCCCGGTGCGGGGGTCTCCCCTCCGAGATCGGGCGGCTCGCAGTAATCGACGCCGGACTCCGGGGCGATGATGTCGCCGGATTCGACATCGGTGCAGTAGGCGTCGAAGACCTCGGAGGCGGTGAGCGGTTCGAGGGCGCCGCCGCGCAGGCGCCAACCGTAGACCTGGTCGGCCGTCCCCAGGTCGCTGGTGCGCATGACGAGTCCGCCGGGGCTTCGGGTGGCCAGGCCGAGCGCGAAAACGCTGATGAACTCCAGTGCCTGGGCTTCGTCGGGAGGTGCGCCGCCGGAAATGTTGGGGGTGCCGTGCAGCACGGCGATGAGAGTGTCCGGTGGCCTGGAGACGCTGCATACCAGGTGGCGCTCGCCGGGCGGCGCGGTGTCGAGGATGCGTGCCACGAGGCCAAAGGCACGGGTGAAGGCCGCCTTGCCGATGTCCTCGCCGCAGGTGGGGCAGGGGCCCAGGCGGGTCAGGAGGGTGGTGGTGCACTCTCGGGCCGCCTGGCGTACGGCTGCGTCCACGAGGGCGGGCAGGAGGGTGGCCAGGGGGCGGCCGTCGTAGGGGATGGTGGGACCGGTGACCGCGAGCTCCGCGGTGAACCGGGCCCGGCTGGCTTGGGCGTCCGGATCGAGGCCGGCCTCCGCGCAGTAGGCGGCGTAGTCCTGCGGGTCGAACAGGGCGAGTGCGGTGTGGGTGCCCTGGGCCGCGCGGGCCCTGAGGACGGCCTCGACCTGTTGGAGGTAGATCGCGTGGTCGTCGAAGGTGAAGCTGCGATAGCGCCGCATGGCGCGGAAGTCGTGTTCGCCGGTGAGCAGACCGATGGTGCCGGCGATCTCGCGGCGCAGGACGCGTCGCAGGGCCTGGTGGTCGGTGTGCGCCATGTTTCCCCCAAGAGCGCGGTCGATCAATGCTCACTCACCGTAACCGGCGGCACTGACAGTGACGCTCGCTGGGGCCGTTCGTGCCGCAGGCGGTGCTGGATGACGCGCGCGCTGGTGGTACGCGCCCGTGAGGCCGTACACCCTGCGGCGTACGGCCTCACGGGGAGCTGACCGCAGGCTTAACGGCCTGGGCAGGAAGCTGGTCGCCCCGGGGGCATCGGGCACGCGGGGCCGGTGGGCTGCGACCGGGACAGGGTTCGCCCGGCGGACGAGCCCGGGGTGCGGAGCGCCACCGCGGGCCTGGGACCGGCCGAGGCGGTCCGGCCGGTCCCGGGCCCGCCGCCGCGCCCGGCGAGCCCGAGGCAGCGTACGGGGAGTGAGCTGCGGGAGAGTCAGGCTCGCTTGCGGGCGAGTTCCTCGTAGAACCCGAGCAGGGCGAGGTCGTCGACCGAGCCGGGGTTGACGGCCTTCTCCAGCGGGGTGCCCTGCAGGAGACGCTTGACGGGGACCTCGATGCGCTTGCCGGTGAGGGTGTGCGGGATAGCCGGTACCTCGATGATCTCGTCCGGTACGTGCCGGGGCGAAAGCTGGTCCCGCAGAGCCTGTTTGACGCGGTCACGGAGGTCCCCGTCGAGGGTGGCGCCCGGTGCGAGCTGCACGAACAGTGGCATCCAGTACCCGCCGTCGGGTTGTTCGACGCCGATGACCAGCGACTCCTTGATCTCGGGCAGGCGCTCGACGACCTCGTAGATGTCGGCCGAGCCCATGCGGACGCCCTGCCGGTTGAGGGTGGAGTCGGACCGCCCGTGGATGATCACGGACCCGCGTGCGGTGAGCGTGATCCAGTCGCCGTGGCGCCACACTCCGGGGTAGGTGTCGAAGTAGCTGTCGTGGTAGCGGCTGCCGCCGGGGTCGTTCCAGAAGCGGATCGGCATGGAAGGCATGGGGTTGGTGACGACCAGCTCGCCGACCTCGTCGATCAGCGGCTTGCCGCTCGGGTCCCAGGACTGCAGGTCAGTGCCGAGGCCGGGGGCCTGGAGTTCGCCGATGTACACCGGCAGCGTCGGCACGGCTCCGGCGAAGCAGGAGCACACGTCGGTGCCCCCGCTGACGGAGGCGATCCACAAGTCGGCGCCGACCTCGTCGTGCAACCAGCGGAAGCCGTCGGGGGGGAGGGGCGAGCCGGTGGTCGCGACGCACCGCACCCTGGAGAGGTCGTGGTCGCGGGCGGGGTGCACGCCGGCCTTACGGCAGGCCATGACGTAGGCGGCCGAGGTGCCGTAGAGGGTGGCTCGGGTACGTTCGGCGACCCGCCACTGGGCACCGGTGTCCGGGTAGCCGGGGCTGCCGTCGTACAGGACGATCGTGGTTCCGGTGAGCAGGCCGGAGACGAGGAAGTTCCACATCATCCAGCCGGTCGAGGTGTACCAGAAGAGACGGTCCCCGGGACCGAGGTCACAGTGCAGGCCCAGCTGTTTGAGGTGTTCGACCAGGATGCCGCCCTGGGACTGGACGATCGCCTTCGGCAACCCGGTCGTGCCGGACGAATACAGCACCCACAGAGGGTGGTCGAAGGGAACCTGCTCGAAGACGGGTTCGGCGTCCCCTGCCGTCACTTCCGACCACTCCACTGCGCCCTCGGGCGCCTCGGTGCCGAGAAGCGGGATGTGGACGACGGCGCGCAGGGTGGGCAACTCGCGACGCAGTTCGGCGACGATCTCGCGCCGGTCATGCTCCTTGCCGCCGTAGCGGTAGCCGTCGATGGTGAACAGGACGACGGGTTCCACCTGCTGAAAACGGTCGAGGACGCTGCGGGCACCGAAGTCCGGGGCGCAGGAGGTCCAGACGGCACCTACCGCCGCGGTGGCCAGCAGCGCCACCACGGCTTGGGGGACGTTGGGAAGGTACCCGCTGATGCGGTCGCCGGGGTGCACGCCCAGCGCACGCAGTTCGGCGGCGAGGGAGCCGACCTGGCGGCGCAGCTCGGCCCAGGTCACCGGGCTCGGATCGTGGGTTTCGTCCACGTGGAGGAGCGCGGGCTCGTCCGGGCGGTCGTCCGCGGTACGCAGTGCGTGCTCGGCGTAGTTGAGGGTGGCTCCGGTGAACCACTGGGCGCCCGGCATCGACCGGTCGCCCAGCACCCGCGTGTAGGGGGTCGAGAACCGTACGCCGAACCACTCCGTGACGGCCTTCCAGAAACTCTCCAGCTCGTCGACGGACCAGCGGTGCAGGGCCGGGTACCCTCCGTCGGCCGGGGCGCCGTGGTGCTCGGCGGCCCATGCCTGGAACTGGGTGATGCGTGCCTGGGCGATCCGCTGGGGATCGGGCTGCCAGAGCGGCAGGGGGTTCGCGGTCGGCATGGGGCGGCTCCCGGACTGTGCGCGTCGTGTGCGTCGGTCCGCGCACGGGCTGGGGTGTGCGCGTGACGCGGCTGACAGGGACGATGCCATGTGATCGACTCCTACACCAGGGTGCCCCCCACATAGTCCATGTCACAAAGATGTGGCCCCGGCATGGGTGAACGGCAGTTGAACGACACACGCGCCTGGGGCGCTCAATGGCAGGGTGAACAGCATGGACGGTCGTGACCTGGTGCGTTCGGTGAGTGTGGACAGTTCGGGGAGGGCGGCTCGGGGGTTGCGTACCGTACGGGCCGCATGGCGCAGGATGCGCATCGACGCTGCCGCGCTGCCGCAGCGGGGGGCCGAGCGAGCGCGGGTCCCGGGGCAGGTGCAGGGCGCGGAGCCGGGGCTGGGGGGCGGTCTGATCCGGTTCAGTCGGTCCCGGTTGCGGATCATCGTGACCGTCGGCGGAGCCGTCTTCTGGGGCTGGGACGGGGCGGAGCCGCACCCGTCGTACGCCCTCGCGGGAAGCTGCCCCGAGCCGGATCCGCGGGCGGTGCTGGAGCCGGACAAGGACGGGGGCTGGCGGGTCGTCGCGGAGCGCGTGACGATCGTGATCTCCCGGCACGGCGCCGTGGAGATCTGCACGCCCGGCGGAGTGGTGCTGCGGCGGGACCTACCCCCGCGCTGGTGGGAACCGGTCGGTGGGGGCGCGGCGCGGTGGATGCAGCGGTCGGAGGTGGCGGCGGACGCCCGGTTCTTCGGCCTGGGCGGGCGGGCGTCGGGGCCCCGGCTGCGGGATGGCACGTACCGGCTGTGGAACACCGATCCCGGTCGTGCTTTCGGACCCGGTGAGGACCCGCTGTACCTGACCATGCCCGTGCAGCTGGTCGTGGCCGACGCAGGCACGCATCTGGTGTTCCACGACAACACGTGGGACGGCGCGGTGGTGCTCCGGGAGGGCGTGGAGGGTGCCGGATCCGGACACGACCGGGCAGGACACTGTGCGGTGCGGATGGACGGCGGTCCACTGCGCTGCTGGGTGATGGTGGGCACGCCCGCGCGCGTGCTGCACTTGTGGGCCTCGTTGACGGGCGCGCCGGCGCTGCCGCCCGCCTGGGCACTCGGGCATCATCACGCGCGGTGGGGGTTCGGCAGCGAACAAGAGGTGCGCCGGATCATCGCCGGCTACCAGGAACGCGGTCTGCCGCTCGACGCCGTCCATCTGGACATCGACCACTACGACGACCACCAGGTGTTCACCGTCGACCAGGAGCGTTTCCCCAAACTGCCGTTGCTCGCGGAGGAACTGCGTCGGGAGGGTGTCCGGCTGGTCTCGATCGTGGATCCGGCCGTGCGGGCGACACCGGGCAATGCCGTGTACGACAGCGGCTCGGCCGTGGACGCATTCGTTCGGGACGCCTCGGGGCGGACGGTGCGGGGCGTGGTGTGGGCCGGCGAGTCGGTCTTCCCGGACTTCACGCACGCGCGGGTGCGAAAGTGGTGGGGCGGGCTCTACGAGGAACGGCTGGAGCAGGGCTTCGCCGGGTTCTGGCACGACATGAACGAGCCGACGTCGTTCAACGCCTTCGGTGAGCCGACGTTGCCGCGTTCGGCCCGGCACGCCCTGGAGGGGCGCGGCGGCGACCACCGGGAGGCGCACAACGTGTACGGCCTGTGCATGGCCCGGGCGGGCTACGAGGGGGTGCGCGAGCTTTCGCCGCAGGAACGCCCCTTCCTGTTCTCCCGTTCCGGCTGGGCGGGGATGCAGCGGTACGGGGGCACCTGGTCGGGGGACGTGGCGACGGGGTGGCCGGGACTGCGGGCGTCGCTGTCCCTGGTGCTGGGGCTCGGGCTGTGCGGGGTGCCGTACTCGGGTCCGGACGTGGGTGGTTTCGACGGCAGCCCGACCCCGGAGCTGTATCTGAGGTGGTTCCAACTCGGCTCCTACCTACCGCTCTTCCGCACCCACGCCAGTCTGCGGGCGGGGCGCAGGGAGCCCTGGGAGTTCGGTGCCGAGGTGCTGGAGCACGCGCGGGCGGCGTTGCTCGAACGGCGGCGGCTGCTGCCGTACTTCGTGACGCTGGCGCAGCTGGCCCGGCGGACCGGGGCCCCCTACGTCCGACCGTTGTGGTGGGGCGCACCTGAGGACCGGGCACTGCGCGACTGTGAGGACGCGTTCCTGCTCGGCGACGGCCTGCTGGTGGCTCCGGTCCTGGACCCGGGCGCGGACCGGCGGGCGGTGCAGCTGCCGCGCGGCCGCTGGTACGACACCGTCACCGAGGAAGCCTACGAGGGACCGGCCCAGGTTCTCCTCGACGCGCCGTTGTCCCGTACGCCGGTGCTCGCGCGCGGGGGCGCGGTCATTCCCGTGCGGGGCGCCCGCGGAGGCCTGGAACTGGAGGTGTGGGCGCCTGCCCGGGGCCGGACGGGCGGCGGTCTGGTCGTGGCGGACGCGGGCGACGGAGGGGAGGAGCCGGAGATCGAACGCTTTGTCGCCCGCCGGCAGGGTCGCCGGGTAGTGGTGACCCGGGAGCGGGAGGACGGTCCAGGCGAATCGCCCTACCCGGTACGGGTGCGGGGACTCGACTGAGCCGGGCCGGTGGACGGGTGCCTCGGCTGTGTCGCCCGGCTCAGACGTACCGTCCTTCGAACCAGGCCCGTACGGCCACGGTGTGCAGCGGGAAGGCGAGTTCCTCGGGCCTGCGCAGCAGGTGCCAGCCCTCGGTCTCGTCCGTCGCCCCGGAGGGGGGCAGACCGCCGGCCGGGCGCTCCGGGAGCAGTCCGAAGAGCAGCAGGTGTCCGTCGGGGGAGCTCATGGCGTCCACCAGCCGTACGTCACGGGCGACTGCGTCGATGCCGGTCTCCTCCTTGAGTTCGCGCACGACGGCCTGTTTCCAGTCCTCCCGGTCGTCGAGGTAACCACCGGGCAGGGCCGTGCCTCCGCGGGCGGGGGCGATGGTTCGGGTGATGACGACCAGGGACGTGCCCTTGGTGTCGTACACGGGCTGCAGCGCGACCGCGACCGGCAACGGATTGCGGTAGGCGACCGTACCGCACGAGGGGCAGGTGCGCGGCCAGCCGGAAACGCCCTCTCCATAGGGCACTCCGCAGCTCGAACAGTGGGAGCCCGGAGCGGAGTTGGCGGTTGGTTGCTGAGTTTCGGACACGCGCGGACTGTATCCGATCGCGGGAACGGCGTCCGGACGTGACGCGTACGGCGTACGCGTCCGGCGAAGGACGGCCGGAGCCACCCCCGTCGGTCCCGACCGTCCCTCCGGTACCACGACGCCAGGAGGAGGCGGATCGGTTCGCTGGGACGGTCTGCCCTTTTCCCGCAGACCGTGGCACACTCCTGACGCTGCGTCAGTTCTGTTACCGGGAGGGGCCTTGCCGCACACACGCATGCCCGCGGTCGCCGGCTGGTTCACCGGCGAGGAGGACGGTTTCCGCCTGTTGGGCACCCGCTGCCAGGCCTGTGCCTCGGTCTTCTTTCCGCGCGAGGACGACCACTGCCGCAACCCGCACTGCGCCGGCGGCGTGCTGGAGGAGGTCCCCCTTTCGCGATACGGACGGGTCTGGTCGTACACCGACAGCCGGTACCGCCCTCCATCGCCCTATGTGAGCAACCCGGACCTCCCGTGGGTGCCGTACACGTTGATCGCGGTGGAGTTGGAGGCCGAGCGGATCGTGGTGCTGGGCCAGGCCGCTCCAGGAGTCACCACCGCCGATCTGGCGGTGGGCATGGAGGTGGAGGTCATCCCCGGAGTGCTCCAGAAAGACCCGGAGGCGGCGCTGACGACCTTGACGACGTGGAACTGGCGGCCGAGGAGGTGACGGCATGACGACGGACGTGGCAGTGCTCGGCGTGGGCATGCATCCCTGGGGCAAGTGGGGCCGCAGCTTCGTGGAGTACGGGACGGTGGCTGCCCGCGCGGCGCTCACGGACGCCGGTGTGGACTGGCGGGACGTCGGCTCGATCGTGGGCGCGGACACGGTGCGCGGCGGATACCCCGGATACGTGGCGGGCGCGACCTTCGCCAGGGCCCTGGGCCGCCAGGGGGCCAGGGTCACCAGCGTGTACGCGGCCTGTGCGTCCGGAGCGCAGGCAGTCGCCGCGGCGCGGGCGCAGATACTCGCCGGGCTCGCCGAGGTCGTGCTCGTGGTGGGTGCGGACGCCGCGCCCAAAGGATTCTTCCGACCCGCCGGCGGAGACCGGCCCGACGATCCGGACTGGCTGCGGTTCCGCCTCCTGGGCGCGACGAACCCGGCGTACTTCGGGCTGTACGCCCGGCGGCGGATGGCGGTCCACGGGGACACGCCCGAGGACTTCGCACGGGTCAAGGTCAAGAACGCCGCGCTCGGGGCGCTGAACCCGTACGCCCGGTACCGCAACCGGATCACCTCGGAGGAGGTCGCAGCCTCGGCGGTGGTCGCCGATCCACTGCGGCTGCTCGACATCTGCGCCACCTCCGACGGCGGCGCGGCGCTGGTGCTGTCCAGCATCGCCTTCGCCCAACGACAGGGTGTGGCACGGCCGGTGCGGATCCGATCCGTGTCGACGGTGAGTCCGCGTTTCCCGAACACGGAGCTGGACATGCCCGACATCGCCACGGACTCCGCGGTCGCGGTGGAACCGGCGACCGAGGCCTTCCGGGCCTCGATCGCCCGGACCGCCTACGAGGAGGCAGGCCTCGGACCCGAGGACCTGTCCCTGGCCGAGGTCTACGACCTGTCCACCGCAATGGAGCTGCAATGGTACGAGGATCTGGGGCTCTGCGCGGACGGTGAGGCCGCGAAGCTACTGCGCGAGGGGGCAACTGCGCCGGGTGGTCGCATCCCCGTCAACACCAGTGGGGGCCTGGCCTCTTTCGGTGAGGCGGTGCCGGCCCAGGCCATCGCCCAGCTCTGTGAACTGACCTGGCAGTTGCGGGGCGCGGCGGGCGAGCGCCAAGTCACCGGGGCACGGGCGGGGATCACCGCCAACCAGGGGTTGTTCGGGCACGGCTCGGCGGTCGTCGTGGTGAGGTGATCCCGAGATCGGGGCACACGGGCACGGCGGATTACCCCTGGGGCACACTGTGTGACCGCCCAGGAATCCTGCGTGAACGTCTCATGAACTGCGCCTGAGCGCACTCGGGCGACGCCATCATGCTCCCGTGCACTCCTGGACGGATACTCTCCGCTTCGCCTTCCAGCCGGTGGTCAACCTGAGGACGGGCGCGGTCGCCGCACTGGAGACGCTTGCCCGCCCCCAGACCGGTGACGTGCTGGCCGAGGCCCGCCGCGATCCCGAACTCGACGGCGTACTTGCCGTGTTGGCACTCCGAGCGGCAACTCGCAAGGAGACGCTGCTCCCACTCCATCTGAACGTCTTCGCAGCGACACTGGCCGACCTGGGCGGTCTCACCCCGCTGTACGAGGCCGTGCGCGGCGCGCACCGCATGCCGTGGGAGGTGACGCTCGACGTCGTCCCGCCGTATACGCACGTGCCGCAGCGGGCGCTGCTGGAAGCGGTGGCATCACTTCGCGAGCAGGGCTTCCGGATCAGCGCGGACGGGATCGGGGACGGTGACATGCCACTCAGGTTGCTCACCGACCTCTCCCCCGATCTGGTCAAGCTCGACGCGTCTCTGTTGGCGCGGCCGGCGGCGGTGCGGGCCATGCGGACCCTGTGCGAGGAGCTCGGGGCTCTGGTCGCGGTGGAGGGCGTGGAGAGCGAACTGCAGTGTGCGTCGGCGGTGTCGGCCGGCGCACAGCTGGCCCAGGGAGAGCTGTTCGCGCCACCGGCCCGGATCCCGGCGGCGGACGTATACGTTCCACCCCGTTCCCCGGGCTCCCTCGCCGCGCCCCGGTCGGGGCCGTCGGTGCGGGAGTTCGTGCGTCCGGCCGCCGTACTGCCGGTGACCGCTCCGGCGGGGCAGGTGCGGGCGTTGCTCACCGGATCGCCTGATGTGTCCGGTGTACTGCTGGTGGACCAGGCCGGACGCCCCGTGCGTTCGGTGCACCGCTCACGCTTCCTGCTGTCGATGTCCGGACGCTACGGGCACGCCCTGTACGCCGACCGGCCGGCCTTCAAGCTGAGCGATGTACCCCGCACGGTGGGCATCGGCGCCACCGCCTGGGAAGTCCTGGACGTGGTCGCGATCGGTGGTCGGGACCGGACCTCCGACGACGTGGCAGTGGTCGACGAGCACGGCCGGTGCGTGGGCACCGTACGACTCGCGGACCTTGTCCGGGCACTGGCCGAGAGCCGGGTCGAGGAAGCGGCTGGGCTCAACCCGCTGACCCGGTTGCCCGGTTCGGACGCGATCACGAGTGAGGTGGACCGGCGGATCGCCCACGGGCGGAGTTTCGCCCTCAGCTGGCTGGACATCGATCACTTCAAGCAGGTGAACGACGGTGCCGGATTCGCCGCGGGAGACGAGCTGATCCGGTCCGTGGGACACGCCCTGCAGCGGGCGCTCGTCGGGCAAGCGCGCGTGGGGCACATCGGCGGCGACGACTTCCTGGTACTGGCCGACGAGGAAGCGCTTGAGGCGCTGGTCGCGGCGGTGCTCGATGTCCCGTGGTCGGCGGGCGGGCGGCCGGTAACGCTGTCCCTGGCGACTGTGGTGTGCGACCCGGGCCGCGTGAGCGACCACCGGCAGGCCGCCGCGCAGCTCGCTCCGTTGAAGAAGGCGGCCAAGGCACTGAACGGTGCGAGCTGGGTACTCGGGCGCGCCGGTCTGCCCGGCATCGAGGTCCGGCGCGACGGGTCCGGAGCCACGGCGGCCCGGGCCGGCTGTGCGGGCGCCGAGCCGCGGAGGTGAACGGCGTCAACGGGTGGGTTCCCCGGAGCCGCTCCCGTGTCGCGGACGTTCGGGGCGCCCCGCTGTCACGGTCGCCGCCGACAGCCTTGACGGCCCCGGAACGGCGGTGAAGACTTCCCGGTGTCAGTCGGAACCGCCATGCACTCCCCGCATCACCAGGCACTGTGCCACGGGTCTGCCTCATTCCACGGCCCGTCCCGCCATGGCGGTCCGGCTGCGACGGAGAACTCTCACGAAACGCGGGGCGGGACACCGGACACCCGCTTCCTTGGGCGGCCGAAGTCGCGGCAGAATCGTTCCTGCAGACGAACCCGGCCGCCCGCCGCCCACCGACCCGCGGTGGAGTGGCCGCGGACACGGGGGGGTGCCTCTATGTCTTTCGTCAAGGCGCCTGTGTCGGGTTTGGGTGGTTTAGCGTTGCTGGGGTCACGCGGCGAGCTCGACGTCCTTCGGATCGCGGGGTTCGTAGAAGGTGCCGTCGCGGAGCATCGCGAACAGGACGCTGATGCGTTGGCGGGCGAGGCGTAGGAGGGCCTGGGTGTGGGTCTTGTTGCGGTCGCGTTGCTTGTCGTAGTAGGTGCGGGAGGCGGGGTCGTGCAGGGCGGCGAACGCGGACAGGAACATCGCGCGTTTGAGCTGCCGATTGCCGCCTCTGGGGGCATGTTCGCCGTGGATCGACGTTCCGGACGACTTGGTGACCGGGGCCAGGCCCGCGTAGGAGGCCAGGTGGGCGGCGGTGGGGAAGCTGGTGCCGTCGCCGACGGTGACCAGCAGGACGGCGGCGGTCCTGACGCCGACGCCGGGCATCGACGTCAGGACCTTGGAAAGAGGGTGGGCCTCCAGCAGGGCGTTGATCTGGGCTTCCAGGGCCCGGCGCTGTTCGTGGACAGCGGCGAGCGAGCGGGCCAGGGAGGGCACGACGATGTCGAGGGTGCCGGTGCCCGGGACCACGACGGTCTGCTCGTCCAATGCCTCGAAGACGTCGTCGATCAGCCGCTGGGCCATGCGCGGGGCCTTGGGCCGGATGAGCTCGACGAGCCTGCGGCGTCCGGCTTTGCGCAGTGCGGCCGGGGAGCCGTAGCGTTCCAGCAGCCAGGTGACGGCCTGGTGGTCGAGGCGGGGACCCAGAACGCGCTCCAGGCTGGGGTGGAACTGGGTGAGCAGTCCGCGTATCCGGTTGCTGGTGCGGGTGGCCTCGGCGGCGAGGTCCTGGTCGAAGCCGACGAGGACCGTGAGTTCGGCGGTGATCTCGTCGGTGAGCTCCAGCGAGCGCAGGGTGTGCGGCATGGTGCGGGCCGCATCCGCGATGACCGCGGCGTCCTTCGCGTCGGTCTTGGCTTCGCCCGGGTAGAGGTCGGCGATCCGCCGCATCGCGAGTCCGGGCAGGTAGGCGACGGTGCAGCCTGCGTCCCGGGCGACAGTCAGGGGCAGGGCGCCGATGGAGGCGGGCTGGTCCACGATCACCAGCACGGTGCCGAACTTCGCGGCCAGTTTGTCGAACACGGCCCGCAGTTTCGGCTCGCTGTTCGGCAGCTGCTTGTCGAGGACCTTCTTGCCGGCCGGCGTGAGCGCGTGGCCGTGGTGGGTCGTCTTGCCGACGTCCAGGCCGAGGAACACGCCCACGTCTTCGGTGTCGAACATCGCGCCCTTCCCAGGGAGTTGAACGTGCCGACCTCGGCAGCGGTGTCGTACGCGCGCATCCACGTTATGCAGACCTGCCGCCCGCGAACTGCCCGGCATTGCGCCGGACCGGACGGTGGCCGGACCTCTCATCAGCGTCTCCGACGAACACCTCCCGGGCCCGGTGACACCACCCCCCAGGTCATCCGTTCGACAGGGGGACACAGTCATGCCGGGCCCGGAGGCCAGCGGTCCTCTTGCAGGACCGCCAAGAACATAACGGGGTGCCCCGCACGGACCACGGCCCGTACCCCGGTCGGCGGGGTACGGGCCGTGCCCGTGGCTCAGGTGCTGACGGCCCGATGACGGCCGGCCGCGTACACCATCGCGTGCTGCACGACTCCTATGAGCACTTCCTTCACCGATTCCCGGTCGCGCGCGTCGCACGGCAGAAGGGGCACGTCGTCATCGAGGTCAAGAGCTCGGCGTACGTCCTCTACCGGGTAGCGGACAGCCCCCTCGAAGCAGTTGACGCCGACGAGGAAGGGTATGGACCGCCGCTCGAAGTAGTCGACGGCGGCGAAACAGTCCTCCAGACGGCGGGTGTCGGCGAGGACCACGGCCCCGAGCGCGCCCTCGGAGAGCTCGTCCCACATGAACCAGAAACGTTCCTGCCCGGGCGTGCCGAAGAGGTACAGCACCAGGTCCTCGCGCAGGGAGATACGGCCGAAGTCCATGGCCACGGTCGTGGCGTGCTTGCCCTCCACCCCACTGGTGTCATCGACCGGCCGCCCGGCCTCGGTGAGCAGTTCCTCGGTGCGCAGCGGCCTGATCTCGCTGACCGCACCGACGAGCGTCGTCTTGCCCACGCCGAAGCCGCCTGCCACCAAGATCTTGAGCGTGACGGGCTCGACCGGGGGCTTGCCCTGCTCAGTACGCCCGAAGATCATCGGTCTCTTCTCCTGCTCGATGGGGGTCGGGCAGCGGGCGGCCGTAACCACCGCCACCGGGGGTTTCGATGACGAGTAGATCGCCGGGGGCGACCTCCGCCGAACCGCATCCGCCGAGGTCGGTGACACTACCGTCGGCCCGCTCGACGCGATTGACGCCGACCGCCCCGGGCTCGCCTCCCGCCATGCCGTACGGAGGTACGCGTCGGTGCTGGGAGAGCGTGGAGACGGTCATGGGCTCCAGGAAGCGGATACGGCGCACCGCTCCGTCGCCGCCCCGCCACCGACCAGTGCCACCGCTGCACCGCCGGACGGCGAACTCCTCCAGCCTGACCGGCAGCCGCCACTCCAGGACTTCGGGGTCGGTCAGCCGGGAGTTGGTCATGTGGGTCTGTACGACGTCGGCACCGGGGAAGCCGTCGCCCGCTCCTGATCCGGAGGCGACGGTCTCGTAGTACTGGTGTCGTTCGTTGCCGAAGCTGACGTTGTTCATGGTGCCGGAGCCCTCGGCCTGGACGCCCAGCGCGGCGTACAGGGCGCCGGTGATGGCTTGGGAGGTCTCCACGTTGCCCGCGACGACGGCGGCGGGCGGCTGGGGAGCGAGCATCGAACCGGGCGGCACGACGATGTCCAGAGGCCGCAGGCAGCCGTCATTGAGCGGGATGTCGTCGGCGACCAGGGTGCGGAAGACGTACAGGACGGCCGCGTTGACGACCGCGAACGGGGCGTTGAAGTTCGTGGCGAGTTGCGCGGAGGTACCCGTGAAGTCGATGGTCGCCCGGCGCGCGCTGCGGTCGACGCGCACACGGACCCGGATGACGGCGCCCGAATCGGTCTCGTAGGCGTATGCGCCGTCATCCAGGACATCGATGACCCGGCGGACGGCTTCCTCGGCGTTGTCCTGAACGTGCCGCATGTAGGCCTGAACCACGTCGAGACCGAACTCACCGATCATGCGGCCCACTTCATCGACACCCTTCTGGTTGGCGGCGATCTGGGCGCGCAGGTCGGCCAGGTTGGTCCGCGCGCTACGGGAGGGATGACTCGCCTCGGTGAGCAGGCGACGGGTCTCCTCCTCGCGGAAGCGGCCGTCCTCGGCCAGGAGCCAGTTGTCGAAGAGGACGCCCTCCTCCTCGATGCTGCGGCTGTGGGCCGGCATGGAGCCCGGGGCGATACCGCCGATCTCGGCGTGGTGGCCACGTGAGGCGACGTAGAAGAGGATCTCCGGCTCACTCGGTGTGCCCGCCGCCCGGCCGGTGCCGAAGACGGGGGTGATCACGGTGACGTCGGGCAGATGGGTGCCGCCGTGGTACGGGTCGTTGACCGCGTAGGTGTCGCCCGGCCGCATCGAGGAGCCGCGGCGGCGGATGACCTCTTTGACGCTGGTGCCCATGGATCCCAGGTGGACGGGGATGTGCGGAGCATTGGCCACCAGGTTTCCGTCCGGGTCGAACAGGGCGCAGGAGAAGTCGAGGCGTTCCTTGATGTTGACGGACTGAGCCGTGGACTCCAGCCGCACGCCCATCTGCTCGGCGATCGACATGAAGAGGTTGTTGAAGACCTCAAGCAGCACCGGGTCGGCGTGTGTACCCAGTCGAGAACTCTGCGTCATCGCCGTGCGTTCCAAGACCAGATGCCCGTCGTCGGTGGCGGCGGCCCGCCAGCCATCGTCGACCACGGTCGTGGCACTGGCCTCCGTGATGATCGCAGGACCGGTGACGGTCTCGCCGGGCGGGAGGGCCTCCCGGCGGTGGAGTGGCACGTCGCACCAGGCACCGCCGGTGTGCAGGCGGACGGTTTCGGGCGTGGTGGCGCGACCCTCATAGGGAGCGAGGGCGGAGAGCTCGGGGGGTGCGGTGATGCCGGTGGCTTCGACGGAGAGTGCCTCCACGACGACGGGGCGGTCGAGGGTGAAGGAGTACGTGGCGCGATGACGTGCTTCGAACGTGCGCCGCATGGTGTCGGGTTCCGTCAGCTCCACGGTGAGGGTGGTGTCGGTACCGTCGTAGCGCAACTGGGCGCGACGGGTCACCTCGATGCGGTCCTCCGGGACATCTTCGGCGCGGAGTTCGACACGTGCGGACGCCTCCAGTGCGTCACCGATCCGGCGGATGCCGGGCATAGCGGCCGCCTCCAGGAGCGCCTCGACGGACTGCTCCCGCATGGCAGTGGTGTCGGCGAGGCCGATGCCGAGCGCGGAGAGGACACCGGCCATGGGAGGCACCAGGACGGTACGGATGCCGAGCGACTCGGCGACCCGGCACGCGTGCTGCCCGCCCGCGCCGCCGAAGGTGGTCAGGGTGTAGCGGGTGACGTCGTGGCCCTTCTGGACGGAGATCCGCTTCACAGCGTTGGCGATGTTGGCGACGGCAATCTGCAGGTAGCCCTCTGCCACTTGTTCCGGGGTGCGGTCGTCGCCGGTCCGTTCGTGGATCTGGCGCGCCAGGGAGCGGAACCGCTCATACACGAGGGTGGCGTCCAGGGGCTGGTCGCCGCCGGGCCCGAACACGGCAGGGAAGTGACCGGGCTGGATGCGGCCCAGCATCACATTGGCGTCGGTGACCGTGAGCGGTCCGCCGGCGCGGTAGCAGGCGGGCCCCGGGTCGGCGCCGGCCGAGTCGGGACCGACCCGGTAGCGGGAGCCGTCGAAGTGCAGGATGGAACCGCCGCCGGCGGCGACGGTGTGGATGTCCAGCATCGGGGCACGCAGCCTGACCCCTGCGATCTGCGTGGTGAAGACACGTTCGTACGCACCGGCGAAGTGCGAGACGTCGGTGGAGGTGCCGCCCATATCGAAGCCGATGACGCGGTCGAAGCCGGCACGCTGCGACATGCGGGCCATGCCGACGATGCCGCCGGCCGGGCCGGAGAGCACGGCGTCCTTGCCGCGGAACTGTCCGGCCTCCGTCAACCCGCCGTTGGACTGCATGAACATCAGCCGCACACCGCTCAGTTCGTCGGCGACATGGCGCACATAGCGTCGCAGTACCGGAGAGAGGTAGGCGTCCACGACGGCCGTGTCCCCACGCGGCACCAGCTTCATCAGCGGGCTCACCTCGCTGGACAGCGAGATCTGCGGGAATCCCATGCGAGCAACGAGCTCACCGATGGCCCGCTCGTGCGCGGGATGGAGGTGACTATGCAGGCAGACAACGGCGACCGCGCGGATCCCGTCGTCGTACGCCTCCTGGAGCGGGCCCGCAAGGGCACCCAGATCGGGCTCCCGCAGGACGGTGCCGTCGACGGCCACGCGTTCGTCCACCTCGACGACCCGTTCATACAGCAGCTGGGGCAGGTCGATGCGGCGGGCGAAGATCCTCGGGCGGTTCTGGTAGGCGATCCGCAGAGCGTCCCGGAATCCGCGGGTGATGACCAGGAGGACGCGCTCGCCCTTGCGTTCGAGCAGGGCATTGGTGGCGACGGTGGTGCCCATGCGGACGGCCTCGATGGGCTCTCCGGAATCACCGAGGAGCTTCCGGACGCCGGCGACTGCCGCGTCGGCGTAACGGCCGGCGTTGTCAGACAGCAGCTTGTGTGTCAGCAGCCGGCCGTCCGGGCGACGCGCGACGACGTCGGTGAAGGTGCCGCCGCGGTCGACCCAGAACTGCCAGCCTGTCACGTCACTCCTCCGCTTTCCGCGCCGGTCACAGCGCCCGGAGACCGTTGATCACGTCGCGCAGAATACTCTCGTCCGGCAACTCGGCCGGGGGAACCGGCCGCGTGACATGGACGAGTTCCGCGTGCACGAGGTCGCCGATGAGGACGCGCACCACGCCGATGGGCAGGTCGAGCTTCGCGGCGATGTCGGCAACCGGCTGCGGTGCGTTCCGGCAGAGCCCGACGATGTCCACGTGCTCGGGGGAAAGCGTGGGGTCCGCTTCCGGGTCACCCGCGCCGGGCTCCGAGGCGACGACTGCGATCAGGTCCAGGCGGTGCTGAGCCGCACTCGTGGTGCGACCGCGTGTCATGGCGTACGGCCGGACCACCGGTCCGGCCTCGTCGTCGAACCAGTGATTTCTTCCCTGACCGTATCCGCTCATGTCCTCCCACTACCCGCCTGCGGGCTGATCGGTGCGCGGGGCAGCACCGAGATGCACGCCGACCCGCTTGACCAGGAGCGTCATCTCGTATGCCACCTGCCCGACATCGGAGTCGGCCTCAGAGAGGACAGCGAGGCAACTGCCGTCGCCGGCGGCGGTGACGAACAGGAAGGCATCGTCCAACTCGACCACCGTCTGCCGGACGCCGCCCACGTCGAAGTGGCGGCCCACCCCCTTGGCCAGGCTGTGGAAGCCGGATGCGACCGCGGCCAGATGCTCGCTGTCCTCCCTGGTCAGGTCCTTGGACACCCCCATCGGCAGACCGTCGCCGGACAGTACGACGGCCTTGCGGATGCTGGCGACCCGGTCAACCAGGTCGTCCAGGAGCCAGTTCAGCTCCCCCTTGTTCGTCGCCGTGTGGCCGGTGGCCTTCGCTGCGGTCATCGACCGTCTCCCTTGGTCGTTCCTGGTGCTGTGCCGTTCCGGGTGCTCTCACCCGAGGCGTTCTCCTCGCGTCCACGCTGCCAGCCGCGCTGGAGCGAGGCCATCCGGCTGCGGACCTCCTCGGCGTCACGGTCGGCGGGCTGGACCGCGCGTTCGGTGTGCCGTTCGACGTCCTGCGTGAGCTGCGGCGCGATGCTGGCCTGGCGGACACGCCGCGGCAGCGGGGCGGCGGCCGGTTCCGCAGGCTCCGCCGCTTCCGCCACCGGCTCGCCACCGGGCCGGGCACTGCCGCGGGCGGGCCGGACGGTGGCACCGCTCGGCGCGGCCGTGCCGTCCGGGCCCTCGGCGGCTGCCGGCCTGGATCGGCTCCGCTGGGGCAACATCGGAATGTCAGGGGTGCGGTCCGGGCCCCCGGCCGGGGACCCCGGCTCGCCGACACGATCCGCGAGTTCGGCGGAGCGCCGGGAGGCGGCGCCGCGGCGGCGGGCCGGCAGCGGGGCCAGTTCCTCGGCAGCGTCGCGGTCCCGGCCCGTGGAAGGCTGCGGTTCCAGTCTCCCGCGGCGGGAACGCCGCTCGATGACGGGCTTGCCGTGCGAGCTGACCAGCTTGGGCGTCTGCCGCCGGGGCAGTGGTGCCTGCTCCCGGCCGCCGGCGGTCTCCTCACACAGGGGCTCGACAACCGGCAGCGATACCGGCTGGTCGTCGGCGCTGGGGGCACGGCGGGAACGGAACAATCCGTCGCGCTCGCCCTCCTCGTCAGCCAGCACGCCCGGGAAGTCGATGAGGACGTCGAGGTCCGCTGGAGCCTCCAACTCGACCGGGCCGTCCAGCAGCGAGGGCGGCAGGCCGGGCACCTGCTCCGGCGCCCGGTGCCACCCCCCGGCCCTGGGGGATGGCACCGGCCCGGACTCCCCCGCCGGGCGGTCCCGATGGAGGCGGCGGAAACCCATGCCGTCCATGTCCGGGACGTCCTCGGTCAGCAGCGCGTCGGGGATGAAGACGACGGCGGTGGTGCCACCGTACGGGGACGGCTGAAGTGAGACCCGGACGTTCTGGCGCCGGGCCAGGCGGCTGACCACGAACAGGCCCAGCCGGTCGGTGTCGGAGAGTTCGAACTCCGGGGTTTCGGCGAGCCGCAGGTTGGCATCCACCAGGGCCTCGGCCGTCATGCCGAGACCTCGGTCATGGATCTCAAGGGTGAAACCGTTGGCGACCCGCTCGCCGAGAACCTGGACGGCGGTGTGCGGCGGTGAGAAGACCGTGGCATTTTCCAGGAGTTCGGCCACGAGGTGGGTCAGGTCGGCGACGGCCGGGCCGGTGACGGCGATACGCGGCAGTCGCCGTACCTCGATGCGCTCGTAGTCCTCCACCTCGGCGACGGAGGCCCGCACGATGTCCATCAACTGCACGGGGCGGCGCCACTGCCGGGACGGTGCAGCGCCGGAAAGGATCACCAGCCCCTCGGCGTGCCGACGCATGCGCGTGGTGAGGTGGTCCAGGCGAAAGAGGTCGGCCAGTTCGCCGGTGTCCTCGGTCCGACGTTCCATGGTGTCGAGCAGGGTCAGCTGTTTGTGCAGCAGCACCTGACTGCGGCGGGCGAGGTTGACGAAGACCTCGGAGACACCGGCACGCAGTTCGGCCTGCTTGACGGCGGCCTCAACGGCCGCGCGCTGAAGGGTGTTGAGGGCCTGGCCGACCTCGCCGATCTCGTTCTTGCCGTACTCGAGCCGCGGCGCTTCGGTCTCGATGTCGATCTGCTCGCCCGCGGACAGACGGCGCATCACGCTGGGCAGCCGCACTCCGGACGCCTCGTGTGCCTCCAAGCGCAGGCGTCGCAGGTCCTGGATGAGGCTGCGGCCGACCCTCACGGACAGGAGTACGGAGAGCAGGAGGGCGACCAGGCCGAGGGCGCCTGCGACGGCCGCCTGCACCACGACGCTCGTGGCCACGGGCTGCATGCGCGTCTGGAGGCGATCGCCCACCTGGTCGTCGAGCGTGCCGAGTTCGTCCAGCACGGTCGGCGCTGCGGAGTTCCAGCTCTGCGCGGTGATCCCGCGGGGCGAGCCCGAGTCCATGCCGATGACGCTCTGTTCGGCCACGCGCAGCGGAGCGGTAGGGGCGTTCTTCCAGAAGCGTTCGTAGCGTTCGCGTTCCACGGCGGGCAGCAGTGGCAGGCTGATGTCATACAGGATCGTGCGCTGGGCGACGAGTTCGGAGATGTCGCGACTCTCGGCGCGGGTGAGCCGGCCGACGATGAGGGAGGAGGCGAGCAGGGCGTCCTCGCGAGCGAGTAACTCGCGGGCGCGGTCGATGTCCACCAGAGCGTGGGTTTGCTGGTCCATCTCGGTGTCACCCACCCCGTCGAGGGAGGCGAGCAGGGCGTAGCAGGGATCGACGAGACGGTTGTACAGGTCGAGCGCCTGGGCTCGGGTGACCGTACCCTCCGTGACGCTGCGGCGCAGGGAGTCGAGGCCGTCGAAGGCGTCCAGGACGGCAGTGAGATGCTCGCTGTCGCCCTCGTCCATGCCGTCGAGGACGTCATGGCCCGTGGCCTTGTGCCGGATCTCGGCGAACGCTCGGTCCGTGCTCTTGCGGGCGCGGTGCAGCGCGGTGAGGGCGTCGGAAGCCCGGGGATCGGCGAGGTAGACGAGGGTCTGACGGCGCTCCTGCTGCAGGACTCGGATGGTGTCCAGCGCGGGATGACCGATGCCCTGCACAAGGTCGGACGCACGGAAGAACCGGGCGACTTCACGTCCCGTGAGTACCGTGGCGAAGCCCCAGATGGCGGTGAGGGACATCAGCGGCACGAGAAGCAGCGCCACGATCTTCCGGCGGATCGACTTCCCGCGAAAGCGCATGGCCTCCCCCAGCTCGACCCCCGCCGGCCGGGGGCGCACATGTCCATCAGCAAACGGCGCGAGCCTACTACCGCCTCACAGCTAACCCGAAGGCGCATCCGGAGGGTGAACTTCCGTACCGACGGCGAGAGATGGCGAGTTGTCCGGGCATTACGGGAGATTGCCACCGCGATTCGCTAAACCGCGCCGGGGACGGCCCCTCGGTACTGACACACGGTTGGCCGGATTTTTTCGCCGGTAGGGAATCTTTGTGCGGTCTCGTTCGTCCGTCTCTATACGAGATGGGGGCGGAATGGACCGCAAGAACCGTATGCCGCACCCGAGCGGCGTATAACAACGCAAGCCGGGCAGCCAGTGGGAGTCGGTGTCTTCGGGTGCCGGGGCGAGCAGGCTGCCGGCGGTAGGGAGTGACACGGTGACGGGCACGGCGGAGCGGCGCAAGGCGTCCGATGCGGGCGTGACGGAACGCTCGGCGATGCGGCGAGTCCGTGTGACAACGGATCGCGGTGGTCCGGAGCAGGAGCGCGGCAGGGGGGCCTACGGTGACGAACAGCAGCAGGGGCGTGCGCCGTTGTGGGTCGAGGAGCCCGCGCAACGGCACCCGATGCCCGATCCGGTACGTACGGCGGCGGTGCGGGCCCTCCTGATCATCGCAGTGACCTTGCTCCAGGCCATGGTGGCGTTCTTCTGCGCAATGGCCGGGGCCTGGGTCGCGTTCCCCATGGTGATCAGCAGCGTGGCAAGCACGGTGGCGGCCACCTGGGCCGTGGTCGACGTGTGGGTGACCCGCCAGGTGTGGAGCCAGCGGTACGGCGTGGTCTCGGAGCCGAGCAGCACGGCCCGGGCACTGCGCCGCGAGCGGCGCGCCCGCAGGCGCCAGGAGCGGGCGGCCCTGCGAGAACAGGAGCGGATACGCAGACGGGGCGGCACCGGGCGGCTGTCGCACTCCTGACGTCCGCCGGCGCAGTCGGGGGAGGCGGTCTGCCCTGGGGACGGTGGGACGCACCGTCGCCCCTGCTCGTCGCAGCGCAGGAACAGTGCCACCGCCGTCCCCGCGGTCCGCCCTGTGGGCCCGACACTTAGGCACGACTGTGTTCTCGTGTGACCTACCAGTCGACGTTCTGCGCAACGCGGTGCAGACTCGCTTCCCCACCCCCACTGCCCCGCGGTTGCCGGACCCCGGGGCGGCTGGTCTCACCAGTCGTCCGGTGGCAGCCGGTGAAGACCGCCCCCTGACGGCTAGGCCGGGCGCTTGAACATCCGTGTCGCGGTGATCTCACTGTGCACCGCTTCCCCGGCCTGGGGCTGTTGCGGCAGACCCGGCCGAAGGTGTTCCTCCACGCTGATGTACTTCAGTCCCGCCCTGAGATCGGCGTCATTGCGCAGCCTGATGACCAGTGGGAACTCGGCGAGGGCGGTCGTGTCGAACAGCCCTGTCGTGTACAGCAGCTGCACGCCGAGCGCGTCGGACACCGCGCGCTGGAGTTCCAGCAGGTACGTCGCGTTGGCGCGGCCGATCGGGTTGTCCAGGAACAGCGTGCCCGCGTGCCGATGCTTGTCCCGCCCCCGGTCGTTGGAGCGCAGGGCGGCCATCGTGCAGTACAGGGCGATGGCCGCCGTCAACAACTGACCACCGGAGAAGACATCGCCCATCTGACCGACCGGCACGCGCTCCGCGCGCAGCACTGCGTCCGGCTTGAGGATCTCCACGGCTACGCCCTTCGGCTGGAGGGCCGCCGCGACCCCCCGCAGCAACAAGGACATGCCGTCACGGCGCAGGTCGGAATTCTTCTTCACGGCAGCGCGCGTGGCCTCGTCGATGACCTCGCCGAGTCGTTCAGTGAGCGTGGCCTGATCGGGCTCCTCGAAACGGATGCGCAGGAACTCCTGCCCGGACCACTCGCCGAGCCCCTCCGGCAGCCGGGAGAGCCGCTGGGCGGACCTCAGCGTCGCGAGTGCGGACTCCACGAGGCCGCGTAGCCGGTCCACGATCGAATCCCGGTTGCGCTCCAACTGGGCGAGCTCATCGGTCAGTACGCGCAGTCGGGGCGCGAAGGCGTCCGCCCACCGCTGGGCGTGCTCGGGCAGTGCGGAGCCCGGCAGTTCACGGATCTGTTGCCGCGCGGGGGTACGGACCTGCTCGTAGCGCGTGGAGTTGGCGTGCCGCACCAGGACGTCGCTCGCCTCCCGCACCGCAGCCTCGGCCACAGACAGGTCGGCGGCACAGCCACGCAACGAGCGGCGGGCCTCTGCGGCCGAGTGACGGGCCTCTTCCAGCGTGCCGGGGTACGGTTCCGGTTCCTCCTGATCCTCCCCAGGGGTGTGTTCGCGCAGCAGGTCACGGAGCATCGCGGCGATCTCGTCGAAGCCGCCGGCCGCGTCCTCGGCGGCCCGGTGGGTCTCCATCAGCTCCGTGTGTGCCCCGCGGGCCTCGGCCAGGGCCTCGCCACGAGCGGCGAGCTCGGCGGTGGCCGTGCGCAGCAGTGCCTGGGCGTGCTCGGCATCGCGCGGGACGAGGTCCTCGGGCAGTTCGGTGTGTGCCTCGCCGCCTTCCGGCGCGTGTCGCTCGGCCTCGCCGCGGAGCCGGCCGAGCTGCTCACTGGCGGTCGACATGCGGGTTTCCAGGAGCTGCACCAGCTCCTCCGCGCGCGCGGCCGCCGCCTGCCGAGAGGGTCCGTCGGAGCCGTCAGGTGACTGAAGGAGCTGCTCGGCACGGGTGCGGACCTTGTTGCTGAGCCGGTCCAGCTCGGTGCGGGCGGTGCTCTCGTCGCTCTCCGCGCGGGCCTGCTCGGCCCGCAGATCGGCACCGACCCCGACCTTCTCGTACACCTGGGATGCGGCGCGGTAGGCCTCGCGGAGGGCGGGCAGGGGCGCCTCAGGGCCGTTTGCGTCCTCGAACGGCACGTCGTCGGGGGCGCCGGCGATCTCCGAACGCTCGGCGCGCAGGGCGCGTGCGGTACGGCGCGCGTCGTCGGCTGCACGCTGGGCGGAACGGCGGTCCTCGTCGGCGGCGCGGGCGCGCTCCAGACAGGCCTGGGCGCGGGCCTCGGACTCGGCTGCCTCGTCGGCCAGTTCACGCAGTTTCACCTGCCAGCCGGCACGCTCGCGGAGCCGGAAGGCGAGGCCGGCAAGGGCGTCGGCGGCGCGCCGGGCCCTCTGTGCTGCCTCCTGCCGCTCGTCCCGGACCTGCGTGGCCTCGGCGGCGACCTCGTCGGCCTGGGCACGTGCGGTTCGCGCCTCGACGAGTTCGGCCTCGGCCTCCTCGGCGAACGCCCGGGTCTCCTGGGCGGCCCGGGCCAGCTCGGTGAGACGTCCGGCCGGACAGCCGGTGCGCCAGGAGGCGAGCCGGGCGGCCAGTTCCCGGTCCTTGCCGAGCCGGGCGGCGAGGCCACGGATCTCCTCGTCGCGCTCGGTGGCCCGGGCACGCAGCGCTTGCCGTTCCTCGTCGGCGGCGTGTTCGTCGTGCATGGCCGGGTTCGGCGGCACGAGGAAGACGTCACCGGGGGAGGCATCGGCGGGAGCGGGGGCGAGCAGGGCTGCAGCGGTGCCGACGGCCACGGCGGAGCGGGGCAGCAGGGCGGCGTCACCAAGTGCCTCACGGGCGCGCGCGTGCGTGTGCGGGTCAGTGATGATCACACCGTCGACCAGTTCGGGGCGTGCGGCAAGCACACGTGCGTGGTCGGCAGGGTCGACGGCCTGCGCGAGGTAGCGCCAGCCGGGCAGCGCGGGGATGCCGTGCTCGCCGAGGTACTCGACCGTGGCCAGTACGTCGGGCCCGGGCGGCAACAGTCCACCGTCGCCCAGGGCGCCGAGGATGCGGGCGTCGTCGGCCGCTGCGGTGCGCAGCTCGAAGAGGTGCCGTTCGGAGGCGGACACTGCACCGTCGAGCAGCTCGCGCAACTCGTCCGCGAAGCTGTCGAGTTCTTCGGGGGTCAGCCGGCCCTCGACCCGGCCTGCAAAGTCCGCCGCCGGCCCGCCAGGTGTGCCGTCGTCCGTACCCGTTCTGGGCGCGGGCACGCCGGCGCGCTCCCGCGCAGACGCGCTGGGCAGGCTCAGCAGCTCCGCCAGCCGCTCCTCCGCGGCCAGCGACTCGGCCAGGCGCCGCTCGGCCTCGTGGGCCCGTCCCGCAGCGGTCGCCGCGTCCTCCGCGCGGGCCGCCGTCAGCTCGGCACGGGACTCGCCCGCAGCCGCCTCGCGTGCGTGTTCGGTGGCTTTGCGGGCAGTCTCGCGGGCCGCGTCCCAGGCGGCAACCGTGGTCTTCTCTGCATCGCTGGCGGCAAGCGCGGCACGTGCCGGGTCGGCGTCCGGGGAGCTGTCGTCCAGCCAGCCCGCGCGGACCGCCTCAGCCGTTTCCTGCTCGACTTCGGTGAGGCGCTGGCGCAGGTGACCGGTCTCGCTACGGGCTCGCTGCGCCTCGGTCGCGGCAACGGTGGAGTCCCGGTAGGCGGTGTCGCCGACCTCCTGCAGGGCAGCCGAACGCTCTTCCTCCTCATTGGCGAGGGCCTCGGCGCTCCCGGCAGCCGCGTGCAGGGCCCGCACAAGGTCCACGGCGGCCTTGGTGCGAGCGGCAAGCGCGGGCGCCGCGTCCCGTTCGGCCTCCTGGATGGCGGCGGACACGCGCGCGACCCGGTCGGCCGCGGCCCGGTGGCGCAACACGGCTTCCGCCGCCTGCCAGGCGGAGTAGAGGGTCCGGGCGTCCGCCAGCTCACGCTTCTGCGCCGCCGCGGCCTTCTCGGCGGCGGCGAGCGCCAGGGAGGCGTGCTGGTAGGCGAGTTCGGCGGCGATCAGGGCACTGCGTTCCCGCGCGCCCTCGGAGTGTGTGACCGCATACGCGGCCGCGGTGACCCGCTGGGCCAGGTCGGCGGCCCGGACCCGCTCCTGCACAGCCCGGGCCGACAGCCGCCGGGCCAGCGAGCGCGTGCGTCGCTCGGCGCCGGTGTGGACGTCACGCGCACGGGAGCGGGTCCCGGCGGCGTCGACGATGCGCCCGAGCAGGTCGACCGAACCGGCGGTGAAGTCCCGTTCGGCGATCAGTTCCGCACGCCGCCCCAGTTTGTTGCCGAAACCGCTGACGAGATCGGCGAGGCCGTCGGTATCGCGGGTGTCGGTGACCGCACGCAGCAGCAGATCGGTGAAGTCGGAGTCCTTCTTGACCGCGAAGAGACCCGCCGCCTCTCCCTCGTCGGCGTTCATCTCCCTCTGGTAGCGGAAGAGTTCGGGGTCGAGACCGAGGTCGCCGAGGTGTTCGGTCCAGCGCTCGTGAACCTCCTCCCAGTGCACCTCCAGGTGCGGATAGGCCTTGCCTGCCTCCGTGAGGGCGTCGCGGAAACCCTTCATGGTGCGGCGACGGCCCCGCGCGCCCGAGGTGCCTTCGGCGGACGGTCGTACGGC
The DNA here is from genome assembly GCF_000802245.2 of Streptomyces pluripotens. Classification (NCBI taxonomy): domain Bacteria; kingdom Bacillati; phylum Actinomycetota; class Actinomycetes; order Kitasatosporales; family Streptomycetaceae; genus Streptomyces; species Streptomyces pluripotens. The sequence goes on from NZ_CP021080.1 coordinate 892,908, forward strand.
GGTGGCTTCGGCCACGGGCAGGTTGTCCAGACTGAGGCCGGGACCGGGTCGCAGGGAGTACCAGGCCTCGGCGAACTTGCGCGGGTCGTTGGACACCTGGCGTCCGCGCCACTCGCTGACCTTGCCGACGACGACGCACTCACCGGTCTGTACGTGTTGCCACTCCAGGGCCACGTGTCCGCAGTCATCGGCGAGCAGGAACTTGCGCAGCACGCCGGAGCTGGCGCCGCCGAGGGTGTTGCGGTGGCCCGGCAGCATCACCGAGAAGATCAACTTGAGCAGGACCGACTTGCCGCCGCCGTTCTCCAGGAAGAGCACGCCCGCGGGCGCCGGCCGGCGCGGCGGCCCGGTCGGCTCGTCCTCGAAGAACTCCGCCTGGGTGGGCGCCGGATCGGGCACGGGCTCGCCCACGCCTCTCAGGTCAAGCACGGTGTCGGCGTAGCGCGCACCGGCGGGCCCGATGGAGTAGAGGCGGACCCGGGACAGCTCGTACATGGCGGACTCTCGTCAGTCTTTTTGCAGATCGGGGGGTTTCAGGAGTGCGAGGAGGTGTGGAACGGCAGCCCTGCGTCGGCCACCAGATCCAGTTCGTCGGTGTCCTCGGCGGGCAGCAAGGTGGCCGTGCCGCCGGTCACCGGGACGACGCCCAGTTCCAGCAGTTCCGCCATGGCAGCGCTGCTGGCCGTGTCACGGACCTGGAGTTGGTAGCGGGCCGTGGTGCGGTAGGTGCCGCCGTTGTCGTCTCCGGTGCGTTGCAGGAATCCGGAGTCGGTGAGGAAGGCCAGGGCCTTGGCCACGATGCCGGTCGTGGAGGCGGCTGGGCGGCGGGCGTCCTTGGTGGCGCCGGTGGCGCTGCGCCGGGCCCAGATCCGCCAGGCGGCCTCCAGTCCGGGCGCGTCGGTGGCCGGATCGGTGTTCTGCCCCTGCTCCTCGGCGCGCTCCTCAAGCCGGCGGCAGGCCTGCCGGACGAAGGCGTCGACACCGTTGACCGTGACCCGGCCGATGTAGGTGTCGTCGGCCAGGTCCTCCGGGCGCGGGAACGCCAGGGCGGCGGCGGCGAGATGGGCGAGTCCGTGCAGGAAGCGGTCGGCCGAGTCCGCGGCGGTGCGACGCGCGTAGTCGCCCATGCGGACGGCGAACAGCGAGTCCTCGGCGGCCGTCACGGCCATCCCCGCGCGGGGGGACACCTCCAGCACCACGAGCCCCAGGCCGGCGGCGACGGCGTCCGCGAGCCGGGCGAACGCCGGATCTTCGCGGTGGCGGCGCAGCAGCTCCATGTACTCCTGGTCACGGGCGGGCTGCAGTTTGGGCTGCAGCCCGAAGGCGACGAGCCGCGCCGCGTCGGCGGCGTCGGCGGGGGTGACGGCGGAGCCCGCCGGCGCGGCGGCAGGCTCGGGCTCACTCCAGTCGACGTGCTCGGTCACGGTTTGGGCTCCTTGTCGCGCTCTTGCTCGCTCATGCTGCTTCGGTCCTGTCGGCCGCCATCCCCGCCGCGTCCAGCAGGGCGGTCCCCACTATCAGGTCGGCCCCGCCGAACTCGGGGTCGGCCAATTCGGTCCCGTCGTCCACGGCGAACAGCAGCGTCTCCTCCCCCTGCCGGTAGGCGGTGCCCACGGGCGGGCTGGCCGCGTGGACGGCCAGCAGGGCGACCAGGTAGGCCAGATCCGGGCCGCCCGTGCGCCTGGCCTCGGCCAGCAGCCCGGACAGCCTGCGTGGCGCGTCCGCCGGGAGGTCCAGCAGTTCCGTCGCTGCGGCCAGTTGCTCCTCGCTGAACCGGCTGTCGTCCGGGGTCGCGATCAGGTCCGGCTCGGGCATCTCCGCACCGAGGTGCTCGCGCTCCACGGGCGGCGTCAGCAGGATGTCGACGAGATCCGCCACCCTTACGGACACCGGCGTCCGCAGTCCCGTGCCGCCGGCGAAGAAGGCGTCCGTGACCTTCACCGCCTGCTCCACGGGCAGCGGCAGGACGGGGGCGACTAGGTGGCCGTACAGGTCCATTCCGGACGTCGTGGCGTGCGTGGCAAAGGCTTGCCGGTCCTGTTCGGCGCGGAACAGCGGGCCGGCCTCCAACAGACGCGACTGGAGCTGGGTGTGGCGCCGGATGCAGTCCTTGACGATGTCGACCAGTTCGGCGGCGCGGCGCTTGTGCTCGGGCTCCTCGGCCTCGTCGCGGGCCTTGCGGATGTTGGTGAGGATGGCGTTCTCGTGGCGATAGCGCTCGGCCACGTGGTCCAGCGCCTCGGTGATCATGTCGGGCACGGCGTTGAGCCAGTCGACCGCGCGGACGTTACGCCGGGTGGCCTCCAGGGTGCGCCGCAGCGTCTCGGAGTACTGCACGGTGCGGTACCGGGCCTGCTCGGCGGCGAGCTGGGCGTCGGCGAGGCGGCCCCGGTTGATCAGCACCTCCAGCTTGACCTCGGCGGCGATCTGGGCGCTGGTGACATCGGTGTCGAGGGCGCCGACGAGGACGTTGACCGCCTCGTCGGTGGCCCGCAGGTAGACGGTGCCGCCGGGACCGGGGACCTCTTCGATCAACTTGAAGTCGTAGTCACGCCGGACGTACGTGCCGTCTGGTGCGAAGGTGCCGTACACCGCCCGGAAGCCGCGGTCTGCGCTGCCGACGTTGATCAGGTTCTCCACGACCCAACGGGCCACGCGCTCGTGCTCGGTGGCGGGCCGGTGCGGGGCCTGGGCCGCGATGCGCGGGACCAGCCGAACCACGATCTGCTCGTGGTCGGCCCCGGTGTCGAAGTCCATGTTGAGGGTGACGAGGTCGATGGCGGCCAGCGCCACCTCGGCCATCCCGTACACCGAGTACTCGCCGGCCAAGTTGGCCTTGCGTGCGTCGAGATCGTGCAGCGGCGCGGTGCAGGCGAGCGCGCGCAGCCGACGCGCCAGCCCCTCGTCGGCGGCCGGCCCCGGAGCCGGGCGCGGCCCCGCGCTGAGCTGGGGCGGAACACTGTCCGTCGATGCAGGCGAAGTCACGGTGCACAGACTAGGTCCTCGGTCTGACATCAACCCAAACGACGCATGAGGCGACGAGCGTCACAGGAACGCAAGACGGCCTCAGGTCCCGATCCGGCCGCCGTCGCCGGCCTGGCGCCGGTACACCTCGACCATCCGTTCCAGCGAGTCCGCGAGGTACCCGGTCAGCAGCCGTTCCGCCTCGCGCGCGCCTCCGGCCCGCAGGCACCGCAGGATCCGGCGGTTGCGGGCGCCCCGGTCGCGGTGCCGGCCGGTGTGCGGCTGGAGGTGGGCGCGGCCACGGCGGGCGTGCGCAGCTACGTGGCCGTCTCCGGCGGCATCGCCACGGAGCCGGGCCTCGGCAGCCGCGCCACCGACCTGCTGTCCGGTCTGGGGCCGCCGCCGCTCAACGACGGCACGCTCCTGCCGCTCGGCACCCCGGGCCCACCGCCCGCCCGCGTGGCCGGTGCCCCGCAGCCGGGCCCACCGATCGAGCTCGTGCTGCGGGTGACACCGGGGCCCCGCGACGACTGGTTCACGGCCCGGGCGGTCCGGAACCTCCTCACCCACGCGTACCGGGTCTCCGCGGCGAGCAACCACATCGGCCTGCGTACCGAGGGGCCCGCGCTGGAGCGAGCCCGGCCTGGTGAACTCCCCAGTGAGGGCGTGGTGCTCGGTGCGGTCCAGGTACCGCCGGACGGACGGCCGGTGGTGTTCCTGGCGGACCATCCGACCACCGGGGGCTACCCGGTGGTCGCGGTGGTCCGGGCCACCGACCTCCCGGCGGCGGCACAGGCGGTACCGGGCGCCCCAGTCCGGTTCCTCCCGGTGCGGCGCCGCTGAGTCCCGGCGTGTCCGGGGGTGCTCCCGGGCAGGTCCGCGAGGGCAGCGGCCACCGCCGCCGACGCGTGCAGGTCGAGGCGGGCGCTGGTGCCCCGGGCGCGGTGGCCGAGTTCGTCGGCGGCCAGGCGCAGCAGTTGCGGCAGCAGGTCCCCGCACCGCCGGACCACCCAACCGGTGCCCGCTGTGGCCAGCCACCACAGGCTCGCCGTCCGGCTCGGCACGGGGAACTCAGGCTCGGGCGACGGCGGCTCCCCCGTCGCCCGGCCCACCTCGGTGAGCAGGGTGTGGAAGCGGATGGCGAGCTGCCGGTGGCCGCGCTCGCCGGGGTGCAGCCGGTCCACACTCCACAGGGTCCGGTCGGTGGTCCAGTCACCGTCCGCCGCGTGGAGGTGGACGGCTCCGTACCGCTCGGACAGCGCGTGCACGACGGTGTTGACCGCCCGCTGCCGGCGGGCCAGTGGGCGGGCGAGGGCACCCGGCAGACCCAGCATCGTGCCGGGGTCGGGCAGGCAGGCGGTGAGCAGGGTGGCGCCCTGGCCGGTGAGGGTCGCACAGACCCGGTCGAGGTGGACGGCCACGGCGTGGATGTCGAAGCTGCGGCGCAGCGTGTCGTTGACACCGACGACCACGGACACCAGGTCGGGGCGCAGTTCGAGGGCGGCCGGGGTCTGCCGTTCCAGCACGTCTCGGGTCTGGGCCCCGCTGACCGCCAGGTTGGTGAACCGCACGTTCCCGGCGTCCTCGGTGAGCGAGGCGGCCAGCAGCGCGGCCCAACCCCGCCATCCGCCGCCGGCGGGATCGCCCACGCCCTCGGTCAGCGAGTCTCCGAGAGCGGCGAATCGGACGGGACTCATGCCGCACCCCCTGGCACGACGCGAGGGCGGTCCGCCTTTCGGAGCACTTCCGCGTCGTGGGCCGCCAGGAAGGCCTCCACCGCCGCTCCCCAGCCGAAACACTCCGCACGCGCGCGTGCTGCCTCGCGGCGCTCGGCCTCGCCGCGTGCCAGGAGCAGGTCCACCGCGTCCGCGAACGCCTCACCGTGACCGGCCGCCGTCGCCCCGGCGGAACCGATGACCTCCGGCAGCGCGGACGACGCGCTCGCCACCACCGGAGTGCCGCACGCCATGGCCTCCAGGGCCGCCAGCCCGAAGGTCTCGGCGGGCCCGGGTGCAAGACAGACGTCCCCGGTCGCCTGGAGCGCGCCGAGGACCGCCCGGTCGGCGACGTGCCCCAGGAAGTGCGCGGGAAGCCCGCGCGCCCGCGCCCGCTGCTCCAGCCGGATCCGCAGTGGTCCGTCCCCGGCCACCGCCAGCACCACCCGCCGGCCGCGCCGGAGCAGGGCCTCCAGGGCGTCCAGGGCCACGCCGGGTCGCTTCTCCACGGACAGGCGGGAGCACATCACGAGCAGGGCATCGGTCGTGCGCGCGTACCGGGCGCGCAGCCCTGGGTCCCGCAGTACGGGATGCCGTTCCATGAGGTCGACGCCGAGGGGGGCGCGTACGACGTTGCGCGCGCCGATGCGCACGAACTCGCGTTCGGCGAATTCCGTGGTGCACACCACGCGCGAGTAGACGTGTGCGGTGCGGGTGTTCAGTGCGTCGGCCGTCCTGCGGGAGAGGTTCTCGGACATGCCCCAGGTACGCAGCACGCCGTCGGCGGTCTCGTGGGAGACCATCACGGCGGGCACACGGGCGCGGCGGGCCCAGCGGCCGGTCCAGCGCAGGGTGGTGCGGTCGGACACCTCCAGGCGGTCCGGGGCCAGCTCCTCCAGGAGGGCGGCCACCCGCCGCCTGCCCGCCAGAACGCGGTAGCCACCGGTGCCGGGCAGCACCGGGCCGGGCAGGGTGATGACCCGCCCCTGCTCCGTGTCGCGATCCGTGTACCGCTCGCCGGGCACGATGAGGACCGGTTCGTGGCCCGCCGTCCGAAGACCCTTGCCCAGTTCGCGCAGGGCGGTGCGCAGGCCGCCGGAGGCGGGGGCGACGAAGTTGGCCAGCCTGACGATCCGCAAGGACTGGCCGGTCATGCGGCCACCACCGTCTTGCGTTCCGCGAGGACATCGTTGTAGTGGTCGATCAGCTGGTCGCCGACGGAGGCCCAGGTACGGTCTTCGACCATCCTGCGGGCGGTGGCTCCGAACGCGGTGCGCCGGGCGGGATCGGTGACCAGGGAACCGACGGCCTCCTGTACGGCTCCGGCGTCGCACGGGGGGACGAGGAGGCCGGTGCGGCCGTCAGCGACCAGATCCAGGGGGCCGCCGGCGGCGGGCGCAATGACCGGGACACCGCTGGCCATGGCTTCCTGGACGGTCTGGCAGAACGTCTCGAAGGGGCCGGTGTGCACGAACAGGTCCAGTGAGGCGAAGATCCTCGCAAGGTCGTCGCCGGTGCGCCGGCCGAGGAAGACGGCACCGGGCAGGGCCTGCGCCAGGTGGTCCCGGCTGGGGCCGTCCCCGACGACGACCACCCGCACGCCCGTCAGAGCGCAGACGCCGGCCAGGAGCTCGACGTGCTTCTCGGGGGCGAGCCTGCCGACGTAGCCGACGATCAGCTCGCCGTTCGGGGCGAGTCCGCGACGCAGGACCTCATCACGGTGCTCTGGCCGGAAACGGACGGTGTCCACCCCGCGCGGCCACAGCCGCACCCGGGGGACGCCGTGGGCCTCCAGGTCGTCACGGGCGGCGCTGGACGGGGCCAGGGTGCGGGCGGCGGCGGCGTGCACGGAGCGGATGCGCCGCCAGGCGGCCGTTTCCCCCGCACCCATGTAGGTGCGGGCGTACCCCGCCAGGTCGGTCTGGTAGACGGCGACTGCGGGGATGCCGAGGCGGGCGGCGGCGGCCATGCCCCGGACGCCGAGGACGAAGGGGCTGGCCAGGTGGACGACCTCAGCGCGGTGTTCGGCGAGGGCCGCGGCCAGACGCCGGCTGGGGAGGGCCACGCGGACCTGGGGGTAGCCGGGGAGGGGGAGGGAGGGGATGCGGACGACCCGGCACGGGACGTGAGGGTTCGGTCCGCTGCCGGGGGGTGGTGCCGGAGCGACGACCAGCGGGTGGTGACCGCGGTCTACGAGATGCTGGGCGGTCTGGAGCGCGCAGTGGGCCACGCCGTTCACATCGGGGGGAAAGGATTCGGTCACGATGACGACACGCATAGGGGTGTTGTCGCCGTGCTGGACGTGGCCGTGTCAACTTGGATCTTTCCGCGCGGGGAACGTCCCATGAGCGTTGGGCTGTGCCTCCGCGCAGGTCAGATGGCCGTCATGGCGGTCTGACCTGCGCGTCACCGGGCGTTCACACGGCGCGCGGATACGCGCCCGGGCCAGATGCGCAAGCCAGCCGGGCGCACAAGCGGGGCGTGTACCCCGATGAGTGATGAGTCATGCACGCGCGGACGGGCACTCGATGGGGTGCGGTGGTCAGCCGACGGCGGTGTCCGGCCCGAAGCGGCTGCGCACCGCGGTCTGGACCTCGGCCTCCTCCGCCGGGTCGGCGGCAAGGCGGCGGAGCCGTTCCACGACCCGGGCGTCGCCGGTCTCGGCGTGCCGGGCGGCGAGTTCACGCGTGGTCTCCTCGCAGTCCCACAGGCATTCGACGGCGAAGCCGGTGCCGAAGGACGGGTCGGTGGCGGCCAGGGCACGGGCGGCACGGCCGCGGAGGTGGGAGGAGGCCGTCTCCCGGTAGACGTGGCGCAACACGGGGGCCGCACAGGTGATGCCGAGGCGTCCGGCGCCGTCGACCAGGCTCCACAGTGTGGGCGCGTCGGGGCCCTCGCCGCGCACGGCCTCTCGGAGGGCAGCGAGGACCAGGGCACTGTCCCGCGTGCCGCCCCGGCAAGCGAGCACACGACAGGCGGCGGCGCCGAGCGCATCGGGGCGTTGGGCCCAGCCTCGCGCGCGGTTGACGGCGGCGACGCTGCGCATCCGTTCGAAGGCGTCCACGGCCGCCTCCACGACCGCTGGCGTTCCGTCCGCGACCGCGGCCCCAATCAGGTCGAGGACGTCGGGGGCGTCGGTGTCGGCGAGGTAGCGCAGAGCGGTACAACGCGCTCCGTCGGCGCCGTTCCTCGCTGCCTCGACGATCTCCGGCCGGTCCTCGGGGCCGGCCACCGCGACCAGGCACCGGGCGGCAGGTACGTGGAGGGCGGCGCCGCGCTCCATGCCCTGCTGGGCCCACTCGAAGACGGCACGCACACTCCATCCGGGGCGTGGACCGGTGGGCCGCAGTTGGCGCTGCCAGCGGTCGAAACAGCCGGCCTCCTGGGCGGCACGCACCCGCGTGGCAACCGACTCGCGCGGGTCCTCGGCCCACAGCCGCCAAGGGCGCGGTTCGAAGGCGTCGCGTACGGCCGCGGCCAGCTCGGCCTCGCCCGCCGGATCGGTGGCGAAGCGGGCCAGGACGGGGGCGGCGAGGGCGCTCAGGCCGGCGTCATCGTCGCGCAGGGCCAGCTCGTCCAGGGCCCAGGCCCAGTTGGAGCCGTGTGCCGCGTACCTGCGTAGCAGCGTGAGGGCGTCCCGCCTGCCGTAGGAAGCCAGGTGGCCGAGTACGGCCAGGGCGAGCCCGGTGCGGGACTCGTCGGTGTCGAGCAGGTCCTGCGGGCCGAAGAGGTGCGCTTCGACGGCGTCGAGCTCGCCGTTGAGGTCGAGGTAGAGCCGGGCGTAGTAGAGGGAGCGGTTCTCCACCTGCCAGTCCTGGCGGGGGTCACGCAGTACACAGTGGTTCAGGGCTGCGAGCGCCTCGCCGCGTGGGGCGGTGAGCGCATGCAGCGTGCCGTCGCCACGGCCGCGCTGGAGCAGCCCGAGCAGGGTACCGCTGGGCGCTATGACCGGATCGAACATGGGAAACAGCCTCACATCAAGCGTCATCACAACCGGGGAACACGCACTACCTGGCCGCGTGACACAACGTCGGAGCGCCCGCCGTCTCTTGCTTGCTGTAGCCCATCTTTCTCTGCCTCTCGTCAGTGGCCCATGCGGACCGCATCACGGTCCGCGCGGTGCGGCAACACCTGCCCAGCCATCGCGTCCGTGAATCACGACGTCATGATGACCCGCGGTGTGTGCTGCCGCGACCGTATTTCCGGCGGCCCTTTACCGCCTCCCCCGTTTTCCGTGTCGTAGCTGGTCAGGACGTTCGCATCAGTTCACGCCGAACAGTTCCAAGAGTTCCGTCCGGCTGAACATCCGGGCCGTGTCCACGGCCGACGGCGTACCCGCCGAAGGATCGGCTCCGCCCTCCAGGAGAACCTTGATGACGTCCGTCTCGCCCTTGAAGGCGGCCCCGGCGAGCGGGGTCTGGCCCCGATCGTTGACCCGGTCCGCCGCCGCCCCGCGGGCGAGGAGCGCGCGCACCGCGTCGGCGTGGCCGTGGTAGGCGGCGAGCATCACGAGGGAGTCACCGCGGTCGTTGGTGAGGTCGGCCGGAACACCCGCGTCGATGTACGCCACGAGCGCCTCGGTCTGCCCCTGCCGGGCCAGATCGAAGATCTTGGTCGCCAGCTCCACGACCTCGGGGTCGGGGGCTTCACTCATCGGCGGGACCGCCTCTCCTGGGACTTCGGGAACTTCGGGGAGCGTACGGCAGTGAGCGGAACGCGGCCGTACGAGTGAATCGCCAGCGTACTGGCTCATGCAGCACATGACCCGATGCGCCCGAGGTAAAGATCACCAACGGCCTCCGCCGGAGCCAATAGGCCTGGTCAGTCGGGCCAGAAGGCTCCGCCGAGTGAGGGAAATCGACCGAATTTCACCCACTTGCACCTTTAATCGTATGGATACATGCTGTGATCCTGGAAGAACTCATGGTGACTGTCCCCCCTCGACACCAGGAGGCCTCAAATGATCCTCTCCATGTCCGGCGTCGTCCTGCTCGGCATCATCGTCTTCCTCTTCTTCCGCAAGGACGGACTCAAGGGCTCGCACGCCGCCGTCTCGGCCCTGTTCGGCTTCTACCTCGCGAGCACGGCCATCGCCCCGAGCATCAAGGCCGGCGGCGAGAGCCTGGCGAGCCTCCTCGGCGGCATCAAGTTCTGATCCCGCCAGTCCCGCACGTTCCGTCCGTACGCACCGTCAGGAGACAGCAGTGGCCCGGCGCCCCCTCCCCCGCATTCTGAGCAAAGACAGCGCCCAGATCGCCCGGACGCAGATCGTCCGGAGCCGGGAGCTGGCCCGGACGGCGGCCGACAGCGCCACCGACGTCCTCCACCCGCTGATCACCGTCACGCGCGGACTGCGCCGCCTGGCCTCGGCCGGGCGGCGCAAGTGGGCGGACACCCCCAAGGACAAGCGCGGGCCACTGCTGTTCCTGGTGGCCTGTGTGATCCTGGTCGTGGCACTGGCGCCCTACGGGCCGCTACTCGCCGTCATCACCGTGATGGCGGCAGCGGCCTGGCAGGGCCGTGACCGAACCCCGCCGGCGCCCGAAGGGCCCGACGAGTCCCAGGCCGAACGACTCCAGGCGCTCTACGAGGCCCTGGTGCCATACTTCTGCGGCCCCGACGACCCGGCACCGCTGTACACACACGGCGGGGACTGGGAGCAAGCCTTCACCGCGCACGAGTTCGACGACGGCGGGCGCGTCGGTCACCTCGTGATCCGCTACCCCGCCTACTACCCGGACGGCGAGCCAGAGGCCCGCGCGCGGATCGAGCAGCTCCTCACCGCAAAGGCCGGGCGGGCCCGCGAGTACCGCTTCGCCTGGGACGAGGAGGGCAACCAGCTGACCGTCACCGCCCTCGCCCCGCTGCCCGCGGACGTCCCCGCGCAGCGCTTCGTCACCGCGCCCGGCGAAACCGTCCTGGGCTTCACCGACCCGAGCGAAGTCCAGCGCACGCTTCCCCTCTCCTACGGGGAGGAACAGATCGACGTCCCGCCGGTCGTCTGGCGCACCGGCATCCGCTCCACCGAGCCGCACCTGCTGGTCATGGGCCAGCCGGGCAGCGGCACCTCCACGCTGCTGCGCTCCATCGTCCTGCAGGCCCTGCAGTACGGGGACGTCCTGATCGTCGACGGCGGCGGCACCGGCGAGTTCACCTGCCTGACCGGCCGCGACGGCGTACTGGCCGTGGAGTGCGCGCTGGCGGGGGCACTGGCCAGTCTGGAGTGGGCCGCGCAGGAGACCGAACGTCGGCTCATCGCGATCAACCTGGCCCGGCAGGCGGGTGACCCGCCGCCGGCGGACACCCGGCGCCCGCTGTGGATCCTGCTGGACCGCCCGAGCGTCTTCGCCCTCCTCGCGACTTCGGAAGGCCGCAACGACCCGCAGACGCTGCTCCAGGTGCCATTGCGACACGGACGGGCGGCGCACGTGACCGTGGTCGTGGCCGAGCAGTTCGACAGCGCGGAGGCACTGAGCGACGCGGTACGGCAGCACACACGTGCGCGCGTCGTCCTCGGACCCGCGGCTCCCCGGCAGGTGGAGGCGGTACTGGGTACGCCGTCTCACACGACCGCGCTGGCGCATGTCCCGCCGGGACGGGGTTTCGCCCGGCTGGGGTCCGGTCCGGTGCACCGGTTGCAGGTGCCACGTACACCGGATCCTTACGACGACGCCACGAGTGACACCGATCGGCAGGCGGTACTGGAGTTGCTGCCACCGCGGACCGCTCCCGCGGATGTGGAGCCGGCCGAGCCGATCGAGCCGGCGGACCTGACCAAGCCGGCGGTCGAGGCAGCGCCCGTGGCCGCGGAGGCCGTGCCGGTCGAGAGCTCCTGAGGCACCCGCCTCGGCCGGGCGGATCAGGGGCGCCCGGCAGCGGGGACTACCGTGCCCGACGGGACCACCCAGCCCCTCCCCGCGCGAAGATCCCGCGGGCACGGCCGCCCGGGACTCCCCCGGGCACGGGCAGTCACGCCACAAACGTGCGCGGGGCCTCCGTGCCACCCGTCGCCCCCGTCTCCACCAGCCGGGCCGCCGCGGCGAGACGGACCGCGGCCTCCTCCGCCACCGCTCCCCCGACGGTGAACGGAAGGCGTACGTAGCCCTCGAAGGCACCGTCGACGCCGAAGCGGGGACCGGAGGGAACACGGACACCGACCCGTTCACCCGCTTCCGCGAGACGGGAACCGGAGAGGCCGCCCGCACGAACCCAGAGGGTCAGACCGCCCCGCGGGACCTCGAACTCCCAGTCGGGCAGTTCCCGACGGAGGGCGGCCACCAGTGCGTCCCGGTTCTCCCGGGCCTGGTCGCGGCGCAGACCGACGGCCTGCTCCCAGCCTCCGGTGCTGAAGAGCCAGTTCACCGCCAACTGTTCCAGGACGGGGGTGCCCAGGTCGGCGTAGGCGCGAGCGGCCACCAGGCTACGGATGACGTCCGGGGCCGCTCGTACCCAGCCGATCCGCATCCCGGCCCAGAACGCCTTGCTGGCGGAGCCCACCGTGATCACCGTGGATCCGGCCGGGTCGAAGCTGCACACCGGGCGGGGCATACCGCCATCCCGGAAGTCGTCGTCGAGCCACAGTTCCGACATCGTCTCGTCGGCGATCAGCACCGTGCCTGCCGAGCGGGTCGCGTCCACCAGCCTGCGCCGCTGGTCATCGTCGGCGAGCGCACCGGTCGGGTTGTGAAAGTCGGCCACCACGTAGGCGATCCGTGGTGCGGCCTCGCGCAGGACCTGGCGCCAGCGGTCCAGATCCCAACCGGACAGCCCCTCCGCCATCGCGACGGGCACGAGCCGGGCGCCCGCCTCCCGCATCAGCTGCAAGATGTTGGCGTAGGACGGGGACTCCACGGCGATGCGCTCGCCCCGCCCCGCGAACAGGTGGCAGATCGCGTCGATGGCACCCATCGCACCGGTCGTCACCATGATCTGCTCAGGCATGGTGGGAATCCCGCGCGCGGTGTAGCGCTCGGCGATCATCGAGCGCAAGGCGGGCAGGCCGGCCGGGTAGTCACCGTGCGTGTGGGCGTACGGCGGCAGTTCCTCAAGCGCGCCCTGTACAGCGCGGGTGAGCCAGGGTTCGGGGGCGGGCAGTGCCGCGCAACCCAGGTCGATCAACGAGCCGAGTGCCTCCGGCGGCAGCGGTTCCAGCCCACGTGCGGGCAGCGGGTTGCCGGCCGGAACGGCCGTCCAGCTGCCCGCACCGCGCCGGGACTCCAGGAAGCCCTCGGTGCGCAGCGCCTCGTAGGCGGCAGCCACCGTGGTGCGGCTCACGGAGAGGGCGAGGGCGAGTTCGCGTTCGGCGGGCAGGCGAGCGGCCACCGGGACACGGCCTTCGAGGACCAGCAGCCGGATGCCGTCGGCGAGCGCACGGTAGGCGGGCGGTCGACGGGTACCACGGCCGGCCGGGCGGTCCTGCTGGGAGCTCACCAGCCGGGCGAGCTGCGTGGCCCCCACCGCTGAGGTCCAATGCGCCATGACAATCAGTCCACCTTCCCCGAATTGGCCCTGGATGGCCCTTCACCCCAAGCCACACAGTGTCACGCATCAGGCCACCGCCACCACCCAGGGGGGTATGTCGTGTCCACTCGGGACCGTCTTGAACGACGGCTGATCCAGCTCTACGGCGGGCTCGCGCTGTACGGCGCGAGTTCCGGGTTGCTCGTGGTGGCGGGCCTAGGCCTTGAGCCCTGGAACGTGCTGCACCAAGGGCTCGCCAGACTGACCGGGCTCACCATCGGCGTGGTCTCGATCATCATCGGGGCGACGGTGCTGTTGCTGTGGATCCCGCTGCGCCAGCGTCCCGGACTTGGAACCGTCTCCAACGTCTTCGTCGTCGGCCTCGCCATGGATGGCACCCTCGCGCTGGTCCCGGACGTGCGTTCCCTGACCGCACGCGTCCCGCTCCTCCTGGCCGGGATCGTGCTGAACGGCGCGGCGACCGGCCTGTACATCTCGGCTCGCTTCGGCCCGGGTCCGCGGGACGGACTGATGACAGGCCTGCACCTGCGCACCGGCCGCTCGATCCGGCTGATGCGAACGGCGGTCGAGGTCGCGGTGGTGGTCACCGGCTTCGCGCTGGGCGGCACCATCGGGGTGGGCACCGTGCTGTACGCCGTGTCGATCGGCCCACTGGCGCAACTGTTCCTGCGGATGTTCGCCGTGCCAGCGGCGCCGGCGGGTAGCACGGTCGTTGCCTCCACGACACCGGAGCAGGTCATACTGCGTCGGTGACCCTCACGACACCGCCCATACGCCATCCGTACCTCGACCATCCGGGCCCCCTCGCCTTCGCCCACCGCGGCGGTGCCGCCGACGGCCTGGAGAACACCGCGGCGCAATTCCGGCGCGCCGTGGAGCTGGGCTACCGGTACATCGAGACCGACGTGCACGCCACGGCCGACGGCCGACTGGCCGCCTTCCACGACACGACCCTGGACCGGGTCACCGACGGGGCCGGCCGCATCGCGGAGCTGCCGTGGCAGGAGATACGGCAGGCACGCGTGGGCGGCCGTGAGCCGGTGCCGCTGTTCGAGGAGCTACTGGAGACCTTCCCCGAGGTCCGCTGGAACGTCGACGTGAAGGCGGAGCCCGCGCTGCGGCCCCTGCTGGAACTGATCGAGCGCACCAACGCCTGGGACCGGGTGTGTGTGGGGTCCTTCTCGGAAGCGCGGGTGCTGCGGGCCCAGCGACTGGCCGGTCCGCGTCTGGCCACCTCGTTCGGCACACGTGGGGTACTCAGCCTGCGGTTGCGCTCCTGGGGGCTGCCGGCGGCGGTGCGCCGGTCCGCGGTCGCCGCGCAGGTGCCCGAGGCTCAGTCGGGCCTCCCGGTGGTCGACCACCGCTTCATCCGCGCCGCTCATGCGCGCGGGTTGCAGGTGCACGTATGGACGATCAACGAACCCGACCGCATGCACCGGCTCCTGGACCTGGGTGTTGATGGCATCATGACCGATCACATCGACACGTTGCGCAAGGTCATGGAGGACCGCGGCGTCTGGGTCTGACCGCCCGGACCGGCCGTGCCCCGCCTTCGCACGGCACTTCGGCGGGGAAGCGAGGGCACGCGTGAACATCGACACCGTGCGCACACAGACGGCGGACGAGACCGTCGGTCGCAGACGCGAGCAGCGCGGCTGGTACTTCTACGACTGGGCGTGCTCGGTCTATTCGACGAGCGTCCTGACCGTGTTCCTGGGGCCGTACCTGACATCGGTCGCGGAGCGGGCGGCAGACCCCAGTGGATATGTGCATCCGCTGGGCATCCCGGTCCGGGCGGGTTCCTTCTTCGCCTACTCGGTGTCCCTGTCGGTGATCCTCGCCGTGGTCGTGATGCCTCTGGTGGGCAGCGCGGCCGACCGCACGGGGCGCAAGAAGCCGCTGCTCGCAGCGGCGGCGTACACGGGGGCAGCCGCGACCACCGGCATGTTCTTCCTCGACGGCGACCGGTATCTGCTCGGCGGGGTGCTGCTCGTGGTGGCCAACGGGGCGCAGTCCGTCGGGATGATGCTCTACAACTCCTACCTTCCGCAGATCGCCCCGCCCGAGGAACGAGACGCGGTCTCCTCCCGCGGCTGGGCCTTCGGCTACGGGGCGGGCTCCACGGTTCTCGTCGCCAATCTGGTCCTGTACTCGGCGCACGACTCGTTCGGCCTGTCGGAAACGGCCGCGGTCCGCATCTGCCTGGCCTCGGCGGGTCTGTGGTGGGGCGCCTTCACGCTGATACCGCTGCGCAGGCTGCGCGACCGACCCACGCACGCGGGGGACGCCACGGCACCGGGGCTGAGACAACTCGTGTCGACCGTCCGGGGTATGCGGCAGCATCCGCTGACGCTGGCGTTCCTGCTGGCCTACCTGGTGTACAACGACGGCATCCAGACCGTGATCTCCCAGGCCTCGATCTACGGCTCGCAGGAACTGGGCCTCGGGCAGTCGACGCTGATCGGTGCCGTGCTGCTGGTGCAGGTGCTCGCCGTGGCGGGCGCACTGGCGATGGGGCGGCTCGCGCGGACGTACGGCGCCAAACGGACCATCCTGGGTTCACTGGTGGCCTGGACCGTCACCTTGGCGGCCGGCTACTTCCTGCCCGCGAAGGCACCGGTGTGGTTCTTCGTGCTGGCCTCCGGGATCGGCCTGGTACTCGGTGGCAGCCAGGCGCTGTCCCGGTCGCTGTTCTCCCATCTGGTGCCACCCGGTAAGGAAGCCGAGTACTTCTCGGCCTACGAGCTGAGCGATCGCGGGATGAGCTGGCTCGGCCCCCTGCTGTTCGGCGTGACGTACCAGGTGACCGGAAGCTATCGCTCGGCGATCATCTCTCTGGTGGCCTTCTTCATCATCGGCTTCACCCTGCTCGCCCGGGTCCCGGTGCGGCGGGCGATCAGCGAGGCGGGCAACCCGGTTCCGGAAAAGATCTAGCCCAGATTTAGCGTTCAACACGAAAGGGCGGTAGTGTACGCCTTTGGCCTGCCAGGCGTACCGTTACTGCGCGTCAAAGATGCTGAAACGCTGGGTGACATCTGCCAGCAGATGTGACAAACCGGGCGCCTGTGGGTAAAACAAGGGGCGGCTACGACGGCGACGCATGACCCGGAACGGGAATCTTTACCGCCGACCGGACGTTGACCGGATGACGACGACAGCGACACCTGTCCTGTGGGCGACAAGCCCGGGAGGCACGATTCATGAGTGAGCGAGCTCTTCGCGGCACACGCCTCGTGGTGACCAGCTACGAGACGGACCGCGGTATCGACCTGGCCCCGCGCCAGGCCGTGGAGTACGCATGCGAGAAGGGGCACCGTTTCGAGATGCCCTTCTCGGTCGAGGCGGAGATTCCGCCGGAGTGGGAGTGCAAGGTCTGCGGGGCCCAGGCACTCCTCGTCGACGGCGACGGCCCTGAGGAGAAGAAGGCCAAGCCCGCGCGTACCCATTGGGACATGCTGATGGAGCGGCGCACCCGTGAGGAACTCGAAGAGGTCCTTGAGGAGCGCCTGGCGGTTCTGCGCTCGGGGGCGATGAACATCGCGGTTCACCCTCGCGACAGCCGCAAGAGCGCGTAACGCGTCACACCGCATACGACGAAACGGCGGGCGCCCTGCGTGAATCCCACGCAGGGCGCCCGCCGTTTCGTGTGCCTCGGGTCTGAAGGCTTCACACCCTTTGGACCTGCAGTTTCGCGCCCCCGGACCCGACGGCTTCGCGCGCTCTGGACGCGGCGGGTTCGTCGTGTCCTCGATTGAGGTGCGCGCAGCGCGCCGCAGGAGGGGCGCTCAACGGTTCCATGGCGGTCGCAGCTCCCCCGTCCCGGGGTTGTCCTCCTGATCCCGGATGACCTCCCCCGGCACCACCTTGCCGTCAGGCCGGTGGATGCGGGCCTGCTGGAAGGCATCACCCAGGCTGCCGGGAGCGGCCTTGCGCAGCCGCTTGTCCAAGCTGTGCTCGGCATAGCGGCCGACCGCCTTCTGAACCGGCCTGAGGAGCAGGAGCAGACCCGCCGCGTCCGAGATCGGACCCGGAATCATCAGCAGCAGGCCCCCGAGCATCACCAGGCCGTTGCCTCCGCTGCTCTCAGGCGAACCGCCTCGCTGCAACACCTCGTTGAGGTTCTGGAAGGCACGGCGGCCCGCCCGCTTGATGACCACGGAGCCGCCCACGATGCCCGCGACCAGCAGGAGGAAGACGGTGAGGCCCCCGGCCACGTCGGCGACCAGGGTCAGCAGCCAGATCTCCAGCACCAACCACGCGGCGACGGCCAACGGCAGATACCTGCGCAGCCGGGAACGCGGGGGCCGGGCGGTGTACGGAGAGGTCGGAGCGCCAGTCGTCATGCTTCCAGTGTGCCTGGGCGCGGCTCAGCGCAAAATAAGGGGGGGGGTGATCAGCCGGAGCTGCGCCACCGCTCCTGGGTCGGCCCCGGCCGGACCTTACGTCTGCTTGCCTCTGCCGGTGATCTTGGCGACCCGGTCGCCGATGCCCCAGGCGGTGACCCGCCACAGAGCCTCGGCCAGGATGTCCTTGCTCATCTTGGAGTCGCCCAGTTCCCGCTCGACGAACGTGATCGGGACCTCGACGATGTGGTAACCGGCCTTGATCGCACGGCGGGCCAGGTCGACCTGGAAGCAGTAGCCCTGCGAGGCGACCTCGCTCAGACCCAGACCTTCCAGGGTCTCGCGGCGGAAGGCGCGGTAGCCGCCGGTGATGTCACGCAGCGGCAGGTCGAGGGCGAGACGGGAGTAGAGGCTGCCACCGCGGGAGATGAACTCGCGGGACCTGGGCCAGTTCACCACCCGGCCGCCGGGCACCCAGCGGGAACCGAGCACCAGATCCGCGCCCTTGAGCGCAGTGAGCAGCCGGGGCAGTTCCTCGGGCTGGTGGGAACCGTCGGCGTCCATCTCGACCAGCACTCCGTACCCGTGCTCCAGGCCCCAGCGGAAGCCTGCGAGGTAGGCCGCGCCGAGCCCTTCCTTGCCCTTGCGGTGCAGCACCTGCACATGATCGTCCTCGGCGGCCAGTTCGTCGGCGAGCTTGCCGGTGCCATCGGGGCTGTTGTCGTCCGCGATGAGCACATGCACCTCGGGAACGGCCTCGCGTACCCGGCCGACAATGGTCTTGATGTTCTCCGCCTCGTTGAAGGTCGGGATGATCACCAAGGCCGTGCCGAGCGGACCGAACTGCCTCCCTTGGGCCTTGGGCGCGAGGGTTCCGTCGCCGTCGTTCACTGCTGCCCCTTCATCTCGTCAACAGGGATCCACCTTAATTGCCGTCGTCCGGGAAGACGGGCAGACTCGCTCGTGTGGTGGGTGTCGATTCCACGAGAGTGGGGTAAGAATGCGGCTTTCAGCGCCCTCACGCCCTGATTTTGGCCATTTTTGCACCCCTCGTAGCACGACGGATGGGGGCCCGGCGCCCTTCGGGCCGACCTGGGACCCGCTGGCTGCGAATCGACCGAAAGCCGTTGTCTACTGAGCGCCCGGGCCCCACCCGGGTCACACCTGGCCGACCGGACGGAACGTTCTTTCGCCGGCGCGGACGCTGAGCCTGGCTCCCAGTGACGGTGCCCCAGTGCGGCACACCGCCCCTGACTCAGCGGCGCTGCGACGAGTTGCGCGAACGGTCTCCGGTCGGGCGTCCGGTGGTGGACTCGGACGAACCTACCGGCCCCCCGCCGTCAGCTGTCAACAGCCCTCTGGCCTGCGACAACAGCACGAGCGCCGTCGCCGGCGGAGAGGATGCGCAGGTCGGACGGCGGGGCCGTGGCGGCCGTCGGCCGCCACGCCACCCCCGTAGATCACTCGCCCGGCCGTACGAACACCGTCCGTCCGCCCACCACGGTCCGCAGGCAGACCGGCAGGTCGCGGCCGGGGGTGAGGTCGGGCAGACCCGGCGTGCCCGAGCGCGGGTCGGTCGACCAGCGGGCCACCCGGTCGTCGGGGGCCTGGACGATCAGCTCGCCGGTCCGCCAGAGGGCGTAGTCGGCCGGCGCGCCTGGGACCAGCACGCCCGCGTCGTCCCGCCCGACGGCCCGCCAACCACCGCGCGTGTGCGCGGTGAACCCCGCCCGGACGGAGACCCGGTGCTCGGGCGTGCGGTGGAAGGCGGCGGCACGAACCGTACCCCAGGGGTCGAGCGGGGTGACCGGGCTGTCGGAGCCGAAGGCCAGCGGCACACCAGCCCGCAACAGGGCCGCGAACGGGTTGAGACTCCGGGCCCGCCCAGCCCCCAGGCGCTGGGCGTACATGCCGTCCTCGCCACCCCACAGAGCGTCGAAGGCCGGCTGCACGGATGCGATCAGGCCCAGTTCGGCGAAGGCCGCGACGGTCTCCGCGGTGAGCATCTCGGCGTGTTCGACACGGTGACGGGCGGCGCGGACTCGGGCGAGCCCGGTCTTGCCGGCAGCGGCGCGCACCCCTTCGACGACGGTCGCCACGGCGGCGTCGCCGATGGCGTGGAAGCCGGCCTGCAGGCCCGCCTCGGTACAGGCGACGACATGGGCGGCCACGGATTCGGGGTCCAGGTAGGCGGCACCGGAGTGGTCTGCGTCGGCGTAGGGCTCGCGCAGACAGGCGGTGTGCGAGCCGAGGGCACCGTCGGCGAAGAGGTCGCCAGCGGCACCCTGAGCGCCCAATTCCCGCGCCTTCTCGACGTTCCGTTCGGCCCAGTATCCGATCACACGGGGGCCGGGACCCTCGGCGGCACGTCCCAGCAGAGCGGTGAAGTCGTCCTCGGAGGAGATCTGCGGGCCGCCGCACTCGTGCACCGAGCCGATGCCCAGGGAGGCCGCGTGGGCCAGGGCGGTGCGCTGGGCCTCGCCGCGCTGGGCGGGGGTGATGGCGGCGAGGGCGGCTTCCCGGACGGCGTGGTGGGCGTCGCGGGTGAGGGGGGCGTCCTCCCGCAGTCCGCCACCTGGCACCAGGTCGAGCAGGGCAGTGGTGGCGACCGCGGAATGCACGTCGATGCGGGACAGGTACATCGGGCGTCCGCCGGCCGCCTCGTCCAGCTCCGTGCGCGTGGGCGGGCGTCCGCCGGGCCAGCGTGCGGCGTCCCAGCCGTGGCCCAGCAGAACCCGGTCGTCCGGGCGGGCCGCGGCGAACTCCCGGACCAGGGCCAGAGCCGCCTCCAGCGAGGGTGCGCCGGACAGGTCGAGTCCGGTCAGGGTGAGCCCCGTGGCGGTGGTGTGCACATGGGCGTCGGTGAAGGCCGGGGTGACCAGGGCGCCATCGAGGTCAACCACCTCGTCCACACCGTCGGCGAAGGCGTCGGCGGCGCCCTCGGAACCGACCCAGGCGATGTGTCCGGCCTCGACGACCATCGCCGTGGCGAACGGGTCGGCGGGACTGTGGACCTCTCCGCGGCGCAGGAGGACGGTCTCGGGGGGCTCGACGGTGCGCTCACTCATAGCCGACAGTTTCTCGCGCCGTGCGGACCGAGCCGCACCCGGGGCGAGGCGAGTACCCCGCAGAACGTCTGCCCGCAGTGGCCGGGAGGCAGCGGCCGGGCCTCAGATCCGCGGCGCGCGTGCCTCGTAGGGCGTCGACAGGACCACCGTCGTCCGCGTCGACACCCCTGCCAGGCTGCGCAACCTGGCCAGCAGTTCCTCCAGTTCGTGCGGGGTGGCCACGCGCACCTTGAGGATGTAGTTCTCGTCCCCGGCGACACTGTGGCAGGCCTCGATCTCGGGGACGCCTGCCAGACGGTCCGCGATGTCGTCGGGGGCGCTGGGGTCGAACGGCTTCACCGAGATGAACGCGGTGAGGGGCAGGCCCACGGCCTCGGAGTCGACCACGGCGGCGTAGCCGCGGATAACGCCACGCTGTTCCAGCCGGCGCACCCTCTGGTGCACGGCCGACGTGGACAGGCCCGTGGCCTTGCCCAGGTCGGTGTAGCTCATCCGCCCGTCCTTGACGAGCAGCTGCACGATCTGACGGTCCAGCTCCTCCATGGCGCCAAAACCTACAGTGCGGCTGATCCTCTGGGATAGCCGTGCCACGCCAGGTCATGCCCGGTCAGTGAGGTACGCGCGAGCCGGATGGGGGTCATCCGGGGGCCAGGGACGACCACCCCGGGGCAAATGGCGTGGGCTGGAGAGCCCCACACCGAGCATCTGCGCCCGGCATGTGACGAACGCCACACACCCCGAACGGGCTCCGTGATGCTCTCGTGATTACCGCCCGGGGCGGACGGGAAGTGCTTGGTGTGGTCGAGGCCGCAGCGCCGTCACGGCCCAGCCTTAGGGGGAGAATCCCATGCAGAGTGCCCATCGCCCTGGCCGATCCACGTCCAAGCGGCAGCAGCCGGTGGCCGAGCTGGAGGGCGTCGAACTCGACGTCTTCGACGAGGAACCGAACAGCTACGACACCTTCGAGATGTACCGGGTGATCTGCCCGGACTGCGCCCAGCCGATCGCGCTGCTGGCGGACGAGGAGAACCTTCCGGAGCATGCGCTGTGCGCCTCGCCGTGGAACCCGTTCGGGCTCACGGTGTGTGCGGGCACGGGCCGTTCGGCGGTCGACGCCAGCCCGGCGGACGAATCCTTCGCGCCGCAGGAGCAGCACACCGGCCTGCTGTTGACACTCCCTCAGGGCCTGAACTGGCGGACGCAACCCTTCTCGCACGCCGGCGGCCCGGGCTCGCGCCCGATGCGCCTGCCGGCGATGCGCCACCAGGCCGCCTGACTCACTCCCCCACCGGTCCGACCCTTTACCCCGCCGTCGGGGGACCGTTGCGCCGCCACCTGGCGGCGCAACGGTCCCCCGCCTCCACGGGGAACGGGGAACCGCGCTGTTGCCACCGGACCGTGGCCGGCGAACGCGCCGGGATCGCGCTCGGCACAACCGTCAGGCGCTCGCATTCACCACCACGCGCTCCGCACGGTCAGCTCCCTCACAGATCCGGGGCGCGGCATCCGGCAGTGCGCGCCCGGTGACGGGTTCCATGGCGGTCGCCACCATTCCGGCCGCCGGTCGCCACATGCCTCACGGGCAACGACACCTGGTGCGCGGGGCGCTCGTCGAGCGGTAGAGGACGGCACTGGCCACGGCACCCCCGGCAGAACAGTGCACTGCTGGCACGTCAGCGCACCGGGGACGGCCGGAGAGAGAACCCAGGCGGGCATGAACTGACGCACGAATCCACCGGACGGTGACCTGCGTCTTCGCTGTCACGTTGCCCGGTTGTGACCCGCCAGCACTCGGCGACCGGACGTCCGCGTCGTCTATCCGTCCCCCGCCCCTCAGAACCGGTTCCGCCGCCTCCGGCAGACCCTCCCCTCTACCGTGCCCTCATGCACAGTTGGGCCAGCCAGGGCCGCACCCTGCCGGGCCGCCACGACCCGGAGTGGGTCAGGCTGGCGGCCCCGCCCGTCGTCAGGGGGCAGTTCAACGCCCCTCGGGTCCCACCAGGTGCCGGGCGATGACCATCCGCTGGATCTGGTTGGTGCCCTCGACGATCTGCAGGACCTTGGCCTCGCGCATGTACCGCTCGGCCGGGAAGTCGGCGGTGTAACCGTAGCCGCCGAGTATCTGCACCGCGTCCGTCGTGACCTTCATGGCCGTGTCGGTGCAGTGCAGCTTGGCCATCGCGGCCTGCCTGGAGAACGGTTTGCCCGCGTCCCGCAGCCGCGCCGCGGCGAGGTAGAGCGCACGGCCGGCCTCGATCTGGGTGGCCATGTCGGCGATCATGAACCGGAGGCCCTGGAAGTCGGCGATGGGCCGGCCGAACTGCCGGCGCTGAGTAGCGTAGGCGACCGCCTCGTCCAGTGCGGCCTGGGCGAGGCCGATGGCGCAGGCCGCGATGCCGAGCCGGCCGGAGTCGAGGGCGGACAGGGCGATGGAGAACCCCTGGCCCTCCTCGCCCACGCGTCGGCAGTCCGGGACCCGGACTCCGTCGAAGTGCACCTGGGCGGTGGGCGAGCCCTTCATGCCCATCTTCTTCTCAGGCACCGCCGCACTCAGGCCGGGCGCGTCGCCGGGCACCAAGAACGCGGTGATCCCACGCGGGCCGTCCTCGCCGGTGCGGGCCATCACGGTGTAGAAGTCGGCGATGCCGCCGTGTGTGATCCAGGCCTTGGTGCCCGTGATCATCCAGCTTCCCGCGTCGTCGCGGACGGCCTTGGTGCGCAGGGAGGCCGCGTCCGAGCCAGCGGCCGGCTCGGACAGGCAGTAGGCACCGAGCAGACCGCCGCCGAGCATGTCCGACAGGTGCTCGACCTGCTGCTGCTTGGTGCCGTAGGTGGCCAGCGCGTAGGCGGCGAGGGTGTGGACGCTGACGCCGAGGCCCACGGTGAGTCGGGCCGCGGCCAGTTCCTCCAGGACCTGGAGGTAGACCTCGTAGGGCTGCTCACCACCGCCGTACTCAGCGTCGTACGGCAGGCCGAGCAGGCCGGACTCGGAGAGCAGGGTGAAGACCTCACTCGGGAAGCGCCCCGCGTCCTCCTCCTCTGCGGCCTTCGGCGCGATCTCGCGCTGGGCGATGTCCCGGACGAGTGCGAGCAGGTCCCTCGCCTCTTCCGTCGGCAGTTGACGCTCCACCGGCTGCAGGTCGCGGTCGGGCATGGCGTCGGTCTCCTCCCTGTTCGGGCACCGGCGGTGTGGCCCGTTGGGGTGGGGGCGGCTCCGCCTGATCGTTCCAGTTCCTGCCGAAGGCCCCCGCTCCCGGGTTTCGGAAGCGGCTGACCAGCGGCTGTGCGCAGTGAGTATGCCCGATCGGCGACCTCCCGTCACCAGTTAACGACCGCTTACTTCAGGAATCGGGTCAGAACCCTGCACGACGCACGTCCCGGCAGGCCGGCGGCGGGGCCGATCGGCCGGGTCCAGCTCCCCGACGGCACGCAGGGCTCCGCCGAACGTCTTCACCGGCTGCTCGCACCTGGCGTGGCGAGGCAGCTCGGGACGGTTGATCCAGTCGCGGGTGGCACCCTCCGCACGGCACACCCAGGAACAACGGCACACCCAGGAACAGCAGCCCCGTGCGGGCCGTCGGGGAAACGTCGGTCCGCCCCGTACGCCCCTTCGGCGACGGTGACGGTTCGCCTCACGAGTGCGGTCGGTCCAGAGCTGAGGCCAGTCGTACGGCTCAGCGCACCCCCACCGCGGCGAGGGCCTCGCGCTGGAGCGGGCTGGGGTCGGCCGGGAAGTAGAGGTAGCAGATGCCGCCGGTGCCGGAGACGACCTTACCGGAGGCGTTGTACCGCTTGGTCCGCAGCCAGATGTTCTCGAATTCCCGGCGCAGGTAGACGCGCCGCACCGCCTCGTCGCTCGGCGACGCCGGGTCTCCGGCGATCACGTCGCCGTGCTCCGTGAAACCGGTCACGGTCATCAGGTGACCGGAGGTGCCGTAGCCCGCACCCGTCAGCTCAGTCTCCAGGAAGGACTGGGACGTCATGACGGGGACACCAGCCGCGATCAGCGTCTCCAGGTCGCTGAGCGAGGCGAGCCGGGTGACCACGCCCTGGAGGTCCTGGTAGGTGGCCGCGTAGGCGGCGTTGAAGGGCCAGTTGCCGCAGCCCTGGTACTGGTAGTCGTAGGTGAAGCGGGCCGCGTGGTCCACCTGCGGGTCGGCGTAGGACGGGTCGACCCAGGACAGTTGCTCGGGGGTGAGCCTGCCACCCCAGTACTCGATGATCATCTGTGACGAGGTGGGACTGCACCAGGCCTCGCCACCGTTGTCGAACTGCGGGTACTGCCCCTTGTGGATCTCCTGCGAGTAGCGTGGAGCGGCAAGCTCCCGGGCGGGCCCCGCAACGGACGCCGGAACCGTGAAGCGGTCGGGGATGTCGGAGCCCATGGCGCCGACCCGCCAGATGGTGGGGGTCAGCTGCGTGCCCGGCTTGCGGTACAGCGTGAGGCGCAGCCGGTACGACGCCAGGCGCAGGCCGCTGCTCGCGTCGTCGATGACGAAGGTGTCGGTCCAGATGGTGCTCTTGCCGTCCGTCTGGCCGTCCACCGAGGTCCGCTTGATGTCCCGGTCGCCGGCCGCCCAGCGGCCCATCACGTACCAGGGCGTTCCCGAACCGTCGGAGTACGTGCCCTGCAGCTCGGCCTGGAGCCAGGTGCCGTCGGGGGTGTGTGCGTTCCAGGAGGCGACCACCTCGGTGGCGGGGACGGCAAGCCGGTGGACCGGGCCGGTCCAGATGGCGTACTCCCAGGTGCTGGTGGTGCCGGTGTGCGGGTCGGTGTAGTCATTGCGGCCGGCGGGGACGTCGAACACGAGGCCGGGTCGGTGGCCGGCGACCGGCCTGGTCCCCTGGACGGTGCCGGAGCTCCACTCGCTGTAGGTGGTCCAGGCGTGGTAGTCGATCGGGCGGGCCCCGGGTGTGCGGTCGCTGGTGTCGGCAGGTCCCTGCGCGGCGAAGGCGGGGGCCGTTGCTCCGGTCACCGCCGCGACGACGGCGACGGCCAGGACGCTTCTACGGGAAGGCTGTTCGGCTCTGTTCATGGGCGCGAATACCCCCAGGTGTCCGAGTAGGTACCGGATCCGGTGCATGGTTGTGGGCCCACTATGGATCAGGCGGCATGCCCCTGCCAGCACTTCGCGCACGGCGCGCCATGCACAGCGGTCCGGGCCGGCGGAAACGGACCGGCCGGGGGCATGCCTTCCCCGGCACCGGCTCGTGCCGTGGCAGGCGACGTTCGTCCCCATCGCAAACGTCGCCTGCTGCAGCACTGGGTGCCGGACACCGGGGACGAACGGGTCAGACCAGGTCCATCGCGGCCACCTCGTCGGGGCGGCCGTAGCTGACCGGCCCCTGGAAGCGGCGACGGGCCGTGGCGAACCACCACACCGTGGCCACGAACAGGACGACGGCGAGCGCGATCGGCGCGTAGTTGAAGGAGTCGACCGTGATCGGCGAGGCCTGCGGCAACATGAACAGGACGCTGCTGAGCAGGATCCAGATCACCGCCAGCCAGCCGATCGGCCGGCCCCAGCGGCCCAGGTGCCAGGGCCCGGGCTGGAACGCGGCACCGAGCCTGAGGCGCAGGAAGATGGGCACGGCGTAGGCGAGGAAGAGCCCCACCACATTGACGCTGACGATGGCGGTGAACGCCGTGTGCGACCACCAGCCCGGTACCACCAGTGCCAGTGAACAGGCCACGGCCAGCCACACCGCCTTCACGGGGGTACGGGTGCGCGGGGAGACCGAATGCCACCAGCGGGAGCCGGGCATGGCTCCGTCCCGGGAGAAGGCGAAGATCTGCCGGGTGTTGCTGGTGAGGTTGGCCAGGCCGCAGAAGAGCATCGCCCCGATGACGATGAGAAGCATCGCCTTGGCGGTACCGAGCCCGAGGCCGTCGATGAGGATCTGGACCGGCGGCGTCTCCGAACCCGCCTCCTTGGCGTAGTCACCAATGCTGTAGACGAGTGCCAGCATCAGGATCAGGCCGGTGACCGCCGAATAGCCGATGGCGCGGGTGATCCCCTTCGGGGCGTTGACCGTCGCGCGAACCGTTTCCTCGGACATGTGGAAGCTGCCGTCGAACCCGGTGAAGGTCCAGCTGGTGACCAGCAGGCCAAGCATGCCGCCGTAAAGCCCGTTCGTGAAGCCCGTGTTGTTCTCAAAATGCGTCACGAAGGACACCGGCTGATGATGGGACGGAATCACTATGAGTGCACTGGCGATCACAATGAGTCCGAGTAGCAGCCACCACACAGAAATGCGGTTCAGCACGGCGACGAGTTGGACGGTGTAGGTGTTGGCGAGCCCCTGCACGATGACGATCAGGGTCGTGATCAGCACCGTCTGGTGCGCAGTCGGCCGGTAGGAGGGCCACTGCAACTGCACGAACGCCTGGAGGAAGGTGGCCGCGGCATACCCCGTGGCAGCGGTGCCACCGATCTGGCCCACGAAATTCAACCAGCCCGTGAACCACGACCAGGCGCCCTTGTGGCGCTTGGCGAGTTTACCGGCGGAGAAGTACAGGGCCCCGCTCGTCGGATAAGCCGAGGCGACTTCCGCCATGGCCGCACCAATGAGCAACACCATCAGCGAGACGCCGATCCAGCCGAACACAAGGATTCGGGGTCCGCCCGCGTTCATGCCGAAACCGAAGGACGAGAAGATCCCCGACAGGATATTGATGATCGTGAACGATATCGCAAAATTATCGAACGCCTGGAATCGCCGGGTGAGTTTCCGCGGATAACCCATCGCGTGCAGGGTCGCGTCATCGTCGAGCACGACGAGGGCTTCGCCCGCGCGCGCCTTCGCGCGGGACGTCGGTGTCCGTTGCGACACAGATCGGCCTCTCTCTCGGTGGGGGGTAGGTGCGGGCGAGGGGGTCAGGCCGCCCCCGGGGCGGGCAGCCCGCAGGCGCGCCGGGCCCGGGAGAGTTGCTCAACGGGGTCACCGAAGGCGCTCCAGGGCATCCGCGAGGCGTACGGGCCCATCGCCAGCAGCGTCACCCGGGCCTCGGACTCACACCGGGCCATGACCAGCGCATGCGCGAGGTAGGCCAGGTCGAGCACCGGGGTGAAGCGGTATCCGGCCACCGAAGGCAGCCAGTTGCGGTGGATCGCCAGCGCGGTGGAGCGCCACTGCGGTTGCTCCCAGACACGGTCGGCAAGCAGCCGGGTCGGGTCATAGCTCTCCACCAGGGCCACCAGGGGCAGCAGCCGGAGGGCGGAATCGACCGGCGCCCGCTGGCCGAGGAAGGCGGCCACGTCCCAGGCCGCGTTGACCGAGCCGCCGTATCGGGCGAAGAAGAACGACAGAAAGCGGTGGTGCCCCTCGCGGTGCCAGGGATCCAGGGACAGGATGTGCGCGAACAACCGCCAGGGGCCGGGCGGGGCGGTGAGCAGACCCTGCGGGGCCGGGTCGCGCAGCCGGTGCAGCCTCCGGTGCAGCCGGGCCATGGCCAGCTTGGCGACCCACGGGGTGGGGTCCTTGGGAGCCAGCGCGGCAGCACGGTCGCAGGCGGTCAGCGCAATCCGCTCCAACGCCTCGGCGCGGCCGTCATGCACCTCGGTGCGACCACCGTGCGCGTCGGCGGCCCGCAGCGCGCGTTGCACCGCGACCCGGGCCCACAGCAGCGCCGCCTCGGGTGTCGGTTCCTCGGCCAGCCAGCGCTCGACCAGGTCGGTGTCGGCTGCCTCGGAGGCGAGTACCAGCGAGCGGTGGGCACGCAGGCCGAAGTCGGAACGGGTCTCAGCGAGAGCCTCGTACGCGTATCGATAACGTCCTGCGCGCACCTCGACGCATACGCCCGCCAGGACACGGTCGTCGGCCGCCGGATGCCATACATAGTGGCCTTCGAATAACTCTGCGGTCATGTCCCCCCGCCAGTCCCCGTACGACGCATCACAGTTACCCGGGAGGCATTTTACGCACCGGCAGGCCCGCCCGGGACGCAGAATTCGACATATCGGTCAGGGGATTCGAATGGCTTTATCCATGCAGTTGACCGACTGTCGGCCGGTGGTTCAAACCGTGACTTTTCCCGGCCGGGCAGCCTCACCCCCCGGCCTCCGCGATCCACCACTAGACTGTTTCCGGAAAGCTCCCACCACACGACCCCTGGGAATCACCATTCACGACCTCGCCGCCCGGCTGAGCGGGCTTCCTCCCTCTCTGGGCCCGGTCCGACTGATCGGCGTCGACGGGCACGCGGGCTCGGGAAAGTCCACCTTTGCCGAACGGCTGGCCGGCGCACTGGGCGGGGCACCGGTGCTCCATCTCGACGACATCGCCAGCCACCAGCAGCTCTTCGAGTGGACCGACCGGATCACGGCCCAGGTGATCCGGCCCCTCGCACGCGGCGAGGAGGCTCTCTACACCCCCTACGACTGGTACTCCCGCGCCTTCGCCCCGCCCCGCCCGCTGCCTCCAGCTCCCGTGATCCTGGTCGAGGGCGTCGGCGCCGGACGCCGGACGCTGCGGCCGCATCTGGCGCGGCTGCTGTGGATGGAGCTGTCCCCCGAGGAGTCCTGGAGACGTGGTCGCGAGCGGGACGGGGCGGAGCAGCAGGAGTTCTGGGAGGGCTGGATCGAGGCGGAGCACGCGCACTTCGCTGCCGATCCCTCGCGCCCCCATGCCGATCTCCTGGTGCTCCAGACACCGGCGGGGTACGAGGTGCTGCCAGGGCCCGAAGCACCCCGCACCCCGGACGATGACGTCACCCGGAGTGATGGACCATCGGCAGTGTGGTGAGCCTGTGAAATACCCTTCGGGGAACTCCTCGGAGTGTCTCAACCGTTCTTGACCGAGGACCCGGACAGGACTTACGTTCTCAATGTGCGGCCCTGCGGAGCCGCCTCAGACGCGAAGCCCCCGGTTGTTCCCCCGTGATCGGGGGCTTCGTTCTGCGCGCGACCAGCCTTCGGGGCGTCGCGAGCACCGGCCCGCTCACTCTCGGTCACGAAACCGGATGCGCCCCGTCTGCTCCCACCTCCTCGAACGGCCAGTGCGACACCCTTCGGCACCTGGTCGCCCCGCGGGTACGATGCCCTCGGTGCGACCTTCGAGCAGCTGCCTCGCGCACCTGCAACTCCGGTCCGCGGCACGGCGGTTCGGCCGCGGCGACGATCGGACGACTGTCCGGTGGTGAACCACGGGGCACGGTCTGTGGGGGGACGTGATGGACTTCGGCACGCAGGGCCCCGAGGCCCCGGCCGACCTCGCCTGGCTGCGAGGGGTGGACGCCTACACGATGGGTGCCTATCCGCAGGCGGAGGAGGAGTTCCGCACCGCGGTGCGGATCGACCCTGGCATGGCGGACGCCTGGCTCGGGCTGCACGCACTGCGGGTCGACACGACGACCGCACTCCTCAGAATGGTCCGGCACCGCGACCGCTACGGCGAACAGCGCACCCGACATCGCCGCACTCTCAACTCCTGGTACTGGCTGGGCTGGTGGGTGCAACCGGTGCTGGAGAGCCCACGCGATCTGCTGCTCGCACACGCCTCCCACTGGCTGGACGGCCGGCACGTCCCCGAGTTGGACCGCGCCCTGGCCGGGCTGCCACCGGTCGACACCGACCCACAGGTGCGCTTCCTGCACGCCTGCCGCGCGTACCTGGTCAAGGACTGGGAACAGCTGGTCCGGCACACCGACCCGCTGCTGGACGATCCCGTGCTCGGCATCGAGGCCGGCCTGTTCGGGGGTATGGCCCGGGTCCGCCTGGAGATGTACGGCCACGCCGATCCCCTCCTCTCGGCGGCCCTGATGCGCTGCCGCAGCGAACAACCGCAGCGCAAGGAACTGCGGTACTGGCTGGCGCGCGCCCACGAGGGCACCGGCCGTTCGGCCGCCGCGCTCCCGTTGTACCGCGCGGTGCACCGGGTCGACCCGGCCTTCATGGACACCTCGGCACGGCTCGCCGCGATCGCCGAGGGCGACGGGTACGAGGAGGACATCGCCGACTTCGCCGCGATCACCCTGACCGGCGCCGGTCAGGACACCGTGGACGGGCCGGACGGGTTCGATCCGTTGTTCGGCATGGAGGGGCGGGATCTGCGGCTGTCAGAGCCCGATCCGCCGACCGGGCCGCTGCCATCGTCCGGCGATCCGGTCGCACGGCTGAAGACCGGTGTCCCTTCCTCGGCGATCCCGGCCGGGCCGACCGATCCCGTGCTCCTGGAGGAGGCGCTCGCCGAACTGGAGCGCATGGTGGGGTTGGAGCCGGTCAAACGCCAGGTCAAGGCTCTGTCGGCGCAGTTGAACATGGCCCGGCTGCGAGTCGAGCAGGGGCTGCCGGTGCAACCGCCGAAAAGACACTTCGTCTTCTCAGGGCCGTCCGGGACCGGGAAGACGACGGTGGCACGCATTCTCGGCCGGGTCTTCTACGCACTGGGGCTTCTCGGCGGTGACCACCTCGTCGAAGCCCAGCGAGCCGACCTGGTCGGCGAGTACCTGGGGCAGACGGCGGTGAAGGCGAACGAGCTGATCGACTCCGCGATCGGCGGGGTACTGTTCGTGGACGAGGCCTACTCGCTGTCCAACTCCGGATACGGCAAGGGGGACGCGTACGGCGACGAGGCCCTTCAGGTGCTGCTGAAGCGGGCCGAGGACAACCGGGACCACCTGGTGGTGATCCTGGCCGGCTATCCCGAGGGCATGGACCGGCTGCTCGCCGCGAACCCCGGGTTGTCGTCCCGCTTCACCACCCGAGTCGACTTCCCCTCCTACCGGCCCGCGGAGCTCACCGAGATCGGGAAGGTGCTCGCCGCGGAGAACGGGGACCGGTGGGACGAGGAGGCGCTGGAGGAGCTGCGGTCGATCGCCGGACACGTGGTCGAACAGGGGTGGCTGGACGAGTTGGGGAACGGGCGGTTCCTGCGCACGCTGTACGAGAAGAGCTGTGCGTACCGGGATCTGCGCTTGTCGACGTATGCGGGGACGCTGTCCCGGGAGGATCTGGCGACACTGCGGTTGCCCGACTTGATGCAGGCGTACGGGGAAGTGCTGTCGGGGCGCGGGCCGCAGGATCCGCCGCCCGTGTAGGGGCCGGCCCCGCCCGCGCACCGGGTGCTCCGGAGGAACCGGTGCCGCCGTCCATGGCGGCCCCGCAGCCGGCGGACGGCTCTGGGATCCCGCGGCTCACGCCGCGGGGCTCCGTTCCCTTCCGGGTCGCGCGGGGCCCGGTTGCCGGACCCCAGCCGCCCACCGGGCCGGCACCGCGCGCCGACGGCGATCTCAGCCCGTCAGTGCCTCCTCCGGTTCCCCGCTCGTCCTCGGCTCCGTGAGCTTGACGTCGGGGGTCTCCCGGTGTGCCGGATCGCGCACCTCACCCACCAGGAGTTCCAGTACGTCCTCCAGGGCGACCAGGCCCAGTACCCTGCCGGACGCGTCCGCGACCTGGGCCAAGTGGGTCGCTGCCCGACGCATGACCGTCAGAGCGTCGTCCAGGGGGAGCTCAGCGCGGAGGGTGGCCATGGGGCGCCAGACGTGCTGGGGAACGGCACGGTCGGAATCCTCCAGGTCCAGCACGTCCTTCACATGGACGTACCCCATGAAGGGCCCCTTCTCCGTCGCCGCGACCGGGAAACGGGAGTAGCCCGTACGGGCGGTCAACTCGACGATCTCCCCCGGTGTGACGGCAGGGGTCACCGTGACCAAGGACTCCCGCCGCAGCAGGACGTCTGTCACGGGGCGGGAGCCGAGTTCCAGTGCGTCCTCCAGACGCTCCCGCTCCTCGGGGTCGAGAAGGCCCGCCTGGCCCGAGTCCTCCAGCAGACGGTTGAGCTGCTCGCTGGTGACGACGGCCTCGACCTCGTCCTTGGGCTCGACGCGGAAGAGTCGCAGGATGCCCTGGGCACAGGCGCCGAGGGACACCGTGATCGGCCGGCAGAGCCGGGCGAAGTAGACCAGGCCAGGACTGAGCCACAGCGCGGCCCTCTCCGGGGCCGCCATGGCGAGGTTCTTCGGCACCATCTCGCCGATGACGAGGTGGAAGAAGACCACGGCGGCGAGGGCGATGACGTAGCCCAGCGGGTGGACGAGGCCGTCCGGGAGACGGATCCACGCGAACACCGGCTCCAGCAGGTGCGCCACCGTCGGCTCGGCGACCGCGCCCAGAGTCAGGGAACACACGGTGATGCCGAACTGCGCGGCGGCCATCATCTGCGGCAGCCGCTCCAGGCCGTACAGCACCTGGCGGGCCCGTGCGGTGCCCAGCGGTTCGATCTGGCTGCGGCGGACGGAGACGAGCGAGAACTCGGCACCGACGAAGAATCCGTTGGCAAGCACGAGCAGCGCGGCGAAGAACAGTTGGAGCACACTCATCGGACTGCCTCCGCCATGTTCACCGACGGAGCGGTCCTGACCAGGCGGACCCGTTCGGCACGGTAGTGGCCGACCTGGCGGACCGAGAGCCGCCAGCCCGGCAGCTCGGCCCGGTCCCCGGGGGCGGGGATCCGGCCGAGCAGGTCAGCGACCAGGCCGGCGACCGTCTCGTACGGCCCCTCGGGCACGCGCAGGCCTATGCGCTGCAGGATGTCGACACGGCAGCTGCCGTCGACGTCCCAGGCAGGCCTACCGTCCTCGGGTGGGGCGGGGGCCAGCTCGGGCACGTCCTGGCCGTCGTGCTCGTCACGGACCTCTCCGACGAGTTCCTCGACGATGTCCTCCAGGGTCACCACTCCGGCCGTGCCACCGTACTCGTCGACGACGACGGCGATCGGCTGCCCGCTGCGCAACCGGGCGAGGAGCGGTTGGACCGGCAGGGTCTCGGGCACGAGGAGCGCCTTGCGGGCGATGCGGCCGACCGGGGTGCGCAGCCGCTCGTACGCGGGGACGGCGAGGGCGTCCTTGAGGTGGGCCATACCGACGATCTCGTCGATCTTCTCCCGGTAGACGGGGAACCGGGACAGGCCGGTGGCCCGGGTGAGGTTGACGACGTCCTCCGTGGTGGCTGAGGCCTGCAGGGCGCTGACCTTCACCCGGGGAGTCATGACGTGCTGTGCAGTCAGCTCGCCCAGGGACAGGGTGCGGACGAACAAGTCGGCCGTGTCCTGTTCCAGCGCGCCGGCCTGGGCGGAGTGGCGGGCCAGGGACACCAGTTCACCAGGGGTGCGGGCGGAGGCCAGTTCCTCGGCGGGCTCGACACCCAGCGCGCGGACCAACCGGTTGGCGACCGTGTTGAGTGCCGCAATCACCGGCCGGAACAGCCGGGAGAAGTGGTGCTGGGGCCCTGCGACGAAGCGCGCGACCTGCAGCGGCTTGGACACCGCCCAGTTCTTGGGTACGAGTTCACCGATCACCATCTGGATCGCGGAGGCCAGCAGCATGCCGACGACCACGGCGATGCCGGAGGCGGCCTCCTCAGGGAGGCCGAGTGCGGCGAGCGGGCCGTGCAGCAGCTCGGTCAGGGCCGGTTCGGCCAGCATGCCGACGACCAGGGAGGTGATGGTGATGCCGAGCTGGGTGCCGGAGAGCTGGAAAGAGAGCTCCTTCAGCGACTGCACGACCGTACGGGCGCGTTTGTCGCCGTCGGCGGCGGCCTCCTCGGCCTCGGGACGCTCAACGGTCACCAGGCCGAACTCGGCCGCAACGAAGAAACCGTTGGCGAGAATCAACAGGAACGCCGCTCCCAGGAGCAGCAGGGGGATGGTCACGATGCCGCCGCCTCCCCGTCATATCGGGGCGGGGCGGCGCAGGTACTACAGGACGATCCGTCCATCGCCGGAGGGGGTCACTCCTCGGTTAGCAGGAAGCCCCTGTACGCCGGGCGCGGCGCGGCAGGGGCGGAGGCGCAGCGAAAACACCTCCGCCACCAGATTAATCAAGACATGGGCCGCACGGGCAGGGTGGGCGCTCCGCAGTCAGACCCGGTCTTCCGTCGCGCGGGCCGTCGAGCGGGCCTCAGCGAGGGCCCGGAGGGCCTGCGCGTCGGCGATGGCGCGCTGTCTGGCGATGCCGGGCTGAATGCCCAGCGCGGGCAGGCTGGTTCCGTCACTGAGGTTGAGGTACACCCAGGGGTCGCCCGGACGGAGGTTCACCTGGAGGATCTCCGCCCAGTCCAGATGCCGTCTGCTGGCGATGTTGACGACGGTGACACCGGACTCGTCGGCGACGACCTTCACCCGGGCGAACCGGGCCAGAGCCCAGAAGATCAGTGCTCCGGTGATGACGAAGGTGAGCCGCTCCCCCGGGCCGAGCTGCTCCAGCAGCATCGCGATCCCGAAGATCACCAGGAAGATCACCACACCGGCGGTGAGCAGGATCACTCGGGTGGATCCCGGTCGGAAGGTGACGGGGAGGGCGGGAGCGTCGGGCATCTGCGAACTCATCCCTTAGAGACGGCAGGCGTGGATGGCCGTGGTCAGGATGGCGCGGGCGCCGATGGCGTACAGGTCGTCCATGATGCGCTGCGCCTCCTTGGCCGGGACCATGGCGCGGACCGCGACCCAGCCCTCATTGTGCAGCGGGGAGACGGTCGGGGACTCCAGGCCCGGGGTCAGTGCGACGGCCTTCTCCAGCTGCTCGACGCGGCAGTCGTAATCCATCATCACGTACGTCCGGGCGACCAGGACGCCCTGGAGGCGGCGCAGGAACTGCTGGACCTTTGGCTCCTCGCCGTTTGTGCCGGTGCGGCGGATGACAATCGCCTCGGACTCCATAATCGGATCGCCGAAGACCTCAAGGCCCGCGTTGCGCAGCGAGGTACCGGTCTCCACGACGTCGGCGATGACCTCGGCGACGCCCAGCTCGATCGCGGTCTCCACGGCACCGTCCAGGTGGACGACGGAGGCGTCGACGGCGCTGTCCGCGAGGTGTCCCGCGACGATCCCCTCGTACGAGGTGGCGACCGTCTTGCCCTTGAGATCCTCGATGCCGTCCGCGGTGCCGGGTTTGGCGGCGAATCGGAAGGTGGACCGTGCGAAGCCCAGCGGCAGGATCTCCTCGGCGTCAGCACCGGAGTCGATCAGCAGGTCACGCCCGGTGATGCCGATGTCGAGACGGCCGGAGGAGACGTAGATCGCGATGTCGCGGGGGCGGAGGTAGAAGAACTCGACCTCGTTCTCCGGGTCGACGATCCGCAACTCCTTGGACTCGCGGCGCTGCTGGTAGCCCGCCTCATGCAGCATCTCCGCCGCAGGGCCGGACAGTGAACCCTTGTTCGGGACGGCGATGCGCAGCATGAGGTCGGCTTCCTTTGCGTGAAGGGGGTGGGTACGGCTCTGTCGGCAGCGGTTTACAGGTGGGCGTAGACGTCGTCCAGGGAGATCCCGCGGGCGACCATCATCACCTGGATGTGGTAAAGCAGCTGCGAGATTTCCTCGGCGGCTGCGTCCTTGCCCTCGTGCTCGGCCGCCATCCAGACCTCTGCGGCCTCCTCGACGACCTTCTTGCCAATGGCATGGACGCCCTTGCCGACCAGCTCTGCGGTACGGGAAGTGGCGGGATCGCCGTGGGCGGCCTTGTGCTGGAGCTCGGTGAAGAGCTCCTCGAACGTCTTCTTGGACATGGTGGTGCCCACCCTACGCGGTACGGGCGGCTCGTCAGTGCCAGGGTTCGGATACTGAACGGAGCGTGACCGCGGTCGAGACCGCCGCGGTCACCGCCTCGTGCCCCTTGTCCTCGTGGGACCCTTCCAGGCCCGCCCGGTCCAGGGCCTGTTCCTCCGTGTCGCACGTGAGGACGCCGAAGCCGACCGGGACACCGGTCTCGACCGAGACCTGGGTGAGCCCCTGGGTCACGCCCTGGCACACGTAGTCGAAGTGGGGGGTGCCGCCGCGGATGACGACGCCGAGGGCGACCACCGCGTCGTAGCCGCGGCCCGCGAGGGCCTTGGCGGCGACCGGCAGTTCGAAGCTGCCCGGGACCCGGATCAGGGTCGGCTCGTCGATTCCGAGTTCGTGCAGGGCGCGCAGAGCGCCGTTCACCAGACCGTCCATCACCTTCTCGTGCCACTGCGCCGCGATGACGGCGACCCTGAGGTCACTCGCATTGCGTACGGACAGCTCCGGTGCACCCTTGCCGCTCACGTCTCTCCTCAGTGCCTTTGTTCTTACTGGTTGCCGCAGGTGGCTGCGGACGCGGCCACGGAGGCTGGCGCGGCCCCGGTCGCCGAGGCGACCGCAGCCGGCGTGTCCAGCCAGGGCAGATCGTGCCCCATCCGGTCGCGCTTGGTCCGCAGGTAGCGGAGGTTGTGCTCGCCCGCCTGGACCGGCATCGGCTCGCGGCCGGTGACCTCCAGACCGTGGCGCAGCAGCGCTTGGCTCTTTTCGGGATTGTTGGTCATCAGCCGAACGCTGCGCACGCCGAGGTCGGCGAGGATCTGCGCGCCGGCGCCATAGTCGCGGGCGTCTGCGGGCAGGCCGAGTTCGAGGTTCGCGTCCAGCGTGTCGTGGCCCTGTTCCTGCAGCGCGTAGGCACGCAGCTTGGACAGCAGGCCGATGCCGCGCCCCTCGTGTCCGCGCAGGTAGACGACGATCCCCCGGCCCTCGTGCTGGATGCGCTCCAGCGCGGTGTCCAGCTGGGGCCCGCAGTCACAGCGCAGGGAGCCGAACACGTCGCCGGTGAGGCATTCGGAATGGACCCGGACCAGGACGCCCTCGCCGTCTCCGATGTCGCCGTGGAGGAGGGCGATGTGTTCGACGCCGTCGACCGCGGAACGGTAGCCGTAGGCGGTGAAGGTGCCGTGCCGAGTGGGCAGACGGGTCTCGGCCTCACGGCGGACAGTGGGCTCGCTGCCGCGGCGGTAGGCGATCAGGTCCTCGATGGAGATGATCGCCAGGCCGTGCTTGCGGGCGAACGGGATCAGCTCGGCCAGGCGCAGCATACGGCCGTCCTCACCAGCGATCTCCACGATGGCGCCGGCCGGGCGCAGACCCGCGAGCCGAGCGAGGTCGACGGCGGCCTCGGTGTGGCCGTTGCGGACGAGCACCCCGCCCGGCTTGGCGCGCAGCGGGAAGACATGGCCGGGGCGTACGAAGTCGGTGGGCTCGGCGGTGCCGCTCGCCAGGAGCTGAAGGGTCGTCGCGCGGTCGGACGCCGAGATGCCGGTGCTCACTCCGTGCGCGGCGGATGCGTCCACGGACACGGTGAACGCGGTCTTCATCGACTCGGTGTTGTCCTGGACCATCTGCGGCAGCCGCAGCCGGTCCAGTTCTTCGCCTTCCATGGGAGCGCAGATCAGGCCCCGGCACTCGCTCATCATGAACGCGACGATCTCGGGGGTCACCATCTCGGCGGCGATGACCAGGTCCCCCTCGTTCTCCCGGTCCTCGTCGTCCACGACGACAACCGGACGCCCGGCGGCGATGTCGGCGATGGCCCGCTCGACCGGGTCGAGCGTGAAGTCGTCGATCGGAGGGGTGTCGTACAGCAGTGGTGCCGAGGTCATGCCGGCGCTCCTTCCAGGACGGGCTGCAGGCTCTTGCGCGAGCGCAGCCACCAGTCGCGCATGCCCCACAGGACGAGTGCGCCATAGATGACGTAGACGAAACCGGAGAAGGCGTAGCCGTTGGCGAAGTTGAGGGGCACGCCGACGAGGTCGACGAGCAGCCAGGCGAACCAGAACTCGACCATGCCCTTGGCTTGGGCGTACATGGCGACGATGGTGCCGACGAAGATGTAGGCGTCCGGCCAGGGGTCCCAGGACAGGTTCGGGAACACGGTGAAGAGCAGAGCGACCGCGACCGTGCCGGCGGCGGCGCCGGCGGCCATGGCCGCACGCTCGCGCCAAGTGGCGAAGCGGGGGGCGATGTGGCCGTCCGCCGACCGGTCTTTGTCCCGCTGCCACTGCCACCATCCGTACAGCGCGACGGCCATGACGACAGCCTGTTTGCCGGCGCTGCCGGTGAGGTGGCCGTAGAAGGCGGCGAAGAGGACCAGGCCGGACAGGAACTGCACCGGCCAGGTCCACAGCGAGCGGCGCCAGCCGAGGGCCAGGGTGATCAGGCCGAGGACGTTGCCGGCCATGTCCGACCAAATGATCCGCTGGCCGAAGAGGGTGAATGCCTCGGAGTTGAGCCAGTTCACCGGTCGGCCCCCTGACCGGCCGCGAGTAGCCGCTCCACGTACTTGGCGATGACGTCCACTTCGAGGTTGACCGGATCGCCGGCCTGTTTCACACCGAGGGTGGTCAGGGCGAGGGTGGTCGGGATGAGGCTGACGGTGAAGTGGTCGGGTTCCGCGTCCACGACCGTGAGGCTGATGCCGTCGACGGTGATCGAGCCCTTCTCCACCACGTAGCGGGAGAGGCCCGTGGGAAGGGAGATCTTCACGATCTCCCAGTTGTCGGAGGGCTTGCGCTCCAGGATCTCGCCGGTTCCGTCGACGTGGCCCTGCACGATGTGCCCGCCGAGGCGGGCGCCCACGGCGGTGGGGCGCTCCAGGTTGACGCGGGAGCCGACGGCGAGCGCACCGAGGCTGGAGCGGTTCAGCGTCTCGGCCATGACGTCCGCGGTGAACTCGTCACCCTCGTGCTCCACGACGGTGAGGCAGACCCCGTTCACGGCGATGGAATCGCCGTGCTGGGCGCCCTCGGTCACGACGGCGCCGCGGAGCCGGAAACGGGAGGCGTCGCCGAGGGTTTCGACGGCGGTGACTTCACCCAGCTCTTCGACGATTCCGGTGAACACTTCCCGGGTCCTCCTGCCTCTTCGGGCACGGACTCCGGGGCCTGTCGATGACGACAGCATCTACGGGTGAGCACACCGGGGCGACGCCGAAACGGACCCGTCCCGCACGGACGAGCCCAGATACGGCGACGCGCACGCATGTGTGCCCGCCCGCCGCGCACTGCCTCCCATCCGGACTTTAACCGTCGGTCCAGGAATTTCACCTGGTCAACCGGCCGCTGGAAGCGACCGGGTCGCGGACTGTAACCGCCGGTTCGGACTTTCACCGACCCCGGAGTGCGCTGCTTCTGGTACAGGGCCAGTGTGCCACGCCCACGGCTCGCCCATACAGGTGGGGGCTGTGGGTTCGCTCACAGTGCGTGCCTCTGGACTTGCACGGCGCAGCCGCTCCCACCAACCGGGGCCTCCTCGGCGAGCGTTGACCTCACTCCCGACCCATTGACCACATTGGTCTAGTCCTTTTATGGTGCGAGCGGGCCCGGCGGCGGTGACGACGGCCCTTGCCCGCCGCCGGGCCGTCCGGACGCCCGCGGGCTGGACGCGGGATACCGGCGGTGCGGGTCTGAAGCCCGCACCACTCACCGACGGGCCCCGGGCACCCCCGCCGCGCGAGTCCGCTCCCCGGAACCCTCTCCCGAGGCGCCCGCCCCTGAAGACCGCTCCTTCGGATTCTTTCGTGAGACCCGTCCGCCGGGCGGGCATGTCACAGTTCCGGGTAGTTGCCCGGTCTCAGTCGTCGGAGGGTGTCCCAACGGAGTGCGCCCCAGCGTCCGGAAGAACGGAGAACAGCTTGACCGTGATCCAGGTGACCGGCGGAACCGGAACCCTCGGCCGGCGGGTCGCCGAGCGGCTGCGGACCGAGGGACACGAGGTGCGGGTCCTCAGCCGGCATGCCGAGCCTTACGCCGTCGACCTGCGCGAGGGCGGACCGGGGCTCGATGCGGCCCTGGACGGCGCGGAGACGGTCGTCCATTGTGCGACCACCCCCCGGGGCGGCGACGAGCAGGCGACCCGGAAGCTGATCGCGGCAGCCAGACGGGCCGGAACATGCCACCTCGTCTACATCTCGATCGTCGGCGTCGACCGGGTGCCGCTCGGCTACTACAGGAGCAAGCTCGTGGCAGAGCGGGAGATCGAGGAGTCGGGACTCGGCTGGACCGTGCTGCGGGCAACGCAGTTCCACGATCTGCTGGTCACGCTGTTCGGGAGGATGGCCCGGTCGCCGGTGATGGCGGTCCCAGCGGGGGTGCCGGACCAACCGGTGGAGGTTGCCGAAGTGGCCGACCGCCTGGCCGAGCTGGCGCTCCGGGGGCCGGCGGGACGGGTGGCGGACATGGGTGGTCCGGAGGTCCGTTCGTTCGACTCACTGGCCCGCGCCTATCTACGAGCGACGGGCCGGCGTCGTCCGGTGGCGAACGTGCCGCTCTTCGGCCGGGTCTATGGTGCTCTGCGCGCGGGCCACCACCTGGCGCCGGAGCGGACGATCGGCAAGGTCACCTTCGAGGAGCACTTGGCGCGGCGGTTCGGGCGGGGAACTCCCCACGGGGGAGGGACGTGAGCGACCTGGACCACGCACGGGACGGGGCCGGGCGCGCCCGGTACGCCGTGGCGGCCGTGTTCGCCGTGCACGGCGCCGTGACGGGTTCCTTCGCGACCCGGGTGCCCTGGCTCCAGGACCACGCCTCGCTCAATGCGGGCCGCCTAGGGATCGCCCTGGCCTGCACGGCATTCGGTGCCTCCTGCTCGATGCCGCTGGCCGCCCGGATCAGCCACACCTTCGGCACGCGTACGGCGCTGCGCGGACTGATCGCGCTGTGGACGCTGTCCCTGACGCTGCCGGCCCTCGCAC
Organism: Streptomyces pluripotens; assembly: GCF_000802245.2. Taxonomy (NCBI): domain Bacteria; kingdom Bacillati; phylum Actinomycetota; class Actinomycetes; order Kitasatosporales; family Streptomycetaceae; genus Streptomyces; species Streptomyces pluripotens. Next base: position 933,952 of record NZ_CP021080.1, read on the forward strand.
CAGACCTGTACACACTGTGTCTGGCGATGTTCATCTACGGCGCGAGTGCGGGCATGGCTGACGTGGCGATGAACGCGCTCGGCGTGGAGGTCGAGCGGCGGCTCAACAGGTCCATCATGTCGGGGCTGCACGGTATGTGGAGCGCGGGCGCCCTGACCGGCTCGGCAGCCGGCACGCTTGCGGCGCACCTCGGCTCGGACGCGCGTCTGCACTTCGCCCTCGCCTCGGCCGCCCTGACCACACTCGGCGTGCTGGCGTGTGCCTGGGTACTGGACGTACGGCCCCCGAGGAACGAGGGGCCACCCCCACGATTCACCCTTCCGCCCCGCTCGGCCCTGCTGATCGGCACCGTCGGCTTCTGCGCTGTCTTCGCGGAGGGTGCGAGTCTGGACTGGTCAGCGGTGTTCCTGCGGAACCGGTTGGACAGCTCGGCCGGTCTGGCCGCGGCCTCGACGACCGGTTTCATGCTGACCATGGCGGTTGCCAGGATCAGCGGGGACGCCGCGGTGGACCGGTTCGGTGCCGTCCGCACGGTCCGGGCCGGTGGGATGCTGGGCACATTGGGCGGGCTGCTCGTCATCACCGCCGGGCATCCGGCGGTGGCGGTGACCGGGTTCGCGCTCATGGGCCTCGGCATCGCGGTGGTCGTACCCCTGTGCTTCGCGGCGGCCGGGCGCGCTGGGCCCAACCCGAGCCAGGCCATCGCGGGCGTGGCGACCATCACCTATACCTCGGGCCTGATCGCGCCGAGCCTGATCGGCGGTCTCGCCCAGGCGACCAACCTGGTGGTGTCGTTCTGTGCAGTGACGGCGCTGGCGTGCGGGGTGGCGGTGTTCGCGGGGGTTCTGCGCACCGCCGAGCGCGACAGCCGGAACCAGATCAGTCCGCGGGCCGCAGCAGTGCCCGACCCGCGGCCCTGAAGGCGTCACTCCACGGGGTGGGGCGCAGGGTCGTCGCGTCCAGCCGGACCAGGACCCGGGCGCCCCGCGCGTACGTCTTGGTCCCGTCGACCGAGCAGAAGCGGAAACCGTAGGTCAGACCGGTGGTGCCGAGCCGCTCCAACCAGAGGTGGACGGCGTAGGCACCGGGGCGGGTCACCGGAGCCTCGTAGCCGATGCGCAGTTCGCGGACCGCGTTGCAGGCGTCTCCGGCGGCCTCCCAGTCGCCGTCGAACCGCACGCCGTGCTCGTTCCACAGCCGGGTCCAGGCCCGCTCGACCATGAGCGGGTAGCGCGCGTTGTGGAGCAGCCCGAGCGCGTCCAGGTCGTCGAAGTGAACGGTGACGGGAATCAGCCGGCCGTAGGTGACGACGGGTGCGATCGGGGCGGTGGCGGTCACGGGAGGGACTCCTGAGCATCACTGGCGGGGCGGTCACGCCCCCGGGCACGCCCCATACTAAGCGACCGCTCAGCGCGTTTGGCCGGTAAGCCCTGGCCGGATCAGGAACGTCCTCGTCGCCGACACGGTGCCGTTCCTGGTGGAGGTCCGACGGGAAGCGCTTCGGGAAGCGGATCATCCACACGACCCGGTGCCCCAGCGCTCGGGCAGCGTTCCCCCGTTCCGGGGAAGCACCGAGGTCGGCGGCGCACCGGTGGGTCCGGTGCTGGCACGCTTCCCCCATGACGCAGCTGGAACAGTTCACCGCCCCCGTCGACGCGGTCATCTCCCGTATGCGCGCGCTGGACGCGGATTTACCGGAACGGGACGGGGTCGCCGTGTTCAACCGCGTCTACCTCACCGTCACGGAGGAGATCGACCGGCGCCTGGACGCCGGAGACTTCGCGGATCCGAAGGCGGCGATCGCCCTGGACGTCCGGTTCGCCGAGCGCTACCTGGCGGCGGTCGACGCCGCGGCCGCGGACCGTCGTCCGCCCGCCTGCTGGCGGCCGGTGTTCCAGTTCCGGCGGCATCCCGGCGTGCGACCACTGCAGTTCGCCCTGGCGGGCATCAACGCGCACATCGGCCATGACCTGGCGCTCGCCGTGGTGGACACCTGCCGCTCGCTCGACTGCGAACCAGCCGAGCTGGAGGACGAGTTCGACCAGGTGGGCGATCTCCTCGTCGCGCTGGAGGAACGCATCCGCGAGGATCTGATGCCGGGCCCCGACCTGCTCCAGATCGCCGACCCGCTCACCCACCTGCTGGGTTCCTGGAGCCTGGACCGGGCCCGGGACGCGGCTTGGGCGGCGGCGCGGGCGCTGTGGGCACTGCGCGACTGCGAGGACGTCGCCGAGGAGTTCACCGAACGGCTGGACTCTGCGGTGGGATTCGCCGGACGGGTGCTGCTGACGCCGCTCACCGGCTGATCCGGGTCGTCCGCCCCGCTGGTACGGTGCCCGGAACGCCCGGAGGGCGTCTTCGCGTCACGGACGCCTGAAAAGGCGCGGACGGCCGGCGTCTGCGGCCGGCCGTCCGCGCCTTGGTACTGCCCCGGTCAGTCCTCGGGAAGCTCCACCGGCGCGATGTCGTCATACGCGTCGCCCGGTCCCGGGTTCGCCGCGTCGGTCTCACCGCCGAAGTGGTGCATGACGCCCCAGACCGCGTTCAGCGCGGTCTGGACGGCGCCCTCGGCCCAGCCGGCCGTCCAGGAGATGTCGTCGCCGGCCAGGAAGACACCCCGCTTGTCAGCGGGCAGCCGGTCCTGCATGAAGTGCGTGAACAGACGCCGCTGGTAGCGGTAGTGGCCGGGCAGGTTGGCCTTGAACGCGCCCATGAAGTAGGGCTCGTTCTCCCAGGAGACCGTCACGGGGTTGCCGATGATGTGCTTGCGGATGTCGACGTTCGGGTAGATCTCACCGAGCGACTTCAGCATGACCTCCATCCGCTCGTTCGCGGACAGCGGCAGCCACTTCAGGCTGTCGTCGCACCAGGTGTAGGACAGGCAGATCACGGCGGGCTTGTCCGGCCCGTCGTCCAATAGATAGGTGCCCCGGGTCATCCGGTCGGTCAGTGTCATCGACATGACGTCCCGACCGGTCGGGTTCCCTTCGTCGTCGACGGCCTCATCCAGCCAGAACGGCCGGTCGACTGGGACGAAGAGCTTCGAGGACTCCATGTAGTGGGTGCGCTCGATCGCGGTCCAGTGGTCGATCGGGAAGAGCGAGTCGTCGCAGTCGATCTTGGACAGCAGCATCCAGGACTGGGCGGTGAAGATGGCCGCCTTGTAGGTGCGGATGTCGCCGCCCGCGTCCGTCACGGTGATCCGGTTGCCCGCGGTGCGGTGCAGCCGGGTCACGGCCGGGCGGGGCGTGCCGTCCGCGTGCAGGGACTCCAACGAGGTGCCGTGGGGCCAGTGGACGATCTTCGCCGGCTCTCGCTCCCACAGGCGCAGGGGCAACTGCTGGGAGCCGCCGACGATGCCGCGGTGGTGATCATCGGCCTCGGTGTAGACGACCCGCAGGATCTCCAGGATGGAGTTCGGGAAGTCGGTGTCCCAACCGCCGGTACCGAAACCGACCTGGCCGAAGATCTCGCGGTGCCGGAAGGACTTGAAGGCCTCGGAGCCGCAGAGGAAGCCGTAGAAGGTCTGGTTGTCGAGCTTCTCGACCAGCTTCGCCCAGATCTGACGGATGCGCGGCACGTCCCGCTCGCGCATGGCGCGGTTCATGTCGGAGAAGTCGGCGCCCTCTTCCAGGCACCTGTTCCAGGCATCGGCGACGTCCCGGTACACCTGGGGCAGGTCGTCGACGGAGACGGCGTAGTGCGACTCGCCCTTGAGGTCGACCACGGTCGACGGGGTCGCTTCGGCGAGCGGGTTGGGGAAGGGGCGCGTCTGGAGCCCGACCAGGTCGATGTAGTGCTGGAGGGCGGTGGAGGACGGCGGGAAGCGCATCGCGCCCATCTCGGCCGTCAGCGACTCGTCGCAGCCCTCGAAGCCGACCGTGCGTAGCCGGCCACCGATCTGGTCGGCTTCGTAGACGACGGGCTTGAGGCCCATCTTCATCAGCTCGTACGCGGCAACGATGCCGGACAGGCCGCCACCGATGATCGCGACTTCGGTGCCGTGCTCGGTGGCGGGTATCTGGCCGAGGCCAGCCGGATGGGCCAGGAAGTCGTCGTAGGCGTAGGGGAAGTCCGGGCCGAACATGGTGATCGGCGGCTGCTGCTCGTCTGTGTGCTCGACGGCGTTGGGCACCGTGGACGTCATGGGGTACGGACTCCTTGCACGAGGTGGAACTGGTGGTAGCTGGTCCGGCCGCTCAGACCAGGGACGCGTACAGACCGGGACGACGGTCCTTCAGGTACGGGTTGGTCTCCCGGGAGGCGGCCAGGAAGGCGGGGTCGACGTCGGCGAACACCAACTGCTCGGCACGGCCGGCACGAGTGCGGGCGATGCCATCGGGGCCAGCGAGGGTGGAGAGCCCGACGAACTCGAACTCCCGTTCCTCACCGACCCGGTTCACGTAGGCGACGTACATCTGGTTCTCGAAGGCCCGCACCGGGATCACCGACTCGGCGACGAACTGGAACGGGTGCATCTGCGCGGTCGGGACGACGAGGAGGTCGGTGCCGGCCAGGGCGTGGGCGCGGACGTTCTCCGGGAACTCGACGTCGTAGCAGATCATCAGGCCCACGGTCAGACCGTTCAGCTCGGCCTGGACGACCGGCCCCTCCCCCGGGGTGAAGTGGTCGCGCTCAAAGCAGCCGAAGAGGTGTGTCTTGCGGTAGTTCGCCAGCCGGGTGCCGTCGGCGGAGATCAGCTGGGCGGAGTTGTAGACGGTCCCGCCATCCCGCTCCGGGTAGCCGTAGGCGATGGCGAGTCCGTGCCGGACCGCGGTCTCGGCCACCGCATCGGCGGAGTCACCGTCGGCGGGCTCGGCGAGTCGGGCGATGTCGTCACCGATCGCGTACCCGGTGAGGAACATCTCCGGCACGGCCAGCAGCCCGGCGCCCGCGGCGGCCGCACGGCCCGCGGCCTCGTCAAGGACCTTGAGGTTCTCGACGACTGAGCCGGGGCAGCCGGAGCTCTGGAGCAGGGCGGTGCGCATGCGTGATCCTCACCGGTACGGAGGGGGTTCGGGGGACAGTTAGACGGTACGGCCGGCGCGCTCGGCCGGACAAGCAGGAGCCGTTGCGCGCCGGTGCGCGGTTCATTGCGCGGACCGGGGCTCCGGCGGTGATTCGTTGCGCGTGCGAGGAGGCCGGCACCGCTCTCCGAGGGGCACGGGGCGCGTACCCGTACCCGCGCCCTGGGCAGGAGAGGGTCGCTCGTGGGAGCAGCCGCCTCCCGCCCAGGGCCGGGACGGCGTGCGCGGGTGCGACCCTAGATCTCCCGCAACCGCGCCACGATCTCCCGCAGCAGCCCGGGATCGGCGGACGGACCGGTGGGCAGTACCCGGTGGGGTGCGTCGATCCGGATCAGATCCTCCTCGGCCAGATCGGCCAGGAGGACGCGGACCACGGTCAGGGGCAGGTCCGCGTCCGCGGCCAGCTCGGCCACCGGACGCGGGCCCCGCCGGACGAGATCGAGCAGGGCGGCACGAGCATGGTCGAGACCGGGTCCCGGGCCATCGATCTCCAGCGCGGTGACCCGGGACATCAGGTCGATGGCGTACCCGCCCTCGGGCCGGGTACGGCCCCGGGTCACCGTGTAGGGGCGCACCATCGACCCGGTCTCGTCCTCGTACCAGTGCTCTTCGCTCACCGGGTGATCATGGGGTGGCGCGGGCGGCAGCGTCCAGGTGGCGTCCGAGGCGACGGACGAGCAGGGCCATCTCGTGGGCGAGCTGTCCGACATCGGTGCCTGCCTCGCTGAGGACAGCGAGCCGGCTGCCGTGCCCGGCCGGGGTGATGAAGAGGTAGGCGTCGTCCAGCATCACCATGGTCTGCCGCACCCTGCCCGCGGCGAACCGCTCCCCCACGGACCCGGCCAAGCTGTGGAAGCCGGAGCAGACGGCGGCCAGGTGTTCGATGTCGCGCCGACTCATGCCGTCCGAGCTGCTGAGCGGAAGGCCGTCGGCGGTGAGCAGCACGGCCTGCCGGACGTGGTCGGTGCGGGCCACGAGGTCGTCCAGCAACCAGCCGAGGTCCGTGCCGGGTGCCCCGGCGGGCGTGGGGAACTGCTCGGGGGTCTGGTCGTCACCGGGCATGATCGGTGTCCGTCCCTTCGTCGGCGTGAGTGGTCGGGACGCCCGAGCCGGTCGGGACGTCACCGGTCGCAGGCAGGCCCCTGCGGCCCCGGTCGAGGCCGCGCTGGAAGGCACCGAAGATCGCGCGCATCTCGTCGGCGTCGGCCTCTCGCCCGGCTGCCGTCTCCGGTGGGGGTGCCTCGTCCCGCAACTCGGGCACGAGGGAGGTCTGGCGGATCCGGGTCGGCAGCGCCGCGCCGGCCTCCGGTCCGGAAACGGACGTCGGGCGCGTGCTCGCCGGCGGCTGCGGTGCGTTCGGCCCCGGCCCGGCGGACGCGGCGGAGCGCCTCCTCACCGGCAGCTCCCGGACCTCGGCCGTCATCTCGGCGGCCGGCGGGTGCGCCGTCGCCCCCGTCTCCCGCGCCCCGGCCGCCGCGGGCCGACGCGCTCCGGTCCCGGCCGCCGCGGCCACCGGTTCCAGCACCGCCAGGACCCGCTCCGGGAGCAGCACCACTGCCGTCGTGCCCCCGTACGGCGAGTCGCGGAGATTCACCTCGATGCCGTGCCGGGCGGCGAGACGGCCCACGACGTACAGGCCGAGCCGGTCGTGTCGGGTGGGGTCGAAGCTGTCCGGGTCGGTGAGGGTGCGGTGGGCCCCGGCACGCTGTTCGGCGTCGAGGCCGAGCCCCTTGTCGTCGATCTCCAGGACGAAACCGCTGCCGACCTGCCCGGTGCGCAGGGTCACCTGGGTGTGCGGTGGCGAGAACACCGTGGCGTTCTCCAGCAGTTCGGCGATCAGGTGGACCACGTCGGCGACTGCGTCCGCCGCGACGCCGACCTCCGCCATCGGCGGCACCACCACGCGTGCATAGTCCTCGATCTCACCGACGGCCGAGGCGACGACTTCGGCGATGGGCACCGGCCGGCGCCAGCGCCGTCCGGGCGCAGCGCCGGAGAGGATGATCAGGCTCTCCGCGTGCCGGCGCATGCGCGTGGTCAGGTGGTCGATACGGAACAGTTCGCGCAGGACGTCCGGATCGTCGGTGCGGCGCTCCAGCGTGTCGACGAGTTTCAGCTGCCGGTGCACCAGCGCCTGGCTGCGCCGTGCGATGTTGAGCAGGACGGCGAACAGGCCCCGGCGCAGGGTGGCCTGTCGGACGGCGGCTTCAACGGCGGCCAGACGCGCGGCGTTGAAGGACCGGCTGACCTGTCCGATCTCGTCGTCGTGGAGGTCGGCGGCGGCCAGTGGCGGCGCCTCGGTCACCGCGTCCACCTCCTCGCCGGCACTCAATCGGCCCATGACGTCGGGCAGCTGACGGGAAGTCAGCAGATCGGCGGCGTCCCGCAGGGCCTCCAGACGGCTGGAGATGCGTCGCGCACCGCGCACCGCGAACCATAGCGACAGCGCCACGGCAGCCAGGCCGACGGCGCCGATGACGGCCGTCTTGGCCAGTTCCCGGTAGGCGAAGGTCCGCCCGCGCGCGGCGGAGTTCTCGGCGGCTCGGGAACACAACTGCATGTAGCGTTTGACGGCCCGGTCAGTGGTCGACCGCCAGCTGTCCGCCGCGACGGCCCGGTCGGCTCCACCCGCACCGGCCCGCAGCAGCGCGTCCTCGCCCCGCGTCAACGAACGGTACAGGTCGTCCCGTTGGAACTGCTCGAACAGAGCGCGGGAGTCGGCGGGCAGATCCGGCACGTACGTCCGTTCGAACACGCGTCGGTCCTCGATGGTCGCGGTCAGGGTGTCGTACTGCCGGTCCGTCAGGGTGCCGGCCGCCCGGGCGCCGGCGACCAGGGCGTCCTCCCGGGACACGAACTCCCGCACCCGGACCAGCTCGATGACGACCTGTGCCTCACGGGCGAGCTGCCCGGCCTGCAGGGCGGTGAGCGTGGACTGTACGTCGAAACCCGGCTCCACGAGCGCACTGTACTCGTCGACAGCCCGGTCCCAGGTGATGTCCCGAGACAGCACGCGCCCGCGCAGACCGTCCAGCGTGCCGGTGGCCGTCACCATGGCGTCCAAGGCCTGCCGCTGCCGTGCGGTGAGCCGGTCCCGGTCGCCGCCCCGGATGGCCTGCCGCATGGCGTCCACAGCCCGGTCGGTGCGGCGCTGCTGCTCCAGCAGCCGCGCCGCGGTGGCGGTATCGAGGCTGGCACCCAGGTACGCGGCGGACATCCGGCGCTCGATCTGGATCTGCCCGATCGCGGTGTCCACGGGGGTGCCGAAGTCCTCGTACACCCCCTGGAGCCGGACCAACGCGCGCAGTTCGGCGGTGACGGACACCATGGCGAAGCTCCACAGGGCCATCAGGGCGACGGCCGGGGCGAGCGCGAGCGCCACGATCCGCGCACGGACGGTGGGAGGACGGCCGAGGGGCCAGCGCATGGGGAACCTGCCGGGGTTACCAGTCGGTACAAAGTGCGGGACAACCTACGGGATCGCCGCCCCGCACCGCAATGGTGACCTGCGGTAACCCCGGGTTATCTCTGGGGCATACGGAAGGTGGTGAGGACCGCAGCATGGTCCGAGGGCCAGTCGTTGCCCGCCACGTCAGGCCAGGGACACGGGGTTCCGGTGACCAGGGTGCGCGAGTCGAGCACGGTCAGGCCGCGGTGCAGGACGTAGTCGATCCGGTCCTGCGGCTCGGGCCGGCCGCTGCCGTCCTCGTGCACGGGGTGGATCGGCGACCAGGTGTGACCGGGCTCGGCAACGGGATCGGGGTGCGCCTCGCGGTAGGAGTCGGCGAACCCCGCCCGCTCGGCCGCCCGGGTCACCGGCCACTCCACCCCGGGCCAGTCGAGGTGCGAGGGGCAATTGAAGTCACCGACGAGGACGACCGGTACGCCCTCGCCCGAGGACTCCTCGATCCGCTGCAACGCGTCCCGCATCTGCGTGAGTCGCAGCTCCTCGTGGGCGATCAGGACAGCGGCCGGCAACCCGTCGAAGACGGCTTCGTACGGCCCGTACGGCGTGTAGTGCAGATGCGCGGTCCACAAGTCGACCTCACGGCCCGGGGCCATGGAGATCCGGACACCCGCGGCACCGTAGAAGCCGACGTCCGGATCGCCGAAGCGGGCCGTGATCGGGTGACGGCTGAGCACGCCCAGGTTCTCACCGGCCCGGTGGTGGTACCAGCCGAGTGCCTCGGCCAGCTCCTGCGCGGCGGTGCCGCCGGTCTCCTGCAGTCCGACGACGTCGGCGCCGCTGTCCAGAATGACCTTGAGTTGCTTGGTCCGGTGGTCGTCGATCGGGCTGCCGCCGAGCCAAAGGTTCCAGCTCAGCACCCGGAGCTCGGGTGCCACCAGCTGCCGCAGGTCCTCGGCCGTGACACCGGCCAGGCTCTCCCGCACGGTCCGGCCGGGCGCCGCGCCGATCGGCGCGAGGGACGGCACGGCCAGTACGGCGCACCCGGCGGCCTCGGCGGAGGCCACCCCGGTCTCGGTGTCCTCGACCGCGACGCAGGCCGCCGGGTCGACGCCGAGGGCACGGCACGCGGCGAGGTAGGGATCGGGGGCGGGTTTGGTGCGGGCGGTGTCGTCGGCGGTGACGGAGGCCGCGAACCGTCCGGCGCCCAGGGCGTCGAGGACGACGTCGGCGACCGCACGCGGGGACGCGGTGACCAGGGCGGTGGGGACGCCGCACGCGGCCAGCTCGGCCAACAGGTCCAGGGCGCCGGGCCGGGGCACGATCTGGGTGCGGACCCGTTCGGTGAACTCGCGGTGCAGCTCGGCGGCGAGGTCCGCCTCCGGCCGGCCGGTTGCGGCGCTGAGCCAGACGGCTGTGTACTCGACCGGACGGCCTAGCACGTCCGGCTGGTCGGCCTCGGTCAGCGGGCGGCCGGCGACCTGCTCGACCGCCTCCCACCACAGGCGCTCGGTGTCCACGAGCGTGCCGTCCATATCGAAGAGAACGGCCTGGAGCGGGAGTCGGGTGTGGGGGGTCACGTGGATGTCTTCCTTCATTTCTGCGTACGTTCGGCCACCAGTACCGGCCGCTCGGGCAGCGACACGGTCACGGCGGCTGAGATACCAAGCCCGGCAGCATCGTGGACGGGCAGGTCGGCCTTGACCTCCGTGCCGTCGGCGAGCTGCACGGTGACACGGACGACGGCGCCCAAGAAGGACGTGGCGACGACCCGGCCGGTGCCCTGCTCGTCCGCCCGGACCCGCACGGCCTCGGGCCGCACCAGCACGTCCACCTCAGTGACGGCCGGTGCTTCGCCGTCCGCGGGCAGCCGCTGCCCGAGTACCTCGACCGTGCCGTCCTTCAGCTCGCCCGGTATCCGGCTCATGGTGCCGACGAACTCGGCGACGAAAGCGGTGGCGGGACGGCCGTACAGTTCGGCGGGCCCGGCGCACTGTTCGAGGCGGCCGGCGCGCATGACCGCGACCCGGTCGGCGACCGAAAGGGCCTCTTCCTGGTCGTGGGTGACGAACAGCGTGGTGATGCCGAGTTCCTGCTGGATCCTGCGGATCTCCTCGCGCAGAGTCAGGCGCACCTTGGCGTCCAGCGCGGACAGCGGCTCGTCGAGCAGCAGCACCCGCGGGCGCAGGGCGAGTGCCCGGGCGAGCGCGATGCGCTGCTGCTGCCCGCCGGAGAGCTGGTGCGGGTAGCGCTCCCCCTTGTCACCCAGGCCGACCAGGTCCAGCAACTCGGCGGCACGGGAACGCCGTTCGGCCGTACGCACCTTGCGCATGCGCAGCCCAAAGGCGACGTTGTCGAGCGCGGTCAGGTGCGGGAAGAGGCTGTAGGACTGGAAGACCATACCGGCATCGCGCCGATGGGCGGGTACTCGTGTGACGTCCTCGCCGCCGACCAGTACTGCGCCGGAGTCCGGGTGCTCGAACCCGGCGAGCATGCGCAGGGCGGTGGTCTTGCCGCAACCGGACGGGCCTAGCAGGGCCAGCAGTTCGCCGGGCTGGACGGTCAGGTCGAGCCCGTCGAGGGCGACGGTGTGCCCGAAGGCACGGCGCAGGGCACGGAACTCGACGGTCGCGGCGTCGGCCTGTGCGGTCTTCTCGTTCTCTGCAGCGGTGAGGGTCATGGCGGTGTATCCCTTAAGGGGCGGTACGGGAGGGGCGGCGGCCGGCGGCGGTGGCAAGAACCAACAGCAGCAGCCAGGTCATGAGCAGGCTGAGCACGGAGACGGCGACGGACATCTGGGCCTGCGCGCCGCTGATGTTGACGATCCACACGGCGAAGGGGCGGTAGCCCAGCAGCTGGGCGACGGTGAACTCGCCGAGCACCAACGCGAGCGTGAGGAACGAGGCGTTGAGCAGGGCGCCGCGCATGTTCGGCAACACGGCCCGCACCAGGGCCACCGGCCAGCTCGCGCCGCAGCTGCGGGCGGCCTCCACCAGGGTGCGCACGTCGACGGCGCGCAGTCCGGCGTCCAGAGCCCGGTAGACGAACGGCAGCGCCATCACGACGTACGCCATGACGAGGACGAACGGGAACGTGGGGTTCTGGATCGCCACCAACGTCTGGAAGAACGGGGTGCGCGAGAGGTACTCGGGCCCCCATTTCAGGACCGTGCTGACACCGACCACGAACGCGATGGGAGGGACGACCAGCGGCAGCGAGCAGACCACTTCCACCACCGGCCGCAGCCTGGGCGCGCCGAGTCGCAGCGCGACCATGGCCGGGACCATGAGCAGCAGGTCGATGACGATCGTGGCGGCGGCCAGCTCCAGTGACAGCCCCAGGCTGCTCAGGAATCCGTCGGTGGAGAAGATCCGCGTGTAGGCGTCGAAGTTGATGCCCTGCCCCGGCACATCGACGGTGAAGATCACGGACGAGGCGAGCGGGACGAGGAAGTACAGGGCCGCAGCGACCAGGACGGTCCCGCGACCGGGCCGGATGCGGTGGGTCAGGCGAGCCATCGTGCGCTCCGTCGTTGCAGGGGCAGGTACACGGCCATCACCAGGCCCGCGACCAGGACCATGTCCAGGCTGAGGGCCAGCGCCACGTGCTCCTGGCCGACCAGCACGTTGCCGGAGAGCGCGTCGGCGATCTGCAGCGTGACCAGCGGGATCGAGCTGCCGACGATGGCGTCCGCGGTGGCGTACGCGGCAAAAGCGCTGCCGAACAGCAGCACGTAGCCGCCGAGCAGGGACGGGGCGAGCACCGGCAGCGCCACGTGCCGCCAGTACTGCGCGTGCGTGGCGCCGTTGTTCTGCGCGGCCTCACGCCACTGCGAGCGCAGGCCGTCCAGCGCGGGCGTGATGGTGAGAACCATCATCGGGATGAGGAAGTACAGGTAGACGACCGTCAGGCCCCAGAAGCTGTAGAGGTCCCAGCCCTTGTCCCGCAGGTGCAGGTGCTGGGTGAGCACACCGGAGTTGCCGAGGGTGGCGACGAAGGCGAAGGCGAGCGGGACACCTCCGAAGTTGGCCAGTACCCCGGAGGCGGTCAGCACGGCCTCGCGCAGCGCGCGGAACCTCGACGTGACCACGGCCTGAGCGAGCAGCAGCCCGCATACGGTGCCGATCGCGGCACAAACCGCGGACAGCTTGACGCTGCCGATCAGAGCCGTCAGGTAGGCGCCGTGCAGCGAGGCGTCGAGGTTGGCGGTGGTGTACGAGGTGGCACCGGTGGCCGGGTCCTTGACCGTGAAGGCGCCGTTCAGCAGGGCGACCACGGGGATGCCGAAGGCGATCGCCGTGAAAGCGAGCAGCGGAACGACGGGCAGCCACCCGGCGGCGCCGCGCCGCCGCGTGGAGGCGGCGGTCGCGGCACCGGCCCGGGTGGGCGCGTTCGCAGGAGTGGATGTGAGAGTCATGTCGGTGACGCAGCTCCGGGGCCTCAGCCGGAGATGGCCTTGCTCCAGTTCTGGCCGAGGACCTGCTTCGCCTTGCTCTGCTGCGTCTCGGTCGGGAAGTCGGGCGTGCCGCTGACCTTCGGGAGCTTGGCGGCGGCGGCCTGGTCGAGCGTGCCGTCCTTCTGCATGGCGTTCATCCGGGCGGGGCGGGCGTAGCCCTTCAGCCACAGGTTCTGGCCCTCGGCGCTGTAGACGTACTCCTCCCACAGGCGGGCGGCCGCCGGGTGCGGGGCGTCCTTGTTAACGGCCTGGGAGTAGTACTGGGAGAACTGTCCGTCCGTGGGCACCGCGACCTGCCAGTCGACACCCTTGGACTTGAACTCGTCGGCGTACCCGGCGTTGAGGTAGTCCCAGTCGATGCTGATCGGGGTCTCGCCCTTCTCGACGGTGGCCGGGGTGGACTCCACCGGTGTGAAGTTCCCGCTCTTCTTCAGCTTGGCGAAGAAGTCGATGCCGGGCTGGATGTTGTCGAAGGAGCCGCCGTTGGCCAGGGAGGCCGCGTAGACCCCGGCGAAGGCCGAACCGGACTTGGTGGGGTTGCCGTTGAGCGCGACCTGGTCCTTGTACTGCGGCTTGAGCAGGTCCTTGAAGGTCTTGGGGCAGACCTTGACCCGCTTGGCGTCACAGCCGATGGAGATGTAGCCGCCGTAGTCGTTGTACCAGCGGCCCTTGGCGTCCTTCTGGGTGGCCGGGATGTCGTCGAAGCCGGCGACCTTGTACGGCGCCAGCAGGCCCTGCTGGGCGGCACTGAGCGCGAAGGAGCTGCCGAGGTCGACGACGTCCGGGGCGCGGTTCTGGCCCTGGCGCGAGGTGACCGCGTTGATCTCGTCCTGGCTGGAGCCGTCGGGGTTCTCGACGTCGACCTTGATGCCGTACTTCTTCTGGAAGCCGTCGATGAGGGCGCCGTAGTTGGCCCAGTCACGGGGCAGCGCGATGGCGTGCAGCGTGCCTTCCTTCTTGGCCGCGGCGACGAGCTGGGACATTCCGCCGAAGTCGGCCGCCGAAGTGGCGGTAGCGGTGTTCTTGCCGTCCTTGGTGGTCGATGAGTTGTCGGGGGCGGCGCCGCAGGCGCTCAGCGCGAGCGCGGCGACGACGGCAAGGGAACCACTCAGGACGGTCTGTCTCGGCAGGGACACGGTCACAGCTTCTCCAGGGGACGCGCGAAAGTTCAGGAGCTACAGGAACTAAGGGGCAACTTGTCTGAACAAGTTGACCTCAGTACGCCTTCCGCTGGTGGCCCACTCGTAAACTCTGGCCAAACCCTGACCCGCCATTCTTTATACATTCGTCATCGACATGGATCACCGCTGACCTCGATTAGGCTGGTCACGCTGTGCACATCGACCTGAGCAGAGGGGAAGCATGACCGCGCGACACGAGGAGATCGCCGACGAACTGCGCCGGGCGATCGACCGCGAGCAGTACACGGTCGGCAGCCGACTGCCCTCGGAGTCGGAGTTGGCCACCCGCTACGGTGTCTCGCGCGGGACGGTCCGGCAGGCGGTCGCCGCCCTCACCACCGAGGGCCTGATCGGCTCCCGCCAGGGCGCCCGCCGGGTGGTCCTCGCCAGCCGCCGCAGCCAGAGCTTCGCCGAACTGCGCAGCTTCGCCCAGTGGGCGCGGGCCATGGGCCGCGAGGCCACCGGCCACGTCGTGGCCCAGGAGCACCGCCCGGCCGGACCCGAGGACGCCGTACGCCTCCAGTTGCCGGTCGGCACGCCCGTGCTGCACGTCCTGCGGGTGCGCGGTCTGGACGGCGAGCCGGTCCTGCTGGAACGAACGGTGTACGCCGACTGGATCGCCCCGGCGGTCGAGGCGATCGAGACCGACTGCCCCTCGGTCACCCAGCGCCTGTACGACGACACCGGGCTGGTCTTCGCATACGGCGAGCATGTCATCGACGCGGTGTCGGCGGGCGCCCAGGACGCCGAACTGCTCGGCATCCGCCGCACCAGCCCGCTGCTGCGGGTGCGCCGCGTGACCACGACCCGCGAAGGACGGCCGGTGGAGTGGTCGGACGATCGCTACCGTTCGGACGCGGTGAGCTTCAGCGTGCACAATTCGATCGGGAACAACGCCCTGGCCCGCAAGACGGCGGAGTGAACGACGGTCCCGGCACGGTGTCCGGGCCGGCCGTCGGCCGGCCCGGAGCACCCCTCCCCGCAGGGAGTTCGACGACCGCGCCGCCCTGCGCCGGGTGGGCGCTGAGCGGCTCGGCGCACAGGCAGGCCGGCAGTTCGCGCCCCTGGTCCGTCGCGGCTTCCGACTGAACCGCCCGTTGCCCGGCGCCCCCACCACCGGGCGGTCGCGGTCCGGTGGAACGGCCCTGCCCGAGACGGGCACCGCGTGGTCGGAGACCGACGGACGCGGCGCTGTCCCTCAAGGAAGCACCGCGCGGCGGCCGGCCGGCGCCCTACCCCGGCGCCCCCGACGAGAACCGCCGCAGCAGCGGTGACAGCACCAGCACCGACTTGGTCCGCTCCACGAACGGCTCGCCGGCGATACGCTCCAGCACCCGCTCGAAGTGGCGCATGTCGGAGGCGAAGACCTGGGCGATCGCATCCGCATCACCCGTGACGGTCGACGCGGCGACGACCTCCTGATAGCGCTCCAGGCCTCGTTGGATGGTCTCGGGGGAGGTGTTTCTCCGGCAGTAGATCTCGATGTATCCCTCGGTCTCCCAGCCGAGCGCCGCCGGGTCCACCCGGACGGTGAATCCGGTGATGGCCCCCGTGGCACGCAGCCGGTCCACGCGCCGCTTCACCGCGGGCGCGGACAAGCCGACCATCTGCCCGATGTCCGCGTAGGAACGACGGGCGTCCTCGGCGAGGGCGTGCACGATGCGTTCGTCGAGATCGTTCAGCACAACGGGTGGTTCACTTCTTCGGTCGGTCGTCTCTCTGCCGCCGCCGCGGGGTCGTCATCGGTCGCGAGGCGGGAACGGCGATGGCCGCTACACGAAGTAGAACACGAGCCCGGCGGCGGTCCGGACAACGAACACGAGCCAGGTCACGGTGGTCGGGCCGGCCTGCAGTCGCCCCCGGAGTCACCCGCCCGCCCCATCGCCCGCCGCCAGAAGTGGGAGGCGGCGCGGGGGCACCACCGCAGCGGACCGCGGCAGGTGCGGTGCGGGTGTGGGCGCGCGGACCACGACGGCCCCGGACCGATCCCGGCACGGGTTCGATCGGGGGCCGTACGGGAGGGTCGCTCAGTTCCAGCTGGCGTGCAGCGGCTGGCCCTCGGCGTATCCGGCGGCGCTCTGAATGCCGACGACGGCCTTCTCGGCGAACTCCTCCAGGGAGCCGGCACCGGCGTAGGTGCAGGAGGAACGGACGCCCGCGATGATCGAGTCGATCAGGTCCTCGACGCCGGGGCGGGCCGGGTCGAGGAACATCCGGGAGGTGGAGATGCCCTCCTCGAACAGCGCCTTGCGAGCGCGATCGTACGCGGACTCCTCGGAGGTGCGGTTACGCACCGCGCGTGCGGAGGCCATGCCGAACGACTCCTTGTAGAGGCGCCCCTCGGCGTCCTGCTGGAGGTCGCCCGGGGACTCGTAGGTGCCGGCGAACCAGGAGCCGACCATCACGTTGGACGCGCCGGCCGCAAGGGCCATGGCCACGTCGCGCGGGTGGCGGACACCGCCGTCGGCCCACACGTGCTTGCCGTACTTCCTGGCCTCCGCGGCGCACTCCAGCACCGCGGAGAACTGCGGCCGGCCCACACCGGTCATCATGCGGGTCGTGCACATGGCGCCGGGGCCGACGCCGACCTTGATGATGTCCGCACCAGCGTCGATCAGGTCCTTGACACCCTCGGCGGAGACGATGTTGCCGGCGGCGATCGGCACCTGCGGGTCGAGGGCACGCACCAGCTTGATGGCGCTGATCATCGACTCCTGGTGACCGTGCGCGGTGTCGATGACGAGGGAGTCCACGCCGGCGTCGAGCAGCTGCTTGGCCTTGCCCGCGACATCACCGTTGATGCCGACGGCGGCGGCGATGCGCAGCTTGCCGTTCGCGTCGGTGGCCGGCGAGTAGAGCGTGGCACGCAGGGCGCCCTTGCGGGTGAGGATGCCCGCGAGCCTGCCATGGGCGTCCACGGCCGGGGCGTAGCGGCGGTTGGCGGTGTCCAGCGTGTTGAAGGCCTCGCGCGGGTCGATGTCCGCGTCGAGGAGCAGCAGGTCCTTGGACATGACCACTTCGAGCTGGGTGAAGCGGTCAACGCCGCTCAGGTCGGCGTCGGTGACGACGCCGACGGGCCGGTGGTCGTCGTCCACGACCACACCGGCGTTGTGCGCCCGCTTGGGCAGCAGCGCCAGGGCATCGGCGACGGTCTGGTGCGGAGCCAACACGATCGGGGTGTCCAGAACCAGGTGACGGCTCTTCACCCAGGAGATGACGTCGGTGACGACGTCGATCGGGATGTCCTGCGGGATGACCACCAGGCCGCCGCGGCGGGCCACCGTCTCGGCCATACGGCGCCCGGCAATGGCAGTCATGTTGGCGACGACGAGCGGGATGGTGGTGCCCGTGCCGTCCGGCGAGTTGAGGTCCACGCCCTGACGCGAGCCCACCGCGGAGCGGCTCGGCACCATGAACACGTCGTCGTACGTCAGGTCGTACGCGGGCTGGATGTCGTTGAGGAAACGCACGTGCTGCACATCCCAGTCGATCAGAGGTGACCCCCGGACAGGTGTGCCAGGGGGAAAGAGCACGTACTTCATTCTCCCATGCCGAAGCCCCTGACATGCCCCGACAGAACATCCAGGCTGCCCGCAGGGCGCTTGGGAGGATCCTCCAAGTCGGGATAGCTCCTCCCAGGGCCAGGAGGACATCGAGGGCGGAAGTGCGGTCCACCACTGGTCGGACAGGTGCTCCTCGAAGTTCCCGAAGACGCCAGTGCCCCTGCCGTGGAGACGCGCCCGCCCTCGTCGAGGAGAGCGCGAGCGCCACCGGGCCGGAGCGAAGCCCACCGGCGACCCAGCCCGAGCCACACCCGACGCCCAGCCCTCTCCGGCCCCTTCCAGCCGGCCTTCAGCCCTGGTGGGAAGGGGCCGCGCCGCCGAGGGTCACAGGGTCCCGTCAGGCTCCGTCCGGGTCCGCCCGGCTGAGTGCGGGCTTCGGCGTCGACCCCGCCGTCATCAGGTAGTCGGCGGCTGAGGTGTCGGTCACCAGGCTGGTGACCAGTCCGGAACGCAGCACCGCGTCGATCGCAGCCGCCTTGCGCTGACCGCCGGCGATCGCCACGACCTCCGGGATACGACGCAACTGGTCGGCCTTGACGGTGATGCAGCGCTCCCCCAGGTCCCGTCCGATCCGTCGCCCGTCGGCATCGAAGAGGTGCGCGGACATCTCGGCGGCGACGCCGAGCGAGGCGTAGTGCGCGCGCTCCTCGTCGCTGAGCATGTCGTGCACGGTCGAGATGCCCGGTTCCCAGGAACCGATGGAGACGCAGGCGACCGTGACCTTGTCGAAGTACTCGAAGGCCCGGGCGATTCCCGTTTGGTTGCGCAGCGCCGCCGCGGTGGCCTCGTCCGGCAGCAGCATCGGCGCGTAGATGGGGTGCGCGTCACCGCCGGACACCTGGGCGGCCCTGCGGACTGCCTCCACGGAACCGCGCTCGGCGGTCCCGGCGTCGTACACGCCGGTCAGCTGCACCACCGTGCACGGCGGCAGCCGGTTGAGCGCCGCCGCCATATGGATGGTGGACCGGCCCCAGGCCAGACCGAGTACGTCACCTTCGTTGACGAGCTCACCGAGCAGGTCGGCGGCCACCTCACCGAGGTTCTCGGGGTCGGGGGTCTCCTCGGCATCGGCCGGGGATTCGACCACGACGGCATGCCTCAGACCGTAGCGGGCACGGAGCGCGTCGGAGCGCTCCGCGTCCAGCTCGGCCGGCACACGGATCTCGATGCGTACGAGATCCCGTTCGAGGGCCGTCTCCAGGACCCGGGCCACCTTGAAGCGGCTGACGCCGAACTCCTCCGCGATCTGGATCTTGGACTTGCCCTCAAGGTAGAAGCGGCGGGCCATGGCCGCCGCCTGGACCAGCTCAGCGGGTCCCATCCGCATGGCTGACCGGCCCGCCGACATACCCGACACGGCGATCTCCTCACTGCTGTTCACATTCTGGATTCGCCGTTCATCCTTGCAGATTCGGCGCAACTGATTCGCCCTGAAGGGCGCCGTTCTCTTAACCGTTCATGTATCTGTGGCTCAGTGGTTGCATCCCCAGGACGCCCTGGCGGTGGCCGCTTCCGCCTGCGCACGCAATGCATCGACCGCTTCCTCGGGATCCTTCGCCCCGTACACGGCCGAGCCGGCGACGAACACGTCCGCTCCCGCGTCCGCGCACTGCTCGATCGTCGAGGCCGAGACTCCGCCGTCGACCTGCAGCCACAGTTGCAGACCGTGCTTGTCGATCAGCTCACGGGTGCGGCGGATCTTCGGCAGCATGAGGTCGAGGAACGCCTGGCCGCCGAAACCCGGCTCGACCGTCATGATCAGCAGCATGTCGAGTTCCGGCAGCAGGTCCTCGAACGGCTCGATCGGTGTCGCCGGCTTGAGCGCCATCGAGGCGCGGGCGCCCTTGGCGCGGATCTCCCGGGCAAGCCGCACCGGGGCTGCGGCGGCCTCCACGTGGAAGGTGACCGACGAAGCACCCGCCTCGACGTACTGGGGTGCCCAGCGATCCGGGTCCTCGATCATCAGATGGCAGTCCAGAGGGGTACCCGTCGCACGCGCCAGGGACTCCACGACCGGCACACCGAGCGTGAGGTTCGGGACGAAGTGGTTGTCCATGACATCGACGTGAAGCCAGTCGGCGCCTCGGACCGCCTTGGCCTCCTCCGCCAGGCGGGCGAAGTCGGCGGACAGGATGCTGGGGTTGATCTGCACGGCCATGACCCAAGCCTGCCATGCCCGCGGCACTGATGTTCGCGCCGGTCCACAGGCGAGACGACTAATCACACTTACCAGGTCATAAGCCTTGTTCTGTGGGTCGGAGTCAGCCCGTCCGGCGGATCAGGGCCAGGTACATCGCGTCGGTGCCATGCAGATGCGGCCACAGCTGAACGTCCGGCCCCTCGCCGAGTGCGGGGACGCCCGGCAGCAACGGGCGGGCATCGATCAGCTCGGTGGCGGGGCACTGCTTGAGCACGTCCGCGACGACCGCGCGGGTCTCAGCGAGGTGCGGCGAGCAGGTGGCGTAGCCGACGACCCCGCCCACCCTCACCGAGTCGAGTGCGGTGCGCAGCAGGGCGCGCTGGAGCGGCGCGAAGTTGTCCAGGTCCTCGGGGCGCCGCCGCCAGCGTGCCTCCGGACGCCGGCGCAGCGCGCCGAGCCCGGTGCACGGCACGTCCATCAGGACCCGGTCGAAGGTACCGGGCCGCCACGGGGGCCGGGTCCCGTCGGCGGCGATGACCTGGTACGGCCCGGGGTTGCCGTGCAGGGCCTTGGCCACCAGGCCAGCCCGGTGCGGCTGCTTCTCCGCGGCCAGCAGCTCGGCCCCGCGTTCGGCCGCGAGGGCGGCCAGCAGCGCCGCCTTGCCACCGGGCCCCGCACACCCGTCGAGCCACTTCTCGTCGGACCCGTCGACCGGAGCGTTCGCCAGCGCGAGGGCGACCAGCTGGCTCCCCTCGTCCTGGACGCCTGCGCGGCCCTCGCGCACCGCCGGGACCGCGCCCGGCTCACCGCCCTCGGCCAGTCGCACCGCGTAGGGGGACCAGCGTCCCGGTACGGCAGCCTCCTCACGCAGGAGTTCCTCGGTGGTGGCCCGTCCCGGCCGCGCCACCAGCGTGACCTCCGGGCGCTCGTTGTCGGCCGCCAGCAGGTCCTCGATGCCGGCGCGCCCGCCGCCGAGGGAGTCCCAGAGCGCGGAGACGACCCAGCGGGGGTGCGAGTGCACGACGGCGAGGTGGTCCTCGGGGTCCTCCGCGTACGGCGGCGCGACCCTGTCGGTCCACCCCTGGAGATCGTCCTGCGCGACCTTGCGGAGCACGGCGTTGACGAACTTGGCCCGGCCGTCCCCGAGGACCACCCGCGCCAACTCGACGGTGGCGGACACGGCGGCGTGCGCCGGGATCCGCGTACCGAGCAGCTGGTGCACCCCCAGGCTCAGCACGTCCAGCACCGGCGGGTCGACCTCGCGCAGCGGCCGGTCGGTGCAGGCGGCGATGACGGCGTCGTACGTGCCCTGCCAGCGCAGCGTGCCGTACACCAGCTCGGTGGCGAGGGCAGCGTCCCGGGCGTCGAAGTCGCCGCTCTCGCGCGCCTTCCTGAGCAGCGGCGGCAGCACGAGGTTGGCGTACGCGTCCCGCTCGTCGACCGCGCGCAGAGCCTCGAAGGCCAGGAAGCGGACGGGGTCCTTGCGGGGACGGCGGTAGGGCTTGGCGGACTTGCGGGGTCGCCGGGACTGCTCGCTCACGAAAAAGGTGCTCCGGATGTGAAGAATGAGGTGCGCCCTCAAGCCTACGTCGGCACACCCTCACCCCCGCCGTCCGGGGCCACGACCGCGCCCGTGGTCCGGGCCGTCCGCACCGCCGGGGCTTGGTGGCGTCAGGCGACATTCACCGCCGTCGCACACACGTCGCTCACCGCGGCACTAGCCGCCGAGCCTCTCGCCGTCCGCGATGCGGACGCCCCGCGCCCAGTCGGCCGCACGCATGGGCTTCTTGCCCTGGGCCTGCACCCAGAGCAGTTCGACGGCGTACGACCCCGTTCCCACGTGCACGCTGTTCTTGCCCACCGCCAGCTGCCCGGCCACCAGACCGGTCCGCTCGGGCACCGGCCTGACCTGAATGAGTTTGAGCCGCTCGCCGCGGAAGGCGGTCCACGCGCCGGGCGCCGGGGTGCATCCGCGGACGACCCGGTCGATGCGCAGTGCGGGCGCCGCCCAGTCGACCTGGGCGTTCTCGACGGTGATCTTCGGTGCGAGGGTGATGCCGTCGGACGGTTGCGGCATGGCCTTCAGGGTGCCGTCCTCGACGCCATCCATGGTGGCGGCGAGCAGACCGGCGCCCGCGAAGGCGAGACGGGTGAGCAGGTCCCCGCTGGTGTCGGTGGGCCGGATCCGCTCCGTCACGGTGCCGTAGACGGGTCCGGAGTCGAGGCCTTCCTCGATGAGGAACGTGGATGCGCCCGTGATCTCGTCACCCGCCATGAGGGCGTGCTGCACCGGCGCGGCTCCGCGCCAGGCGGGCAGCAGTGAGAAGTGCAGGTTGACCCAACCGTGTGCCGGGATGTCAAGGGCGGCCTTCGGCAGCAGGGCACCGTACGCCACGACCGGGCAGCAGTCCGGCGCAATCTCCGTCAGCCGCGCGAGGAACTGCGGGTCCCGCGGCTTCAGGGGCTTGAGCACCTCGATCCCGGCTTCTTCCGCCCGCTGGGCCACGGGCGACGCCACCAGCCTGCGCCCACGTCCGGCGGGCGCGTCGGGCCGCGTGACGACGGCGGCCACCTCGTGCCGCCCGGAGGCGATCAGGGCGTCCAGAGCGGGAACGGCGACCTCGGGGGTACCGGCGAAGACGAGCTTCATAGACGGGATCGGGCCTCTCGGGCGGGGTTCGGACGGGCAGCACACCAGTGTAATGACCACGACCGGACAGCCGTGGACGGAGATCCTCCACCGACACGTCGTCCGCTGCCCCGGCCGACCAGCAGTGAACAGCAACACACGGCAGCGAACGGCGCAAGGGCGGGCGACGGGCGTACGCATATGCCGGTACGCCCCACCCCGTGACCAGCGGACCACAGGCGCGTTGGTCAAGAAAGAGTTGACCACATCGGGCCGCGTTCGCGGCCCAATATCCTTTCAACGCCGGTTCGAGAGGCTTGTTCATGGCCGACCACGCAACCCACGACGCCCAGGCCCGGGCCAGCCTGCACTTGCTGGTGCGGGACATCGAGCGGGTCCGCCGGCAGGTGGACGCGCTGCGCACGCTCACCGCCCAGTTGGGCAACGTCTACCGCCCGCGCCGCACCGGCCCGTCCACGGGCTTTGTCGTCTACGGACGTGCTCCCGCCCCGACGGTCCGCCTCGCCCAGGAGCTCCGGGACAGTGTCGAAACCCTGGTCACGGCCGCCGTGGACTTCGACCGCTCGCTCGGCTTCTCGTGGGACGCGGTGGGCTCGGCGCTCGGGGTCACCAAGCAGGCGGTGCACCGCCGCTACGGCGCGCGCCGCGCGTCGGCCCAGGCGCCCGCCGAGGGCGAGCGGACGCCGGAGCCATCCGGCACCCGCACCGTCAGCGCGAACGCGGGCCTGCCGACGGTCCCGGCGGCCCGTTCCATGCCCAGCCAGCCGACCTCGGGCAGCCCGACGCTGCGCGAGGACAACCGGCCGTCGGCCTTCCCCGGACCGCGCAACGGCTGACGCGCCGAACACCGCCCTCCTAGGAGACTCCCGCGAGTCCTCCGGGAGGGCATACGCAACCCAGGTGCCCGTCACCCGATGTCCGGTGGATCGATCCGCACCCGGACCGGCGCCCCGCTCCCCCGGGCCAGGCGAGCGGCCTGCGCGGTCTTGAGCGCGGAGGCCAGCGCGGCCCCGCTGCCCCGCGGTACCCGGACGAGTGCCCGTTCCCAGTGCTCGCCGGGCGGCGCCGCGCCGGGCCTGCGCGGTCGGCCGGGCGGCGTCGGCGGCAGCGGTACCGGCCCCAGCACCTCGGCGTCCGGCGGCAGCTCGACGGCTGCCAGGTACTCGGCAACGGCCGCAGCCGTTCCGGACACGGCCGCCATCCGCGACACCGGCGGGAATCCCAGCTCGGCCCGTTCGGTCAACTCCCGTACTGCGTGCCCGACCGGATCCCAGCGCACCAGCGCCTGCACCGGCCGCAAGGTCGGCTCGGCCACCACTACGACCGTCCCGCCCTGCTCCTGTGGCCGCACCAGCGCTGCCGCCGCGATCCAGCGGCGCAGCGCCTCCTCTCCGGCCCGCAGGTCTGGCCGCCCCAGCATCGCCCAGCCGTCCAACAGCAGGGCCGCCGCATACCCCCCCTCGGCGACCGGTTCGGCCCCCGGTGTGCTCACCACTAGCGCCGGCGTGCCCGGGACGGTGTCCAGCACCTGCTCGCGCCCCGAGGTGCGCACGGGTACGGCGGGGAAGGCCCGCCCCAGCTCCTCGGCGGTGCGCCGCGCACCCACGACCTGTGCTCGGAGCCGGAAACCACCGCACTCCAGACAGTGCCAACCGCTCTCCACGCGCCCGCACCACCCGCACCCCAGCAGGCCCCCGTCCTTGCCTTCGAGCGGCCCCGCACAGTGCCGGCACCGCGCGGGAGCCCGGCACCGGGCGCAGGCCATGCGCGGGACGTATCCGCGCCGGGGCACCTGGACCAGCACCGGCCCGTGACGCAGCCCCTCACGGGCCACCTGCCAGGCGACGCTGGGCAGCCGGGCGGCACGGGCGGCCTCGTCGCGCGCGAGGTCGTCGTCGCCGACGGTCCGAACCACAGGCGCGGTCCGCCGCACCTGCTCACGCCCGGCGACCAGCGGTCGGGCCCAGCCACTCTCGACGAGCTGGGCGGCCTCCACCGTGCAGCTCCAACTTCCAGCCAGAAAAGCGCACTTGTCCAAAGCTGCCCGCAGCAGCAGCACGTCCCGCGCATGGGGCTGTGGCGCGTGCTGCTCGCTGTGGCTGTCGTCACCGTCGTCCCAGATCGCGACGAGGCCCAGATCCGTCACCGGGGCGAACATGGCCGCCCGGGTACCGACGACGGCGCGCACGGACCCCCGCCGCACGGCGAGCCACTGCGCGTACCGCTTCTCGGGTCCGGCGTCGGCGGTCAGCAGCGCATGGGCACCCTCGCCCAGCAGCTCGGTGAGTGCACGGTCGACCCGCGTGGCGGACCGCCCGTCCGGTACGACGACGAGGGCGCCGCGTCCCGAGGCGAGCGTGGCGACGACGGCCCGGGCCAGTTCCTCGCTCCACAGCGGACCCGGTAGCGCGTGCCACAGGGCCCTGGGGCTTCTTCCTGAGGCCAGCGCCCCGAGGAAGGCGTGCCCGTGCTCGTAACGGTCCCAGGAACCGGTGTCCGGTGCGCTCGGTGGTGGCAGCGCCGCAGGCGAGGGCCGCTGCTCGGCGCGCGCGCTGCGGGGCGGCACGGCCAGTTGGAGCACGTCGGCGAGGCTGCCCGCGTACCGGTCGGCGACGGCCCGCGCCAGTCCCAGCAGTTCCTCGCTCAGCACCGGCTCCGGCGAGACGACCTGGGCCAGGGCGGCCAACGGCCCGGAGTAGTCGGACTCGGCCCGTCGCTCGATGAGGAAGCCGTCGACCAGCCCGCCGCCCTCGCGGCGCCCCTCGCGCACCCGGTGCCGCCCGGCCCCGAACCGCACCCGCACCCTGACCCCGGGCTGCGCCTGCTCGTCGAGTTCCTCGGGAACCGCGTAGTCGAAGTACCGGTCCAAGTGCAGGACGCCCTTGTCGACCAACACCCGTGCGACGGGCAACCGCGCGGCGAGCGCGGCCCCTCGCCAGGTCCGCGGCTTGGCCCGGGGCGTGTTCGCCTTGCGCACGCTCTCCCGGATGAGCGCGAGCTGCTCCGGCGCTGCCCCTTGGGCGCCGTCCCCCCGTCCGTTCTCGCTGCTCACGCTTGCATTCTTACCAAACGGCACCGACAGCGCGGCGTCAGCCGATGCCCGCCCGCGTTCACCCCGCGCACGCGAAGCAGCTTCCCAAGGCCAATGGCTCCCAGGAGTCGGCCAGCGGTACGCGCCCGGCACAGGCCCGCCGGGCGGCGGGACCTGCCGAGGCCCGGCCTCCCGAAGGGCGGCCGGGCCTCGATGCGTTGCGAGGACGGGCGCGAGGCTACAGCCCCGTGGCGGCGCGCAGGGCGTCCACCCGGTCGGTGCGCTCCCAGGTGAAGTCCGGCAGCTCACGGCCGAAGTGTCCGTATGCCGCCGTCTGGGCGTAGATCGGGCGCAGCAGGTCGAGGTCCCGGATGATCGCGGCCGGACGCAGGTCGAAGACCTCCTCGATCGCCTTCTCGATCTTCTCGGGCTCCACCTTGTGGGTGCCGAACGTCTCCACGAACAGGCCCACCGGCTCCGCCTTGCCGATGGCGTAGGCGACCTGCACCTCGCAGCGGGAGGCCAGGCCTGCGGCGACCACGTTCTTGGCGACCCAGCGCATCGCGTAGGCGGCCGAGCGGTCGACCTTGGACGGGTCCTTGCCCGAGAAGGCGCCCCCACCATGGCGGGCCATACCGCCGTACGTGTCGATGATGATCTTGCGGCCGGTCAGGCCGGCGTCGCCCATCGGGCCGCCGATCTCGAAGCGGCCGGTCGGGTTGACCAGCAGCCGGTAGTTCTCGGTCTCCAGCTTGATGCCCTCGTCCAGCAGGGCCTTCAGCTCCGGTTCCACCACGAATTCGCGGATGTCGGGGGCGAGCAACGACTCCAAGTCGATGTCCGAGGCGTGCTGGGAGGAGACGACCACGGTGTCCAGGCGGACCGCCTTGTCGCCGTCGTACTCGATGGTGACCTGTGTCTTGCCGTCCGGGCGCAGGTAGGGGATGGTGCCGTTCTTGCGGACCTCGGAGAGGCGCTTGGACAGACGGTGCGCCAGGAAGACGGGCAGCGGCATCAGGGTCGGCGTCTCGTCGGACGCGTAGCCGAACATCAGGCCCTGGTCGCCCGCGCCCTGTCGGTCCAGCTCGTCCACGTCTTCGCCTGCTGCGGCACTCTCGACCCGGGCCTCGTACGCCGCGTCGACCCCCTGCGCGATGTCCGGGGACTGTGCGCCGATGGACACCGACACTCCGCAGGAGGCGCCGTCGAAGCCCTTCTTGGAGGAGTCGTAGCCGATCTCCAGGATCTTTTCGCGGACGAGGGTCGCGATGTCCGCGTAGGCCTTGGTGGTGACCTCGCCGGCCACGTGCACCAGGCCGGTAGTGATCAGCGTCTCGACGGCGACCCGGGAGGTCGGGTCCTCGCGCAGCAGCGCGTCGAGAATGGTGTCACTGATCTGGTCAGCGATCTTGTCCGGGTGGCCCTCGGTGACAGACTCCGAGGTGAACAGGCGACGGGACACAACGCTCCCTGTGGTTGCAGCGGCTGCTGGCTGATCATTTGCAGACGACGCAAGGCAGCGCCCGGCGTCGTCCGTGAACAGTTTATCGGTCGCACTCGGCCCGTGGGCCACCGTCTCGCCTCTCGGGAGCGCTGTGACCTGCGGCACGGGCATTCTGCACAATGCGGGGCGGCGTTGGCCAGGGCCGCCACACCGGAATTCAAGTGGTCCGTGTGCCCGCCGTCACCCTCGCCTCCACGTCGGCCCGGAGCAACCGGGCGTCAGACCAGCCGCTGTACGACCAGGTCCCAGACCGTGTCGGCCAGGGCTTCCTTGGGTCCGTACGGGACCGGCGTCTCGCTCCCGTCGGCGCCCAGCACGACGGCCTCGTTCTCCTCGGAACCGAACGTCTTGCGCTCCCCCACCTCGTTGACCACCAGCAGGTCACATCCCTTGCGGGCGAGTTTGACGCGGCCGTTGGCAAGGACGTCGTCGGTCTCGGCGGCAAAGCCGACGATCACCTGACCGGCGCGGGGCCGGTCGGTGGATACCTCCGCGAGGATGTCCGGATTTCGCACCAGGCCGACGGGATCAGGATCCTGGCCGTCCCTCTTCTTGATCTTCCCGGCGGCGTAGGCGGCCGGACGGAAGTCGGCGACGGCGGCGGCCATGACCACCGCGTCGGCGTCCGCAGCGGCCTTGAGTACGGCCTCGCGCAGTTGGACGGCCGTACCGACCTGGACGACGTCCACTCCAGCCGGGTCGGGCAGGCCGGTGTTGGCCGCGATCAGCGTCACCCGGGCGCCACGGGCCGCTGCGGTGCGGGCGAGGGCGTAGCCCTGCTTGCCGGAGGAGCGGTTACCGAGGAAGCGGACCGGGTCGAGGGGTTCGCGGGTGCCGCCGGCGGACACGATGACGTGCCGGCCCGTGAGGTCGGGCTCGGTGGCCCCACGGGCCAGCACCCGGCGGCACGCCTCGAAGATCTCTGCCGGGTCGGGCAGCCGGCCCTTGCCGGTGTCGACACCGGTGAGGCGGCCGACTGCGGGCTCGATGACGACGGCACCGCGGCGGCGCAGCGTGGCCACGTTCGCCTGGGTGGCGGGGTGCTCCCACATCTCGGTGTGCATCGCCGGAGCGAAGACCACCGGGCAGCGGGCCGTGAGGAGCGTGTTGGTCAGCAGGTCGTCCGCGAGGCCGTGAGCGGCTTTGGCGAGCATGTCGGCGGTGGCCGGAGCGACGATGACCAGGTCTGCGCGCTGGCCGATGCGGACGTGCGGGACGTCGTGGACCTCGTCCCAGACCTCGGTGGCGACCGGCTTGCCGGACAGGGCGGACCAGGTGGCGGCACCGACGAAGTGCAGCGCGGAGGCGGTGGGCACGACGCGGACGTCATGGCCCGACTCCGTGAACCTTCTCAGCAGCTCACAGGCCTTGTACGCGGCGATGCCGCCGCTGACCCCCAGAACGACCCTCGGCTTGTCCACGATTTCTCCCCGGACTCGGAACCCTGCAACACCCATGACACACCACAGGCCCGGCAGCGTGACTGCCGAGCCTGTGGATAAGTCAACCGCAATCCGAAAGTACTACTGTGCCGGCCCCTCAATGGCCTCGGAGGTCAGCAGACCGGCGTTGATCTCGCGCAGGGAGATCGAGAGCGGCTTCTCGTGGACGTGGGTGTCGACAAGCGGACCGACGTACTCCAGGAGGCCCTCGCCGAGCTGCGAGTAGTACGCGTTGATCTGGCGGGCACGCTTGGCCGCGTAGATCACGAGGCTGTACTTCGAGTCGGTGGCCTCGAGGAGCTCGTCGATCGGCGGGTTGATGATGCCCTCGGGCGCGGTGATGGAAGAGGACACGCTCTACCTTCCGATGGGTGGGAAAGAATTCAGTCGGTGCGACCGGTCACTGTGGGCAGTCACACTCACGAGAGACGATCACACAACGTCCATCAAGGCTAGCAGCTCGCGGGCCACGTCCTCGACGGAGGTGTTGACCAAGGTCAGATCGAACTCCGGTTCGGCCGCGAGCTCGGTCCTGGCCGCCCCCAGACGGCGCTCGATGACTTCTGGCGGCTCGGTCCCACGGCCGGTGAGCCTGCGCACCAGCTCCTCCCAGGAGGGCGGAGCCAGAAACACCAGCCGGGCGTCGGACATCGACTCCCGGACCTGGCGAGCACCCTGGAGGTCGATCTCCAGCAGGACGGGCTCGCCCTTCTCCAGCCGCTCCAGCACGGCCGCGCGCGGTGTGCCGTAGCGGTTGCCGGCGAACTCGGCCCACTCCAGCAGCTCACCGTTGGCGATCAGCTTGTCCATCTCCTCGTCGGTCACGAAGAAGTAGTGGACTCCGTGTTGCTCACCGGGACGCGGCTTGCGGGTGGTCGCCGACACCGAGAGCCAGACGTCGGGGTGTTCCTTGCGCATATGGGCGACGACCGTGCTCTTGCCGACCCCCGAGGGGCCGGAGAGCACGGTCAGCCGCGGACGTTCACTCATGCAGCGATTATTCCAGCAATCCCGGAGTGCCCGGGACTCCCGGCCCGGCCGTCAGTGCGCCGGGAGGCCCCCTCAGGAGCCGGTGCTGCCGAACTCACGCTCCAGGGAGGCGATCTGGTTGGAACCGAGGCCGCGCACCCGGCGGCTCTCGGAGATGCCCAGACGCTCCATGATCTGCTTGGCGCGGACCTTGCCCACGCCCGGCAGGGACTCAAGGAGGGCGGAGACCTTCATCTTGCCGATGACGTCGTTCTCCTGGCCCTGCTTGATGACCTCGTGCAGGGAGGCGCCGGAGTGCTTGAGTCGATTCTTGACCTCGGCCCGCTCCCGGCGAGCCGCGGCGGCCTTTTCGAGCGCGGCTGCGCGCTGTTCAGGGGTAAGGGGCGGAAGAGCCACGCCTACGTCACCTCGGATGTCGAACTGTCGGATACGGACCGGTGAGGAACCTAGTCGCCCCACACCTGGGGAGCCACGAGCAACACGCTTCGCCCGTTCACTCTGCTCGGAGACTAGCGGGCAAGTGCGCCAGAGTCAGCGAGAACAGCGGAAAAGTCCTGGTCAGCCTCCATCAGGCCAGACATTTCAGACATACTGCCCTCGATTTGAGGATGTATTCACGTTCAAGTTGTTCCGACACCCCACACCGAGCCCGCCGCCGAGGGGTCAGGCACCGCCCACGGCTGCCCGGATCTCCTCCGCGAAATGCTCCGTGACCGAACGCAGCGCTCCGACTTCGGGACCGTGACGCAGCACACCACGGCTGACGTTCGGGACGACGTTGCGCAGCGCCGGACCGAAGAGGCCGGGCAGATCGGCCGGCGTCGCGCCCTGCGCCCCGACACCCGGCGCGAGGAGCGGTCCGTTGATGTCGAGGTCGTGGGACGACAGGTCACCGACCGTCGCACCGACGACCGCTCCGAAGGAACCCAGCGGTTCCTCGCCCGCGTTCTCCACGGCCAGGTGGGCGAGCACGGTCGCGCCCACCGAGCGGCCGTCGGCGCGCACCGCGTGCTGCACCTCGGGGCCCTCCGGGTTCGAGGTCAATGCCAGCACGAACAGCCCGGCACCGCTCTCCCGCGCCAGCGCGACGGCCGGACTGAGCGAGCCGTAACCGAGGTACGGCGAGACGGTGAGGGCATCGGAGAACAGTGGGGCGCCCTTGCGCAGGTAGGCCTCGGCATACCCGGCCATGGTCGAGCCGATGTCACCGCGCTTGGCGTCCATCACGACCAGAGCACCGGCCGCACGCGCCTGCTCGACCGTCTTCTCCAGGACGGCGATTCCGCGCGAGCCGAACCGCTCGTAGAACGCGCTCTGCGGCTTCATGACGGCGACCCGGTCGGCCACCGCCTCCACGACGGTGCGGCTGAACCGCTCCAGTCCGGCCACATCGTCGTTCAGGCCCCACGCGGCGAGCAGGGAGGCGTGCGGGTCGATGCCCACGCACAGCGGGCCGCGCTCGTCCATGGCGCGGCGCAGACGGGCACCGAACGGTTCCAGGACACTCATGCGGACTTCCTTACGTCGGCACCGACGGCGTCGGCGAGGGTGGCATAGGGACTGGTGCGCAGACGGGCGGCGAGACCCTGGTGCACGGCCCGGCACCAGAAGGGGCCTTCGTAGATGAAGGCGCTGTACCCCTGGACGAGCGTGGCACCGGCCAGAATGCGCTGCCAGGCGTCCTCAGCCGTCTCGATGCCGCC
This sequence comes from Streptomyces pluripotens, assembly GCF_000802245.2. Lineage (NCBI taxonomy): Bacteria > Bacillati > Actinomycetota > Actinomycetes > Kitasatosporales > Streptomycetaceae > Streptomyces > Streptomyces pluripotens. The sequence goes on from NZ_CP021080.1 coordinate 965,045, forward strand.
GACGCCCACCAGGGTGATCCGGTCGCCCACGCGCGCGTACAGGCGCCGCAGGACCTCAAGAGACCGTTCCTTGAGCGGGGCACCGGACAGGCCACCGGACTCCTTCACCAGCGAGGCGGCCGACCTGAGGCCGAGGCCCTCACGCGCGATGGTGGTGTTGGTGGCGATGATTCCGTCCAGGCCGAGCTCCACGGCCAGGTCGGCCACGGCGTCGATGTCCTCGTCGGCGAGGTCCGGGGCGATCTTCACCAAGAGCGGGACGCGCCGGCTCGCGACCGTGCGGTCGGCGGCCTCGCGGACGGCGGACAGCAGCGGGCGCAGGTGATCGACCGCTTGCAGATTGCGCAGGCCGGGCGTGTTCGGCGAGGAGACGTTGACGACCAGGTAGTCGGCGTACGGCGCCAGGCGCTCGGCCGACTTCACGTAGTCGCCGGCGGCCTCCGCCTCCGGCACGACCTTCGTCTTGCCGATGTTGACACCCACGATCGTCCTGAACACCGGTTCACGGGTGGCGAGGCGGGCCGCGACGGCCAGCGAGCCGTCGTTGTTGAAACCCATGCGGTTGATCAACGCGCGGTCCGCGACGAGGCGGAACAGCCGCTTCTTGGGGTTGCCGGGCTGCGGCTCGCCCGTCACCGTGCCGATCTCGACGTGGTCGAAGCCCAGCATTGCCATCCCGTCGATCGCGGCGGCGTTCTTGTCGAAGCCTGCGGCGAGCCCGAAGGGACCGTGCATGCGCAACCCGAAGGCCTCCGTGCGCAGTTCCTTGTGACGGGGGGCGAGCACGGCCGCGACGAGGGTGCGGAGCACCGGGACGCGGACCGCGCGGCGGATCCAGCGGAAGGCCAGGTGGTGGGCCCGCTCCGGATCCATCCGGGTGAAAACCAGGCGGAAGAAGAGTGTGTACATCTCGGAAAGTCCTCAGGGATCCTCGTGAAGACGGGTGCCCGTCCTCACGAAGAGGGGGACACCGTATCCGGTGTCCCCCTCTTCGGCTGCTAGTCGCGGGCCGCGGTCAGGTGTTCCGCGTGTTCCTGGAGCGAGCGGACGCCCACGTCACCGTGGTTGAGGGCATCGATGCCCTGGACGGCCGCCGCGAGCGCCTGGACGGTCGTCAGGCACGGGACCGAACGCGCCACCGCCGCCGTGCGGATGTCGTAGCCGTCGAGACGGCCGCCGGTGCCGTACGGGGTGTTCACGATGAGGTCGACCTCGCCGTCGTGGATGAGCTGGACGATGGTCCTCTCACCGTTCGGGCCGGTGCCCTCGGACTGTTTGCGCACGACCTTGGCGTTGATGCCGTTGCGCTTGAGGACCTCTGCGGTACCGGAGGTCGCCAACAGTTCGAAGCCGTGGGCGACCAGCTCCCGGGCCGGGAAGATCATCGAGCGCTTGTCGCGGTTGGCGACCGAGATGAAGGCACGGCCCTTGGTGGGCAGCGGACCGTAGGCACCCGCCTGCGACTTGGCGTACGCCGTGCCGAAGACGGAGTCGATGCCCATGACCTCACCCGTGGAGCGCATCTCCGGGCCGAGGACGGTGTCGACGCCACGGCCCTGGATGTCGCGGAACCGCGACCACGGCATGACGGCCTCCTTGACGGAGATCGGCGCGTCCAGCGGCAGCTCACCGCCGTCACCGGACCCGGGCAGCATGCCTTCGGCGCGCAGTTCGGCGATCGTCGCGCCCAGCGAGATCCGGGCGGCGGCCTTCGCGAGCGGCACCGCGGTCGCCTTCGAGGTGAAGGGCACCGTACGCGAGGCGCGCGGGTTCGCCTCCAGCACGTAGAGGATGTCGCCCGCCATCGCGAACTGGATGTTGATCAGGCCGCGGACGCCGACGCCCTTGGCGATGGCCTCGGTGGAGGCGCGCAGCCGCTTGATGTCGAAGCCGCCGAGCGTGATCGGGGGCAGGGCACAGGCCGAGTCGCCGGAGTGGATGCCGGCTTCCTCGATGTGCTCCATCACACCGCCGAGGTACAGCTCCTCGCCGTCGTAGAGGGCGTCGACGTCGATCTCGATGGCGTCGTCCAGGAAGCGGTCGACCAGGACCGGCCGGGAGGGACTGATCTCGGTCGACTCGGCGATGTAGGCGGCGAGTCGGGTCTCGTCGTAGACGATCTCCATGCCGCGCCCGCCGAGGACGTAGGAGGGGCGAACCAGGACCGGGTAGCCGATCTCGTCCGCGATGGCCTTGGCCTCGCCGAACGTGGTGGCCGTACCGTGCTTCGGGGCCGGCAGGCCCGCCTCCTTCAGCACACGGCCGAAAGCGCCACGGTCCTCTGCCGCGTGGATGGCCTCCGGGGACGTGCCGACGACCGGCACTCCGTTGTCCTTCAGTGCCTGCGAGAGGCCGAGCGGGGTTTGGCCACCCAGTTGGACGATGACACCGGCGATCGGGCCGGCGAGGGATTCCGCATGCACGATCTCCAGCACGTCTTCCAGCGTCAGCGGCTCGAAGTACAGGCGGTCGGAGGTGTCGTAGTCGGTGGAGACGGTCTCCGGGTTGCAGTTGACCATCACGGTCTCGTACCCGGCATCGGACAGGGCGAAGGAGGCGTGGACGCACGAGTAGTCGAACTCGATGCCCTGGCCGATGCGGTTCGGGCCGGAGCCCAGGATGATCACCGCGGGCTTCTCGCGCTGCGCGACCTCGGACTCCTCGTCGTAGGAGGAGTAGAAGTACGGCGTCCTCGCGGCGAACTCGGCGGCGCAGGTGTCGACCGTCTTGTAGACCGGGCGGATGCCGAGCGCGTGCCGGACCTCGCGGACCACGTCCTCGCGCAGGCCTCGGATCTCGCTGACCTGCTGGTCGGAGAAGCCGTGCCGCTTGGCCTCGGCCAGCAGTTCACCGGTCAGCTCGGGCGCCTCAGCCAGTCCATCCGCGATCTCCTTGATCAGGAAGAGCTGGTCCACGAACCACGGGTCGATCTTCGTGTGCGCGAAGACCTCCTCGGGCGTGGCGCCCGCGCGGATGGCCTGCATGACGGTGTTGATCCGGCCGTCGGTGGGCCGCACGGCCTCGCGCAGCAGCGCGTCCTTGTCCCCGGGCTCGCCGACGAAGGTGAATTGGCTGCCCTTCTTCTCCAGCGAGCGCAGCGCCTTCTGGAATGCCTCGGGGAAGTTGCGGCCGATGGCCATGGCCTCACCGACCGACTTCATGGTGGTGGTCAGTGTGGAGTCGGCCTGCGGGAACTTCTCGAAGGCGAACCGCGGGGCCTTGACGACCACGTAGTCGAGCGTGGGCTCGAAGGAGGCAGGAGTCTCCTGCGTGATGTCGTTCGGGATCTCGTCGAGGGTGTACCCGACGGCCAGCTTCGCGGCGATCTTGGCGATCGGGAAACCGGTCGCCTTGGACGCGAGCGCCGAGGACCGCGACACGCGGGGGTTCATCTCGATGACGATGACGCGGCCGTCGGCCGGGTTCACCGCGAACTGGATGTTGCAGCCGCCGGTGTCGACGCCGACCTCGCGGATGACGGCGATGCCGATGTCCCGCAGGATCTGGTACTCGCGGTCGGTCAGCGTCATCGCGGGTGCGACGGTGATCGAGTCACCGGTGTGCACGCCCATCGGGTCGAAGTTCTCGATGGAGCAGACGACCACGACGTTGTCGTGCTTGTCGCGCATCAGCTCCAGCTCGTACTCCTTCCAGCCGAGGATGGACTCCTCCAGGAGCACCTCGGTGGTCGGCGAGAGGGTGAGGCCCTGGCCCGCGATGCGGCGCAGTTCGTCCTCGTCGTGGGCGAAGCCCGAGCCGGCTCCCCCCATGGTGAAGGACGGGCGGACGACGACCGGGTAGCCGCCGAGCTCGTCCACGCCCTTGAGGACGTCGTCCATGGAGTGGCAGATGACCGAGCGGGCGGACTCGCCGTGCCCGGTCTTGCGCCGGACCTCCTCCACGACCTCCTTGAACTGGTCGCGGTCCTCGCCCTTGTGGATGGCCTCGGGCTTGGCACCGATCAGTTCGACGCCGTACTTGGCGAGGGCACCGCTGTCGTGCAGCGAGATGGCAGTGTTCAGGGCGGTCTGGCCACCCAGGGTGGGCAGCAGGGCGTCGGGGCGCTCCTTGGCGATGATCTTCTCGACGAACTCGGGGGTGATCGGCTCGACGTAGGTGGCGTCGGCAATCTCCGGGTCGGTCATGATCGTCGCCGGATTGGAGTTGACGAGGACCACACGCAGGCCCTCCGACTTGAGCACGCGGCACGCCTGGGTGCCGGAGTAGTCGAACTCGGCGGCCTGGCCAATGACGATCGGGCCGGAGCCGATGACCAGGACGGACTGGATATCGGTGCGCTTAGGCACGCTGGCCCTCCATCAGGGAGACGAAGCGGTCGAACAGGTAGGCGGCGTCGTGCGGGCCCGCTGCCGCTTCGGGGTGGTACTGGACGGAGAAGGCGGGCTGGTCGAGCAGGTGCAGCCCCTCCACAACGTTGTCGTTCAGGCAGACGTGCGAGACCTCGGCGCGGCCGAACCTCGTCTCGCTGGTCTTGTCGAGCGGTGCGTCCACGGCGAAGCCGTGGTTGTGGGCGGTGACCTCGACCTTGCCGGTCGTACGGTCCTGGACCGGCTGGTTGATGCCGCGGTGGCCGTACTTCAGTTTGTAGGTGCCGAAGCCGAGCGCACGGCCGAGGATCTGGTTTCCGAAGCAGATGCCGAACAGCGGCGTCCTGCGCTCCAGCACGGCGGTCATGAGCGCGACCGGGCCGTCGGCGGTCGCCGGGTCGCCGGGGCCGTTGGAGAAGAACACACCGTCCGGCTCGATGGCGTACACGTCGTCGACCGTGGCGGTGGCGGGCAGTACGTGCACCTCGATGCCGCGCTCGGCCATACGGTGCGGGGTCATGCCCTTGATGCCGAGGTCGATGGCGGCGACGGTGAACTTCTTCTCGCCGATCGCCGGGACCACGTAGGCCTCCTTCGTGGCGACCTCCTCGTAGAGGCTCGCGCCCTTCATGTGCGGCTGCGCCTGCACACGGGTGAGGAGTTCGGCCTCAGCCACGATCGCCTCGCCGGAGAAGATCCCGGCCCGCATGGAGCCGCGCTCGCGCAGGTGGCGGGTGAGGGCCCGGGTGTCGATGCCGGAGATGCCGACCACGCCCTGCCGTTCCAGTTCGTCGTCCAGGGAGCGCTTGGCCCGCCAGTTGGACGGCACGCGTGCGGGATCGCGCACGACGTAACCGGAGACCCAGATGCGGCTCGACTCGTCGTCCTCGTCGTTCCAGCCGGTGTTGCCGATCTGCGGCGCCGTCGCGACGACGATCTGGCGGTCGTACGACGGGTCGGTGAGGGTCTCCTGGTAGCCGGTCATGCCGGTGGAGAACACGGCCTCGCCGAAGGTCTCCCCCACGGCCCCGTAGGCACGGCCGCGGAAGGCGCGGCCGTCCTCCAGGACGAGTACGGCGGGAAGCGCCCTGGTCCTCTGCGAGGAGCTTCCCCTGGTGGAGGTCGTCATCGTGCGCCTTCCGTGTCGTTGATCATCTGGTTCAAGGTGCCGACCCACTCGGTGTGCTCGGCCGCGTGGTCGGAGCGGAAGCCGGAGTCGATCAGCTTGTCGCCGTGCGCCCAGGTCACCACCAGCAGTCCGCCCTCGGTGAGGACCTTGCCCGCGATGCCCTTGTCCAGCCGGGCGCCGCGCAGTGCGGCGGCGGGGATGAAGAAGTCGGTCGCTCCGGGGCGTTCGACCTCCAGGCCTTGGTCCGTCAGCGTCAACTCGACCCGGCTGCGGGTGCCGAGGCCGTGGGCCACGATGCGGTCCAGCCACTGCCCGGCGGTGGTGGAGCCGTGGTAGCGGCCACTCAAGACCAGTTTCGCCGGACCGGTCTCCTCCGGCGCGCTGTGCAGCGCAGGCAGGTCACCCTGGAGGGTGCCGCGCCACTTCCAGCCCTCGCGCATCAGCCAGTAGACGAGCAGGACGAACAGGGCGAGGCCGACGAGCCAGCCGATGCGCGCCCCCCAGTCGGTGACCTCGGCCGATTTCTTGGCCTCGGCCAGCAGGATTACAGGTGTCACGTGAGCTTCCCGTCGACGAGCGTGGCCTTGCCCCGCAGCCACGTGTGCGTCACACGGCCCGGCAGCTCACGCCCCTCGTACGGGGTGTTGCGGCTGCGCGAGGCGAAGCCCGCGGGATCTACCTGGCCACGGTAGGCCGTGTCGACGAGCGTGAGGTTGGCCGGCTCACCGGCCGAGACGGGACGGCCGTGCCCGGTGGCCCGTCCGATCTGCGCGGGCTTGACGGACATGCGGTCGGCGACGCCGGCCCAGTCCAGCAGGCCCGTGCTCACCATGGTCTCCTGCACCACCGCCAACGCGGTCTCCAGGCCGACCATGCCCATGGCCGCAGCAGCCCACTCGCAGTCCTTGTCCTCGTGCGGGTGCGGGGCGTGGTCGGTGGCGACGATGTCGATCGTGCCGTCGGCGAGCGCCTCGCGCAGGGCGAGCACGTCGCGCTCGGTGCGCAGCGGCGGGTTGACCTTGTAGACGGGGTTGTACGTCCGCACCAGCTCGTCGGTGAGCAACAGGTGGTGCGGGGTGACCTCGGCGGTGACCTGGATGCCGCGGGACTTGGCCCAGCGGACGATCTCCACGCTTCCGGCGGTCGACAGGTGGCAGATGTGGACGCGGGAGCCGACGTGTTCGGCGAGCAGGACGTCCCGCGCGATGATCGACTCCTCCGCGACGGCCGGCCAGCCGCCCAAGCCCAGCTCGGCGGAGACGACGCCCTCGTTCATCTGGGCACCCTCGGTGAGCCGCGGTTCCTGCGCGTGCTGGGCGACGACACCGCCGAACGCCTTCACGTACTCCAGCGCGCGACGCATGATCACCGCGTCGTCCACGCATTTGCCGTCGTCCGAGAAGACGGTGACCCCGGCGGCGGACTCGTGCATGGCGCCCAGCTCGGCGAGCTTCCTGCCCTCCAGACCGACGGTGACGGCACCAATGGGCTGGACGTCGCAGTAGCCGTGCTCCTGGCCGAGTCGCCAGACCTGCTCGACCACACCGGCGGTGTCGGCGACCGGGAAGGTGTTGGCCATGGCGAAGACCGCCGTGTAACCGCCGGATGCGGCCGCCCGGGTGCCGGTGAGGACCGTCTCGGAGTCCTCGCGGCCGGGCTCGCGCAGGTGGGTGTGCAGATCGACCAGGCCGGGCAGCAGCACCTTGCCGTCGGCCTCGATGACCTCGGCGCCCTCCGCCCTCAGGTCCGCGCCCACCTCGGCGATCGTCTCGCCGTCGATCAGCACGTCCTGCGGCTCGCCGCCGAGCACCTTCGCACCACGGATCAAGATCTTGCTCATGGGTCTTACTTCTCCTCGGTACGGGATGCGGAGGCGGCCGCGGAGTGCGTCGGAGCAACGGCGGCGGTGGACGACGGGTGGGCGGCGGCGGGCTCGTTGCCGCCGAGGAGTAGGTAGAGCACGGCCATCCGGATCGAGACTCCGTTGGCGACCTGTTCGACGACGGTGCAGCGGCTGGAGTCGGCGACCTCGGCGGTGATCTCCATGCCGCGGACCATCGGGCCGGGGTGCATGACGATGGCGTGCTCGGGCAGCTTTGCCATGCGCTCGCCGTCGAGGCCGTAGCGCCGCGAGTACTCGCGCTCGGTGGGAAAGAAGGCGGCGTGCATGCGTTCACGCTGGACGCGCAGCATCATCACGGCATCGCACTTGGACAGTGTGCTGTCGAGGTCGTACGACACCGCGCACGGCCAGGACTCGATCCCGACCGGCAGCAGGGTGGGCGGGGCGACCAGGGTGACCTCGGCCCCGAGGGTGTGCAGCAGGTCCACGTTGGAGCGGGCGACCCGGCTGTGCAGGACGTCACCGACGATGGTGATGCGCTTGCCAGACAGGTCCTGGCCCAGGCCGGCGTCGCAGCCGATCAGCCGGCGGCGCATGGTGAAGGCGTCCAGGAGAGCCTGGGTGGGGTGCTGGTGGGTACCGTCCCCGGCGTTGACGACGGCCGCGTCGATCCAGCCCGAGTTGGCGAGGCGGTAGGGAGCTCCGGAGGCGCCGTGCCGGATGACCACGGCGTCGACGCCCATGGCTTCCAAGGTCTGGGCGGTGTCCTTCAGGGACTCGCCCTTGGACACGCTCGATCCCTTGGCGGAGAAGTTGATGACGTCGGCGGAGAGGCGCTTCTCGGCGGCCTCGAAGGAGATCCGTGTACGCGTGGAGTCCTCGAAGAAGAGGTTGACGATCGTCCGGCCGCGCAGGGTCGGCAGCTTCTTGATCGGTCGGTCGGCCACCCGGGCCATCTCCTCGGCGGTGTCGAGGATCAGGACGGCGTCGTCACGGGTGAGGTCGGCGGCCGAGATGAGATGACGCTGCATCTGTCAGGCTCCGTAAGGCAGTTCATTCGGGAGAATTGGGGCAGACGGGCGCATGTGCCGGCACGCCGCAGCGGCCGGGGGCCCGGCGTGCTACTGGTCGGCCTTCACACCGAGCAGCACGGTGTCACGACCGTCCTCCTCGGCGAGCTGGACCTTGACCGTCTCCCGCAGCGACGTGGGGAGGTTCTTGCCGACGTAGTCGGCGCGAATGGGCAGTTCGCGGTGTCCGCGGTCGACCAGGACCGCGAGCTGGACCGCGCGCGGGCGCCCGATGTCGTTCAGGGCGTCAAGGGCGGCGCGGATGGTGCGGCCCGAGAAGAGCACGTCGTCGACGAGGACGACCAACTTGCCCTCGATGCCGTCACCGGGGATCTCGGTGCGGGCCAGTGCGCGCGGCGGGTGCATGCGCAGGTCGTCGCGGTACATGGTGATGTCGAGCGAGCCGACGGGGACCTTGCGGTCGGTGATCTGCGCCAGCTTGGCCGCGAGCCGCTGGGCGAGGTAGACGCCCCGGGTCGGAATACCGAGGAGCACCACGTCGTCGGCGCCCTTGGCACGCTCGACGATCTCATGGGCGATACGGGTCAGCACCCGCGCGATGTCAGGGCCTTCGAGAACGGGCCGCGCATCGCTGGTGTGTGCGTTGGCGTGCGTGTCCATACGAAACGGACCTCCTTCTCCGCCTCACGGGACGGACCTTAAAGGATGTCGGGTTTGCGCCACCCACCGTAGCAGGTATCGGGGAACCCCTCGATCACCCCCTTGGTCTAATCGGTCGCCGCCACCACGGAAGAGTCGGTGTGGACCATTCGGCTTGACGCACGAGAGTCACGCTGCGTAACCTCACAGTGAGTTACCAGACGCGCGGTGGGCAACACAGTCGGCCGCGTCGACACAGTGTCCGGGGAGCTATATGTCCAGCGAATACGCCAAACAGCTCGGGGCCAAGCTCCGGGCCATCCGCACCCAGCAGGGCCTTTCCCTCCACGGTGTCGAGGAAAAGTCCCAGGGGCGCTGGAAGGCCGTGGTGGTCGGTTCGTACGAGCGCGGCGACCGCGCGGTGACCGTGCAGCGTCTCGCCGAGCTGGCCGACTTCTATGGCGTTCCCGTGCAGGAGCTCCTGCCGGGCACCACGCCGGGCGGAGCCGCCGAGCCGCCGCCGAAGCTGGTCCTGGACCTGGAGCGGCTGGCCACCGTGCCGGCCGAGAAGGCGGGCCCCCTGCAGCGCTACGCGGCGACGATCCAGTCCCAGCGCGGTGACTACAACGGCAAGGTGTTGTCGATCCGCCAGGACGACCTGCGCACGCTGGCCGTGATCTACGACCAGTCCCCCTCGGTCCTCACCGAGCAGCTGATCAGCTGGGGCGTCCTGGACGCGGACGCGCGCCGGGCGGTGGCCACGCACGAAGAGGCGTGAACACGCGGAGGACCTAGCAGAAACGTGCCGCCGGGGTGGCCGGAACTCTACGGTTCCGGCCACCCCGGCGGCTTTTCACAAGCCCCACAAGAGCCCCAAGAGAGTCCCGAAAAGCCCCAAGGGCATCGAGGGGCATCGGGGACACCCCCATGCGCCGGAGGGCCTGCAGCGAATGCGCTGCAGGCCCTCCGGCGATGTCGTACCGGCCGGCTACGCCTCGTCCCGGCGCAGCGTCGACTTGAGTTCCTTGAGCCGGCCCAGCAGGCCGTTGACGAACGAGGGCGACTCGTCCGTGGAGAACTCCTTCGCCAGCTGCACCATCTCGTCCAGGACGACGGCGTCCGGGGTGTCGTCGACCCAGATCAACTCGTACGCACCCAGCCGCAGGATGTTGCGGTCGACGACCGGCATGCGGTCAAGCGTCCAGCCCACCGCGTACTGGGCGATCAGCTCGTCGATCCGCCTCGCGTGCTCCGCGTAACCCTCGACCAGCTGCATCGTGTACTCGCTGACCGGGGGCTGCCGGGTGTCGGAACGGGAGAGCCGGATCCAGTCCGCGAGGACCGTCAGGACGTCGGCACCGCGCTGGTCGCCCTCGAAGAGGATCTGGAAGGCACGCTTGCGAGCCGTGTTGCGGGCAGCCACGGTTAGCTGTTCACCCGGCCGAGGTAGTCGCTCGTACGGGTGTCAACCTTGATCTTCTCGCCGGTCGTGATGAAGAGCGGGACCTGGATCTGGTGGCCGGTCTCCAGGGTGGCGGGCTTGGTACCACCGGTGGAGCGGTCACCCTGGACGCCCGGCTCAGTCTCGGCGACCGTCAGCTCGACGGCGGCCGGCAGCTCCACGAAGAGCACCTCGCCCTCGTGTCGGGCGACGGTGGCCTCGAAGCCCTCGACCAGGAAATTGGCCGCGTTACCGACGACCTTGCGGTCGATGTGCAGCTGGTCGTAGGTCTCCATGTCCATGAAGACGAAGTAGTCGCCATCCATGTACGAGAACTGCATGTCGCGCTTGTCGACAGTGGCCGTCTCGACCTTGACACCGGCGTTGAAGGTCTTGTCGACGACCTTGCCGGAGAGCACGTTCTTGAGCTTGGTGCGCACGAAGGCCGGGCCCTTGCCGGGCTTGACGTGCTGGAACTCGACGACGGACCAGAGCTGGCCGCCTTCGAGCTTGAGCACCATGCCGTTCTTGAGGTCGTTCGTGGAAGCCACGGTTGCGGAATCTCCTGGACTGACGTACGACCCCGGATCACGCGCTACAGCGCGAGCAGCTCCTTGGTCGTGATGGTGAGTAGCTCGGGTCCGCCGTCCGCCTCGGGGCGCACGACGAGCGTGTCATCGATCCGGACACCGCCCCGGCCCGGGAGGTGAACCCCCGGTTCGACGGTGACCGGCACGCAAGCGTCCAGTTTACCCATTGCCGCGGGCGCCAACTGCGGGTCCTCATCGATTTCGAGTCCGACGCCGTGTCCGCTCAGCGGCGGCAGGGCCTGCGCATAGCCCGCGGAGTCCAGTACCTGGCGCGCCGCACGGTCCACGTCACGGTAGGCGGCTCCCGGCGCCAGGGACTCGCGTCCGGCGCGCTGGGCAGCGAAGACGAGGTCGTACAGCTCGATCTGCCAGTCCGCGGGCGAGGTGCCGATGACGAAGGTACGGCCGATCTCGCAGCGATAGCCGCGGTACGTCGCACCGAGACAGACGGAGAGGAAGTCGCCCTCCTCCACACGCCGGTCGGTGGGCCGGTGGCCACGGCGGCCGGCGTTCGGGCCGGTGGCCACCGAGGTCGGGAAGGCCGGCCCGTCGGCACCGTGGTCGACCAGACGTCGCTCCAGCTCCAGCGCGAGGTGCCGCTCGGTGCGACCGACCAGGATGGACTCCAGCAGTTCACCGAGCGCCTGGTCGCCGATCTCCGCCCCGATACGGAGGCAGGAGATCTCCTCTTCGTCCTTGACCACGCGGAGCTGCTCCACCGCTCCGCCGAGGTCGGTGAGACGGAGCGCCGGGGCGCCCGCGGCCAGGCCCCGGTGCCGGCTGACCGTGAGGTGGTGTTCCTCCACGGCCAGGGAATCCGATCCCTGAGCCGCAGCGAGACCGGCCGCGGTGACCGCCGGGTCGGCTCCGGGGCCAGGCAGGGCGTGCACCCGCAGACTCTCGTCCGGTCGGCCTTCACCGGGCCGGTCGTCCAGCGGACCCGCACACACCAGGAGGTCCTCGCATCCACCCAGCAGCAGGGCAGCTCCCTGCGGGGCCGCAGCCGCGAGGTAGCGCACGTTGGCGGGGTGGGTGACGAGCGCTGCCGCGGCGCCGGCCGCGGTGAAGTGGTCCCTCAGCCGGGATCGGCGGTTCGCGTACACCTCTGACATGTGATGAGCCTAGGAGGTCTATCCGGTTTGTGCCGATTGGTGAGGGCCGAGTGGGGTGGATGCGGTGCCGGCTACCAGCTCAGTGGGCTCGCTATCGCCCTCGCCAGGACTTCGTCCAGGACCTGTGCCGTGCCCGGGACGTCCAGCTGGGAGTTGTCGATGATCGGGAGACCGGAGCCGTACCAGCCGGCCATGCGTCCGTGGATGCGGGCCACCTCCTCGTCGGTGAGGCGGCGGTTGCCGGTGCGTTCGGCATTGCGTTCCAAGACGACGTCCAGGCCCGGGAGCAGCACGACCGGGAGCAGACCGGGACCCACGTGACGCTTCCAGCCGCCGAGGCCCACGACGGGACGGTCCGGGAAGACGGCGTCGTCCAGGATGCAGGAGATGCCGTTGGCGAGGAAGTTGCGGGCGGCGAAACCGCAGGTGCGACGGGCCAGGCGGTACTGGGCCTCGGAGTTCTCGTTCCAGCCGGAGCGGGGGTCGGAAAAGCCCGAGCGGACCCATTCACGGACGTCGTCCAAGCTGATGTGGGCGGTGGGTACGTGTCGGTGGTCCGCCCAGTACCTGGCGACGCTGGTCTTGCCCGCGCCGGCGGGGCCGATCAGCAGAACGGCCAGGGTGGTGGTCGTAGGGTCGGGGACCGCGGCAGCGGCGGGCCCGGTCGCCGGGACACCGGTCGCCGGGACACCGACCGGGCCTCCGGGTGGCAGAGGTACGTGGCCAGTGGTATCCGGGGCCGGTACGGCGGGTGCGTGCGGGGGCCCAGGAGGTTGCGGAGGTTGCTGGGGTGCCGGCGGCAGCGGGCCGCCGGACGGAGCCGGGAAGCCGGGTACCGGGGGTGGCGGGGGAACGGGGCCGGTGCCCCGGGAGGCTCCCGGGGGCGGGCCCGGATGCTGTGCGGTGGAAGCCCGGCCGGCGTGCGGCCCCTGCCCCGGCTGGTGGGGCGGCGGCAGCGGAGACCCCCCTGCGTGCTGCATCCGTTGCCACTCCGTCTCGTACAGGCAGATGGTGCCGGCAGCGGGGCGATCGCCCCGCTGCCCCCGGAACGGTACCGTCCCGGACCGTCGTTCGGTGCAACGGCCGGGAACGGCCCGAAGTGCCAGGCCGGCAAAGGAATTCGGATGACGCAACAACGGTTGTTCGGGACGGCCCGGGTCCTACTGGCTCACTTCTCCGTACGCGGCGAGCAGGACGGCCGGGTCGGGGCCCTCCAGGACGGTCGGCTTGGCCAGGCCGTCCAGCACGATGAAGCGCAGCACGTCACCACGGGACTTCTTGTCCACCCTCATCGTCTCCAGCAGCCTGGGCCACTGGTCGTGACGGTAGTGCAGCGGCAGCCCCACGGAGTCCAGGATCGCGCGGTGCCGATCCGCCGTCGCGTCGTCCAGCCGGCCCGCCAGGCGGCCCAGTTCGGCGGCGAAGTGCATACCGACCGACACCGCCGCGCCGTGCCGCCACGTGTAGCGCTCGTTCTTCTCGATGGCGTGGCCGAGCGTGTGGCCGTAGTTGAGGATCTCCCGCAGGCCCGACTCCTTCAGGTCGGCGGAGACCACATCCGCCTTCACCCGGATCGAGCGTTCGATCAGCTCGGCCGTGTGCGGACCCGCTGGCGTCCGGGCAGCCTGCGGGTCGTGCTCGATCAGGTCCAGGATCACCGGGTCGGCGATGAAGCCCGCCTTGATGACCTCGGCGAGCCCGGAGACGTAGTCGTTCACCGACAGGGAGTCCAGCGCGGCCAGGTCGCACAGCACACCGGCCGGCGGGTGGAAGGCACCCACCAGGTTCTTGCCCTCGGCGGTGTTGATACCGGTCTTTCCGCCGACCGCCGCGTCGACCATCGCGAGTACGGTCGTCGGGATGGCGACCCAGCGCACCCCGCGCAGCCAGGTCGCGGCCACGAAACCGGCGAGGTCGGTCGTGGCGCCGCCGCCGACCCCGACGATCACGTCGGTGCGGGTGAAACCCGACTGGCCGAGCGCCTTCCAGCAGTAGGCGGCGACCTCGGCGGTCTTGGCCTCCTCGGCGTTGGGCACCTGGATGGCCACGGCCTCATACCCCTGCTCGGCCAGGTCGGCGCGGAGCGCGTCACCGGTCCCGGCCAGCGCCTCGGGATGGATCACCGCAACCCGCTTGGCCCTCTGCCCGACCAACCCGGCCAGTTCGCCGAGCAGTTGCCGGCCGACCAGCACCTCGTACGGGTCGGTGCCCGCGGTGCCGGAGACCTGGATGCGGGTGACTGCCTCGCTCATGCTTCCTTCAACTCCAGTGCGTCCAGGACTGCTTGGGTGACCTCTTCGGGGGTGCGGCCGTCGGTCGGTACGACGGCCGTGGCGACCTCCTCGTACAGGTGCCGTCTCGCCTCCATCAGCTCGCGCCACTGCTTGCGCGGGTTGACGGCGAGCAGCGGCCGGGCCACGTCCAGACCGGTCCGTCTGACTGCCTCCCCCACCTCCATGGACAGGTAGACCACCCGGCGCCCGGCAAGCAGCGCACGCGTGTCCGCGTCGAGGACCGCACCGCCACCGAGCGCGAGAACACCCGGGTGCTCGGCGAGGGCCACGCGCACCGCACGCTTCTCGGCCGCCCGGAAGGCAGCCTCGCCCTCGTCCACGAAGATTTCCGCGATGGCGCGGCCCTGTTCGGCGACGATGTCATCGTCGGTGTCCCGGTAGCCGACCCCGAGCCGCCCGGCCAGCAGCTGGCCGACCGTGGACTTGCCGACACCCATCGGGCCGACCAGGACCACCACAGGCACGGCGCTCACCCGATCGCGAGGTTGTCGAGGTAAGACCGCACGTTGCGGCGGGTCTCGGCAACGGAATCGCCGCCGAACTTCTCCGCAACCGCATCGGCGAGAACCAGCGCCACCATCGCCTCGGCCACGATCCCGGCGGCCGGGACCGCGCACACATCCGAGCGCTGGTGATGCGCCACGGCCTCCTCGCCGGTGGCGACGTCCACGGTCTTCAAAGCCCTGGGTACGGTCGCGATCGGCTTCATCGCAGCACGCACCCGCAGCAGCTCGCCCGTGGACAAGCCACCCTCGGTACCACCCGAACGGCCCGAAGCGCGCCTGATCCCCTCCGCAGTGGCCACGATCTCGTCGTGCGCCTTGGAACCAGGCACCCGGGCCAACTCGAAGCCGTCGCCGACCTCGACACCCTTGATCGCCTGGATACCCATCAGGGCCGCCGCCAGCCGGGCGTCCAGCCGCCGGTCCCAGTGCACATGGGAACCCAGCCCCACCGGCACGCCGTAGGCCAGCACCTCCACCACACCGCCGAGGGTGTCACCGTCCTTGTGGGCCTGGTCGATCTCCGCGACCATCGCCTTCGACGCGTCCGCGTCCAGGCAACGCACCGGATCCGTGTCCAGCCTCTCCACATCAGCCGGGGTCGGGTACACGCCGTAGGGCGCCCTCGCCGACGCCAGCTCCACCACGTGGGAGACGATCTCGATACCGGCCGTCTCCTTCAGGTAGGAGCGGGCGACCGCACCGAGTGCCACCCGGGCCGCCGTCTCCCGGGCGGAGGCGCGCTCCAGGATCGGTCGCGCCTCGTCGAAGCCGTACTTCTGCATACCGGCCAGGTCCGCGTGGCCGGGACGCGGCCGGGTCAGCGGCGCGTTACGGGCCAGCCCGCCCAGAACCTCCGGGTCGACCGGGTCGGCCGACATGACCTGCTCCCACTTCGGCCACTCGGTGTTGCCCACCATGATCGCCACTGGGGAGCCGAGCGTCAGACCGTGCCGGACGCCTCCCAGGAAGGTGACTTCGTCGCGCTCGAACTTCATCCGCGCACCACGGCCGTAGCCAAGTCGCCGCCGCGCGAGGTGGTCCGCCACCATCTCCGTGGTGATCGGCACGCCGGCGGGAAGGCCCTCCAGCGTCGCGACGAGTGCGGGTCCGTGGGACTCCCCCGCGGTCAGCCAACGCAGCCTGCTCAACGGTGCTCCTCAGTGTTCGCGCCCGGCACTGCCCGGCGTACGCAGGTGCTCGCGTACGGCGACGACGCGACCGGGTGCGCGACCCCGGCCCGCCACCTCTGATCCTCCCACGTCCGGGGCCGGCATCCTGCGGCCGGTCCAGCAGACGGACGCGCGAGAGAGGGGTCAACGGCCGGCCAGGGCCTTCTCACCGGCGTGACGCATGACCTCCAGCGGAGCCGGGGAGCGGCCGGTCATTCGTTCGACCTGGAGGACGGCCTGGTGGACCAGCAGGTCGAGGCCGCTGACCACAGCGCCCCCGAACATGGACCAGCGAGCCGCGAGCTCGGTTGGCCAGGGGTCGTAGAGCACGTCGAAGAGGGCGGCGGGGCGCTCGGGTACGGCGGCGGCAAGGTCGTCGGTGGCACCAGCGGGCGTGGTGGCGATCACCAGCGGTGCGCGCAGGGCCTCGGCCGCGTCCGCCCAGTCCGCCGTCCGCACCTCCACGCCCAGCCGCTCGCCCCAGTGCCGCATCTCGGCGGCACGGGCCTCACTGCGGACGTAGACGGCGACCTCCCCGGCGCAGATCCGGGACAACGCGGCGAGCGCGGAGGAGGCGGTGGCACCGGCACCGAGGATCGCGGCAGAATCGACCCGGGTGATGCCGTGCTCACGCAGTGCCGCCGCCATGCCCGGGATATCGGTGTTGTCGCCGGTGCGGCGTCCGTCCTCGGTGAAGACGACGGTGTTGACCGCGTCAACGGAGGCGGCGGTGTCGCTGATCTCGTCCAACAGCGGGATGACCGCCCGCTTGAGCGGCATGGTCAACGACAGCCCCGCCCATTCCTCTCCGAGCTCCCGGACGAAGGCGGGCAGACCGGCTTCGTCGACCTCGAAGCGGTCGTACGACCAGTCGGTGAGCCCGAGTTCGGCGTACGCCGCCCGGTGCAGCACCGGGGAGAGAGAGTGGGAGATGGGCGAACCGAGCACGGCGGCCCGGTGTCTTACGGTCATCAGTTCTTTTTCCTCGACGCGTTCCATTCTTCGACCAGCTTGTTGTGTTCCTCAAGCGTCCTGGTGAACTTGCTGGTCTTGCCGTCCATCGAGATGAAGTAGTACCAGCCGTCGTGTGTCGGGTCGAGCGCGCCCTTGATCGCTTCCTCGCCGGGGTTGTCGATGGGTCCCGGTGGCAGGCCCTTGGAGAAGTAGGTGTTGTAGGGGTTGTTGTACCTACGCAGCTCGGCGATGCTCAGGTCGATCTTGCTCTGGTTCTTCACGTAGTTGTACGTGGAGTCGAATTCCAGGCGCCCGTAGGTCTGGGTGTTGTCCGGCGTGAGGCGGTTGTAGACGACCTCGGCCATCTTGCGGAAGTCCTCGTGACTCGTGCCCTCCGCCTGCACCAGGCTCGCCACGGTGAGCAGTTGCCAGGGGCTGTCGAGACCAAGGCTCTTGGCGTTCTTCTCCAGGCCCAGCTCCGAGTACTTGGCGCTGGCCCGCGACACCATGCTTTTCAGGACGGCTTCCGGTTCCTGGCCCTTGGTAACCGCGTAGCTGGACGGGTAGAGGAACCCTTCCAGCGGGTCCTTGAGGTTCGGGTGGTTCAGCGCCCAGCCGGGCAGGCCGAGGTGCTTGTACTCCTTCTTCGCAACGCGCGCGGTGGTCCCCGCCGCCACCTCGAGGCGCTTGTCGATGAGCGCGTAGACCGCTGTGTTGCGCAGGCCCTCGGCGATGATCAGGTTGCCACGGCTCTTCGGGCTCAGCATCAGTTTGACCGCACTCGCGGCGGACATGTGCTTCTCCAGGGTGTAGACACCGTCCTGGAGCGACTTGCCGTGGGGATTGGCCTGCAGCGCGGAGACGAACGCGTCCACGCTCTCGACGACGCCCGCCTCTTTCAGTTTCTGGCCGATCGCCAAGCCACCAGCGCCCTTGGGGATGGTCACCGTGACCTGCTCACCGTTTCCGTCACCCGCATAATCCGGTGCCACGCCGAAACGATTTTGGTAGAACTTGTAGCCGAAGTACCCGACTACACCGAGTCCGCCGCCGAACACCAGGACGACCACCATGCAGGCACAGCCGGTGCGTCCCTTCCTGCCCTTGACCGGCTTGCGGCCGCTGCCTGGTTTCCTGCCTTTGCCGCGCCGGTCGCGCCGGCTCTGGAGCTCGTGCTGCTCCCCGTCGTCGCCCCCGCCGCCGGCGAAGGCGTGCTCCTCCTCGGCCGGGGATTCCGGTTCCGGTTCCGGTTCGGGGCTTCGGTGGCCGGGCGGCTTCGGGGGCGGGTAGGCGTCCTCCGTGCCATAGAAGTCGGGCTGTTCCCCGCCATAGGCCACGGGCTGCTGGTCGTACGGGTCGCCTGCACCGGCGGCATGGGGCAGGGGACCGTGGCCGCCGGTCGCGTCCCAGCCACCCCGGTGGAACTGCTGCTGGGGGTGACCGGCGTACTGCTGGTCGTACTGGAGCAGGCTCTGTTCCTCGTAGTACTGCTGGTACTGCTGCCCGGTGTGCCCGGACTGCTGCTCCTGGCTCCAGTCTCCGTACTGCGGCTCCTGCAGGTAGGGCTGCTGCGGCTGGCCGCCGTAGGCAGCCTGCCGGCCGACGTGCGCCTGCTGCCCTTCCCATCCGCCGTCCCCGTACAACGGGTCCTCGGGATGCCACGGTTCGGAGCCAGGGCCCCGGCCATACTCAGTCATCGATCCCCTAGAGCCGCGAGGCCGATGGTCACGCGACCGGTGGGCCGGTTCCCATTCCGCCTCTTGTTGTGCCCCGGCTGTTCGAACACCGGCGCATCGCGCGGAACGTTACCGTATCGCGATCAGATGACCACTTCGACGCCCTCACCGGGTGGTTTACCTGACACCCGTTCGGATTCCAGGGCCTGCTGCAGAATGACGACGGCCGCGGCCTGGTCGATGACGGAGCGGCCCTTCTTCGACTTCACCCCCGAGGCGCGTAGTCCCTGACTGGCCGTCACGGTCGTCATCCGTTCGTCCAGCAGGCGCACCGGCACCGGTTTGACACCCTGGGCCAGCTCCTGGGCGAAGCTGCGGACCTTGGCCGCGGCCGGGCCCTCGCCCCCCTTGAGGGAGCGGGGGAGACCGACGACGACCTCGATCGGTTCGTACTCCTCCACCAGTTGCCGCAGCCGGCGGTGGGCGGCGGGGACGTCCCGGCCGGGGACCGTCTCCACAGGGGTGGCAAGGATCCCGTCGGGGTCACACGAGGCGACTCCGATCCGAGCGTCCCCGACGTCGATCGCGATACGACGTCCTCTGCGCATGTTCCGGCCGTTTCCTTGCTCTGCGGTCACTCGTCGGCCATTTCGGCGATCACTTGGCGGCTTCGGCGACAAGACGCTCGACGGCAGCCACGGCGTCGCCGACGGCAGCCGGGTTCTGGCCGCCGCCCTGAGCGACGTCGGGCTTGCCGCCACCGCCGCCGCCGAGCGTCTTGGCGGCGGTACGGACCAGGTCACCGGCCTTCAGCCCACGCTCGCGGGCGGCCTCGTTGGTGGCGATGACGGTCAGCGGCTTACCGCCCGTCACCGTGAACAGGGCCACCACGGCCGCCCGGCCGCCCTGGATGCGGCCGCGTACGTCGAGGACCAGCTTGCGCAGGTCGTCCGGCGTGGTGCCGTCCGGAACCCGGCCGGTGACGACGGCCACGCCGCGTACGTCCTTGGCGGACTCGGCCAGACCAGCGGCGGCCTGCAGCACCTTCTCGGCGCGGAACTTCTCGATCTCCTTCTCGGCGTCCTTCAGCTTGCCGAGCATCGAGGAGATCTTCTCCGGCAGCTCCTCCGGACGGCCCTTGAGTAGCTCGGTCAACTGGTTGACGACCGTGTGCTCACGGGCGAGGAAGTGGTAGGCGTCCACACCGACCAGGGCCTCGATACGACGCACCCCGGAACCGATGGAGGACTCTCCGAGCAGCTTCACCAGACCCAGCTGAGCGGTGTTGTGCACGTGGGTGCCACCACACAGCTCCTTGGAGAAGTCGCCGATGGTAACCACGCGGACCCGCTCGCCGTACTTCTCGCCGAACTCGGCGATGGCACCCTGCTTCTTGGCCTCGTCGATGCCCATGACCTCGGCGTGCACGTCGAGGTCGCGGGCGAGCACCTCGTTGATCTTCTGCTCGACGTCCGTCATCACGGCCGTCGGCACGGCCGACGGGGAACCGAAGTCGAAGCGGAAGCGGCCGGGCTGGTTCTCGGAACCGGCCTGGGCGGCGGTCGGGCCGAGGGCGTCGCGCAGGGCCTGGTGGGTCAGGTGGGTGGCCGAGTGGGCGCGGGCGATGGCCTTGCGGCGGCGGGCGTCGATGGAAGCGTGGGCCTTGGCCCCGACCGTCACCTCACCGACCTGGACGACGCCCTTGTGGACATAGACGCCCGGCACCGGCTTCTGACAGTCGCGGACCTCGATGACGGCACCGGAGTCGACCCTGATCCGGCCGGTGTCACCGATCTGGCCGCCGCCCTCGGCGTAGAACGGAGTGCGGTCCAGGACGACCTCGACCTCGTCGCCCTCGCTGGCGGCGGGGGAAGACAGACCGTCGACGAGCAGACCGACGACCGTGACTTCCCCCTCGGTGTCGCTGTAGCCGATGAAGTCGGTGGCGCCGGAGGCGTCGGCGATCTCGCGGTAGGCCCCCAGGTCGGCGTGGCCGGTCTTCTTGGCCTGGGCATCAGCCTTGGCGCGCTCCCGCTGCTCCTTCATCAGGCGGCGGAAGCCCTCCTCATCCACGGTCAGGCCCTGCTCGGCGGCCATCTCCAAGGTGAGGTCGATCGGGAAGCCCCAGGTGTCGTGGAGCAGGAAGGCCTTGTCGCCGGGCAGGATCGCGGAGCCGGCGGCCTTGGTCTCGGCGACGGCGGTGTCGAGGATGTTGGTGCCGGCCTTCAGCGTCTTGAGGAAGGCGTTCTCCTCGGCGAGAGCGACCTTCTCGATGCGCTCGCGGTCGGTGATCAGCTCGGGGTACTGCTGGCCCATCATGCCGATCACGGTGTCAATGAGGCCCTTGACGACCGGACCGGTGGCGCCGAGCAGACGCATGTTGCGGATGGCGCGGCGCATGATGCGGCGCAGTACGTAGCCGCGGCCCTCGTTGCCCGGGGTGACGCCGTCACCGATGAGCATGGTGGCGGTGCGCATGTGGTCGGTGACCACGCGCAGGGACACGTCCGAGTCGTGGGCGTCGCCGTAGCGGACCCCGGTCAGTTCGGTGGCCTTGTCGATGACGGCCATGGAGGTGTCGATCTCGTACATGTTCTGCACGCCCTGCAGAATCATGGCGAGCCGCTCGAGGCCGAGCCCCGTGTCGATGTTCTTGCTCGGCAGGTCCCCGAGGATCTCGAAGTTGTCCTTGCCGATGCCCTCACCTCGTTCGTACTGCATGAAGACGAGGTTCCAGATCTCCACGTACCGCTCGTCGTTGACGGCGGGCCCGCCCTCGACGCCGAACTCGGGGCCGCGGTCGTAGTTGATCTCGGAGCAGGGGCCGCACGGGCCGGGCACGCCCATGGACCAGAAGTTGTCCTTCATCCCCAGGCGCTGGATGCGCTCCTTGGGCACTCCGACGACCTCGTGCCAGATCTGCTCGGCCTCGTCGTCGTCCTGGTAGACGGTGATCCACACGCGCTCGGGGTCGAGACCGTAACCGCCCTTGTCCTGGGGCGAGGTGAGCAGCTCCCAGGCCAGCTTGATGGCGCCTTCCTTGAAGTAGTCGCCGAAGGAGAAGTTGCCGCACATCTGGAAGAACGTGCCGTGCCGCGTGGTCTTGCCGACCTCTTCGATGTCGGGTGTGCGCACGCACTTCTGCACGCTGGTGGCGCGCGGGAAGGGCGGCTTGACCTCACCCAGGAAGTAGGGCTTGAAGGGCACCATGCCGGCGGGTACGAGGAGCAGAGTCGGGTCGTCCGCGATGAGCGACGCCGAAGGGACGACGGTGTGCCCGCGCTCCTCGAAGAAGCTCAGCCAGCGGCGGCGAATCTCGGCCGACTCCATCAGTGGTCCTCATTCCGGTTGTACGAGTACGTCGTGTTCTCGATGTACTTCGGGTTACTGCGGTTGTTCTCCATGGCGGTGTGACGCCGGGGCGCGGGAAGTGCGGGGTCCACGTCGATACCCAACGCCTCCCCCAGCTCGACCTCCCGCTGGGCCATGTTGTCGCGGACGTCGACGGCAAAGCCGACTGCGCGGTCCCTCAGGCGCTGACCGGTCTCCAGGGCCTTGTTCGCCGCAGTGGCGGCCAGGCTCTCCGGCGTCAGCTGCTTGAGTTTGCGGTTGACCTTGGTGGTGGCCCACACCCCGGCGGCGACACCGGTGGTGAACCAGAACGTACGGCGGAACATCGCTCGGTCTCAGTCCCTCTTTCCGCGGGCGGTGCGCTTGCGTGGTGCGGCAGGGACGGTGCGGCCCACGATCACGGTACGCCGCTGCGACTTCGCGGGCACGCCCTCCTTGCGGACGCCCAGAGCCCGGCGGACGCCGTAGCCGAAGGCCGCGACCTTGACCAGCGGGCCGCCGAAGGTGGAGGCGACGGTGGTCGACAGCGCGGAGGCGTTCGACGTGACCTCCTGGACGTCGGAGGCGATCGCATCGACCCGGTCGATCTGGGTCTGTGCGGACCGCACGGCCGACGATGCGTCGGCGAGCAGCGGGACGGCCTGGTCAGTCACGTCCACCACGAGTTTGGTGGTCGCCTTGAGCGTCTGGGCCACCCTCGCCAGCGCGACCGCGAGGAAGGAGACCAGGATCGCCCAGAAGACGGCCACCAGAATCCCGGCCACCTCTCCACCGGACACTGTGCGCACCCGCTCCCTGAAACGTTCTCTGAGCATCGGAACCTTGAAAAGGCAGTGCCCCGAGCCTATCGCGCCGCGACCGGGGCTCCGTACCGGATTAGCTGGCACCGGGCCGGGAGCTGCGGGAAGCGATTGTACGGAGGGAACAGGCTTCAGTACGCTCCGTGTCCCAGGCGAGCGCCTCAGAGCCCCGCCCCCCTGGGCAGACGGCCATCGGCCCCCCGAACCCACCTCTTTCGTCGGGCGCTCGGCCGAACTCGACCGGCTGGCGGCCGTGCTGGACCGGGCGCGCAGCTGTTCCCGCTGGCACCGCTGAACGCCGACGAGGTGGTGGGGCTATTCACGGGCCGTGCCTGGGGCCGGGGGGCGGAGGTGCCCGACCGCCCGGAAGTGCGGGAGCTCTGCTACCGGTTGGAGGGGCTCCCCGGCACAATCGGTCGTCCGCCGCGACGAGAGCGGGGGGCGCCCTCGTTACCGCGGGTCGACCGGGAAACGCGAACCCGCCGCCTCGCCCGCCCTGAGGGGCGGGGAGACGGCGGGCTGAGGTGCTACGCCGCGGCCGGGATCAGCGGGCGTAGTACTCGACGACGAGCTGCTCGTCGCAGATCACCGGGATCTCCTTGCGGTTCGGGTCGCGGTCCAGGCGGAACGCCAGGGCCTTGAGGTTCACCTGCAGGTAGCGCGGGGTCTCACCCTCGGGGGCGAAGCCACCCTCGCGGGCGATCTGGAAGAGCGTCTTGTCCTTGGAGCGGTCGCGGACCTGCACGACGTCGTCCGGGCGGACGCGGAAGGACGGCTTGTCGACCTTCTGGCCGTTGACCTGGATGTGGCCGTGGACGACCATCTGGCGGGCCTGGTAGATCGTGCGGGCGATGCCCGAACGCAGGACCAGCGCGTCGAGACGGCGCTCCAGCTCGATGATCAGGGCCTCACCCGTCTTGCCCTGGACCTTGGAAGCACGCTCGTAGGCGCGGACGAGCTGGCGCTCGGACACGTCGTACTGCGCGCGCAGACGCTGCTTCTCCAGCAGACGGACCTTGTAGTCCGAGTTCTGCTTGCGGCCACGACCGTGCTCACCCGGCGGGTAGGGGCGGGCCTCGAAGTACTTGACGGCCTTCGGGGTCAGCGCGATGCCGAGGGCACGCGACTTCTTGACCTTGGGACGGGACTGGTTCGCCATGGAACCGAACACCTCGTGTTTCTGATGCGAATACGGCTTCACCAGGGTTAGGGGAGGTCGCATCCGCAGCCGGGAAATTCCCGCCGGGACCGTAGCCGGTCCCCGGTGGGCAGCCGCTCCCCTGGTCTGGGCACATACGTGCAGCACGCGAGTGGCCCACCGACCTCTCCCGGACCCGGGTGGTGGTGGGCTGCCCGCGACACCGTTCGACGGTGCGCGACGCTCCTGGAACCCCCCAGGGGAGGTTCCGGCTGGATGCCCCGCTCTGGTGGTGCCGGTACTCCTTGCGGAGGCACGGACACGGGGCTCAGCACTCCGGTGGATTCTACAGGGCGCTCAGGGCCGCTTGCGACCGAGGTGCTTCCTGGTCCACTCGACCGCGTCCGCGTACCGGGCCTCGGCTCCGTGCCGGGTCGGCGTGTAGTACTCGCGGTCCTTGAGGGCATCCGGCGCGTACTGCTGCTGGGCGATGCCCTCGGACAGGTCGTGCGGATACACGTAGCCCTGGGCGTGGCCGAGCTTGGCGGCACCCTTGTAGTGCCCGTCACGCAGATGCGGCGGCACCGGGCCGGCCAGCCCTTTGCGCACATCCTCCAGTGCGGCGCCGATGGCCGAGGTCGCGGAGTTGGACTTGGGGGCGAGGGCCAGGGCGATCGTGGCGTGACTCAGGGTGAGGGCGGCCTCGGGGAAGCCGACCATCGCGACGGCCTGGGCGGCGGCGACGGCGATCGACAAGGCGTTCGGGTCGGCCAGGCCGATGTCCTCACTGGCCGAGATCATGAGGCGGCGGGCGATGAACCGGGGGTCCTCGCCGGCCTCGATCATGCGTGCCAGGTAGTGCAGGGCCGCGTCGACGTCGGAGCCGCGGATGGATTTGATGAGGGCGCTGGCCACGTCGTAGTGCTGGTCCCCGTCGCGGTCGTACTTCACGGCGGCCCGGTCAACCGTCTGCTCCAGTGTCCGCAGGCTGATCTCGCTCTCGCCTTGGTCCAGTGCGGCTCCGGCAGCGGCCTCCAGGGCGGTCAGGGCCCGGCGGGCGTCACCGCCGGCGATCCGCAACAGGTGCTCCTCGGTGTCCTCGGGGAGGCCGACGGCGTCCTTCAGGCCGCGCTGTTCGCTCAGCGCCCGGCGCAGCAGGCCCCGGACGTCGTCGTCGGTGAGCGGTTCGAGGGTGAGCAGGAGAGAGCGGGAGAGCAGTGGGGAGATGACGGAGAAGTACGGGTTCTCCGTGGTGGCCGCGATCAGGGTCACCCAGCGGTTCTCCACCGCCGGCAGCAGGGAGTCCTGCTGGGCCTTGCTGAAGCGGTGGATCTCGTCCAGGAAGAGGACGGTCTCTTTGCCGAAGCCGCCGGTGGCCCGGCGGGCGCCGTCGATGACCGCGCGGACCTCCTTGACGCCCGCGGTGATCGCGGACAGTTCCACGAACCGCTTGTTGGTCGCCCTGGAGACGACGTAGGCGAGGGTCGTCTTGCCGGTACCGGGCGGACCCCACAGGATCACCGAGGACGGCCCGGCGGGGCCGCCGGCCCCTTCACCGACCAGCCGGCGCAGCGGGGAACCGGGGCCCAGCAGATGCTGTTGGCCGACGACCTCGTCGAGCGTGCGCGGGCGCATGCGCACCGCCAGGGGGCTGCCTGCCGGGTCCTTTTCCTGGCGGTCTTCTGCTGCGGCTGTGAAGAGGTCGGGTTCCACGCTGAAACCCTAAATCACGGGGCTGACATCGCGGCCGGGCCGACCGGGTGGCCGGTCAACCAACCCAGAGGTCGCTGCCCCAGCGGGTCAGGACCAGCATGGCGACGACGCCGACGTGCGTGGCCGGAAGGACCCAGGTGAACTCGGCGACGAACTTCTTCACCGGGCGCGGCACGGGCAGGAAGTCGTTGCGGATGTTGAAGGTGGTCACGTACCAGAACATGATGATCGTCGCGACCCAGGCCAGCGAGCACCACAGGCACAGCGCGTTGATCCGGTACAGCGTCTGGAACTGCAGCCAAGTGACGAAGCAGACGCCGAAGAGGGTGCCGAGGTTGAAGGTCAGCCAGTACCAGCGGGGGAAGCGCGTCCGGGCCAACAGGCTCATGCCGACGCAGATCACGATGCCGTAGCAGACCAGACCGAGCATCGGGTTCGGGAACCCGAAGACGGACGCCTGTTTGCTCTCCATCACGTTGCTGCAGGAGACGACGGCGTTGACGCTGCAACTCGGTGTGAAGGTCTTGCCTTCGACCTTGTACTCGAGGATCTTGAACTTGTCGAGCGTGATGACCCAGGCGGCGAGCAGGCCAGCCGCACCGGTGATCACCAGCAGCAGGGCGAACGCACGGCTGCCGCCCACCACCCGGGGCGCATGGGCGTCGCGCTCGGGTTCGGGCTCCGTGGAGACGTCTTTGACTGTCGTCTTGCTCATCACGCCGATTCCGTCACTTGAGTCCTGGACCATCTTCGGGCACGGTCATTGTGCCGCACGCACGTCCGCGTCCACCGTTTGGTGGACGTAAGAAGGTACGCACGGTGGTGGTGGACCGTTCGGCTCCGGCCAATGATCGAAAGCATGACGGCACACGCGAACGAACTCGCGGTGGACGTACGGGGGCTGCACCCGTGGTACGGGGACGTGACCGCGGCGGACGGGCTCGATCTCGGCATCCGGCACGGTGAGGTGTTCAGCCTGCTCGGACCCATGGCGCGGGCAAGAGCAGCACCGTGGAGATCCCCCCCCCGGGTAACCGGTCCGACAACGCAGGCGAGGTCACGGTCCGCGGCGCGAACCCGGCGGCAGCCACCCGGGCGTGGAGATCTCGCGTGGAAATCGTCTGGCAGGACGAATCCGCGCCCGCCGAGTTGACGGTCCGGGAGACCGTACGGCACTTCGCCCGTCCTCACCCAGGGCTTCGCCAGCCTGCTGATGCTGGTCCAGGCCGTGCAAGTGACACGGGACGCCGATCCCTCGCGGGCCCGCCGCCATCTGGCGCTGTGCAGCGTGTTCCCCGCGGTCGCGGACGGGGGCCGTACGGCGGGGTGCCGCACGGCCCCGGCCGTCAGCCGAGTCGTGAGCGGAGTTCCGTGAGGACCTCGGCGATCGCGACCGCCGACTGCTCACCGGAGTCCATGTCCTTGAGCTGGACCACGTCGTCCGCCAGGTCGCGCTCCCCGAGGACGAGGGCGTAGCGCGCGCCCGAGCGGTTGGCCGCCTTCATCGCCGCCTTGAGGCCCTTGCCGCCGTAGGCGAAGTCGGCCGCGATGCCCGCCTTGCGCAGCTCGGTGACCTTCGCGAACAGCACGCGGCGGGCCTCTTCACCCAGCGGGACGGCGAACACACTGGTGACGGCGGGGAGTTCGAGTTCGATCCCCTCTGCCTCCAGGGCGAGAACCGTGCGGTCGACGCCGAGGGCCCAGCCGACGGACGGCAGCGCGGGGCCGCCGATCATCTCGGACAGGCCGTCGTAACGACCACCGCCGCCCACCGCGGACTGCGAGCCCAGACCGTCGTGGACGAACTCGAAGGTCGTGCGGGTGTAGTAGTCCAGGCCGCGTACCAGCTTCAGGTCGTCCTCGAAGGCCACGCCCGCCGTGGTGAGCAGTCCGCGGACCTCCTCGTGGTAGGTCTTGCAAGCGTCACAGAGATAGTCACGGAGCAGCGGGGCTCCGGTGAGCTGCTTCTGTACCGACTCGCGCTTGTCGTCGAGGACCCGGAGCGGGTTGATCTCCGCCCGGCGGAGCGTGTCCTCGTCCAGGTCCAGGCCGCGCAGGAAGTCCTGCAGCGCGGCCCGGTACACCGGGCGGCACTCCCTGTCGCCCAGGCTGTTCAGCAGAATGCGGAAGTTGCGCAGACCCAGCGAGCGGTACGCCTGGTCGGCCAGGATGATCAGTTCGGCGTCGACCGCCGGGTCCTCCACCCCGATCGCCTCGGCGCCAACCTGGGAGAAGTGCCGGTAGCGGCCTTTCTGCGGGCGTTCGTAGCGGTAGTACGAGCCGGAGTACCAGAGTTTGACCGGGAGGTTGCCCGCCTTGTGCAGGTTGGCCTCCAGGGCCGCCCGCAGCACGGATGCCGTGCCCTCGGGGCGCAGGGCGAGCTTGTCGCCGCCCTTGGTCTCGAAGGCGTACATCTCCTTGGTGACGATGTCGGTGGACTCGCCGACACCGCGCGCAAACAGTTCGACGTTCTCGAAGCCGGGTGTCTCGATGTAGCCGTAGCCGGAGGTGCGCAGCGGGGCGGCGATCGCCTCACGGACCGCCAGGAATGTGGCGGACTCCGGCGGAATCAGGTCGTAGGTGCCCTTGGGGGCCTTGAAGGTGCTCACGGAAGCTCTCTCGTCACATTCCTCGTCGGGGAACGTCAGCGGCGCTGCCGACTTGGCGGCCGGTGGCCACTTGCCGTAGGTAGGGGTTGGTGGCGCGCTCACGGCCGATGGTCGTGTGGTCATTGTGACCGGGCAGCACCACGGTGGAGTCATCAAGCGGCAGGCACACGCGGGCCAGTGACGCAAACATGTCCTCCATGGAGCCGCCCGGCAGGTCGGTGCGTCCGATGGAGCCGGCGAACAGCAGGTCGCCCGAGAACAGGATGGGCGGGATGTCCGCCGCCTCGGGCAGGCCGAAGGTCACCGACCCCTTGGTATGGCCCGGGGCGTGGGCGACGGAGAAGGCGAGTCCGGCCAGCTCAAGCGCGGCACCGTCGGTCAGGTCCTTGACGTCGTCCGGCTCCCCCACGGTCAGCTCGCCCATCAGCGGCATGCCGATGGACCGGCCGAGTGCCTTCTCGGGGTCGCTCATCATGTACCGGTCCTCGGGGTGGATCCAGGCCGGCACGTCGTGTGCGCCGCACACCGGGACCACCGAGGCCACGTGGTCGATGTGACCGTGGGTGAGGACGACGGCGACAGGCTTGAGCCGATGCTTCTTCAGGGCTTCCTCGACGCCTTCGGCGGCCTGGTGGCCGGGGTCGATGATCACGCACTCCTCACCGGCGGCGGGGGCGACGAGATAGCAGTTCGTCCCCCAGGCCCCGGCGGGGAACCCGGCAATGAGCACGATCGTCCTTCGTTTGTGTCGGATACAGGCGGCTTCGGCCAGCTTCAGCTGCTGTCAGAGCCTACCGGCGCTGCCGTTTCCTCAGCGAACCCATATACGGTACGGGGCTACACGCAGCGGTCAGCTCACGAGGACGCACGCGTACCGCTCGACACACGACACGCATGAGGAGAGAACCCGGTGGTCAGCCAGGATCAGCGGCGGCGTCAGCTCGCCCGGGAGAAGTTCTTGCGGCAGCAGCAGCGGCGCACCGAGGCGCGGCGCAAGGCTCGCGTGCGCAACTCCGCGATCGCGTCCGTACTGGGCGTGGTCGTGATCGGCAGTGTCGCGCTGTACACGACCGGCGTGCTGAAGAACGACGGCAAGAAGACCAACGCGAGCGCCGACATCACGCCGAGCGCCGCCCCCACCAGCAAGGCGCCGGATCCGTGCGCGAAGCCGGCCAAGGGCTCGGTGAAGAAGCTGAGCTTCAAGAAGGAGCCGGCGATGACGATCGACACGTCGGCGAAGTACTCGATGAAGCTCGCGACGACGTGCGGTGACATCAACGTCGCGCTGAAGGCTTCGGCCGCGCCGCACACCGTGAACTCGTTCAACTTCCTGGCGGCCAAGGGCTACTTCGATCACACCAAGTGTCACCGCCTGACCACGCAGGGCATCTACGTGTTGCAGTGCGGTGATCCGAAGGGCACGGGGACGGGCGGTCCCGGCTACACGATCCCGGACGAGAATTTGAAGGACAAGAGCCTGAAGGGCAATGTGTACCCCGCGGGCACGGTGGCGATGGCCAACCAGTACAACGCGCAGACCCAGCAGGGACAGAACACCGGCGGCAGCCAGTTCTTCCTGGTCTACCAGGACAGTCAGCTGCCGCCCTACTACACGCCGTTCGGCACGGTCGACGCCGCCGGCATGAAGGTGCTCAAGAAGATCGCCGCGGCCGGCGCCCAGGCTCCGGATCCGGTCTCGCGCAACACCGCTCCCAACGCGACCGTGGTGATCAACAAGGCGACGGTCACCAAGTCCTGACGCCGCCGGAAAGAAACCCGAGAACGGCTGACTGGGGAATTTCGGTCGCGCTGGATGCGGACAGGCAACCCGCTGGTCGCCTATGTTGGCCGTGACGAAACTGTGGACGATGCCCGAGGTGCCGAGCACCTCGCAGGCATCATGTGGAGGAGGCGCTGTGAGCAGCGACCCGTGGGGCCGCGTCGACGAGACGGGGACCGTGTACGTGCGTACGGCCGACGGTGAGAAGGTCGTCGGTTCCTGGCAGGCCGGCTCCCCTGAGGAGGCACTGGCCTACTTCGAGCGCAAGTACGAAGGCCTGGTTGTCGAGATCGGCCTCCTCGAAAAGCGCGTGCGGACCACCGACTTGTCGGCGAAGGACGCCCAGACCGCGATCGGCCACCTGCGCGAGCAGGTCGACGCGCACCATGCCGTCGGTGACCTGGACGCGCTACGGAAGCGGCTGGACAAGCTCGTGGAGACCGTAGAGGCGCGCCGCGAGGAGCGCAAGCAGCAACGGGCCAGACAGTCCGACGAGGCCCGCACGGCCAAGGAGGAACTGGTCGCGGAGGCGGAGGCGCTGGCCCAGTCCGACCAGTGGCGGGTCGCCGGTGAGCGGCTGCGGGCGCTGGTGGACACCTGGAAGGGGCTGCCTCGCCTGGACCGCAAGTCCGACGACGAACTGTGGCACCGCTTCTCCCACGCCCGGTCGGCGTTCTCCAAGCGTCGCAAGGCGCACTTCGCGCAGCTGGACGCGCAGCGCGAGGAGGCCCGCCAGACCAAGGAGCGGCTGGTCGCCGAGGCAGAGGCGCTGTCGGGCTCCACGGACTGGGGGCCGACGGCGGCTCGCTACCGCGACCTGATGACGGAGTGGAAGGCCGCTGGCCGCGCCCAGCGCGAGCACGAGGACGACCTGTGGAACCGCTTCCGCGGTGCCCAGGACGTGTTCTTCGCTGCACGCAGCTCGGTGTTCGCCGAGCGGGACGCGGAGCAGGCGGAGAACCTGAAGCTGAAGGAGGAGCTGGCCGAGGAGGCCGAGAGGCTCCTACCGATCACGGAGTTGAAGGCCGCACGGGCCGCCTTCCGCTCGATCAACGAGCGCTGGGAGGCCATCGGCCACGTGCCGCGGGACGCACGTCCCAAGGTCGAGGG
Organism: Streptomyces pluripotens; assembly: GCF_000802245.2. Classification (NCBI taxonomy): domain Bacteria; kingdom Bacillati; phylum Actinomycetota; class Actinomycetes; order Kitasatosporales; family Streptomycetaceae; genus Streptomyces; species Streptomyces pluripotens. The sequence goes on from NZ_CP021080.1 coordinate 996,258, forward strand.
CCGGATGCACACGGTCGAGCGTGCCATCCAGGAGGCCGAGGAGGCCGAGTGGCGCCGGACGAACCCGGAGGCACGTGCGCGTGCCGAGGGTCTGACCGGCCAGCTGCAGGCCGCCGTGGACAAGCTGAAGGCGCAGATCGAGCAGGCCAGGGTCCAGGGCAACAACGCCAAGGCCGAGAAGCTGGAGCGCGAACTGGAGGGCCGCCAGGCGCTCCTCGACCAGGCTCTCAAGGGCCTGCAGGAGTTCGGCGGCTGAGAGACAGGGCCGGTGGACTGAAACAGGGCCGGTGACGATGGCAGAGGGCCCCGTACGCGTGTACGGGGCCCTCTGCCATCGTCACCGGCCCTCGGTGCTTGGCGAGGTCCGAGGGCGTCCCTCAGGGGGTCCGAGGGCGTCCCTCAGGGGGTCCGAGGGCGTCCCTCAGGGGGTCCGAGGGCGTCCGTCAGGACCTGCTGCGCCCCGACGTCACCCGGTAGACGTCGTACACGCCCTCCACGCCCCGTACCGCCTTCAGGACGTGACCGAGGTGCTTCGGGTCACCCATCTCGAAGGTGAACCGGGAGGTGGCCACCCGGTCGCGGGAGGTCTGGACGGCGGCCGAGAGGATGTTGACGTGCTGGTCGGACAGCACACGCGTGACGTCCGACAGCAAGCGGGAACGGTCCAGGGCCTCCACCTGGATGGCGACCAAGAACACCGAGGACTGGGTGGGCGCCCACTCGACTTCCAAGATGCGTTCCGGTTCACGGGACAGTGACTCGACGTTGACGCAGTCGCTGCGGTGAACCGATACGCCACTGCCGCGCGTGACGAAGCCGATGATCGGATCGCCAGGCACCGGTGTGCAGCAGCGGGCCAGTTTGACCCAGACGTCGTCGACGCCCTTGACGACGACGCCCGGATCTGCGCTGGAGCGGCGCTTGCGGCTGCGGCTGCGGGCCGGCGGAACCGTCTCGTCGATCTCCTCAGTGGCGGCCTCCTCACCACCGAGGGCCTGGACCAGCTTCTGCACGATGTTCTGCGCGGACACGTGGCCCTCGCCGATCGCCGCATACAGAGCGGAGATGTCCGAGTAGCGCATCTCGTGCGCCAGCGTGACGAGGGAGTCCCCGGTGAGGATGCGCTGGATCGGCAGGTTCTGCTTGCGCATGGCCCGCACGATGGCTTCCTTGCCGTGCTCGATCGCCTCGTCCCGGCGCTCCTTGGAGAACCAGGCCCGGATCTTGTTGCGGGCACGCGGCGACTTCACAAACCCGAGCCAGTCGCGTGAGGGGCCCGCTCCGGGGGCCTTGGAGGTGAAGACCTCCACCAGGTCGCCGTTGTCCAGGGTGGATTCGAGCGGCACGAGCCGGCCGTTGACCCGGGCTCCTATGGTGCGGTGGCCGACCTCGGTGTGCACGGCGTAAGCGAAGTCGATCGGGGTCGCGCCGGCCGGCAATGCGATGACGTCACCCTTCGGGGTGAAGACGAAGACCTCGTTACGGGACAGGTCGAAGCGCAGGGACTCCAGGAACTCGCCGGGGTCCTCGGTCTCCTTCTGCCAGTCCAGCAACTGCCGGAGCCACGCCATGTCGTTGATGGCGTCCTTGTCCTTCGCGGACGTCTTGGGCGCGTCCGTGCGGACCTTGGATGCGCCGGCGACCGCCTCCTGCTTGTACTTCCAGTGGGCGGCGATGCCGTACTCGGCGCGGCGGTGCATGTCGAAGGTGCGGATCTGCAGTTCGACCGGCTTGCCGCCCGGCCCGATGACCGTCGTGTGCAACGACTGGTACATGTTGAACTTGGGCATCGCGATGTAGTCCTTGAACCGGCCCGGGACCGGGTTCCACCGCGCGTGCACCGTGCCCAGGGCGGCATAGCAGTCGCGGACCGTGTCGACGAGGACACGGATGCCCACCAGGTCGTAGATCTCGGCGAAGTCGCGGCCACGCACGATCATCTTCTGGTAGACGCTGTAGTAGTGCTTCGGGCGTCCGGTGACGGTCGCCTTGATGCGAGCAGCACGCAGATCGGCCTGCACCTCGTCGGTCACTATGGCGAGGTACTCGTCACGCTTGGGCGCCCGTTCGGCCACCAGCCGTACGATCTCGTCGTACATCTTGGGGTAGAGGATCGCGAACGCGAGGTCCTCCAGCTCCCACTTGATGGTGTTCATGCCCAAGCGGTGGGCGAGGGGCGCGTAGATCTCCAGCGTTTCGCGCGCCTTCTTCTCCTGCTTCTCACGCTTGAGGTAACGCATCGTGCGCATGTTGTGCAGGCGGTCGGCGAGCTTAATGACCAGCACGCGCGGGTCCTTGGCCATCGCCACGACCATCTTGCGCACGGTCTCGGCCTGCGCGGCCTCGCCGAACTTGACCTTGTCCAGCTTGGTGACACCGTCGACGAGCAGGGCCACGGTGTCACCGAAGTCACGGCGCAGCTGGTCCAGGCCGTACTCGGTGTCCTCAACGGTGTCGTGCAACAGGCCCGCCATGAGCGTGGCCGGATCCATGCCGAGTTCGGCGAGGATGGTGGTGACGGCGAGCGGATGCGTGATGTACGGATCACCGCTCTTGCGCTTCTGTCCCCGGTGCCAGCGCTCGGCGACCTGGTAAGCACGCTCGATCTGGCGGAGGGTAGAGGTCTCGATCTTGGGGTCGTTGCTGCGCACTATCCGCAGCAACGGCTCCAGGACCGGGTTGTAGGGGTTCGCCCGCTGGACGCCGAGCCGAGCGAGGCGGGCGCGGACACGGTTGGAGGAGCCGCTCCGGCTCGACTGCACGGCGGGCTGGCGAAGCACGGGTGGCTGCACCGGACGCTCAGGCGACGGGGGTCCCCCCGCCCGAGCGGGGTCGGCGGCGGGGGAGGGCTTGGGACGTGAAACCTCGGCAGCCTTCTCGACGGGCGCGGACTGGGCGTGCTCGATCGCCCCGCGGGTGTCGTTCTTCGCGTGGGACGCGGTCGACGCGGGCTTCGCCGCGGGGGCCGAGGCGGGCTCGGGCTTGGCGGCGGTCAGTGGCTGGGCCTCGTCTGGCAAGAGGACTCCTCGTGCGCGATCCGGGTCCCCCGGTCAGGCTCCGGAAACCCCATGGTAGCGATCCTGCGCCTGACCATCGCCCGCAGGCGGATGTGAGGACTGTCCATCCGTGAAACACAAGGGGCGGTCGCGGGATTCCGACAGAGGGTCCCGGGGCCCGCGAGGTGCGCGTCTGCACACGGCGGTGTGCCGCTGCAGTTCCCGGACCGCCCCCTCCTCATCGGTCAGGCTCTCCCGCTCAGCGTGCCTCCGAGGGCTGACCGTGCTGGAGGCCTCCGATCTCGCGGCCGGCCACGCCGCCGAAGCCCTGTTCCGGCCCCTCGGCGCGGTCGGAACCCCGCTGGCCGGGCAGACCGGACTCGGCCGCTCAGGCAGCGACGCGGAGGCGGACGCCGCACAGCTGGCCCGAACAGCGAACGGCCGTCCCGGAGAAAGCACCGGAACGGCCGTTCAGGGTGTGTGCGGGGGGTCAGAGCTGGAGCAGCGCCGTCAGCGGTGCGCCGTCCAGGGACGGCGTCAGGCGGGCGCGACCGCCCAGGAAGCCCAGTTCCATCAGCACCGCGATGCCCGAGACCTCGGCTCCGGCCCGCTGGATGAGCTGCGCGGCGGCTTCTGCGGTGCCACCGGTGGCCAGCACGTCGTCCACGATCAGCACACGGTCGCCGGTGGTCAGGTCCTCGGCGTGCAGCTCGATCTCGGCCGAGCCGTACTCAAGGTCGTAGGCCTGGCGCAGGGTGGCTCCCGGCAGCTTGCCCGCCTTGCGGACCGGGATGAAGCCCAGGCCCGCGCGGACGGCGACCGGGGCACCGAGGATGAAGCCCCGCGCCTCCAGGCCGACGACCTTGGTCGCACCCGTGTCGGCGGCGATCCCAGCCAGTGCCTCGGTGAGCGCCATGAACGCGGCCGGGTCCGCCAGGAGCGGGGTGATGTCTTTGAACATCACACCCGGCTCGGGGTAGTCGGCGACGTCCCGGATGCGGCTGAGCAGCAGCGAGGTGGTGTCCGTGAGCTCGGTCATCGGCGCTTCCCGGAGGTCCGGCCACGGCCCCGGCTACGGGACGCGGGCTGGTTGCGCGGGCCCACGACGGCGGGAGTGGCGTCCTCGGCGTCGTCACCGGCGGAACGGGCCTCGGCGAGGTCCCCCTCCGCGGCGGCCTGGGCGCGCTTGGCCATGACCCGCTTGGTGAGTGCCCGCATCGCCGGCTCACGCTCCTTGAGGTCGGCGACCAGCGGTGTGGCGATGAAGATCGAGGAGTAGGCACCAGCGGCGAGACCGACGAACAGCGACAGCGAGATGTCGTTCAGCGTGCCCGCGCCGAGGAAGCCACCGCCGATGAAGAGCAGCCCGGCGACCGGCAGCAGGGCGACGACCGTGGTGTTGATGGAGCGGACCAGGGTGCCGTTGATCGACCGGTTGGCGATCTCGCCGTAGGTGAAGCGGGTCTGCTTGGTGATGTCCTTCGTCTGCTCCTTGAGGCTGTCGAAGACGACGACCGTGTCGTAGAGCGAGTACCCGAGGATGGTCAACAGGCCGATCACCGTGCCGGGTGTGACCTCGAAGCCGACCAGCGCGTAGATGCCCGTGGTGATGGTGATGTCGTGGATCAGCGCGACGAGGGCCGCGAGAGCCATGCGCCACTCGAAGGCGATCGCCAGGTAGATCACGACGAGCACCATGAAGATCGCCAGGCCTTCCCAGGCCTTGTTGGCGATCTGCTCGCCCCAACTCGGGCCGACCAGGTCGGCATTGATCTGCTCGGAGTCGACGCTCAGGTCCTTGGCCAGCGTGTCCTTGATCTGGTCGGACTTGCCGGTGTCGATGCCGGCGATCTGGATCCGCAGGGCTCCGGTCCCGAGCTTCTGCACCACCGCGTCATGGCCGGACGCCTGCTGGGCGTAATTCTCGGCCTGGGCCACCGAGATGCTGGTCTTCGGTGTGGTGAAGACCGCACCACCCTGGAACTCGATGCCCATGTTCAGGTGGCGCACCGCCAGGCCGACGATGGCCGTGATGGTGATCAGGATCGAGATGCCGTACCAGATCTTGCGCTTGCCGACGAAGTCGTAACTGATCTCGCCGCGGTGCAGCCGGGCACCGAGGTTGCCGAGTTTCGACATCGCTCAGGCCTCCTTCGTGTCGACAGAGCCGGCGGCAGGACCGGCGGGACGGCGGGTACGGCGCAGCGGGGGCTTGGCACCCAGGCTCTTCGGGTCGAGCCCGGACCACTTGTGGCCGCTCGCGAAGAACGTGCGGCGGGCGAGGATCGTCATCAGCGGCTTGGTGAAGAGGAAGACGACGACCACGTCGAGCAGGGTGGTCAGGCCGAGCGTGAACGCGAAGCCCTGCACCTTGCCGACGGTGACGATGAACAGCACCGCGGCGGCCAGGAACGACACGAAGTCGGAGACCAGGATGGTGCGCCGGGCGCGCGGCCAGGCCCGCTCGACGGCAGGACGCAGCGTGCGGCCCTCGCGGATCTCGTCGCGGATGCGTTCGAAGTACACGATGAACGAGTCGGCAGTGATACCGATGGCGACGATGGCGCCGCAGACCGCCGGCAGGTTCAGCGCGAAGTGGATGGCCGGGCCGAGCAGCGACATGATCACGTAGGTGAGGATCGCGGAGACCATGAGGGACGCCACCGCGACGAGCGAGAGACCGCGGTAGTAGACCACCAGGTAGATGATCACGAGGGCCAGGCCGATGGCGCCGGCGATGAGGCCGGCCTTCAGCTGCTCACCACCGAGTGCAGCGGTCACCGTCGTGACGCTCGATTCCTTGAAGGACAGCGGGAGCGCGCCGTACGACAGCATGTTGGCCAGGCTCTGGGCCTCCTGCTGGCTGAAGCTGCCGGAGATCTCCGCGTCACCGCCGGTGATGGCGCTCTGCACGAACGGGTGGGAGACCACCTGGTCGTCGAGGACGATCGCGAACTCGTTCTGCGGGGAAGGCTTCTGGGACAGCTGTCCGGTGATGTCGGCGAACTTGCTGGAGCCCTTGGAGTCGAAGGTCATCTGGACCTGCCAGCCGGCCGCACCCTGAGTGGCGAAGACGGCTTGGGCCTTCTTCACCTCGGTGCCGTCGACCGCTACCGGGCCGAGCAGGAACTTGCTCCAGACCTTGCCGTCCTTGCCGCACGCGACGGTGGGCTCGGTGGGCTTGGCACCCTTGCCGGCGCTGTTCTGCTCGGTGGGCTTGCTGCAGTCGAGGGCGGCATAGCGGGCCTGGAGGGCGGCAGCACCACTGCTCGCCGACGGCGAGGGCGTGGCGGCCTTGGGGGACGCGGAGCCGGTCGGGGACGGCGTGGGAGAGGTCTTCTTCAGGCCACCGGTGACAGCGCGGCCCTGCGTGGTGGCAGAGGCCGACGGGGCGCTGCTGGAGCCGGTCGCCTTCTGCGTGCCTGCGCTGCTCGACGCGCTCGATGAGGGGGTGCCGCTCGCCTTCGGAGAGGAGGTGCCACCCGCGCTGGATCCGGGACTCGGGCTGGATCCGGTACTCGGGCTCGCCTTGCCGGTCGTACCCGAGACCTCACGCTGCAGGACCGGGCGGAAGTACAGCTTGGCGGTGGTGCCGACCTGCTGCTGCGCCTCCTTGGAGTTCGTTCCCCGCGGGATGTTGACGATGATGTTGCGATCGCCCTGGGTCTGGACCTCGGTCTCCGACACGCCCAGCCCGTTGACACGGCGGTTCATGATGTCGACCGCGGTGTTCATGTTGGCCTTGTTGATCGCGTTGGGCTGTCCCGGCTGGTTGACCGCCGTCAGCGTGATGCTGGTGCCGCCGGCGAGGTCGATACCAAGGCGCGGGGTGTCGTGCCCCGAGGCGAACATTCCCCCGGCGAGCCCCACGATGGCGATCAGAATGAGGGCCAGCGAGCGCCCCGGCTTGCCTTGGGCGCTCGCATTCCGGCCCTTCTTAGGTGCTGCCACCTTCTCGAACTCCCTCTCGGGCCGCCCCGCGCCAGGTGGGCGCCGAACGGCCATGACATGGTGTCGGGATCCCCTGCGGGAAACAGACGCGCCCGGGGCGCGCGGAGCGCGGCCGTGCCGCGCCGCGCACGCCCCGGGGCGTGACTACTTCGCGCCGGAGTCGCCGTCGGTCTTCTTCGGCTCTTCGTCCGCCTCGGCCACGACGGCCTCGGCCACGTCGTCCTCCTGGTCATCCGCGTCCTCCTTGCCGAGATCGACGGCCTTGTCACCGGAGGCGGCGGCAGCGGCGGCGGCAGCGGGCTCGTCGGCGTCGTGGAACTGCGTGAGGGAGGAAGCGTCGTCCGGGACGAGGTCGGCGTCGGACTTCAGGTCGTGCTCGATGCCGTGGACGATGCGGTTGTATTCGTCGTCGGTCAGGACGGACCCGATCGCGCTCTTGGCGAAGAGGAGCTCGACGCCCGGCCCGGCGTCGAGGAGGACCGTGTCCTCGTTGACCTCCTTGACCGTCGCGTACATGCCCCCGATCGTGCGGACGCCGGATCCGGGCTGCACCTCGTTCCGCATCTGGGCGGCCTGCTGCTGCTTCTTCTTTGCCGAGCGTGTCATCAGGAACATGGCCGCGATGAGCACGATGAAGGGGAGAAGGGTAAAGGCATTCACGGGACGGGGTTCCTTCGCGCGACCGCGACGGAGAGCGGCCTTCTGGATGGGGGTGTGGTCGGCGCCGCCCGCAAAGGCGGCATCGGCGGAGTCTAAGCGAGTCCGCGTGCATGGAACAACGCTCAGCATGGCACCTGGGTTCCTGTCTGGGCCATTACCCCCTCCGTGACGGGGTCGTCACGTCCCGAACAGGTCCTGCTGCCCACTCCCCCCTGTGGCCGAGTGCGGCGCGGTGAGACCGAGGTGTGCCCAGGCGGCGGGCGTGGCGACACGGCCGCGCGGGGTGCGGGCGAGCAGCCCCTGGCGGACCAGGAAGGGTTCGGCGACCTCCTCGACCGTCTCCCGCTCCTCCCCCACCGCGACGGCGAGGGTGGACAGACCGACTGGTCCTCCGCGGAAGAGCTTCAGCAGGGCCTCCAGTACGGCCCGGTCGAGCCGGTCGAGGCCGCGGACGTCGACCTCGTAGACGGCAAGGGCGGCCTCGGCGATCTCCCGGGTGATGACGCCGTCCGCCTTGACCTGGGCGTAGTCGCGCACCCGGCGCAGCAGGCGGTTGGCGATGCGGGGCGTGCCGCGGGAGCGACCGGCGATCTCGGCGGCGCCGTCCGACTCGATCTCGACGTCCAGCAGGTTTGCCGAGCGGTGGACGACCCGCTCCAACTCGACGGGCTCGTAGAACTCCATGTGGGCGGTGAAGCCGAAGCGGTCACGCAACGGGGGTGGCAACAGACCCGCGCGGGTGGTGGCGCCGACCAGGGTGAACGGGGGCAGCTCCAGCGGGATCGCAGTGGCACCGGGGCCCTTTCCCACGATGACGTCGACCCGGAAGTCCTCCATCGCCATGTACAGCATCTCCTCGGCGGGCCGGGACATGCGGTGGATCTCGTCGAGGAAGAGCACCTCGCCCTCCTGGAGGGAGGACAGGATCGCCGCGAGGTCACCAGCGTGCTGGATGGCGGGGCCGGAGGTGATGCGGATGGGGGCACCCATCTCCGCAGCAATGATCATCGACAGGGTGGTCTTGCCCAGGCCGGGCGAGCCGGAGAGCAGCACGTGGTCGGCGGTGGCGCCACGCGCGCGTGCGGCGCGCAGCACGAGGTCCAGCTGTTCGCGGACCTTCTCCTGGCCGATGAACTCGCCGAGGTCCTTCGGGCGCAGGGCGGCCTCGACGGCCTGGTCCTCCCGGTCGGCGGCAGAGCCCACCAAGCGCTCCGCGGCAGGGCCGGCGAGCCGGTCCTCGGCGGGGATGTCGGTCGTCTCGTCCCAGTTCATATGGCGTGCCTCAACAGTGGTGGGGTCAGCGGGCTCGGTTCAGGGTCTGCAGGGCGGCCTTCAGCAGTCTGCCCACCTCGGGCGTGCCGCCCGCTGCCTCGGCTTGGGGTGCCACGGCGGCTACGGCCTCATCGGCCTCGCGGGTGGCGTAGCCGAGGCCGATGAGGGCGGCGTGCAGCTGGTCGTGCCAGCCCTGGGTGACCGGTGTGCCGACCACGGGGGCACCGGTGGGCTCGCCGAGCCGGTCCTTCAGCTCCAGCAACAGTTTCTGCGCGCCCTTCTTGCCGATCCCGGGGACCGCGGTGAGGGCCTTCTCGTCACCGGTGGCGACGGCGCGGCGCAGCGCGTCGGGCGCGTACACGGCGAGCATCGCCTGGGCCAACCGTGGGCCTACGCCGCTCGCGGTCTGCAGCAGCTCGAAGATCTGGCGCTCGTCGTCATCGGCGAAGCCGTACAAGGTCAGCGAATCCTCACGGACGACGAGCGACGTGTGCAGCTTGGCGGGCTGGCCCAGTCGGAGCGTGGACAGCGTGTTCGGCGTGCACTGGACGGCCATGCCGACGCCGCCCACCTCGACGACTGCGGCATCGGGGGCGAGCGCGGCGACCGTGCCGCTGACGAAGGCGATCATGCCGTACGGCCTTTCGTTGCGTTGGCTGTGTGCAGGGCGACGGCTTGCCTGAGCCGGTTCTGGGCGGGGGCGCGCCAGATGTGGCAGATGGCCAGCGCCAGAGCGTCCGCGGCGTCCGCGGGCTTCGGTGGAGCACTGAGTCTCAGCAGCCGGGTGACCATGGCGCCGACCTGCGCCTTGTCAGCGCGACCGCTGCCGGTGACAGCGGCCTTGACCTCGCTGGGGGTGTGCAGGGCGACCGGGATGCCGCGGCGGGCGGCGCACAGCATGGCCACGGCGCTGGCCTGCGCGGTCCCCATGACCGTGCGCACGTTGTGCTGGCTGAAGACACGCTCGACGGCGACGAACTCGGGCCGGTGCTCGTCCAGCCACTTCTCGACGCCCTGCTCGACCGCGAGCAGGCGGTGGCCGAGGTCGGCGTCCGGGAGCGTGCGGATGACCCCCACGCCGAGCATGGTCAGCGGCCGGCCCGCGACACCCTCGACCACGCCGACGCCGCACCGCGTCAGCCCCGGGTCCACACCGAGTACGCGCACCTCGCTCCGTCGCCCCCTCTGCGTTGACTCAAGTCTTCGGATCCTGCTGCGCCAGGCTATCCGGCGGCGCTGACAACGCTTCACCGGTCAAGATGATCAAAGCCTGGGCAAAGGATCAGAGCAGGGTGGCCCATCATGATCACATAAGTAAGCAGGAATCGGACATAACGCCATCGAATTCCGATTGCTTCGCACACTTGATCGCTTATAACTTCCCCGACGGTCGGGCGAGTCAGTACTTTTCCGACCACAACCGAACTCGCGTTCGGTTTGACCGCATTGCTAGAGAATCGGGGAAACCATGCGTTCCATGGCGAAGGTTGCCGTGACCGCTTCCGTCCTGCTGGCCGGCATGGCCGTCGCGACTCCCGCGCAGGCCGCGTCCGGTGTGACGAGGGGCCACATCGGATGCTTCAACTACTCCTACGGGGACGGCATTTCGACGACGACCGTCTACTTCCACAACATCTGCAAGCACACCGCGACGATCAACATCTGGTGGAAGGACGGGAGGATCGACTACATGCGCGCCGCCACCGTCAAGGCCAACGGCAAAGGCCACCTGAAGCACACCGGCTCCATCAAGTCGATCTACGGCTGACCGTAGCCGACTGAACGACGAACGGCCCGCCGAAGACTCTTCGGCGGGCCGTTTCGCCTGCTCAGGCGCCGACCTTCTCCATGATCTCGTCACTGACGTCGAAGTTGGCGAAGACGTTCTGCACGTCGTCGCTGTCCTCCAGCGCGTCGATCAGCTTGAAGATCTTCTTCGCGCCCTCCTCGTCCAGCTCGACCTGCATGGTCGGAACGAAGTTGGCCTCGGCGGAGTCGTAGTCGATACCGGCCTCCTGCAGGGAGGTGCGGACCGCGACCAGGTCGGTGGCCTCGCTGATGACCTCGAAGGTCTCGTCGAGGTCATTGACCTCCTCGGCACCGGCGTCCAGGACGGCGCCGAGCACGTCGTCCTCGGTCAGCTCGCCCTTGGGGACGATGATGACGCCCTTGCGGTTGAACAGGTACGACACCGAGCCCGGGTCGGCCATGGAGCCGCCGTTGCGGGTCATGGCCACGCGGACCTCGGAGGCGGCGCGGTTGCGGTTGTCGGTGAGGCACTCGATGAGCACCGCGACGCCGTTCGGGCCGTAGCCCTCATACATGATCGTCTCGTAGTCGGCGCCGCCGGCCTCAAGACCGCCACCGCGCTTGATCGCGGAGTCGATGTTCTTGTTGGGAACCGACTGCTTCTTGGCCTTCTGGACAGCGTCGTACAGCGTCGGGTTGCCCTCGAGGTCGATACCGCCCATCCGCGCCGCGACCTCGATGTTCTTGATCAGCTTCGCGAAGAGCTTGCCGCGCTTGGCATCGATCACGGCCTTCTTGTGCTTCGTCGTGGCCCATTTAGAGTGGCCGGACATCTGCCTGTCTCCTTCGCGTAACCCATCTCTGCAACGAACGCCAGAGATCCTACAAGGACTCCGGTGTCCGGTTGGCGCGCACCATGTCGACGAACAGGGAGTGCACACGGTGGTCGCCGGTGAGTTCCGGATGGAACGACGTGGCGAGCACGTTGCCCTGACGGACGGCGACGATGTGGCCGCCGTGCTCGGCGAGCACCTCGGCCCCAGCGCCCACGGACTCCACCCAGGGAGCGCGGATGAAGACACCCTCCACGGGATCGCCCGCGATGCCCTTCACGTCGACCGCGGCCTCGAACGACTCGTTCTGCCGCCCGAAGGCGTTGCGGCGCACGATCATGTCGATGCCACCGATGGTCTCCTGGCCCGAGCGCGGGTCGAGGATCTTGTCGGCAAGCATGATCATGCCCGCACAGGTGCCGTAAACGGGCATGCCTGCGCGCACGCGGGCGCGCAGGGGCTCCATCACGCCGAAGAGGACGGCCAGCTTGGAGATGGTGGTGGACTCGCCGCCGGGCAGAACGAGGCCGTCGACCCCGGCGAGTTCCTCGGGGCGCCGCACCGCCCTGGCCACGGCGTCGGCCGCGGCCAGGGCGATGAGGTGCTCCCGTACGTCGCCCTGGAGGGCCAGGACGCCTATGACGGGTGCGTCAGTCATGTACGTGCAGTCCTAGGGGGAGGTCGCTTACCAGCCGCGGTTCGCGTAGCGCTCGGCCTCGGGGAGGGTGTCGCAATTGATGCCGACCATGGCCTCGCCGAGGTTGCGGGAGGCGTCCGCGATGATCTTCGGGTCGTCGTAGAAGGTGGTGGCCTTCACGATGGCGGCGGCGCGCTTGGCCGGGTCGCCGGACTTGAAGATGCCGGAGCCGACGAACACGCCCTCGGCGCCGAGCTGGCGCATCAGGGCCGCGTCGGCCGGGGTGGCCACGCCGCCGGCGGAGAAGAGGACCACCGGGAGCTTGCCCAGTTCGGCGACCTCCTTGACCAGCTCGTAGGGGGCGCGCAGCTCCTTGGCGGCGGCGTACAGCTCGTGGTTGTCGAAGCCGCGCAGCTTGGCGATCTCATTCTTGATCTGGCGCAGGTGACGGACCGCCTCGACCACGTTGCCGGTCCCGGCCTCGCCCTTGGAGCGGATCATCGCGGCGCCCTCGGCGATGCGGCGCAGGGCCTCGCCCAGGTTGGTGGCACCGCACACGAACGGGGTGGTGAAGGCCCACTTGTCGGAGTGGTTGACCTCGTCGGCCGGGGTGAGGACCTCGGACTCGTCGATGTAGTCCACGCCGAGGGACTGCAGGACCTGGGCCTCGACGAAGTGACCGATCCGGGACTTGGCCATGACCGGGATGGAGACGGCGTCGATGATGCCTTCGATCATGTCCGGGTCGGACATGCGGGCCACACCGCCGTCCTTGCGGATGTCGGCCGGGACCCGCTCCAGGGCCATGACGGCGACGGCGCCCGCGTCCTCGGCGATCTTCGCCTGCTCCGGCGTGACGACGTCCATGATCACGCCGCCCTTGAGCTGCTCGGCCATGCCTCGCTTCACGCGAGCGGTGCCGGTCTCGGGAGCCTGGTTGTCGATGGTGGACACGGATGACCTCACTGAAGGGAAAGAGGGTTGCTGCCCCCAGAGGAAACGTGAGTGGACCAGTCCACTGCAAGGGCCAATGGCAAGCCGGTGGATCCTTTTGGCCTCCGGCGGCCCCGCCAGAGGCTCAGGTGGCCCTCTCCACCAGGGCCGACGGCGGCTCGTCATCCATCTCGAAGGCCAGTGGGAAGGGGGCGTGGCCGGCCAGCCGGAACCAGCGGACCTTGCGGTGTTCCCGCAACCTGCGGGCGGCTCCCACGGCGTCGTTGTGGAAGCGGCGGGCCATCGGCACCCGACGGACGGCTTCCGCCAGCTCACGGGCCGCCGCCTGGCCACCCGGAGCCACCCGTACGGCCTCCACCTGCGCCGGGTCCGCGAAGACCGCGCGCAGGGCCTGGCTCAGCTCGCTCTCCGCGACCTCCCGCTCCTCCTCCTCGGCCTGCCGGGCCGCGTGCGCGGCCTCGTACAACACGATCGAGGCGGCCGGGTCCAGTACGCCCGAAGTCGCCAGCTCCTGCGCCACGGAAGCTCGCCGCAGCAGCTGCGCGTCCAGTGCGGCCCGGGCGGCGTCCATCCGCACGTGCAGCCGGTCGAGCCGGCCGGCCGTCCAGCTCAGGTACACGCCGATCGCCAGGAGTACGACGAGGATCCAAATGAGGGTTGCGGTCACGGCCGAAGGTTATCCGGACGGTCCGCGCGGTCGTCCGGTCCGGTTCGCTTCCGTCCGGTCCAATCCGGCGGAGTGTACTCAGTCCCGTGCCAGCCCGAACCGTGCCCGCAAACCCGTCGTCCGCTCGTCGGCCGCGACCGCGGCGGCGCCGGCCGTCACGGTCTCATAGACGGACAGGATGTCCGCGCCGACCGTCGACCAGTCGAAACGCCGCACGTGGATGCTGCCGCGTTTACGCAGCTCGGCCCGCCGCTCCGGATCCCCCAGCAGCCGTACGGCCGCCTCCGCAAGCGCGTCCGCATCCTCGTTGGCGAAGACCTCGCCCGCTTCGCCCTGGTCGAGGACCTGTACGAAGGCGTCCAGGTCGGAGGCGAGGACCGGGGCGCCCGCGGACATCGCCTCGACCAGGATGATGCCGAAGCTCTCACCGCCGGTATTGGGTGCGACGTACAGGTCCACGCTACGCAGGAAGCGAGCCTTGTCCTCGTCGCTGATCATGCCGAGGAACTCCACGCGTGAGCGAAACTCCTCCGGCAGGTTCTGCACGGCTGCCTCCTCGTCGCCCCGCCCCGCGACCAGCAGCCGTGCCCCCGGGCGGGCAGCCAGGATCTTCGGCAGTGCCGTCATCAGAACGGGCAGGCCCTTGCGGGGCTCGTCGATGCGGCCGATGAAGCCGATCGTGTCCCCCTGCCACTCCGGCTTCGGCTCGGCCTTGGCGAAGAAGTCCACGTCGACGCCGTTGGGGATGACCACGGCGTCCCCGCCCAGGTGCTCGACCAGGGTGCGGCGGGCGTACTCGCTGACCGCGATCCGCGCACTGATCTTCTCCAGGGCAGCCTGCAGGATCGCGTAGGCGGCGATCATCGCGCGCGAGCGCGGGTTGGAGGTGTGGAAGGTCGCGACGATGGGTCCCTGCGCCGCCCAGCAGGTCAGCAGACCCAGGGAGGGCGAGGTCGGCTCGTGGATGTGGACCACGTCGAAGGAGCCCTCGTGCAGCCAGCGCCGTACCCGCGCGGCCGACAGGAAGCCGAAGTTCAGCCGGGCCACCGAGCCGTTGTAGGGCACCGGGACGGCACGGCCGGCCGAGACGACGTAGGGCGGCAGCGGGGTGTCATCGTCGGCCGGGGCGAGGACGGACACCTCGTGGCCGAGACGGATGAAGTACTCGGCGAGGTCACGAATGTGGAACTGGACGCCACCGGGCACGTCCCAGGAATACGGGCAGACGATCCCGATTCTCACGAGGGTTCCTTCGCGGGGTCGAGGTCAGCGAGCCACAGGCGCTGGAGCATGTGCCAGTCCTCGGGATGGTCAGCGATCCCGGAGGCGAAGGTGTCGGCCAGCCCCTGTGTCATGGCGGACGTCTTCTCGGCCCGGGTACCCGATTCGGGCACGTCGATCGGGGGGTGCACACGGCCCCGCATGACGGGCGAGTCGTCGTACCAGAGCGTGACCGGCAGCAGCAGGGCACCCGTCTGCTGGGCGAGCAGGGCCGGGCCAGCGGGCATCCGGGCCCGCTCGCCGAAGAAGTCGACCTCGACGCCGGAGGCGGACAGGTCGCGGTCGGCGACCAGGCAGACCAGGCCGCCTGCGCGGAGCCTGCGGGCCAGGGTGCCGAAGGCGGAGCCCCCGCTGTGTGGCAGGACCTCCATGCCGAGGCCCTCGCGGTAGGCGACGAAACGGTCGTAGAGGGTCTCGGGCTTCAGCCGCTCGGCGACGGTCGTGAAGGGCGTCTGGAGCTTGGTGGTGACCCAGGCACCGGCCAGATCCCAGTTGGCCAGGTGGGGTAGGGCGAGGATCACACCGTTGCCGGCCGCCAGGCCGTCGGTCAGGTAGTGCACGTCCTTCGGGTCGAAACTCGACTTCACGCGCTCGGCGCTCCAGGCCGGGAGCCGGAAGGACTCCATCCAGTAGCGCAGGTACGAGCGCATGCCCGCACGTGAGAGTTGGCCGAGGCGCTCCTCGGTGGCGTCGGGCACCACCCGCGCATAGTTGGCCTCCAGGCGCTCGACGCCCTTGCCCCGCTGCTTCCAGGCGAGGTCGGCGACGGTGCGGCCGAGGCGGACCGCTACGGGTTCGGGAAGCCTCTTGACGGTGCCCCAGCCGAGACCGTACAGCGCGTCGGTCAACCGTTCTGCGGTGCTCACGTCGCCGCCTCGCTTCCCCGGGACGCGCTGCCGCGGTCGGCCGCTGCCGCGGCAGCGGCCTCGGCAGCGGCGGACTCGCGCCGAACGGTGACGACTCGCTGGACCAACGTGACGAGGCTGCCCACGGCCACGATCCACAGGGCGATCGGCAAGAGCCACTGGATGCCCGGCACACCGAACTTGTGCAGACCCGCGAAACCGGCCGCGACCAGCGAGATGACCAGCCGCTCGGCACGCTCGACGAGCCCGTTGACGGCTACCGGCAGCCCGATGGACTCACCGCGCGCCTTGGTGTACGAAACCACCTGCCCGCTCGCCAGGCAGAAGATCGAGACGGCGCACAGGACGTTGTCGTTCCCGTTGCCCGCGTACCAAAGGGCGAAGCCACCGAAGATCGCCCCGTCGGCGACCCGGTCCAGGGTGGAGTCCAGGAAGGCACCCCAGCGGCTGGAGCGACCCAGCTGACGGGCCATGTTGCCGTCGACCAGATCGGAGAAGACGAACAAGGTGATCACGACCGTGCCCCAGAAGAACTCACCCCTGGGGTAGAAGACCAGCGCGCCCGCGACCACCCCGGCCGTGCCGATGAGCGTGACCGTGTCGGGGCTCACGCCCCGCCGGATGAGGAACGCGGCGAAAGGTGTGAGGACACGCGTGAAGAATGCACGCGCGTACTTGTTCAGCATGGCCTTCCCGACGGTCGGTGTCGCCGTGGCCCTGGTGGCCATCGGCTGGCCCATCGTAGCCACGCCCGCGAGTCCGTGGCGGGCGGGCACCTGCACCCGATGCCGCGAACCGTGGTGTGGCGCCGCGCGTGCGGCGGTGCGTGGCGCGATCCGTGCCGGTCCGCGCCCTTCGCGGTCCTTCGTATGGACGCAGCATGACGGGAGTGGAAAGCTCGAATAACCGCGGGCGTCGCCGGAGCCGCCAGTGCACGCGGGTCCCGCGTGTCCGCGCCCACAGTGACCTCACCGTGCACGGGAGGCAGGATCATGGGCGACAAGACACAGACACACCCCGGAGCCGCCGGCAGGGCAGTAGCGGCCGACCGCCCCGCGTCCGTACGGAATGTGGTGCTGGTCGGCCACTCCGGTTCGGGAAAGACCACGCTGGTGGAGGCCCTCGCGCTGACCGCGGGAGCGGTGAACCGGGCGGGCCGCGTGGAGGACGGCGGCACCGTCTCCGACCACGACGAGATAGAACACCGGCAGCAGCGCTCCGTACAGCTCTCCCTGGTACCGGTCGAATGGGACGGCATCAAGATCAACCTCCTCGACACTCCCGGTTACGCGGACTTCGTCGGGGAACTCAGGGCCGGTCTGCGCGCCGCGGACGCGGCCCTCTTCGTCGTCTCGGCCTCGGACGGGATCGACGGATCGACCCGGATGGTCTGGGAGGAGTGCGCGGCCGTCGGGATGCCTCGCGCGATCGTGATCACACACCTGGAGGCCGCGCGCTCCGACTTCGAGGAGATGACGCGGATCTGCGCCGAGGCCTTCGGCGGCGAGGACCCCGACGCCGTACTGCCCCTGTACCTGCCGCTGCGCGGCCCCGAGGGCCCCGACGGTCACGCGCCCGTGACCGGGCTGATCGGCCTGCTGTCGCAGAAGCTGTTCGACTACTCCACGGGGGAGCGCAAGGAGTTCGAGCCCGGCGAGGACCAGCTGCCGGACATCGAGGAGGCCCGCAACCGGCTCATCGAGGGAATCATCGCCGAGAGCGAGGACGAGACCCTGATGGACCGCTACCTGGGCGGTGAGCAGGTCGACCTCAAGACCCTTGTCCAGGACCTGGAGCGGGCGGTGGCCCGCGGCACGTTCCACCCGGTGCTGGCTGCCGCACCCGCCGCCGAGGGAGCGAAGCAGGGACTGGGCACGGTCGAACTGCTGGAACTGGTCACCGGCGGGTTCCCCACCCCGTTCGAACACCCGTTGCCCGAGGTGGCCGCGCCCGACGGCAAGCCGCGTGAGATGAAGCCCTGCGACACGGACGGCCCGCTGGTCGCCGAGGTCGTCAAGACCTCCTCCGACCCCTACGTCGGCCGTATCTCCATGGTCCGTGTCTTCTCGGGCACCCTGCGGCCCGAGAAGACGGTGCACGTCTGCGGGCACGGACTGGCCGACCACGGCCACGAGGGCCGCCCCCTCCACGAGGCCGACGAGAAGATCGGCGCCCTGTCCATGCCCTTCGGCAAGCAGCAGCGCCCGGTGACGCACGCGGTCGCCGGTGACCTGGTGTGCGTGGCCAAGCTGGGCCACGCCGAAACCGGCGACACACTGTCCGCGAAGGACGATCCGCTCCTGATGGAGCCCTGGCAGATGCCCGACCCGCTGCTGCCGCTCGCCATCCGGGCGCACAGCAAGGCCGACGAGGACAAGCTCTCCCAGGGCGTGGCCCGGTTGGTCGCCGAGGATCCCACGATGCGCCTGGAGCAGAACCCGGACACCCACCAGGTGGTCCTGTGGTGCCTGGGCGAGGCCCACGCCGACGTCGCACTGGAGCGGCTGCGCACCCGCTACGGCGTCCAGGTCGACGTGGTCCCGCACAAGGTCTCCCTCCGGGAGACGTTCGCGGAGAAGGCCACCGGGCGGGGACGTCACGTGAAGCAGTCCGGCGGGCACGGACAGTACGCCATCTGCGAGATCGAGGTGGAACCGCTGCCCGGCGGCTCGGGCATCGAGTTCGTGGACAAGGTGGTCGGCGGCGCGGTGCCCCGCCAGTTCATCCCGTCCGTCGAGAAGGGCGTGAGGGCGCAGGCCGCCAAGGGGGTCGCCGCCGGCTATCCGCTGATCGATGTGCGGGTCACGTTGGTGGACGGCAAGGCCCACTCGGTGGACTCCTCCGACGCCGCCTTCCAGACCGCGGGCGCACTCGCGCTGCGTGAGGCCGCCACGGAGGCGAAGATCCATCTGCTGGAGCCGGTGGCCGAGGTGACCGTGCTGGTGGGCGACGACTTCGTGGGCGCCGTGATGAGCGACCTGTCGAGCCGGCGCGGCCGGCTACTCGGCACCGAACAGATGGGCTCCGGACGGACCTTGATCCGGGCGGAAGTGCCGGAGTTCGAGATCGGCCGGTACGCCGTCGACCTGCGCTCGCTGTCGCACGGCACGGCCCGCTTCGACCGGGCCTACGCCCGGCACGAGCCGATGCCGCCGCAGATCGCCGAGCGCATCCGTGAACAGGCAGGGGACGAAGCGTAGGAGGGCATCGTGCGGACGGGCCCGGTACGGCCCGCGGTTGGTGTCCGCGAACCGGCCCTGGACGGCGCCAGGTTCGCCGACACGGACCGACCGGATCGGCACCAGGTACGCGAACCCCCGGCGGACCGGGGCGGGACGGCGCCCGCACGGCCGCATGATCGGGGCGGGTCCGGCTTCGCACCCGGGCGGGCGGTTTCGACCGTCCGCCCGCGTGTTGTCGGTATGGCCGGATACGCTGATCACCTGGTCACGTCGTGCCGCAGTTGTTCGGCGCTCGCGTGATATCGGCGCGACGGCCGGTCCAACAGGTGTGCGGAGCAAGGAAGTCGGGAAGGCCGCAGAAGCACAGCCGGCGGCGATGGGGGCGGGAATGTCGTTTGGAACGGAGTGGGACGGGCCGCAGGTGCCCGTCTCGGGCGACGCGGGGCATGCGGCGACCTCCTCGCTGGCCTCCGCGGCGTACCGGGACAGCCCGATCGAGGAGATCAAGAAGGCCGACAACGAATGGCACCAGTCGACCGTCAAGCCCGGACGGATCGCACTGTTCCGGCCGAATCTCGGCGAGGCGTTCTCCCGGGCCGTGGTCGACCGCATGCTCGCCCCTGGCCGCAAGCCCCTCATCCAGTCCTTCGGCTCCGAGCCCAGGTTCGTGGTGGAGCACTGCCTGGCGGCCAACCACCTCCGCCGGGAGCGGGACAACCGCCTGACCGCCGTGACGGTCCTGTGCGGACTGCTGTTCCTGCCCGGGCTGATCGGCTGGCTGCTCGTCTTCCAGCTGCGCGCGCTCGTCGCCAGACGCGACGGCAAACGCGCCGGCCCGCTGGCCACCGCACTGCTCCTCGGCGTCGGCGCGCTCTCGGTGCTGTTCCTGATCAAAATGCCGTTCGGCGGCTTCTGGGCGTGGTATGCGCGCGCCGCCGTCGTGGTGCCCGTGCTGGGCTGGTTCCTGGCCAAGCAGATCTGCGAGCGCGCCGCCAAGGACCTGCGGGCCCGCTGGGACGGCCTGCTTTCCGGTACCAGCGTCGGCGCCAAGGTTCCCGAGGCCGTACCCCGCAGCCCGGACGAGACCGCGGCCGAGGAATTGCGCCAGTCACTGGCACGGCTCAGCGCCGAGCAGCAGTCCAATTCGGTCTTCTACGCCGGGCCCAAGGGCATACTCGGCATGGGGACCCGGTGGGGTGCCTGGCAGCTCGCTGAAGACCTGGTGCCCGTCGACCCCGCCCGGGAGATCCACCCCTTCCGCAGCTGGGACGTCATACGCGCGATCCACGACCAGTTGGGCCTGCTGGAGCGCGGCCCGCTGAACACCGGCGGCTTCCCCAAACCGTCGGTACGGCACTGGATCGTCACGCCGATCGGCGAGAAGGCCGGAGCGGTGTCCCGGCCTGAGGGCTCCGATGTCGAGGCCTTCCAGGTCAAGCCGCACGCCATACAGGAGATCTGCAACAAGCAGCAGTTCGGCAGTGGCGACAGGTATTACCTGGGGGTGCAGTGGACGCTGTGGGACGGACAGCTGGTCCTCACCATGCTGATCTCGGTGACCGTGCTGCACGAGACGCTGCGCATCGAGGTCACCGGGCACGCCCTGGGACCGGTGAACCCGCTCTTCAACGCCAAGCCGGAGGCACCGACCAAGGAGGTCACCAAGACCCTCAAACCCTGGGAAACCCGTTCGATCAAGCTACCGCTGGTCGGCACGGACGAGGTGGTACGACTCGCCGCCCGCGCCCCGCTGACCTGGTATCCGCCGCTGCTCAACTGGCTCGGGGGCTCGTTGGGCCTCCCTGAACCGTTCGGCCTGCGCCACGCCTGGGCCGACCAGCCGTGGCGGCACCGCTTCATGGCCGACGACGCGCTGCGCGCGGCCACGCCGGTGCTGCGGGTGGTGCACTCTGCGGCGATCAAGGTGCTCCAGGAACACGGCGTCGACACGGAGAAGTTCGGCGCCCGGTCGTCCTCCCTCAGCGGCGCCGTGCAGGACCCGGCGCCGAAGAAGGCGGACCTGTACGACGCGTAGCGGGCACCTCTCGCCGAGGCGCCCGCTCGATGCGGCTACTCGGGCCACGCCTCCGCCAGCATCCTCCTGGTGTCGGCCAGCAACTGCGGCAGCACCCGGGTGTGGCCCACCACCGGCATGAAGTTCGTGTCGCCACCCCAGCGCGGGACGACGTGCTGGTGCAGATGGGCGGCGATACCTGCGCCCGCCACCGCGCCCTGGTTCATGCCGATGTTGAAGCCCTGCGCCCCGGAGGCGGTGCGCAGGGCGGTCATCGCCTGCTTGGTCAGCTCGGCCAGCTCGGCGGTCTCCGGCCCGGTCAGGTCGGTGTAGTCGGCCACGTGCCGGTACGGCACGGTCATCAGGTGTCCGCCGTTGTAGGGGTAGAGGTTGAGCACGGCGTACGTGTGCTCACCACGCCGGACGATCAGTCCGTCCTCGTCGGACTTGGCCGGGATGGAGCAGAAGGGGCAACCGTCGCCGGCTCCCGGACCGGTCGGCTTGTTCTCACCCTGGATGTAGGCCATCCGGTGGGGCGTCCACAGGCGCTGGAACGCGTCCTGCGTCCCCACTCCGATCTGCTGTTCCGGCTCACTCGTCATGTGAGGCAGCATATGGCTTCGCCCGTTCGCGGCGTGTCGCCGGGGCGAACAGCAGCCGTCCACCGGCCAAGCTTGGCCGGTGGACGCCGACAGCCCCGAAGCCCGCTGGGAGCAGCGCACCGAGATCCCCCTCTTCTTGGCGGCCCTGCTCTTCATCGCTGCCTATGCCGCCCGTGTGCTGGCAGTGGACATGCCTGCCCTCTGGCAGGACGTGTGCGGGTTCGCATTGCTCGCCCTCTGGATGCTGTTCGCCGTGGACTACGGGGTGCGCTGGAGGCTGAGCGGGCAGGGCCTGCGCTTCGTTCCCGCCCATCCCCTACACACGGTCGTGGTGATCCTGCCGCTGCTGCGCCCCCTGCGCATCATTCCGCTGTACGACGTCATGCGACGCCGGCACGTACAGCCCCGGCTCTCCTTGCACGCCCGCGTGATCGCCTACGCCAGCCTGTCCACCCTCCTCCTCGGCTTCGCTGGTTCCCTCGCGGTCTACCAGCAGGAGCGCGACGCACCCGGGGCGACGATGCGGACGTTCGGGGACGCCGTGTGGTGGGCCTGCTCGACCCTCAGCACCGTCGGTTACGGCGACATCACCCCGGTGACCCCGCTGGGCCGGGTGATCGCGAGCGGAATGATGGCCGGCGGGCTGGCCCTGCTCGGCGCGGTGACGGGTTCGTTCTCCTCCTGGCTGCTGCAGGTCTTCTCTCTTGAGGGCGACGAAAGGCCCCCGCAGGACTGACTCCCGCGAAGGCCTTCGTACGCCGGGCCGGCACCGGGCCGGACCGATCACGCCGGTCCGGCTGGGAAGCAGACAGCCGGACCGGATCAAACCTGGGTCCGCTCCTCCACCACCTTGGCGATCTTCGCGAGGGCCTCGTCGAACGGGATGCCGTTCTCCTGGGAGCCGTCGCGGTAGCGGAAGGACACCGAGCCGTTCGACATGTCCTCGTCGCCCGCGATGACCATGAAGGGCACCTTCTGCTTCTGGGCGTTGCGGATCTTCTTCTGCATGCGGTCCGAGGAGGAGTCCACCTCGACCCGCAGGCCCTTCTTCCTGGCCGCCGACGCGAACTTCTCCAGGTACTCCACGTGCGCGTCACCGATCGGGATGCCCACCGCCTGAACCGGCGCCAGCCATGCCGGGAAGGCCCCCGCATAGTGCTCCAGGAGGACCGCGAAGAAGCGCTCGATGGAGCCGAACAGCGCGCGGTGGATCATGACCGGACGCTGCTTGGAGCCGTCCTGGCCGGTGTACTCCAAGGTGAAGCGCTCAGGCAGGTTGAAGTCGAGCTGGATCGTCGACATCTGCCAGGTACGGCCGATCGCGTCCTTCGCCTGGACGGAGATCTTCGGACCGTAGAAGGCGGCGCCGCCCGGGTCCGGCACCAGCGGCAGGCCCTGCTTCTCAGCGACCTGGCGCAGCGTCTCGGTCGCCTCCTCCCAGACCTCGTCGGAACCGACGAACTTCTCCGGGTCCTTGGTGGACAGCTCCAGGTAGAAGTCGGTCAGGCCGTAGTCGCGCAGCAGGCCGAGGACGAAGGTGAGCGTCTTGTCCAGCTCCTCGGACATCTGCTCACGGGTGCAGTAGATGTGCGCGTCGTCCTGGGTGAAGCCGCGGGCTCGGGTGAGACCGTGCACGACGCCCGACTTCTCGTACCGGTACACGGTCCCGAACTCGAAGAGACGCAGCGGCAGTTCGCGGTAGGAACGACCGCGCGCATCGAAGATCAGGTTGTGCATCGGACAGTTCATGGGCTTGAGGTAGTAGTCCACGCCCTCGTCGAGCTGCATGGGCGGGTACATGCCTTCGGCGTACCAGTCCAGGTGGCCCGAGGTTTCGAAGAGCTTCCCCTTCGTTGCGTGCGGGGTGTAGACGAACTCGTAGCCCTCTTCCTCGTGGCGGCGCCGCGAGTAGTCCTCCATGACCCGGCGGACGATCCCACCCCTGGGATGGAAGACCGCGAGGCCCGAGCCGATCTGCTCCGGGATGGAGAAGAGGTCCAGCTCGGAGCCGAGCTTGCGGTGGTCGCGCTTCTCGGCCTCGGCAAGGAAGTCCAGGTGCTGCTTCAGCTCGTCCTTGGACGGCCATGCGGTGCCGTAGATGCGCTGGAGCATCGGGTTCTTCTCGCTGCCGCGCCAGTAGGCGGCAGCGTTGCGCATCAGCTTGAACGCCGGGATGAGCCGGGTGGAGGGCACGTGCGGACCGCGGCAAAGGTCCTTCCAGCACAGCTCACCGGTCTTGGCGTCCAGGTTGTCGTAGATGGTCAGTTCGCCGGCGCCGACTTCGACGTCCGCACCGTCGTCGGTGGACGCGGAGCCCTTGAGCCCGATCAGCTCCAGCTTGTACGGCTCGCTCGCCAGCTCCTCACGGGCCGCCTCGTCGGTGACCACCCGGCGGGCGAACTTCTGCCCGCGCTTCTGGATCTCCTGCATCTTCTTCTCGATGGCCTTGAGATCCTCGGGCGTGAACGGCTTCTCGACGTCGAAGTCGTAGTAGAAGCCGTCCTTGACGGGCGGGCCGATGCCCAGCTTGGCCTCGGGGAACAGCTCCTGCACGGCCTGGGCCAGGACGTGCGCGGTGGAGTGGCGCAGGATGTTCAGCCCGTCCTGGGACGAGATCTCGACACCCTCGACCTCGTCACCGTCGGACAGTGCGTACGCGAGGTCCTTCAGTTCTCCGCCCACGCGGGCGGCGATGACCGACCGCTGGCCCGCGAACAGCTCGGCGGCCGTAGTGCCCGTTGTCACCACGCGTTCTTCCCGCTCGGAATCGCGTTGGATGATCACACGGACGTCTGACACCGGTCTCTCCTGACTGAAGGTGGGGTGCGGCGCCATACCAGGAGCGCGCGCACAGGCGATCGTACCGACCCGGGGGTACCGACCGCGAAACGGTGACTCTCAGTCCCCGTCCGCGTACGCTTCCTCGACGAAGTCGAGGTTCTCCTGGAGGGACTTCAGCAGTCGGTCCCGCTCCGCCTCGTCGACCTGAACGGGTACGACACCGGAGGCTCCGGTGAGCCTGCGGAAGCCGCCCCGCCGCTCCAACCGGCCGCGCACGCACACGGGGAGTCCGACGAGATGGGCATGGCCGGCGATGCGGTAGTCCTCCTCGTCCAGGGCGACGCGGACGTGGGAGACCTCGGCACCGGCCAGGACACGCAGGCGTACGGTGCCCTCGCCGCCGGGTCCGGCCCTGCGCATCCGGACGACGGCCCCGGTGACGCAGGCCGGGACGGAGGGTTCCGCGCTCAGGTAGCGGGCTGCGGCCTCACGCAGCACGGGCAGGTCGCCGGGTGAGAACTCGATCGGGTCGGCCGGGGCGGCACATCCGTCGGGTGCGCCGGCGCCGGGTGCCCAGGCGACGGCGACACGGGCACCCTCGGTGCCGCGGACGAGCTCGCTCAGCGCCTCGGTCAGCTCACGGCTGACACCGGCTTCGACGGCGCCGTCGAAGGCGTCCATGCCACCGGTGGCCCGCCGGTAGTCGATGGCCTCGCGGGCGGCGCACAGCGCCTGGTGGAGGCGGACGGTGAGGGGGCGGCCGGTGGACAGGGGCGCGAAGGCGGTGAGCCGGCGCCCCTCAGCCGCGGGGCCGACGAGGACGTCCGCCAGGAGGGCGACGGCCGCGCGGCGGTGCCGGGCTCCGTAGTAGCCGGCCCGAGCGCGTGTGGCGAGCGCGGCCGCGAGCAGCATCTGCCGTGCGGCAGCACGCAGTTGCTCGTCGGCCGTCCACGCCGCGGCGCCGACGGGCCCGCTCGGGGTGTCCCGCCACCAGCGGATCTCGTCGCTGGGGACGGCGAGGGAGATCAGCACCTCGTGCGCGGAGGGGGTGTCGGTGCGAGCGAGCGCACCGAGGGCCTCGGCGAGCAGGTCGTCACTGTCGGGGAAGGCACGGCTCTCCGGCACCAGCAGGCTGGTCCCCCCGCCACTCGGTCCCGGTGGGGTCCACCGGCCGTAGCGCCCGGCAGCTCCCCCACGCCGCTGCCACCCGTGCCGGCGCAGCAGGGCGCCCAGCACGGCGGGGTCGACCTCGGCAGGCTCCGGCGGGCGGTTCCAGGGCAGATCGTCGGGGTGCGGCCGAACCCGCCGCACCGGCTCCTCGTAGGGACGGCTCCTCATGGCCTGCCTCCCGTCCCGACCCGCGTCATGATCTCGCAGAGGGCCCGGTCGTCGAAGATGCGCGAGGTCGGTATCCGCACGGTGGTCCGGTGCCGGCCCGTGACGGGGTGCCCGGCGAGGTTGATCCAGTAGCAGCAATGTCTGAGGTCGAGCCGGTCGTGGCTGGCGCGCAGCCAGTCGTCCGGGGAGCGCGGGACCAGCATGACGACCAGGATCTTGTGCACCGAGACGGGGGTCCGGGCGAGCTTGCGCAAATGGTCGTTGTCAAGGGTGAAGGAGAAGGAACGGCCCAGGCCGGGGGGCGGGGCCGCGGTGCGGTCCGTGCGGGATGGCGAGGGGAGCCGGGCGGGCGGTTTCGGTGCGAGCTGGTAGGTGGCCTTCAGCTGCACCTTGATGGTGACCTCGTCGTCGACGGTGTGACCCGGCGCGCTGTGGCTGATGTGCCAGTCGATGCCGTTGTCCGGGAAAGGCTGGGACAGGGAGCAGCCGGCCGCGGCGGCGACCGCGTGCAGATAGCCGACCTGCAGCGTCTCCATGCAGGCGGTGGTGGCGAGCGTGCCGCGAAGGGAGCCCGTGCGGTCGGGCAGCAGACCGCCCCGCTCGGGCTGCGCCATGGCCATGACCAATAGCCTTCCAAGCCAAGAGTTTCCCCACTACGGGCCGCTGAACTGCAAAGACCCGTACTCCTGTTGTGTCCTCCCGGCGTACGGCGCAAACGGCCCGGGTATCACCAAACAGGCAGAAGACGGCACGTCACCTGCTATGGGTGAACGAGGAGTTGGGTTGGGATGACGACCTGGTACGAGGGGCCGCTGGCCGCCTTCGACACGGAGACGACGGGCGTGGACGTCGAGGCCGACCGGATCGTGTCGGCCGCCGTCGCCGTCCAGGACGCGCCGGGATCCCGGCCCCGGATCACCCGTTGGCTGGTGAACCCGGGTGTGCCGGTGCCGGAGGCAGCGACCGCGGTGCACGGCCTGACGGAGGAACACCTGCAGCGCAACGGCCGCTGGCCGGCGCCGGTGGTGTACGAGATAGCCGAGGAGCTGGCCAGGCAGGCCGGGATGGGCCGGCCGCTGGTGGTGATGAACGCGCCGTTCGATCTGACGCTACTGGACCGGGAGTTGCGCCGGCACCGGGCGTCGTCGCTGGAGCACTGGTTTGAGGCGGCCCCGTTGCGGGTGCTGGACCCGCGAGTGCTGGACAAGCACCTGGACCGCTACCGCAAGGGCCGTCGCACGTTGACCGACCTGTGCGCGCACTACGACGTGACGCTGCAGGACGCCCACGACGCGGCGGCGGACGCATTGGCCGCACTGGAGGTCGTACGGGCTCTGAGCCGTCGTTTCGCGACCCGTCTGGAACGTCTGTCCCCCGCCGAACTGCACTCGCTGCAGGCCGGCTGGCACGCGGCGCAGGCACGCGGGCTGCAGGCCTGGTTCGCGCGCAGCGGCTCGACGGAGATCGTCAGCACGGACTGGCCGCTGCGGCCGGAGCTGCCCGCTGCGGCGTAGCGGACACGGGCCGCCAGGAACCGACTCCGCTGTCACTCGCACCCGCACCACCGACACCACCGGAGCGAGCCTCCGCCGGAGCCGCCCCGGTACCTTCCGCCGGAGCTGCTTCAGTCGTGGGGAAGGGGCACCTCCCAGGAGGCGCTCGCGCTTGCCCGAGGCCCCCTGGCACCACAAGAGCCGGTCCGCTGTGCGGACCGGCTCTTCCCGGTGGGCGATACGGCTCACCTCTGGAACACAAAAGCCCAGCTCCAAGCCCTCCAGCACCTTGTCGCCACACTTCCGGGACTGGATGCGCCGCTGGTGGAGCAGGTTCGAGCGCCCGCTCCACGCACAGCCAAGCGCCTCAAAGGTGCCCAAGTGCAAGAGCTGGTCACGGCGTACGAAGTCGGGGCCACGGTGTACCAGCTCGCCGACCGCTTCGGGATCGAGCGGCGAACGGTCAGCAAGATCCTCAAGCGACAAGGCGTAGCGACCCGTTGGCAGCGTCTCAGCGAGGCGGATGTGGACGAAGCCGAGCGCCTGTACGCCAAAGGCCTGTCGCTGGCCCGGGTCGCCGAACGCTTGGACGTAGCCGCCGACACGGTCCGCCTGCGCTTGTTGAAGCGCGGCGTCAAGATGCGCGACCCCCATTGGCGAGGATGATCACGAACCACACACCAAGAATGCCCCACTCGCCCATGGTCGGCGAGTGGGGCATTCATTTTCTTCTGACATAGCGCAAATCTTACGGCAAGTACCGTATAACTAAAATCACCAACCACTAAACGGAAGGAGCTTCAAATGAGTGAGCAACAACCAGATATGCAACCACAGGTTTCAGCAGCGACAGAAGAAGAACGCAAGCCCGTAGTCTTCGCCGTACGCATTGATCCAGTTCTACGAGAACAGATTGAGGGGCTACGCGGCATAACCGAGCAGAGTGTCAACGATGTTGGTGTCGAAGCCCTCAACGACTGGGTTACGAAGACACTTACCGATGAGGCCATCCAAGAGAAGGCTATGGCCGAGTTAGACGCCGAGGAGAAGCGACTCCAGGAACGGCGGGCTGCGATTGCGGGAATCCTCGGACAGCAGGCCACCGGGGCGGGAACTGCCAGCAAGGCCGCTCCAGAAGCAGGTACCACCAGCCGAGGCGGGCGTAGAAGCAAAGGCGGAAGCGAATAGCTCCCGCATCACACCACTCGCCGAAACCGATACCTGTCCTTGATGAAGCGAGCATGGTAGCGACCTTTGCTCGAAGCGCTCATGAACGCGGCGTACACAGACTGCGGAACACCGTAGTACTGATACGCAGTTCCGCTGTGGAACCCGACCTCAAGAATCGATCCTTCGAGGGCATAGCCCACAGAGGCAACATTACTTGAGGCGACAGGCTGTCGCTGCAAGACCCCTCCTTCAGATATTCGTTCCGGCTGGCTTCAGTTTGCATCAGTTGATCGTGTGAATGTTCTCCCCCTTGTGGTTCTGCACCCACACGTCGCCGTCATCCCAAATCTTGACGGTAATAGTGCCGTTGTACCGAGTAGAGAGCACCTTGGCGCCGTGGCTCTTGTACTCGTCGGAGGCGTCGGTGTCGGGCTTCTTGCCGACCGAGCAGATCACGACCTCCGGCGACATGGCGTCGACGGCCTCCTCGTGGTAGCCAGACTCCCGGCCGTGGTGCGACGCCTTCAGGATGTCGCACTTGATCGCATCCTCCCCAGGATTATCCAGGATGGACTTCCAGGCTGCCGACTCGGCGTCGCCCGGCAGGATCACCGTACGGCCGGCGTGCGTGAGCTTCAGGACGTAGGAACAGTCGTTGTAGCTGCCGCTTACAGAACAGCCGTCGATCAGCTCCTGCGTGGGGGACAAGATCTCGATACTGTCATCCGTCCAGTACTCCCCCGTCGAGCCCCTGAACTTGTTCAGGACCTTGTGCGTGCTGCCGTCCGGCCCCTTTCCCTGGCGCAGGTTCTCGTACGCCTCCCAGTCCGCGTAGTCGAACGGCCCGTAGTCAAAGTCAGACTTCTTGAACGTCTTATCATGCTCGACATCCCAGAAGTTACCCAGATCCACCTTCTCGTCCCAGAAGATCCGGTGCAGGCCGCTCATGTGGTCCATGTCGGGGTGCGTCTGGATGTAGCGGAAGAGGCTCTTACCCGAGAAGTTTTCCTTGAAGTAGTCAGCCGGATCGACCAGCAGCGACTTGTAGTACTCCTCCCATGAGCGGAACTGGCCCTCGATGAAGCGGCGTGAGCGGAACTCGTACAGCGACAGCCCCTTGCTGGCGGCCAGGGCCTTCTCGTCCTCCTCGGGCAGCTTTTTCGAGTTGTTTATGTCAATCATCATGATCCGCCCCGAGGGCAGCTCAACGATCGTGCAGTCTCCGTGCCCCACATTGAGGAAATGAATCTTCATCACGGGTGTTTCACTACTCCGTTCAAGGTCGTACAGGATTATGCGTTCGGATCCGGCGCAGCCACAGGGGCGTCACCTTTCAAGGTGACAGCGGACTGCAACAGTTGCTGGGCGTATTTGTTAGCCGCTTCTCGCACCCGCCCTGGAGACGGCCACACGCACCAGTAGATGAAGAATGCGAGGCATGAAGCCACGCCGAACAGGTTCTCGGATGTAATGCCGTCCTGGTGCCGCCCGAGCGACACCCATGCCATGTAGGCGCCTACAACCAGGACTCCGCCGAGGCTGATGCCGCGCCCGATCCAGCGAACCCCGTACAGGTTGCGCGCAAACCCGTAGTTTCGGTTCTCGTTGAACAACAGCTTGAACTTCTCGGAGTCGCGCGTACGGTCTCGCACCTGACCGACAGCGGTGGCAATCGCCTGGTCGGCCCGCGAAGAGTTCGCGCGCTCCGCCCGCAGACTCAGAAGCTCTACGCCGGACACTTCCGCCACTGCCTTGCGCCACAGGTCCCGCTGCACTTCGTTGTCCGAGGGCTCCCGCAGCCTCAACCATGCCGTAGTGGGCGGGCCGCCCCAGCTGGCCCAAAGGGTCTTCTCGGCCTTCCGGCCCTGCTGACGAACTATGTCAGCCACGACGACGGGGGTACCGATGAGGACCACCGCGCCCATGACGTAGGACACCGTCGGGAGCTGACGCAAGCTCAGCACCGACAGCAGGATCGCCACCGGAAAGATTGCAAGCAGACCGGGCACAAGTCTCGCCCGGCGCTCGTACTCGTCGAGCCACACCACGGTCAGACACCCCCGGCGGCGGCCTGCTCGTGACGGTTCCCGCTGAGGTTCCCATGCCGGAGGGCGATGGCATCGCACCCCTTGGGCTCCTCCCCGACCGGGAGAAGGTCGATCTCGTATCGCACGTTGGTTCCTTGGCATCCAGGCGCATTGGCGCATCACACAAAGAGACGGCCGCCGCACCCCCGTGCCATCGGCCAACTACTCCACACAGTAGCCCCACAGACCGACATTCACTCACGCTCCGTCAGGCTCGGGGCAGACAAAGGGAGTAGACCACCCACGCCCCTGACCGAACGTGATCACTTCTGTCGACCAGTGACCGTGTGCATCTCTCGCTCCAACACCCACACGAACGCCACGCCACCCTTGGGGAACGTCCAGCCCTCATAGGCGACTTCGACACACGGTGACGGATCCGATGCAGCGAGCTCGGTGTACCGCGGTTGCCGAGGACCAGAGAGGTAGTCCAGGACGTTCATGTAGCGGATACCGCAATCGCCGTACCAGAGTTCAGCCCTGAAGTCCTTGGTCGGCTGGGCGAGGTCGAGGTGTAGGGCATGTCCGTGCTGCTGGACCAGCACGCGGTACGTGTACGAAACGGTGACCGGCTCCCAGGTCTTCACGTCACCGCCGAGGCCCACGGTGCAGACCTGGCCCTCCTTGCGGACGCTGCGCCGGATCTTCTGCGACTTGCCGTTCACGGCGAGCTGCACGAGCTCGAATACCTCGGGCGACGACGCATCGAGGCCGTGAACAGGCTCGAAGTACCACGTCGCCGTAGACACCGGGTCGGTCAGAAGTTCCCGGTAGGTGTCCAGGTCGGAGACACAGGAGAAGCGGAGCACTGGGCTCGACGGCACGAAGCGGTACTCCCACCGGATGGTGGCGACGAACATCGCGCCTCGGCCCTCCGCCGGCCCCTTGGCCCAGGGCGCGAGCGATACCGCAACGCGGGCGTCCTCCCATCGCTGCTTGGCTCCGATGATCTGCTTCCGGAGGTCCTCGTAGGCGTCAGCCGCCAGTTCGTTGTCACCGAGCCGGATGGACAGACAGTTCTCGACGATCCGGTCGAGCGTCTTCGGGGACGCCACGTTCGTCAGGGCCTCCGGCGCGAAGGCGAAGCCGTCGACCACCGCGTCCCGGATCGCAGGCGCTTCCTCGGAGAGCACCTTGCGGAGGCGATCATTGGCTCGCGTCTCAGCGTCGGCCTGGTCGATGTACTCGAAGAAGATGGCGATCAGGCCCGTAGTGAACAGGGCCGAGCCCACATCCAAGACGGGAAGGTCGTTGAACCACGCCCAACCCG
The DNA here is from genome assembly GCF_000802245.2 of Streptomyces pluripotens. Taxonomy (NCBI): domain Bacteria; kingdom Bacillati; phylum Actinomycetota; class Actinomycetes; order Kitasatosporales; family Streptomycetaceae; genus Streptomyces; species Streptomyces pluripotens. Next base: position 1,028,061 of record NZ_CP021080.1, read on the forward strand.
CGTGGCCGGCTGCCCAGTGCGCCAAGACCATGAGGGCAATGCCCGCAACCGTTGCGACGGTGGCGAGGAGTGCGAGCTTGGTGCGGTAGAGACGTTGTAGCGGGCTCTGCATACAAGATCAATTGTAACAAACGTGCAGCTCAGCTCCAATGCCGAGCGCAGGAAGACCCCGGGCCGCAAGGGGTGCGAGCCGGGGTCTCCAGGGTGCGGGGCTATCCGCCGCCGGTACCACCGCCACCACCGTTGCCGTGCACCATGACCACCACCTCCTCTGCTTCCGAGAGCTGCCTACGCGAGGCAGCATAGGACACATAGTCATGGGATGCAGAGAGTTGGGATACATAGTCTCTGGATCTTGAGGCTTGGGACATATGAGCTAGGGCTTGCCATGGCAAAACAGCCCATCTCAGACGCCGCCCAGACCTTCGGAGCCCGGGTACGCGCCCGCAGGAACGAACTCGGCAAGAGCCAAGAACGCCTCGCCGACGACAGCGGCATGCACTGGACGTTCATCGGGCAGGTCGAGCGTGGTCAGCGCAACGTGAGCCTGCACAACATTCTGAAGTTGGCCGAGGCGCTTGGCGTGGATCCGGCGGAGTTGGTGCGCGGGCTGAAGTCGCCGGGCGAGGCCGGGAGCAGTAAGGACTGAGGGCGGCATGAAGAACAGGGTCGACTGGACCGACGAGCGGCTCGGATCCAACGTCTACGAAGACATGGTCTCCGTCCTCATCAGTCGTCTTCATCCGCAGGCCCAGCGCATCGACGGAGCGGGCGGAGACAAAGGGCGTGACGTTCAGGTACCGCTTCCGACCGGCCTGGAAATCTTCGAACTCAAGAGCTTTACCGGGCGTCTCGACGAAAGGTCCGGCAGGAGACGGCAAGTTTCCGACTCGCTCAAGAATGCCGCCAAGCATAACCCCGCGGCTTGGTACCTCGTGGTGCCCATCAATCACACCGATAGCGAACTCAAGTGGTTCAATGATCTGACTGCCAAGTATCCGTTCCCGTGCGTCTGGCGCGGGAAAGATTGGCTCGATGGGCAGTTGGCCTCCCGCCCGGAGCTCCCACGTTATTACCTAGAGGGTAGTAACGACGAGATCGTTAGCATGATGCGGGAGATCAACCAAGAACAAGCCGCTCTCACCCGAGGTGTTACTGATCTAGCAGATCGTGTACGCACACTCAAGGACCGCCTCAACTCTCTCGATCCACATTACGAATTTAGCTTCAGTATTCAGCCCAACGGCTCTGTCAACGTCACAACACATCCTCGATACCCTGGCGCTGAGAAGGATCGCCCCATTCAGGTCGGTGGCGTGTTTACCTTCCCCGACACCGAGGACGGAAAGAAAGCTGCACAGGCGCTTCAGGACAGTTTCGACTACGGGACAGCCACTGTTGTTCCGAGCGAGTTCGTGAAGAATTTTTCCATCGATGCACCCGCTGATTTTGGCGGAAATTTCGATGGTGGTGAACTCCGTGTCGGTGGCGCCATTGACAACACGCCACTGGCAGACGCACGCTTCGCGCTCCGCATTCGGGATGCTCAGGGGGTTATCAGGGCTCACCTCCCGCTCGAAGCCAAAGAACGAACATCGGGTAGGAGAGGCGTCGAGCTGAAGCTCGAAGACCTCGGTGGTGTGGCGAAGGTTGTGACGCGGTTCGACGTGTCTACCCATCACGCCAAAATCAACTATTCGTTCCACATGCCCGAGCGCAGCCTGCCCTGCATCCTGTTGCCAGTCGTCCGTTTTCTAGCAGAGGCGAAAGAGGGCCGTGGCGCAACCTTGGTGCTTAATGGCAAGGAAATCGGTCCGCCAATGGATCTACCCGCCTCAACCCCAAACGTTGAGGAGTCGCTCAAACTTCTTCGCGTCCTCGACGACATTCAACGCATCAGCGGCGTGTACTTTCCGATTCCTCAGTCCTTGACTGATGAAGAATTCGAGGCAACCAAAGAGACCCACCGGCACCTAACGAGCGAGACGACCATCGAGCAATGGGATTACGTCTCTTTCAGGATCCCGCGGGCAAGTTTGGATAGCCCCGAGCTTCAGCAGCTCCGACAGGGTGACGCCGTCCACAACCTCGTTCTAAGGAATGAACTAGTCCTTCGCTTGGGTGAGGATTCCTACAACCTGGGATGCCTAAATAGGACGTACGCCTCGGCAAAGCTAGATTCTCTGACCGATGTTGCCAACGACTCTGGCACTGAAGAAACGATTTCCGTGAAAATCGTGCCGGGCGATGACACATCTGCATGGGTTTCTCTGATGTAGCCGCTTGCCACTCCCGAAGCAGTGGTCACCCTCTGTCGGCCGTCGGACCGACCGCCCTACGCTTGCCACCATGCCAACTACAGACGTGAGCGTCCGCACCCTCGACGGTCTCCACCTCGCCGGCACCTTGGTTGAGTCAGGACAGCCAACATCCCGAGCCGTGGTGCTCGTGCATGGTGGTGGCGTCACCCGCGAAGAGGGCGGCTTCTTCACACGGCTGGCGGCTGGCCTGGCCGACGCGGGCGTTGCCTCGCTTCGCTTCGACCTCCGCGGCCATGGACAGAGCGAGGGTCGCCAGGAAGAACTCACCCTGTCGGCCATCCTGAACGACATCCGCGTCGTGCTGGCACATGCCCGCGAAGCAACCGGCGCTCAGGAGGTCACGCTGCTCGGTGCCAGCTTCGGCGGCGGCATCTGCGCGTACTACGCCGCGCAGCGCCCGGATGACGTCTCCCGTCTGGTGCTCTTCAACCCCCAGCTCGACTACAAGAAGCGGACTATCGACAGCCGGGCGTATTGGGAGAACGACTACCTCCAGGAGGAAGCCGCACAGCAGTTGGCGTCGGAGGGCTTCATCCAGTTCACGCCGACGCTCAAGCACGGGCGGCCCATCTTCAACGAGGTGTTTTGGCTGCGGCCCCATGAGGCGCTCGGCGGCGTCCAAGCCCCGACGCTTATCGTGCATGGTACGAAAGACACCTTCGTGCCCATCGAGTCGTCACGGGCCGCAGTCGAGCAGTTCGGCGGTCCCTGCAAGCTCGTCGAGATCGAGGGCTCTCAGCACGGCTTCGCCGTGCACGACGACCCGCAGTACCTCGACCCCCAGAGCCAGGAGTGGCAGGCGTTCGTCATCCGTACCGTGGCCGAGTGGGTAACGACGCCGCTGTGACCGTCAGGAGGCGCGAAGAGCCTCGCGGAAATCTCGTACCGCAGGCCGGCCGCTCCAGCGTCCCAAGGTGTGCAGCACTTCGGAGAGGACACGCAGGGTCCGCTCCGACTTCATGGTGTGGGCTACCTCGGCAGACTGTCGGCCGAGTTGGGCAGCTTCATCGGGTTCGCCGCAGAGCGCCACAGCAGCCGCCCGACGCGCATTGAAGAACCCCGTATCGCGCCGTGACAGCGTCCCCGCCCCGATCGCATCGCCGAACAGTTCCACCGCGAGACTGGGCTTCCCGGCCTCGGTGAAAGTAATGGCGTTGCGGAGCATGAGGGTGTCCTCGGTGAAGTACGCGCCGAGCGTCGGGGCGTCGTCGTCCGGCACGGCGGTCAACAGTCCGTGTGCCTCGTCGAGCTTCTGCTTGACGGCGTCCAGCGGTTCACCGGTCATGGCCAGACCGAGGGCTTCTTGCTGCGTGACCTCGGCTCTTACCCGCGCCGGCAGGCACCACCGATCGTGGCTCCCTGCCTGGGCCAGGGTGAGCACCCGCAAGGCGTCGCGTTCGTCGTAGGCCATCTGCGACTTCTTGAGTAGGACGTACCCCTGCATGGCAGCATCGTCGGCTTCTTGTGCCCACTCCATGGCGCGGTCGTACCAGAAGCCAGCCTGACCGGGCTGGTGAAGATCACGCCACAACCAGCCTGCGAACTCCGCTCCGTCGGCCCCGACGGAAAGCAGCTCGCGGCGGCTTTTTGGCTTCACATCCCGGGCATGTTGCTCGATCGCCCCCAGCAGTCCGAGCACCACCGGCAGGGTCTTCTTTGGGCCGAGGCTGCCGTCGTCACGCTTGGCGTAGTCGAGCTGCGTGCGGAAGTAGTCGACGACAGGGCCGCCCTGGTAGCGGCGGGAATCTTCCAGAGCGGTCGCGACGCGCTGAAGTTCTTCCAGGCCACAACCCGGCAGGGCGGCAGCGGCAATGCCGCTGAGGAGCGTTCGGCGGTGGAGCGGACTCATGGCCTCGTATTCCGTGGCGGTGGTGCTGTCGGCCGGGAGTGCCGACAGGCTGCCGAGGCCGCTCGTCGCCAGCGTTTCCGCATCGACCGGTACGAAGACGGGTTGTCCGTTGACCATGACCGGAAGCAGCGCCGAGCCCCGGGTCTCGGGTGGTTCCTCGGGCCTCTGGTGGTCGCTTTCTTGCCGCGGATTGGCAGGAGCGGCGAACTGATGTCCGCTGCCTGGCAGCTTGAACCACAGTAAGTCGGCCGGGATCTTCAGGCTATGCGCCCATTGCATGAGCTTCGAGAGGTCTTGCGGGGCCGATCCGTTCTCGATCCGGCTGAGCTGGGCCTGGGTCACGCCGAGCCAGTCGGCGACGGCTCCTTGCGACAGCGCTCGTCCGTGATGCGGATGGGTGCGGTAGGCGTAGAGCACTTGGCCGAAGTGCCAACTCTCCAGGGCCTCACACATCCGGGGGTGCTCCCAGAACTCGGCGGGGAGAACGGGCGGTTGGCCGGCTGACTGGCGCTCCTGGCGGACGCAGGCCCCGCAGCGATCTCCGGCGTTGTCCCTGGCCAGCCGCGTACCGCACTGGCAGTAGCGGACCGCTTGCTGTGGTGCCATATTGCCGCCGCTCCCGCCCTTGGTGCCCTCTGGCCATGCCTACCCAGCGTATTGCCACATACGGCCCCCGGGGGCAATACGCGGGACGTATATGTCCCCATGCGCGGCCGTAGTTGGCCCGCCAACTGACCCCCACCAGGCTCGGGAGGCCCCGTTTACCCCCCAGCCGACACGGGGCGGCAAGGAGCCGACGCGATGCCCCCAACACCCCGACTGGCCTACGGCTACCTCCGCGTGCTGCCAGGGCTCGGGATAGACGACGTGCTGCGTCTCCACCGTGACCTGGTGGCCTTCGCCGAGGCCCGAGGCTTTGTGCTCGCCGACGTGTTCATCGAGGCCCAGTGGCAGCAACTCAAGGCGTGGCACGAGGTCGTGGTCCACTGCCACACGAGGAACGTACGCCACGTCGTCATGCCCTCGCCCGAACACCTGCACACGATCCCCGTCTTGGCCGAGCTCATGAAGGACGATGTCGAGCGGGAGATTGGTGGCACGCTGTGGCTCGCCGCGTCGCTCGAAACGACCGCCGCTCCCGAGCAGGAGGCACGGCCGTGAACGCCACCCCCTACACCAGCGAGCTGGAGCTTGCCGCCCAGGCCGACGCCGTTCGCTGGGGTCGTCGCCACACACGAGATGTCTTGTCCGCCTGGCGCTTGCCCGACGACCGCATTGACGATGCCCAGTTGGCGGTCTCGGAGTTGGTCACCAACGCCGTGCGCTGCGTCGGCAACGCGTCGCTCGACGCCGTACCTCCTCGCATTCGGCTGACGCTGCACAAGGAGCCACACCGGCTCCTGATCTGGGTGGCCGACCCTGACCCCCGGCCGCCCGTTCTCAACGCCTCGCCTGCGGCTGGCGCTGAGAACGGCCGAGGGCTGCTCATCTTGGAACGGATCACGAAAGAGTGGAGCTACTACTTTGTGCCGACCGGCGGCAAGGTGGTGTGGTGCTCGATTGGGCTGGGGTGAACGGGCCACCGCGTACGCGCCGGCCCTTGTCTTGATGACGGGGGCCGGGTTCGTTCGTGCTACGAACCGCTCGGTACTACTACGTGGTCCAACGGTGGCATAAAGATGGAAATGACTTGGTCAGCTACAACAGAAGTGTGTCCATCTGAGGATCGGTAGAGTTTTCCTGAGCCACAGTAGCTAGCATTAGTATTGCTCGCCGCGCAGTGGTGCTGGATAAGGGAAATTCTTGTTGCGTGGTTCAATTGGCGCACCATCATCTCAGTGCTGGTACCTTCCTTGACCCATCGGGTGCCATCCAAACGCCACAGACTTGCAGGCATCACCGTCATATACGGGTTGCCAGAGCTTTGCTTCTTGCAGGTCCACGAGGTAACCGTTGCCCTGAGATGACCATCTAGGCCCCACCACATATCTGAGGCTGAAAAACCGTTGCGGGAACCGGCGACGTAGCCAGGTGGGTAGGCGGCGGAGAAATCGGTCTCGACCATTTCGAATGTCTTCGGATCGAAGATGGAGACACGAGAGGTGTTGGTGCAAATCCCCGGATTTTCGTCGGCTTTCAGAGCGATTTGGGCCGATCCATAGGCGGTGTGCTCGGCGGATGCCGCAAAAATATGAGAAAGACTGAAAGTTCCCCAGGTGAAAATGTCCGAGCCGTCCGCACCGAGCAGATACAGCTTCTCTTGGTCGTGTAGCTGCGTTTGTGTTGGGTCAGTTGCGTTGATAAGCACTCGACCCGAGGTAGCGCCAAGGATCTGATTGAACTGTGCTGGAAGTAGAGAGCTTGAGTCCACCGGGATAGCAGTACTCGGCGCATCGAGGTTGAAGCGCATGAGTGTATCGCCGAGGGCGATTATTTCGTTCGCGCCGATTGCGGCAAAACTAGTGCAGCCAGGACATGAGACATGACCTACAGCTCCAGTATGCGTGTTGACGAACTTGATCTCTTGCTTCTTTGGGTTGCTGTCTGGATCAAAGAGCAGATCTGCTAGAAAAGCAACGTAGTCACCAGTAGGCGTCCACACGACCTGGTCTTCATCTGGATTGGCTGCTGTGAACTTACGTGGAGCCCGAGCGACTACCTGTGTGCCTCGCATGAGAACAAAAGCGCTGTCCGTTATGTAAGCGTAGGCAGGTCCGTCCGAGACGGTGGTATTGCTGTGAGCTTTCGCTTTATGGGCTTGTTGGTAGAGTATAAATACGGCCACACCGAAAGTCGCAAACCACAACGGAATAAGCAGTAGTAAGAGTTTCCTCCACGACATGTGCGCTTCCTCACTCCACTCTACTTATGCTTATACGTTGCCGGGTCAACCTTCTGCCATTCGCTCAATCCGTAGTACGGGCCATTGATGTACGTTGCCTGATACCCCGAGAAAGGCGCTCCCTCGATTCGGGGTTTGGCAAGCGCTGTGAGTTCGAACGGCTTGCCGTGGTCATCAATGGTCTCTGTGAACGCACCGGAAGTGGTTGCGACAAGCATCTCGAACCTGAACGAGCAATCGTGTAGTTTGGTGAATGCCCCGATGCTCAGAGTCACAGATTCTCCGCGGGCCAGTGTGATGTGACGGCCGACGAAATAGTTGCTCTTGTACGGTGTGCCGGCTCCGGATTCAGGACTGAAAGCGACCTTCTGAGGAATCGGGTCGGGAACGTCGAGATTAAACGCCATCCCAATGTTATCGCCTTCTCCCTGGCTGGGAGACGAAAAAATAGTCCCTCGAAGGGGCGCTCGGCATGTCGAGTTGACCGACATCCCCTGGACCGTGACTTCGGCAGATTCATTCCCACGCAGCGTGACCGTGGTGAAAGCAAAACCTACCTGGGCGCTTTGGCGACCGGTATACCATGAGCGGAAGGCTGTCGAGTTCGAGTACACGTTCTTGTTGAAGTTAACCAGCCCGGTCGATGTCAAGCTGAGTTTGTCCGGCAGAACGAAACTCATATCTCCTGGCTCGTTGTTGGCCAGAGGGCTCACGCTCTCGATTTGCACAGGGGGTGATGATGAGGGCGCAGGACGAGGTTCTGAGGTTGACTGAGCTTTATTACCCGTGCGCTGGCCGAAGCTGGTGGTGAGTGTTGCAATGCCGACTGCGCTCGCCACAACGACAAGAGTAATTGCCGACAGCACAAGTGGGCGGATCTTTCGCTTTTGAGGTTTGGGGGCAGGCTCCGGGGTGGGTGATGGCGGAATTTCTTGCAGTACGTCAACGGGGGCTACAATATCGGTATACCTTGCAAGGAAGATATCGAGTTCTTCCTTGAGTATGGGCGCGGGTTTGGATAGACCGAAGCTCACAAGATCGGGAACGATATCGATCGAAAATTTCTTACGGTTGGCTTCGTAGCTCCCGTGAAGAGGCTTATAGTTTCGCGTTGCTTCGTGACGCTCTTTCAGGTCGAGCCCTGCGAGTCCCAATGATTCAAGCCCTGGGCCAACTAGGTTAAAGCTTACCCGGGCAACAATTTGCGCTTTCGGATCGGCGAGCCGACTAACAAGTCGTTCAAGCTGGATGGCCATCTTGGCGCAAACGACGTCGGGGGTGTCGTCGACGCCAATATCCCAATAAGAACGGAGGGAGTAATAGTCCGGCTTTTCCTCGAATGCCTTGCGCAGAGGACGTCGAATACCACGTCCTTTTGGCAAGTCCCTCAGCACGTTTTCGAGACTGGCTTTTATCGGTTGACGCTCTTCCTGGTTCACAGCCCCCGCCCCCCAATGCGCTCGTCCCTGGTCGAAGAGTATAGAGACAGATCGGCGATCTCATGGGGCAATCGAACTATTGCATATATATGCATAAAATGTTATAAATATCGCATATATGGAACATCTGCACCAACCAACACCAGGCGAGAGCCCAGTTGTGCGCCTCCAGGTCACAGCCGAAGTTGTCACCGATCCGGAAACGGCTCTTGCCAAACAGTTAGAAATCGCCGAAGTCCTTAAGGCCATCGGTGGCGTGGCCGTCCGGTTCGAGGTAGCCACGGTACAACTCGACGACATACCCGAAGTGGCTGAGCCAGCAACAACCGAAGCACCTGCCTCACTGGATGAGGTCGAACGACGATATCGGCTCGGGTTACCAATTAAAAGTGCACTCTTAGAATTTACTGACCGCGGCAAACGTTTCAGAGATGGCGCGTTCAAGAACAGTGGAGTCGTTAACCTCGCCGACGTACTTGTCGTCGGGAAGCGCCAAGCATCTAACCTGCGCGAGGTCGGCCCGGGCGCCATCCGCGACTTACAGCTCCTGATTGACCGGGCACTCCCGGGCACCTCATGGGATGAAGACCCAAAAATCGAGACGGCCGTGCTTCTCTGCCCCAGCCTGAACGAAGTGACGTCGGCAGTCCTCGGCATCGACAGTCTTGATCATCTTCGCATTCAGGAAATTTTAAAACTTGGGGTATCAGGGATCGAAAAGATACCCGGCTTTCTGAATCCCAACTGGGCTTATGTTAATGAAGTAAGCCGTATGGAGCCCGAGAAACGAGCTCCATACATCTATCAGCGGGCTCAAGCCTACGCCGCCAAATTTCTCGCCGAACAAGCCCGCCAGCGACGGCAGCGCAGCGAGTAGAGCAGGGCACGCCCAAAGTTACTCACCACCTTCGAGGCCCGGCCGACCTGTGTTCGCGCACGTCGTCTTGGTCGTTCCTGCCGCCCTCCCAGTTTTTTACCAGTTCAGCTTCTGAGCTGGTGTTTTGTGCTGGGAAAAAACTGGTCACTGGTCAATAACTGGGACAAGGGCTTTCACGCTCGACACCACTCTTCGCACTCTGCTCTGCTTCTCTCATCGCCACCAAGCGACAGCCCCCAAGGCACGCACACCAAACGTGAAGGCCCTGGGAATGGCTTGCATATTGAGAACTCAACAGAGTGAAAGGAGGTCTCGCCCTTGAGCGAGATCATGAGGCGCAATGCGCTTCCACCTACGTCGCGTAGGACACGACAGATTGTCGCTTCGGCTTCCGAAGCGACGCTTGCCGAACAGGTCGCCATGCGAGCCGTATCGGCAACAGCCGAGTACGGCATGAGCGAGGTGCTGTTCCTCAAGCAGACACAAGCAGCGCTTGAGCAGCAGTGCCCGGATGCAGCGGAAGCCCTGGCCCTGATTGCCAATTCCGCCGCGTTGTCCATCGCGCAGCAGGTGCGGCGCTTCGGTCAGCAGATGAGCGGATGACTGCCGCTCTGCTGCTCTTGGTCGGGGTGGTGGCCGGCTGGGTGCTCCGGTCGGTCGTCGCCGCCAAGCAATCCGCACGCCGTCAGTGGCGTGCGCATGCGCTCGGTCTGCGACAGCAACAAGTCATGAGCGACATAGCTGCACAGCGTCGTAGGTCTGAAGAACAGATGCGACGCATTGTCTACCTGAAAGGTGGTTCGTGAAGCACGACCTCATAGTTCCGGCAATCATCGCTGGGGCGTATGCCTTCGGGCGCATCCAGCAATGGACCCGGAACCGCAGCGACCGCAAGACCACCAAGGCCATTGAGCACATCCGAGATGTGCTCAACAAGTCCAACGACAAGAAGGGAAAGCCCGAGTGAGCACCACAACGCACACAGCGGTTGCCATACCGCTGGGACTGCTGGAGTCCAAGACCATCACGGTTCTGGTGGACTCGTTTCAGGCGGCCTTTGTGGCCGCCTACGGCGAGGAGAAGCAGCGCAAGCAGATCGCCAAAGCACGGCTGCTGGCCACGCTGCGCGGCCTGGACGAGTTCCGACACAGCGAGCACGAGCGGGAGTACCGCCCGGCGTGAACCGTGGTGGCCCGTTGGATGGATGGAGACAGCGCTTTATTCAAGCGCTGTCTCTGTTCCTCATTGTCTCGATTTTGGCACGCTGGATATTCGATCTCCTCGCGCCAATGCTCCCACTGCTCATACCGGCGGCGATCGGACTGGGTATTTGGCGTCTGGTACGTCGGCGACGGCAATGGTAAGTCGGGCAGGTCCGAGGTGTCGTTGTGAATAACACTCCGACTTTCTCGCTGCCCGACCCGCGCGCAAAACGAGCGCTTCAACAGGCTTGGCTGACCGTTTACTCGATCGAACCTTCGCTCGAATGCTCGACCGAGTAAAGGATTTTCAAGATCATCTCCATGCCCTAAATGTATACATAACTCCGGGGGCAACCTGCCATCTGGAGCGAAAAAAGAAAGGAGAGCATGTGGAAGAAAATGCAACAGCAAAGCAGGTGACCCCCACCCGGTTCCGGACGATCTTGGCGGACCCGCCGTGGTCGCATGACCAAAGAGGTGCAAAAGGTGCAGAGCGGCATTACTCGCTCATGGATCTGAGCAAGATCAAGGGGATGCCGGTCGCCGATCTGGCGGAAGAGAACAGTCATTTGTGGCTTTGGGTCACAAATAGCTCACTCCGTGACGGCTACGACGTTGCCGCAGCCTGGGGCTTCGTCCCCAAGTCGATCTTGACCTGGGTGAAGTTTCGTCTCGGTTTGGGCAGCACGCTCCGAAATGCTTCCGAGCATGTGCTGTTTTGCACGCGGGGCAAGGCTCCGGTCAAGTTCAAGTCACAGCCGACGTGGTTCAACGCGCCGGTCACTGAGCACTCCAGGAAGCCCGACGAGCAGTACGCCCTCATCGAGCGACTGTCGGATGGTCCATATTTGGAGCTATTTGCCCGCAGGCGTCCCCCGAGCAATCGAGGATGGTCAATCTGGGGTAATGAGGTCGATTCCGACTTGGTCATCCCCAGCTATCCCGTGCCGAGTGACCGGCACCACCAGCGAAACACCTAACCGCGGAAGGAGGTGGTCCATGACCAAACGCAAGACAAGCAGCAAGCGGCCAGAACGCCGCTACGTCGTCCACGGTGTCCGGCGGGAGATGCCAGATCTCCGGAAGCTCAGCAAGGCCCTCCTGGCAGTGGTGCTCGCCGAACAACAGCGCACCGCGGATGCCGTTGAACCCGAGGAAGGTGTTCGCGGATGACTGCTGCCTTGGGCAAAGCCTTGCAGTTTGCCCGACTGCACCTGCCGCGCCCCCTCGATGCCGATGCCGTGCTCGCCCTCTTGGGCCGGCTGGCGCCAGATCGCCAATCGGGGCACCTCGTGCTTGAACTTCACGCTGAGAGCGGCAGCCAGGTGCGCTGCCTCCTCGGTGCCCGACCGGTAGACATGGCGCGGCTGGGGCATCTGCTCGGGCACTTCCTGCCCGGCTCCTTGCTCGAAGTCACGCCGGAGCGGCCTCCGGCTCGTCCGCCCGTCACGGCCGCTGGTCGCCTGCGCGTCCGGCCTTCGTATCTGCCCTTGAGCATGGACGCACCCGAGAATGTCTCCCGGGCGGTGCTGTCGGCAGTGTCCATACCGCTCGCGCCAGACGAGGCGTTGGTCGTACAGGTCATCCTCGGTGAACGGATTTTGCCGCGTGTGCTACCGGCGGAATTCCAGGACCCAAGCCTGCCGCTCGCACAACTGCTTCTGGTCGGCACCAGGCCGGCGGGGGCGGAGCTTCGCGGACGCCTACGCAAGCGTGTGGAACACCCCGGCTTCATGGCCACAATCCGCGTCGGTGCGGCAGCTGCCACGCGGCAGCGTCGGACCAGCCTGCTCCTCGGCGTGTTGTCCGGCCTGACCGTGGCCCAAGGTCCGGGCACTCGTATTCGGCTCGTCCACGACAGCGCGGAGCGCCTCAACGAGGGCCGTCGGCCGTGGTTGTGGCCACTCAAGCTGTCCGTGCCAGAGTTGGTTGGGTTGTTGGCCTGGCCGCTTGGCGAGGAGGAGTTGCCAGGGTTGCCACCGCTGCACCCGAAGCCGCTGCGCGCATCGGCACGGGTACACCAGGGCGAGCGGGTCTTCGCCCAGAGCGCTGCGCCAGGCGACACGCGCCGGATCGGGATATCGGCCAGAGACCAGACGTTTCACGGAGTGGCCTACGGCCCCTCCGGGTCGGGTAAGACTAATGTCCTACTTCGCCTCATCCTCGCGGACATAGCAGCAGGTCGGCCGGTCATCGTCCTTGATCCAAAACAGCAGCTCATCGACTCGATCTTGGCGCGCGTGCCCGCCGACCAGGTTGATCGGATCGTGGAGCTCAACCCTGCTGACGCTTCGCCTGTTTCGTTCAATCCGCTGGACGTTGGCCAGCGTGACCCCGACGTGATCGTTGACGGCCTATTGGCCGTTTTCGCAGCAGTCTTCGCAGACGGCTACGGCCCACGTACAGCGGACATCTTCAGCTCGGGCTTGCGCACGCTGGCCCGCGGCAGTCTTCCGAACGCACCGGCGACTCTGACAGATTTGCCCCGGTTGTTCACCGACCCGGCGTTCCGCCGTCCCTACGTCGGCCGCGTGCAAGGCGACCTAGCGCTGGCTGGGTTCTGGTCCTGGTACGACGATCTCGCTCCGGCCAACCAGGCCGCCATCCTGGCAGCCCCTATGAATAAACTACGACAATTCCTGCTGCGGCCAGCGGTGGTGCGGATGCTCGACCAGCGGTCGGGGAAGTTTCGGCTGCGGGATGTCTTCCGTACCAACAAGGTCGTGCTCGTAGGGCTCAACGAGGGGCTCATCGGGCCGGGGGTGGCATCACTCATCGGTAGCCTCGTGATCGCGGAGGTCTGGCAGGCCGTCCAGGAGCGGGCCGGTGAACCGGGTGCACACCTGCGGCCCGGCACGGTGTATGTGGATGAAGCACCCCGGTTTGTACACCTGCCGACTTCACTGGCCGACGCTTTGGCCATTTCGCGAAGTTTGTCCGTCGGCTGGTTCCTCGCCGCACAGTTCAGGAGCCAATTCCCGGCGGAGCTGCGGACGGCGGTGGACATAAACGCACGGAGCAAGGTCGTCTTTGCGACCGAGGCCGACGATGCGCGCGACCTGGCGACCAAGCTGGCGCCGGAGCTGGAGCCTGTCGACTTCATGTCGCTGCGTCGCTTTGAGGCGTACGTGAATCTTGTGGCGGATGGTGCGCCTTCCGGTTGGGCGCTGGTCAAAACGCTGCCGCCACCGCCGGTCACTGGCGACGCCGAAGCGGTTCGGGCTATTGCCCGCACCAACTGGAGTCCCCAGCCGAGCACGTCAACGGGCGGGCCTGCTGCCGGAGTCCAAGGCGCTGTCGAGCCAGGGCTGTTGCAAAGTCTTTTGATCTTGCGTGGGAGCGCTGGTCAGGCAAGGCCGAGGAGGTCCAGTGGTCGGCGGAAGCCGTCGTAGGACATCTCGCGGAGTCCGGCCGCGATGTTCGCGTGGCCGGAGGCTCGCAGTGTGTTGATCGCGAAGCTGCGGAGGGTGGCCATGTTGTCCGGGCCGTGTCCGGTTCGGACCGTGGAGGCGTCCTCGGCGAAGGCGGTGTCTCGGACGAAGTGGAGACGGTTCTCGATGATCCACTGCGAACGGACGATCTTCGCGATGCGCTCGGGGGAGGCTTCGCGGCTGGCCAGGTCCGTGATGACGTAGACCGTCTCGCGGCTGCGTTTGCCGGTCTTGCGCTGAGTGCGGTGCCGGACGATCTTCGCGACCTGGACCGCGTGGGGGAAGTCGACGCCGAGGTCGGTGATGGTCAGGGCCTGCACGACGCGGGTCTCCAGGCGTCCGTGGGCATCGGTGCGGTCGTAGAACTTCGCACTCGCCTTCTCCCAGGGCAGGGTGGCGAGTTGGCGGTGCAGGTTCTTCTGGTTGCGCTTCACGGTGAAGGCGTAGTGCGCCTTCTTCTCCTCGACGAGGAACCGGGCGTGATCGCGCTGGCAGTGCAGGGCATCCGCGGAGACCGTGACGCCGGTCAGGTCGTAGGGCGCCAGCAAGGCGTCAAAGCAGGTGATTTCGTTCGTCTTGCCGGGGACCCGCAGTTGGGTGACGGTCAGGCCGGCGCCGGTGATCGCGGCCAGCAGATGGGCGGCCGGGATCTCGCCGTGGCGCGAGCCGCGGGCGCTCTTGCCGTCCACCGCGAGGGTGTCCGCCCCGGCCGGATCGGATCCGAGCAGGTCGGCGAGCCCGCCGGGGCAGGCGGCGTTCAGGACGCGGCGGATGGTCGCCGCACTCGGCGCGATGCGCACGTTCAAGACCGTCGTGGCGCGGGCGCCGAGCCGGGCGAGCGTGTCCTGCGGGGCGCTCGCTGCCCACTGGCCGATCGCGGCGAAGGAACGGGCTCCGGTCAGCACCGCCGAGCAGGCCACCAGCAGCACGCTCACGAACGAGTGACGCTTCCCGCGCCGATGCCGGGGGTCGGCCAAGGTCCGCAGCCGCAGGGCCAGCGGTCCGATCAACCGGTGCTGACGGGTGGGCGACTTGATCAGACAGACGGTGGCAGACTGACGGCACATCGAAGCTCCGGGCGGTGCGGGCGACTTGATCGGTCACCGGCATCAACCGGAGCTTCGTTGCGTACGGACCGGGCCGACCGCGCATCGTCATACCGTCGCGACCTGCGCACTCACGTGATCACCGGGACTTTGAAACCGCCCTGGCTGTCGAGCCTCCGCAGATCGGGCGCAAGCGACGCACGAAGCCCGCCGAGGGATAGCCGTGGGTCGCGAATAGCGCTCGGGGTTGACCCTGTCTTCGCCCGTCTGTCCGCTGCTCTCTCCACGTTGGAGCAGACAGCCGCATTCGCCCAGCTCGACGCCTGTTCACCGGCAGATGCCGGAGGGGACTCAGAGCGTCTTCAGTCGTCCAATCCGCACCCCCGGCCCGGCAGGCCGGAGGAACAGCGAAGCGGTCCATGAACCGTTTTCCTGCGCGTGAGATCGGCGACGGGCGGCGCTCCTGGCGGAACGGCCACCCTGCGTGAAAACCCTACATTTTTTAAAGAAGGGAGAACGAATGAAGAATAATGACATCTCAAGCCTCCTTGAACTACTTTCCGACCGTGACCTATCCATCCTTGAATCACTGCGCACACACCGCGTTTTGACCACCGCTCTTATCCGGCGGCTCCATTTCCCGATCACTGGAGAGCCCACAGAACCAGGCACCAACAAAGGCCACGCCACCGAAATGGCCGCGAGCGTCGCCACCATCCGAGTCCTGACGAGGCTGGAGTCGCGTCGCCTCATTGCTCGGCTCAGTCGGCGGATCGGGGGAGTGCGTGCCGGTAGCAGTGGCATCTCCTGGCAACTGGGCGCCAGTGGTGAACGGCTGCTGCGGGCACGACATGCCGACCCGGCACGACGGCGTTACAGCGAGCCGTCACCGAGCTTCATAGCGCACACCTTGGCGGCTGCTGACCTCGCGATCCGGCTGTACGAGCTGGCCCGTGCGGGCGTGATCGAGCTGCTGGCCTTGGAAGCGGAGCCGGAGGCCTGGCGCACCTTCCTGTCGGCACATGGGGCCCGCCAGTGGCTCAAGCCTGACTTGTTCGCGGTCACGGCCGGCGGAGACTACGAGCACCATCTATTCATCGAGGCAGATTGTGCGACAGAGCACGCGCCGGTCATCGTGCGCAAGGCACTCCAATACCAGCAGTACGCCAGGGCGGGCATCCACCAACAGGAGCACGGGTTGTTTCCGGCCGTGGTCTGGGTGGTGCCAGATGCCAAGCGGCAGAACGCCATCCGGGCGGCACTGGAAAGCGAGCCACGGCTCCGGGAGCCGGTGACCGCCGGGTTGTTTCAGGTGGTGACGAGTGAGGAATTTCCAGCGCTTATAACAAGCGCTGGACTGGCCAGCCCCTAAACGGGCTTGGCCAGCCAAAATGGCCCTCGGTAATTGGCCATAACGGAGTTAAAATAGGACTGCCAAATACCCGGAAACAAGGAGGAATTGAATGAAGCAAAAGCAAAAGGCCGCTCAACGAGTCACTGGCGACGACTACGTAGCGTATCTACGCGTCTCCACCAAGGGACAGGTCAACACCGACTACAACCCTGAGGGGCTGTCACTCCCGGCCCAGCGAGAGAAGGTTGAGGAGCGAGGCCGCGAGTTGGGCTCCGTCAAGGCCGCCGAGTTCGTGGACCCCGGGCGCACTGCCCGCACGATCGACCAGCGCCCCGAGTTCCAACAGATGATCGCCTACCTGCGCGAACACCCCAACGTGCGCTACGTCATCGTCTACATGCTGAGCCGGTTCGCCCGGAACCGGCTGGATGACGCGATCATGGTGGCGGCTCTGGAGCAACTCGGCGTCAAGCTGATCTCCGCCGTCGAGAAGAACATCGACGACACCCCGGCTGGACGGATGCTCCACGGCTTTCTCGCCGTAGTCAACGAGTACGTCTCCAACCAGAGTGCCGAGGACGTCAAGTACAAGATGGGGCAGAAGGCCAAGAACGGCGGCACGATCACCCGGGCGCCAGTCGGCTACCTGAACACCATCGAGCACATCGAGGACCGCCGGGTCCGGACCGTGATCATCGACCCAGTACGCGGCCCGCTCATCCGCACCGCCTTCGAGCTGTACGCCACCGGCGAGTACACCCTCGCCGACCTGGCCGATGAGCTCTACGAGCGGGGCCTGCGGATGGTGCGCAACGCCAAGTACCCGGAGCGCGGCATCTCGCCGAACCGCCTGGCCGTAGCCATCCGGGATGACTACTACACGGGGTGGATCACCTACGAGGGCGAGAAGTTTCGGGGACGCCACAAGCCGCTCATCTCGGAAGACGTCTTCGACCGGGTGCAGGACATCGCCAACAGCCGCACCCAAGCCCAGGAGCTACGGCGTGTCCACCACCACGAGCTGAAAGGCTCGCTGTTCTGTGGCTCCTGCCTGCGTCGTCACGGCGAACGCCGCCGCATGATCCTGAGCCACGCCACCAATCGGCATGGCAACACCTACCGGTACTTCTTCTGCACCGGCCGCTACAGCCACACCTGCGAGCTGCCCTACGTCCCGCTCGGGCGGGTCGAGGAAGCTGTCGAGGCCCACTACGCGACTGTCCGGTTCACGCCCGAGTTCACGAGCGCGATGCGTGCCGACCTGGCTGCCATGCTGGACGAGCAGCAGAGCACGACCAAGCTCCTCCATGCCCAGCTCACCAAACAGCTTCGTGAGCTCGACACCAAGGAGACCAACCTCATCGATCTGGCCGCCGACGGCACACTGCCACAGGGCAAGATCAAGGCCAGGCTGCGGGAGATCACCCGGCAGCGGGACCGTCTCACCGGCCGGTTGCAGGACACCGACCAGGATCTCAGCGTCACGGCAGAGATCATCGAGACGTGCTTGCAGCTCCTCGCGGACCCGCAAGCGCTCTACCAGCGCTGCGACGACCAGCAGCGCCGCCGGCTGAACCAAGCTCTCTTCGAGGAGCTGTACATCCATGAGGAACCGGACGGTGAGCTGCGGGTTGGTCACCAGCTCAAGGAGCCGTTCGACACCCTGCACGTGGCCCAGAACAGTGGCCCCAAGCCCACAGACGGCCCAGCGGCCCCCGGTAGCCCCCATGCCGCCGTGCGTGCCCCCAAACGCACACAGCGCCCTCCCCAGGTGGGGGCGGGCGCTGCCAGGCACCAAACAGGGACCGCCCTGGCGGACGGCCCCTGGAAGGTAACGGGTTCCAATGAACTTCTTATGGTGGGCGATACTGGGTTCGAACCAGTGACCTCTTCGGTGTGAACGAAGCGCTCTCCCACTGAGCTAATCGCCCGGGAACGCACTGAACGATACAGGTCCCGGCACGGTTCGTTCAAACCGCTTGCAGGTGGCGCAGCAGCCCGCGCCGTCCGGCCCGCATCATGAGCCGGTGGTTGGCGCGGAAGACGAGCCGACCCGGTACGGCGAACCGCCTCAGCAGGGGCTTGTGCACCCGGACTTCCTGGTCGTACCGGGCGGAAGCGCACGTGCCGGGGCCGCCGGTGGTGACGGTCCACCGGATCCAGCCCTCGATGTCGCCGGTCACGTCGATCTGCAGGACGCCTGCGGCCGGTTCGCGGTGCACGGCGCGAGCGGTGAAGGTCATGGTGTACGGCAGCACGGACCGGATAACGATGACACCAGTGCGGTGGTCCAGTCGACGCACCTCCCGTACCTGCGGCCACCAGCGGGGGTAGTCCTCGGGCCGGTCCAGTACCGCGTACACGGTGGCGGGCGGGGCGGGCAGGAGCCACAGGCTGCGGAAGCGGTACCGGGTCCAGTCCATGGGGCGAGTCTGCCGGAGCTGCGGCGGGAATCTGAGTACCCGTACTCATGCGCGGCGCCATGGGGCGGACCAGACTCGGTTGGAGCGCCGCCGCCCGTGCGACGGCGCTTCCTTCCCCTTCTACGGGGAGGCATCCGGTCGTTGGGGAGGACCGGTGCTCGGTGACCACGGGTCAGCGGAGGCGGCTGCAGGTCTTCGGGACCCCGGACGGGCAACCGACGACGGCCGGTGAGGAGCACCGCGATGGTGATGCCGACCGGAATTCCGAGGTGCACGCCACCAGCCTCGCCCGCCTCCGAAACGCTGCGGGTGGAACTGATCGAGGCTCAGGTCGGTGACTTTCACTTGGGTCTTGAGTTCGAGAGAAAATGTTCTCCCGTCACACTCCCGTGGAATCCCGACGCCATTCTCGAAAATATTCTCGGGATTTCCACGGGCGGCCTGAATCGGGAACTCCGGCAAGAAGGAGTGATCGGTACCGAAGTCACCTCGGCCTTGATCTTCCGAGCGCTTCTTCTCGAAGGGTGTGATCGCCTGGCCCGCCTTCCCGCCGAGCCCTCGACGCCCCACCGGGGTAACGGATCGTCACCGTACCGCCGAACCAAGCCCGCCGTTGCGCCGCTCATCCACGGGAGTCGGTCGCGGTCGCCGGAGCCATGGCCGCCTTCAGGGGCGCAGGCCGCTCAAGACCGCCGTTCCGGCAAGCGGCTCCTCCCCGCGGCGGGTCCCTGCCGTTCCGGGCGTCACCATGACCGCGCCATGGCGCCCGTACGGCACAGTCCTGAACCGTGCTGGGGCGAGGGCCCGTGCATCGTCTCGGGTGGCGTCCACCGGCTGGACCCACCGGACCACGGCGCCCTGCTCCGGCCGTTCTCCCGCCCTGCGTACCTCGCCGACCGCACATCCGGAGGGACGGGCGCCCCCCACAGAACCGGCACCGGCGTCGACTGGGCCCACAACGACCCGATCCGGGCACATCCCGCCCCCGCTGCGCTCGGCTCCCCCTGCACCTTGATCTGGTACCTCGCTCAGCACGCCGGGTCACAGCACGCCATCGGTTCAGACGGAAGCACCGCGCTCTCCCGGTACCGCGTCACGACGTCCGCGGAGCTCGGTGCGGCGGGCGTACGCCGACGGCCCACCTGCTTTGGAGCAGGTGGGCCGTCGGTCCGGGTGGGCGATACTGGGTTCGAACCAGTGACCTCTTCGGTGTGAACGAAGCGCTCTCCCACTGAGCTAATCGCCCGGGCGCAGGAGGAACATTACCCCATGTCAGGGGGTGCCTCCGACCAGGGAGCCAGCCGGCGTCCGGCGGCCGGCACGCAGGAGCACGTCACTGGCCCTGGATCTTCCACGGCATGACGAGCCCGAACTTCCAGAGGTAGACCCCGACCAGCACTCCGACGATCACCAGGCCGGTCGCGGTGAGGGCGATGTTGCGGCGGCGCACCCTGGGGTCGAGAGCCCGCTGGGCCGCTTCGGTGACCTTGCGTTTGGTCCAGCGCAGCACCAGCTGGGCCCAGACGAACTCGGTCGCCCAGATCGCCATGCCACCGAAGATCACCACCCAGCCGGGCCCTGGCAGGGGCAACATGATGATGCCGACGCCGACGACCGCCAGGCCGACCAGGAACACGCCGACCTGCCAGCTCAGGTGCAGGACCCGGCGAGCCTTGATGAATTCCGGCGCCCTGGATCCGAGCCTGTGCCCGGTCCGCTCGTGCTGCCGCGCCTTCATCTTGTTCACTGCCACGGCGACCTCGCCCGGCTCGTCACTCCCCGTATTCATACAGACAAACCCTACCGGAGTGATTCGAGCCACCGAAATGGTCATACGCCTGGCACGAGATCTCGGCCGGAAGAGTTACGTAAACACACGCAAAACCCTCAGAGGGGTTTACAACGGCACCGTAGGTGGCATGTCGATTTCGCCGACGTGCGAATCCCCGAGCGCACACTGAGCGAAAGGCCCTGGCGCTTATGAACACCACGGTCAGCTGCGAGCTGCACCTGCGCCTCGTTGTGTCGAGCGAGTCCTCCCTGCCTGTCCCCGCAGGCCTGCGGTATGACACGGCCGACCCCTACGCCGTGCACGCCACCTTCCACACCGGAGCCGAAGAGACCGTCGAGTGGGTGTTCGCCCGCGACCTCCTCGCCGAGGGGCTCCACCGGCCCACCGGCACCGGCGACGTCCGCGTCTGGCCGTCCCGCAGTCATGGTCAGGGCGTCGTGTGCATCGCCCTCAGCTCCCCTGAGGGGGAAGCCTTGCTCGAAGCCCCGGCGCGGGCCCTGGAGTCCTTCCTGAAGCGAACCGACGCCGCCGTGCCCCCAGGCACGGAGCACCGGCACTTCGATCTGGATCAGGAGCTGTCGCACATCCTGGCGGAAAGCTAGGTCGCGACCCCGCAAAGCAGCCCGGCGCCGTCCACTCGGGGAGACGGCTCGGGCGAAGACAACCGCATACGGCATGGGCCGACGCCGTCACCGTGAGTGTTCACGGTGACGGCGTCGACCTGTGCCCGGCAGGTGGCACCGCTGCCGGGTGGGCGCCGGGCGGATGACAGCCGAGGTTTTCTGGAGCCTCAGCGGACGGGTTCGGGAACGCCCGGCGGCGCGGACGCGTTCTACGGGCAACCGGGACCGGGTAGGGGCAGTGCGGTGGGCGCGGTTGTCGCTACCATCGGCCAGCATCGGCGGGCGCCCGCCCGACCCCCAGGCCAGGGAGCGAAATGTGCTGATCACCCACGACACCCGGTGCGCCCTCGATACCGTGGTGGATCTGGTGAACACCGCGCCGGAGGACGACGCGACGGACGGACTGTCCGATGTCCCGGCTCTTGTGAACTTCGTACGAACGCACCAAATCAGTGATGTCGGCGTGCTGTCGGACTTCGACCTCTCGGCGGTGCGCAGGGCCCGGGGGCGGTTCGCGGCGATCTTCGCAGCCCCGGACGCCCGGTCCGCCGCCGGATTGATCAACGAGTTGGTCGCCGCGGCGGGCACCACACCGCGCCTGACGGACCACGACGGCTACGACTGGCACGTCCACTACTTCGCGCCCGGTGCATCCGTGGCCGACCACATCGCCGCCGACTGCGGCATGGCCCTTGCCTTCTTCGTGGTGGCCGGGGAGCAGGAACGACTGCGGCGCTGCGAGGCACCAGACTGTCGGCGCGCCTTCGTCGATCTTTCCCGCAACCGTTCGCGCCGCTACTGTGACAGCCGCACCTGCGGTAACCGCCTGCATGTCGCCGCCTACCGGGCCAGGCGCAAGGAAGCGGCAGGCTGACACCGCCGCGCCACCGGGACCCGAGGTGCTCCTGCTCTCCGCACCCGGGGCAGCACCGGCCCCGGCGCTCGTCCAGTCGGGCGACGTCGGTCCCGGCGGGTGGCGCCGGGACGGACGTGTACGACTCACAGCAACAGCAGATCGTGCAGCGCAGCCATGAGGAGCAGACACCCGATCACCGCAAGGAAGATCATCAGCGGTGGCTGGGAAAGGGCGAACAGGCACCCGCGCGGCTCGTCCTTCGGCGGCGCGGCCTCGCTCTCTGACGTGTCCAGCATCTCGCGGCCGATAATGGCCTACCCGGAGCCCGGTGCGCGATCAGCACTCACGGATCTTGCAGGACTTCGCCGATTCCCATGATCTCTCGTTCGGCTCGCTTCACCTGGCGACCGGAACCGGACGTTCCTGGACTCACTGTGTCGCTTCAGCGAGTCGTATGACTGTCATATGCCGTGCTTCTTGAGGATGGCCTCGATGTCGCTGAAGTCGTCGGCCGTATCAGATCCCCGAGAGGCCGCGGTGGGGCGGGACGCCGGGCGCGTCGGCTGGTCCAGGGCCGGTGCCGAGGCGCCGGGTGCCACCGCCTGCTGCCGTGCCGCACCCTTGGCTGCCTTGCGCTCGGAACCGGCGGCGGCTCGCCGGCGCTCCACGGCACGCGTGCTGGCGAACAACAGCCAGGCCGCGCCCAGCACCCCGAAGCCCGCCCAGGCGGTGGGGCTGAAGGCGGTGTCGGAGAGCCAGCCGACGACTCCGGTCATCACCAGGCCGACCGGCACGAGCGAGTAGGCCGCAATGCGCGCCGCCGCCAGGAAACGCTTGCGGTAGGCGGTGACCGCCGCGATGCCCAGGCCGGCCACGGACACGGCGGAACAGACGGTCTCGGCAATCATCCGATCCTCCTGGCGGACTCGGTCGGGCGGGTGGAAGAGGCTCCCGGCAACGACGGCACCCCGACATACGCGAGCTGCGCTTCGTTCCTTCCATCCTGCACCGTCCGACCCTGGTGATGCCATGACCGGGGCGGACCTCAGGGACATCTCCGGGTCACCTCCTCCTGAGGTGCCGGTCCGCGCAGTACCCGATGGGGTGGCCCGGGACCGGCCTGGAAGACTGGAGCGCATGAGCGACTCCTCCCCCGCACACGCCGATGTCGTCGTCCTCGACCTCTGGTGTGAACTGCAGTGCCCCGACTGCCGCAGCGCCCTGGACGACGTACGCGCCCTGCGCGCCCGCTACGGCGACCGGCTGGAGCTCCGCCTCAGGCACTTCCCGCTGGAGAAGCACAAGCACGCCTTCGCCGCCGCCCAGGCCGCCGAGGAGGCACTGGAACAGGGCCAGGGCTGGCCGTACGTGGAGGCCGTGCTCGACCGGGTCGAGGAGCTGGACCGGACCGGGGAACCCTTCCTGGTCGAGGTGGCCCGCGAACTCGGGCTGGACACCGAGGAATTCGACACCGCGCTGATTGACGGCCGGCACATCCTGATCGTTGACGCCGACCAGGCCGAAGGCAAGGCGATCGGTGTGACCGGAACCCCGACATACGTCATCGGGGGCGAGCGCCTCGATGGTGGCAAGAGCCAGAAGGGGCTGCGCGAGCGGATCGAGGAGATCGCGGACCGACTGCTGGACGAGCGGGGTGCCTGAGCCGGGCAGCGCCTCGTCACCCCAGCGGCTTGGCGAGGGAGCGGTTCACCGTCCGGTAGCCGAGTGACGCGTAGAGCCGCTCGGCCGGGGTGTTGCCGGCGAACACATTGAGGCCGAGGACCTGCCGCCCGGCCTCGATCGCCTGGCGTTCCGCCAGCAACATCAGTGCACGGCCGTGCCCCTGGCCCCGACGGTCCGTGGCGGTCTCGACGGTGAAGATGAACGCCCCGGCGTCCTGCAGGGCCACCCACAGGGTGCCCACCCGGACCCCTTCGTGCTCCAGGACGCTGAAGAGCATGCCGTCGGTGGCCAGCCCGTCGGGCAGCAGCATCTCGTGGTCGTCGCGCGCCTTGGCGCGGGCCGTGGCCTCGGGGACGCCACGCGCAATCCACTCCCGCGTGTACTGCTCGCTCTCGTGCTCCTGCCACTCGTCGAACTCGGCGCCGGTCATGGGCCGCGCCCTGCTCCCCGGCGGCAGTTCGGGCGGGACGGCGGCGAGGCGCTTCTCCATGCCGCGGTTGCGCAGGGTGTAACCGAGTGCGGTGAACAGCCGCAGCGCCGCCTCGGCGCCGACGGGAACCACGGCGTCGATCTGCGTGCAACCCCAGCTGCGCGCTACCTCCTCCGCGGTGAGCGCGGCCACCGTGCCCCGGCCGCGCCGCCGGTCCGGTTCGGCGATCCGCAGGTCGAGGATGCGGGCCCCCGCGGCGCCGAGGGCCGGTGAGGTGCCGAGGTGGATCTCGCCTACCGGTCGGCTGTTGACGCACACCCGGTAGCGGCGGGAACGGGTACCGTCGGGGTGCTGCTGCAGCGGCTCGCTCGGCCGCAGGGTCGTGGTCATCACAGGTGTTCTACCCGCAACCGCCATCCGGCGTCAGCCCGGTTTCCCTGCTCGACCCGACCGTTTCACGGCTCGCTCCGGCAGGCTGCCGGACTCAGGGGTCCAGGTCCGCCCCGGACCGCTCGTCGAAGATCCGCATCGCGTCGGTGGTCACCGGGCCCGGAGCGCCGGGCAGTTCCCGGTCGTCGGCCCGGTGCACGCCCTGGACGTCCCGCAAGGTGGAGGTCAAGAACACCTCGTCGGCCCGATCCAGGACATCCAGCGGCAGGTCGATCTCCTTGGCGCCCGTCCACTCGATCGTCAGGGCGCGGGTGATGCCCGCAAGGCAGCCGGAGGTGATCGGTGGGGTGTGGATCTCGCCGTCCAGGACGACGAAGACGTTGGACCCGGTGCCTTCGCAGAGCTGTCCCACCGTGTTGCCGAACAGGGCCTCGGAGGCACCGTGTTGGTGGGCACGCGCCAGAGCGACCACGTTCTCGGCGTAGGAGGTCGTCTTCAGGCCGGTGAGAGCGCCGCGCTCATTGCGGGTCCACGGCACGGTGATCACCGCGGTGGAGTCCGGACGGCGGGTGGTCTCACCGACGGCGACGACCAGGGTCGGGCCGTGCCCACCGCGGTCGGAGCCGAGCGGACCGTGACCGCCGGTGTAGGTGATCCGGAGCCGGCCGAGCGGCATCGGGTTCGCTTCCAGGACGGCCGCACAGGCCTCACGGACCTCGCCGCGGTCGGGGTCGGGCAGGCCGAGGCCCCGGGCCGAACGGGTCAGCCGGTCGAGGTGTCGAGTGAGCGCGAACGGCCTGCCGTCGACCGCCTTCACCGTCTCGAAGATGCCGTCTCCGACGGTCAGCCCGTGATCGAAGACGGAGACGCGGGCGGTTTCCACGTCCCGCAGTCCGCCGTCCAGCCAGATCGTCATGCCAGCGCTCCTTCCCCGGTTCCCGGCCCACGCGTTCCGTCCGCCCCGTATTCCTCAAACGCCCCTGACGCTACCGCGAGCAGCCTTGATGCCTTCAGCTCCGTCTCCCGCCACTCGCCCTCGGGGTCCGAGCCCCAGGTGATGCCGGCGCCGGTGCCGAAACGCAGTGCACCGGCCTCCCGGTCGATCCAAAAGGTGCGGATTCCGACGGCCAGCTCAGCGGTACCTCGGTCGGCGTCCACCCAGCCGATGCCCCCGCAGTACGGCCCGCGCGGGACCGTCTCCAGCGCCTCGATGATCCTGAGCGCGCTCGACTTCGGTGCCCCGGTGACCGAGCCGGGCGGGAAGGCGGCCGCCAGGAGTTCGGTCCACCCGGCTCCGTCGCGCAGTTCACCGCGGACCGTGGACACCAGGTGGACCAGGCCCGGGTGCTTCTCGACGACACACAGGTCGGGCACGGTCACGGTGCCGGTCGCACAGACGCGCCCGAGGTCGTTGCGGACCAGGTCCACGATCATCACGTTCTCGGCGTAGTCCTTCTCCAGGAGGTCCGCCTCGGTACGCCCGGTGCCCTTGATCGGTCCCGACTCCACGGTCCGGCCGCGCCGTCGCAGGAACAGCTCGGGCGAAGCGGTGGCGATCTCCACCCCCCGCCCCGGCAGGCGGATCGTCCCGGCGTACGGTGCCGGGTTGCCTCGGGCCAGCAGCGCGGTCAGGGCGTCCACGTCGGCGTCGGCGGCAATCGGCGCGCTGAGCACGCGGCAGAGGTTGGCCTGGTAGACCTCGCCGGCCGCGATGTGCTCGCGGATCCGGCGGACCCCCGCCGTGTACGCGGACCGGTCCAAGGAGGAGGTCCAGTCCCCCGCCGCCGGACCCCGCCAGCCACCGCGCACCGGTGCGGGCACCGGCTCCTCCCGTACGTCGGCGAAGCGGGCACAGGTGAGGCGGCCCTCGAAGTCCGCGCAGACGGCCCAGAAGCCGGTGGAGTCCAGTGCGGCGGGGTCGCTGGTGACGTCGAGTAGTCCGGTGGCGATGCGGTCGCCGAAGCGGGCCAGTGGAGAAAGCCGCGACGGCGGGCCGGGAGGGTGGTGAAGCACGAGGTCGAGTCTAGGACGCGTGTCCGAAAGGTGGCCTCGGGATGTACCGGAGGGGGCCCTGACCGCCGGGTCCGTCGGGGGCAGCGCAGCACGCTGGGCAAACGCGTTTTTGTACTGGCCGGGGAATCCGCTAGAGTTCAACACGTCGCCGGGACGCGGAAGCGGACCGAAACGACAGGCGGACGTAGCTCAGTTGGTAGAGCGCAACCTTGCCAAGGTTGAGGTCGCGAGTTCGAGCCTCGTCGTCCGCTCGAAGGAAGTAAGGGGTCGTCCCGATCCCCCTACACTCCTGGTGGAGTGGCCGAGAGGCGAGGCAACGGCCTGCAAAGCCGTCTACACGGGTTCAAATCCCGTCTCCACCTCCAAGGACGATTAGCTCAGCGGGAGAGCGCTTCCCTGACACGGAAGAGGTCACTGGTTCAATCCCAGTATCGTCCACTGGGTCTGCCGGCTTGTACGGCGAGATCCGATCCGCGCGATTAGCTCAGCGGGAGAGCGCTTCCCTGACACGGAAGAGGTCACTGGTTCAATCCCAGTATCGCGCACAGCCCGTGACCGCTCAGTCACGGACCTGGACGATTAGCTCAGCGGGAGAGCGCTTCCCTGACACGGAAGAGGTCACTGGTTCAATCCCAGTATCGTCCACACACCGAAGCCCCCGGTCCTGCGACCGGGGGCTTCTCCGTGCCGGCTCAGCTGGAGAACAACAGGTGGCCGAAGCCCCTGCGACGGTGGTGTTTGTGGTGGCCGTGGCCACCGTGCGGGGCACCCCAGGCGGGCGCCGGCGGAGCGGGGTACGCATGCGGGGCCGGCGGCGGCGCCGGCTGGGTCCACCGGGCTTCCAGACGGGTCAGCGCCTCCAGCTCGCCGTAGTCGAGGAAGATACCGCGGCAACCGCTGCACTGTTCGATCTGGATACCGCTTCTGTCGTAGGTGTGCATCGGCGCATGGCACTTCGGGCACTGCATGGGCGGCTCAACTCCTAGCCGGTCGATCCTGCTTCGTCTTTCCCCAGCACAGACTCCGTCCGGCCCCTGGCGGTTGCAGTCTGGTCCGGGCGGGTGGACGTCAACTGTTGCGGGATGGAAGTCATTCGGACGCAGGCGTCGACCAAGGCTTGCTCGGCCTCGTCCAACGCGCGGTCCGCCTTGAGCGCCTTGACGATCGCCAGGGCGGCGGACTGCACGGTGAGTGCGCGGGCCGGGACGTCCAGCACGGGCCAGGGGTCACCGTCCTCGGGCACCGCGGGGCCGCCGGTCCCGCGGTAGGCGCCGAGGAAGCGGGTCCACTCGTCGGGCCGGAGGAGTCCGCAGGCGTACCAGGCGGCGGGACGTGCGAGGTCCCAGGCCGGGGCGCCCGTACCGAGGTCGTCCACGTCGATCAACCGCCACGGGCCGTCCGGTGCCGGATACCGGACGAGCTGCCCGAGATGCAGATCCCCGTGGCACAGCGCCGTCGGACCGGGCGCGGGGGCTTCTGCCCTGGCCCAGGCGGGAAGCGTGGCCCACGCCCGCAGAACGGGGCGCGCGGCTGTGCCGGGCACGGTGTGCAGCACAGCGTGGAGCCGACCGACGGCCCGGGCCGCTCTGGCAGGGCCACGCATCGGCGGCAGGGGCCCGGGCGGGGTCGCCCTGTGGAGCCGGGCCAGAAGTGTGCCGGCGGCCTCCCAGGGAGCCGCCTCCGGGTCGTCGGGGTCCACCGGAGTGCCGTACGGCCAGAAGGTCACCAGGCGGTCCTGCAGCGGGGCCGGGGTGGAAGTGAGTGGGGGCAGGAGGACGTCGGGCAGGTGTGCGGCCGTGCCGAGGCGGAGGGTCAGCTCGGCGTGGCCGGTGCCGGGGGCGTGGGACTTGGCGACGGTGCCGGCATGGCGTACGACGATGGCGTCCGGGCGGTCGGCCAGGGGCGCGGTGGTGTCGCACGCGCAGACGGCTCCGCCGGCTTCCGGGTGGGCGACGGCTCGGACCTGAGCGGTGAGAGCAGGGAGGAGGTTCACAGCAGCCTCGACGGTCGAAGGGGGGCGGGGCGGTCGAATGGGGAGGAACAGCCGGAAACCGAAAGGGGCACGGCAGGCGGAAAGGCCGCAGCAGCCGGGAGGGCTCCCCGGACACGGCGCAATGCCGGCGCAGCTCCCCAGCTGCGCCGGCATTCGTGCCGTCCGCCGCACCCCCGTCCCCACGGGGTTTCCTGGATGGATGTCCCCGCCCGGACCGCTCTTCCGGGCCTGGAGTCGCCGCTCAGCGCCCCAGCATCGCACCCACGGACGACGCTTGTGTGGCCACCGTCTCCCAGCCGTCGAAGACGAGTAGAAGCAGGGCCGCCAGGGGAAGGGCCATCAGCGTCGCCACCAGGGGGTGGCGGCGGCCCGTCCGGCGGGATGCAAACGCGGGGCGTCGCGGCGCCATGTGGGCCATGGTCCCTCTCCTGACCGTCTCGGTTGTCATGGACAGCGGCGAGCGTCTGAGCCTCGGGGGACGAGTGACGCACCCGCCGCTTGACCTCAAATCTAGGTGGATGGCGACCACGGGGCGTCATGCCCTCGTACCGATTACCAGGCCTCCCGGAGGATGAGCCCTCATCTGCGAAGTACTCCCCTGGGTGGAGACGCGGCGCCGGGTCTCGGGGTCTTCCCGGAGACGACGCCCACCATGTCCCGTCATGCCGGAAGCGCCCGATCGGCCGGGTGGAGTGACTTCGATCACTCCGACTCGGGTGCGCAGTGGCCTCGCTCACGGCGGTGCCTCCCCTCCGCACGGCGTCCCTGGGGTTCTCCGCAGTGGCTTCCCGACGGGTGCACACCGCCGCGGGCGCAGCCCATGCCCGACCCCAACCACCCTGCCGTGCAGACCGGTTGGGGGTGCCAATGCCTCAAAGGAGTCCCAGGCTTCGGTTTCCTGACCATGTTTCACCTCGTTCTCGCAGGGCGGGCAATCCATTCGGCCGTGAGGGCGCGGCCTCTGCGCGCAGGGGGCCGGGGAATCGTAAGCTGTGCCACGTCACAGGGACCGGGCAGCGGGGATGAACATGGCGATGATGCGCCTGAGGCGCGAGGACCCGCGCGTCGTCGGCTCGTTCAGGCTTCACCGACGGCTCGGCGCGGGCGGGATGGGCGTGGTCTATCTCGGCTCCGACAAGAAGGGGCAGCGGGTCGCGCTGAAGGTGATCCGGCCCGACCTGGCGGAGGACCAGGAGTTCCGGTCCCGCTTCGCGCGCGAGGTGTCGGCCGCCCGGCGCATCCGGGGCGGATGCACGGCCCGGCTGGTCGCCGCGGACCTGGAGGCCGACCGGCCCTGGTTCGCCACCCAGTACGTGCCTGGGCCTTCCCTCCACGACAAGGTCGCCGACGAGGGGCCGCTCGGCGCGGCGGACACGGCGGCGGTCGGTGCGGCCCTGTCAGAGGGGCTGGTCGCCGTGCACGAGGCCGGTGTCGTCCACCGGGACCTGAAGCCCTCCAACATCCTGCTGTCCCCGAAAGGGCCGCGGATCATCGACTTCGGCATCGCCTGGGCCACCGGCGCCTCCACGCTCACCCATGTGGGCACCGCGGTCGGCTCCCCCGGCTTCCTCGCGCCCGAGCAGGTGCGCGGTGCTGCGGTCACGCCGGCGACGGACGTCTTCTCGCTGGGTGCGACCCTGGCCTACACCTCGGCCGGTGACTCGCCCTTCGGGCACGGCAGTTCCGAGGTGATGCTGTACCGGGTGGTGCACGAGGAACCGCAGCTGCACGGCGTACCCGACGCGCTCGCGCCGCTGATCCGCGCCTGCCTCGCGAAGGAGCCCGACGAGCGGCCCAGCACCCTGCAGCTGTCGCTGCGGCTCAAGGAGATCGCCGCGCGTGAGGCGCAGGGCCTGGCAGACGCACGGCCGCCGACGCCGCGCTCCGCGGAGGCGGACCGACCCACCGGACGGGTCGCCGACACCTACCCCGAACAGCAGCGCACCCAGCGGCGCACCGCTCCCGGAACGCCGGTTGCGCGTGGCGGCATCCCCTCCCGTGGAGGTGCACCGTCGCGTGGCGGGATGGCTCCGCCGACCGGCGGCGACTCACGCGGCGGGGTTCCCTCGCGAGGCGGCGGCCCGCGAGGCGGGAGTGCCGCCGCCCGGCCGGGTGCGGCACGCCCCACTCCGGCGCCGCATGGCGGCCCGCGTTCCGGCAGCGGGAGCCGTCCCGCTCCGCGCACCGGCCCGGGTCGATCGGCGCAGCGCACGACCGGGACCGGACGGCGCCCGGCCAATCCTCGGCTGCTGCGGCAGCGGCTGTTCGTGTTCGTGGTGGTGACGCTACTCGTGGCGCTCGGCATCGCTGTGGCCCAGGGTTGCCAGGGTCCGGCACACGGGCTCGGCGACGACGGTGGCGTCCGGCAGCAGCGGAACACCCAGTCGAGCCGCCTCTCGCCGGACAGCGGCAAGCTGATGTCCGAGCGTTACCGATCGCCCGCGGACCACCGTCCCGGGGAGTGAACCGGGGCGGTGGGCTCAGGACTCCGGCCGGCCGGTGGCCACGGCGTAGAAGGCGACGGCCGCTGCCGCGCCCACATTGAGCGAATCGACTCCGTGGGACA
This sequence comes from Streptomyces pluripotens, assembly GCF_000802245.2. Classification (NCBI taxonomy): domain Bacteria; kingdom Bacillati; phylum Actinomycetota; class Actinomycetes; order Kitasatosporales; family Streptomycetaceae; genus Streptomyces; species Streptomyces pluripotens. The sequence continues at coordinate 1,059,191 of NZ_CP021080.1, forward strand.
TCGGGATGCGCACCCATTCGTCGGCGGCGACCAAGGCCTGCCTGGACAGGCCCTCGCCCTCCGCGCCGAGCATCAGTGCGACCCGGTCCATCGCGTGCGGAGCAACCTCGTCGAGGGTACGGGCCTTGTCGTCCGGGGTGAGCGCAAGAAGTGAGAAGCCGGCCTCCCGGACCTGGTCCAGGCCCTTGGGCCAGGTCTCAAGACGGGCGTACGGCACCGAGAACACCGCGCCCATCGAAACCTTGACGCTGCGGCGGTACAGGGGATCGGCGCAGTCGGCCGACAACAGGACCGCGTCCATGCCGAGGGCCGCGGCCGAACGGAAGATCGCGCCGGTGTTGGTGTGGTCGTTGACCGACTCCATGATGACGACCCGGCGGGCCGAACGGAGCAGTTCGGCGGCCGTCGGCAGCGGTTTGCGCTGCATGGAGGCGAGGGCCCCGCGGTGCACGTGGTACCCGGTGACCCGTTCGGCGAGGTCCGGGGTGACCGCGTACACGGGGGCCGGAAGCTCGTCGATGACGTCGCGCATGACGTCGATCCACTTGGCCGAGAGCAGCATGGAGCGCATCTCGTAGCCCGCTTCCTTGGCCCTGCGGATGACCTTCTCCCCCTCGGCGATGAACAGGCCCTCTGCGGGCTCGCGTTTGCGGCGCAGTTCGACATCGGTCAGGCCGGTGTAGTCGGAGAGACGGGGGTCGTCGGGATCCTCGACGGTGATGAGATCGGCCACAGGGTGATACTGCCTTGTCCTGGGTGTCGTGCCAACGGCTGGGAAGGGGTACGTTACCCCGGGTTACGCATGATCAAGCGGCCGGCCCGGGGCCTACCCGCACAACCTCACCGATGACGATGACCGCCGGGGGCCTCACGTCCTCGTCCCGCACCGCATCGGCGACCGTGGCCAGGGTCGCGTCCACCCGGCGCTGTGCGGCCGTCGTGCCCTCCTGGACCAGGGCGACCGGGGTCTTGGGGGACCTCCCGTGCGCGACGAGCGTCTCGGCGATCTTCCCGATCTTGTCGACGCCCATCAGGATGACCAAGGTGCCGGTGAGCCTGGCCAGTGACGGCCAGTCCACCAGGGAACGCTCGTCGTCGGGGGCGACATGGCCACTGACCACGGTGAACTCATGGGCGACGCCCCGGTGGGTGACCGGGATTCCGGCGGCGCCCGGCACCGAGATCGAGCTGGAGATGCCGGGGACCACCGTGCAGGGGATGCCGGCCTCGGCGAGTGCCCGGACCTCCTCCATGCCCCGGCCGAAGACGAACGGATCCCCACCCTTGAGTCGGACCACCGACTTGCCCTGCTTGGCATGCTCGATCAGCGCGTTGTTGATGGCCTCCTGAGCCATGTAGCGGCCGTACGGGATCTTCGCCGCATCGATGACCTCCACATGCGGCGGGAGTTCGGCGAGCAGGTCACGCGGGCCGAGCCGGTCGGCGATGACGACGTCGGCCTCGGCGAGGAGGCGACGACCGCGGACCGTGATCAGGTCCGGGTCACCGGGGCCACCGCCGACCAGGGCGACGCCAGGGGTGCGGGTGCGGTGGTGGGGGGCGACGAGGGTGCCGTCCCGCAGGCCCGCAACGACCGCGTCCCGGATCGCGGCGGTGTGGCGGGGGTCCCGGCCACGTGCCTCTGTGGTGAGGACGGCGACCGTCACGCCCTCGCTGTGGCCGGTGGCCGGAGTCCAGGCGGTCGCCCGGTCGGCGTCGTCCGAGCGGACGCACCACACACGGTGCCGCTCCGCTTCGGCGGATGCCTGGGCGTTGGCCCCCGGGTCGTTGGTGGCGATGAGCGCGTACCAGGCCTCGGCGAGGTCGCCTTCGGTGTAGGACCGCTGCTGCCAGGTGATCTCACCGGCTTCCGCCATGGCCTCGACCGACGGGGTCGCTTCCGGTGACACGAGCACGATGTCCGCGCCTGCTGCGATCAGCGCCGGGAGGCGACGCTGGGCGACCTGACCACCGCCGAGAACAACCACGTGGCGGCCGGAGAGGCGGAGGCCTACTGGGTAGGCGGGGTGTTCGGCCATGGGGTGCGGCTCCTCCTGGGGCAGCGGTGCGATAGCCCTGACGTGCGAATTTTAGGCGGCGCGGAGTTCGGGCGGGACAGGTGTCCGCTGGCTGGGCAGGGCGCGCGACTGGGGGGGCGCGCCCTGCTCCCGGCAGACTCACCCCTGGCCTGAGCGGAGGACCCCCGTCTCACCGCGGAAGGCTGCTCACGCCCACCATCCGCTCGCGCGGGGGGGCTCCGGAACCGTCATCCAGAGCACCCCGTTCCGCTTCTACTTCTCGGTGACTCCGGCCGAATCGAACGTCGCCACCTCGCGCATCGCCCGTGCCGTGCTCTGGACCAGCGGCAGGGCCAGGAGTGCTCCCGTGCCCTCGCCGAGGCGGAGGTCGAGGTCGACCAGCGGGCGCAACCCCAGCTTCTTGAGCGCGGCCACATGGCCGGGTTCGGCGCTGCGGTGGCCCGCGATGCAGGCCGCAAGGACCTCGGGGGCGATGGCACGGGCGACGAGGGCCGCCGCGCCGGCGCTCACACCGTCCAGGATCACCGGCGTACGCAGCGAGGCGCCGCCGAGCAGCAGACCGACCATGGCCGCGTGCTCGAAGCCGCCGATGGCCGCGAGCACACCGACGGGGTCGGCCGGGTCCGGCTTGTGGAGTTCCAGGGCGCGACGGACCACGTCCGTCTTGCGGGCCAGCGTCTCGTCGTTGATGCCCGTGCCACGACCGGTCACCTCCGCCGGGTCGGCTCCGGTGAAGACGGAGATCAGTGCGGCGGACGCGGTCGTGTTGGCGATGCCCATCTCACCGGACAGCAATGCCTTGTTGCCGGCCGTCACCAGGTCGCGGGCGGTCTCGATGCCCACCTCGATGGCCGCCTTGGCCTCCTCGCGCGTCATCGCGGGCCCGGTGGTCATGTCGGACGTGCCACCGCGGATCTTGCGGGGCAGCAGACCGGGGGTGGCGGGAAGGTCGGCGGCCACACCGACGTCCACGACACACACCTCGGCGCCGACCTGGTTGGCGAAGGCGTTGCAGACCGCTCCCCCACCGAGGAAGTTGGCCACCATCTGGGAGGTGACCTCCTGAGGCCACGGAGTGACACCCTGGGCGTGCACACCGTGGTCCCCCGCGAAGATCGCAACGGCGGCGGGCTCCGGGATCGGCGGCGGACACTGCCGGGACAACCCGGACAACTGCGCGGAGATGATCTCCAGCATGCCGAGCGCGCCGGCCGGCTTGGTCATGCGCTTCTGGCGCTCCCACGCCTCACCGAGCGCCTTGGCGTCGAGCGGGCGGATCTGTGCGACGGTCTCGGCAAGCAGGTCGTGGGGTTCCTCTCCAGGCAGGGCGCGGCGGCCGTACGTCTCCTCGTGCACCACCCAGGACAAGGGGCGCCGCTTGGACCAGCCGGCCTGCATCAGCTCGGGCTCGTCCGGGAACTCGTCGACGTACCCGACACACAGGTATGCGACGACCTCCAGGTGCTCGGGCAGGCCGAGCGCACGGACCATCTCCCGCTCGTCGAAGAAGCTGACCCAACCGACGCCGAGGCCCTCGGCGCGGGCGGCGAGCCAGAGGTTCTCCACCGCGAGCGCCGAGGAGTAGGGCGCCATCTGCGGCTGGGTGTGGCGGCCGAGGGTGTGACGGCCGCCACGGGTGGGGTCCGCGGTGACGACGATGTTGACCGGGGTGTCGAGGATCGCCTCGATCTTCAGTTCCTTGAACTGCTTGGCCCGGCCCTTGGGTAGCGACTTGGCGTATGCCTCACGCTGGCGCATGGCCAGTTCGTGCATGGCGCGCCGGGTGTCGGCGGACCGGATCACGACGAAGTCCCAGGGCTGCGAATGCCCCACGGAGGGCGCCGTGTGGGCCGCCTCCAGTACGCGCAGCAGCACCTCGTGCGGGATGGGGTCGCCGCGGAAGCCGTTGCGGATGTCGCGGCGCTCGCGCATCACCTTCAGGACGGCCTCGCGCTCGACGTCCGCGTAGGGGGGCGCGGCGGGACCGGTGGGCTGCGGTGCTTCCGCCACTTCGGCTGCGCCCTCTTCCTGGTCAGCGGCCCTGGTCTGCAGGTCCTCCGCGTGCTGTACGACGTCGGCGGCGTGCTCCGCATCCGGTGCGGCTGCTGGAGGAACTACCGGGGAAACCGCCTCGGCGCCCCGCGGGGCGGGTACCACGGCCACCTGTTCCTGCGGCTCCTGCGCGGGCAGGACGCCGGACGGCGGCGGGGTAGGCGCCAGGTGCGGGGGGCTCGGCACTTGCCCCTCCACGGGCACGAACTGCCCGAGCGGCTGTTCCGGGTGGGGTTCCAGCGGCAGGCCAGCGACGGGCGACTCGGCGGTACCGGCGGGGGCGGACTGCTCGGAAGGCTCCGACTGAGCGGGGCCGGTCACGGACTCCGGCTGCGCGAGGAGACCCTCAGGCACGGCGGCGTCCTCGTGGACCACGGGTGCCGAGCCGATCGGTACGGAGACGGCATCCTGGTCCTGCGGCACGGGCTGGACCGACGGCTGTGGCGCTCCTGGCACGACCGAGGCGGCCGGCGCAAGAGGTTCGTCCGACTGCGGGCCCTGAGCCTGACGGAGGTCCGCCTCGGGTGTACCGGTGCCGTCAGCAGCGGGTCGGGCCGGTACGGGGTCCGGGGCCGAGGAGGCCGCAGCGGCCTCGACTTCCGGTGCCTGCGACCCGGGGGCTGGGGCTGGAGGGACGGGCTTGGGTGCCTCCGCCGGCTGGGGTGCCTGCACGGATTCGGCGCCGGGCGCCTGGACGGTTTCGGCAACGGCCGGTCCCTGCGCGGCGGCGGGCTCTGTCGGCGTCGGGCCGGCCTGTGCTTCTGCCGCCTCCTGGGCGGGTACGACGCTTTCGGTCCGGTCCGCTGCCACAGCGGGAGCGGCCACTTCGCCCGGGGCTGCTTCCTCGGCGGGGAGTGCCGGTGCGGCCTCCTGAACGGGGACGGCCGCCTCGGTCCCGGCAGGGCCGGGTGCCACGACGGCCTCGGCGGTGACCGCAGGAGGCGGCACGGCACTGGGCGTGCCCGTGCTCTGCCGTACCCCCGCGTCCTGCTCCAGGCCCACGCCCGGTTGCCCCGTTTCCGGGGCGGCCTCCGACGGCTGTGCAGCCTCGGCCACACCGGCGTTGTCGGGGCTGTGGGGTCTGTCGGGGCTGACCGTGGTCCGGGCGTTTTCCGGCGTCAGGCCCGGCGCGGCCTCGCTCGGCGTCACCGGGACCACCGCTTCCTGAACTACCACTTCCTGAAGTACTGCTTTCTGAAGTACTGCTTCCTGAACCGCCTTCGGCTGGACCACAGCGCCAGGGACGGGACCTTGCCCGGCCGGGTCCGCCTGCTGAGCGGGCACCTGCTCCTGGACCTCACCGGGGCCCTCAGCGACTTGGTCGGACTCGGCGACAACGGGTGTGCCCTGGACGGCGGCTTGCCCGGCCTCCGGCACCGGGGCACCGGCCTGGACCGGGGCCTCGGCCACCACCGACGAACTCCCGGGTGCCTGCGCGCCCACCGCTGCCGGTGCGGGCTGCGTACCCTGCTCCGCGACCACCGGAGCCTGCTGGGTGTCCTCGGCGCCCTGAGCAACGGGGGTGGCATACACCCCGTCGTGGCCGTGCGCGGGCTGCGCGCCGTCGTGGCCGTGCACCACCTGGGCCGAGGCCGGAACCTGCCCGGCCGCCTGGGTCGCGAGGCGCGCGACGGCGGCCTGGGCTGCGCCGGACTGGTCGACCGGACCGGACACGGCGTCCGCCGACGGGCCAACGGCCGGATCGGTCACTTCGGTCGCCGGGACCTGTCCACCGGGCTGGGGTGGCACGACGGCCGGTGCGGCGCCCCAGGGCGCCGCACTCTGCGGGGCCATGTCACGCAGCGGCTGCGCATCGAGGTACTCGGGTCCGGCCGCCGGCGAACCGGACTGGCGGGCCGGTGCCCCGGCGGGACCGCGGTCGGCGAGGGAACGGACCGGGCTCGCGGAGGCGTCGGGAACCGGCGGACCGAGGTGCAGCGGCCGGCGCGCCGCCTGCGGGGCGGCCGTCGGATCGTGCTGGGTCGAGAGGATCGGCGACGAGGGCACGGACGCCGGTGCCGGGTCCGGCAGGCGAACGCCGCTGAGGTCGACCGCACCACTGTCCCGGCCGGCCGTCTCGTGCGGGCCCGGCTCATGGACGGTCTCGACCACCGGTTCCGGAGCGGGCGGCGGCACTTCATTGCCCCACGCGCCCTGGGCGCCCGGCAGCAGCAGGTCTTCGTCCTCGGCAGGAGCCTCGGGAAAGTAGGTGTACGCGCCGTGCGCGGGGACGCCCGGCTGCTCCACCATGCCTGCGCTCTCCGGCTGCCCCTCGCCCGGGACCTGGCCGGTGTCGGTCATGCGTACCCCTCGCCCAATTGGTTAGTGCTTCTACGACCAGCTCAACCGGAACGGCGCCGACCGCCCCGTAGTGGAGAACGAGCGTCCGTGCCCAGCGGCACGAACGACCCGCCGGAAAAGACGACAAAGCCATTCAGTGGCATTGTCCCGGCCGTTCAGCCGTCGCGACAGCATGATCCGCGACAGTCCGCTGTGGACTGCGCCACGTTGCGCGTCCTCCGGTTCCGCAATACCACACCCAGCCCAAAACGGGCGTCCTTTCCGGACATTGGCGAACGAAGTTACGGGCTGCCCGGTGCGGTACAACGATCGGCCAGCCTACCGCGCGCGGTACGACAACAGGATCACGGGGCGCGATCCGGGAGAACCCCGGTGAGCAGGAATGCCACACTCCGCTCGGTCTCGGTCCAGGCCTGGGTGTCGAGTGCGACGGACTGGAGCAGGGCGCACTCGACCCGGTATCCGTGCTCGGTCAGGGCACGGCCGACGCGCTCGGCCGCATCACGGGTCGCGGCGTGTGTGACGATGCGCTGGGGACGGCGGTCGGCGATCGCGGAGACGACGGCGGCTCCCCCGCCCCCGACCCGTACGACGTCCGGCTCGGGCAGGTCCTCCAGTACGTGCGGGGCGGTGCCCGGCACCACGTGCAGCTGGACGCCGAACCGGCGCGCGGCCTCCTCGGCGCGGGTGCAGGACGCCGGGTCCCGGTCGACCGCGATGACGGCCGCTCCGGAGCGCGCGGCCTCGGTGGCGAACGCGCCGCTGCCGCAGCCGATGTCCCAGACGAGGTCTCCGACGCGCGGGCCGAGACGGGCGAGCTGGGCGGCGCGGAGCAGCGCCGTCTCGCCCTCGCCGAGACCGCCGCCGTACGTGTCGTCGGGCTGCACCCAGCCGCGCGGCCCGGCGCCCGGATCGCGCCCGGCGATCCAGCCGTCGGCGGCGGCCCCGGCAGGCCCACCGATGACGATGACGACGTTGGGGTCCCGCCAGGTGTGGTCGGCAGCCTTGTCGGAGGTGACGACGGCGACTCGTTCGCGTTCGGTGCCCAGTTCCTCGCAGACGACGAAGGTGCGGTGGACGCCGTCCAGCAGAAGACCGAGTTCGGCGGGGCCGGCGTCCGGGGCGGTGAGGACGGCGACCTTGGTGTGGGCGCGGCAGACGTTCACCGCCCGGCGCAGGGTGCGGGGATGCGCGACGACCACTTGGGCGTCGTCCCAGGGCATGCCGGCGCGCGCAAAAGCGGCGGCGACGGACGAGACGGCGGGGACGACCTCGACCTCCAGTCCGAACTGGGGTGCGCGCAACGTGCGTACGACACCGAAGAACCCGGGGTCGCCGTCGGCGAGGACCACCGCGGTGCCGCGATGGTCGGCGATGCGACGCGCGGCGAGCGCCGGGCTGCCGAGGCGGACGCGTTCGGCGGCAGGCGGGACCTCGGGCAGCTCCAGGTGGTGTGCCGCACCCGCGACGAGGGTGGCGGCGCCAAGGGCGGAGCGTGCCGCGGCGGTCAACGGCGAACCGTCCCAGCCGATCACCGTGACCCGGTCGGCCATCGTCGTCTATCTCCAGGTTTCCGCAGGTCGTCAGGGGTATGGATCCCTGAGTGGGCTTCGAGAGGGTACCTGGTGATGCGGTCGGGCGCGCGCCGGGGCACAGCCGCGTTCCCGTGCCGCCTCCGTTCCAGGTGCCTCAGTTCCAGGCGGCGTACGAGGCGAACCCGCCGGTGTCGGCGAGTTGTTCGTCTGCGTCCTCCAGGTCCTCCGGGAGGAGGCTCCACACGATGTAGTCGGTGCGCACGTCGGTCCAGGTGCCGTCCTGGGTACGGTGGTGCGCTATGCAGGCGTTGCGCAGAACGCCCTCACTGATGCAGCCGATCTTCTGGGCGACCTGTTGGGACGCGGTGTTGTCCGCGGCGGTGCGCAGTTCGATGCGCTCGAACTTCTGGTCCCGGAAAAGCCATTGGGCAGTCGCCAGGGCCGCCTCGGAGGCATAGCCCTCACCCCGGGCCCAAGGGGCGACGATGTACGACAGTTCCGTGGACCGTACGTGCCAGTCGGTCCTGGCCAGCTGCACGATGCCGACCAGTCGCTGGGTGAGGAACTCGGTGACCACCAGGTCGAGTCCACGGCCCCCGGCGCGCTCGACGGGCGCGTACTCGGTGATCCAGAGCCGGGCGCGGTCCCGCGTGAACGGCTGGGGTACGTCGGTCCAGGCGCCGACCTGCTCATCGTTCATCATCTCGGTCAGCGCGGACACGTCGTCCTCGTCGAGGGGACGCAGCACCAACCGCTCCGTGCTGATGGAGACGTTGGGGAAGGTGCCAGTCATGCGCCGCTCCGTAACTTCGGAAGAACCTAGGGCCTGCTGAACTGCCCAGCATGCAGCATGAGACCACGGAACCGCACGACGGGGTCCACACCAAGTGAGGACGCGGACCCCGTGCGTGGCGGTGCACCGTCCGGCCGTGGCTAGAAGGACGGGATGACCGACCCTTGGTACTTGTCCTCGATGAACTTCCTGACCTCGGGCGAGGTGAGGAGTTTGGCGAGCTTCTTCACCCGCGGGTCGTTCTCACGCCCCTTCTTCACGGCGAGGAAGTTGCCGTAGGGATTGTTCTTCGCGGATTCCAGGACGAGGGCGTCCTTGGCGGGCTTCAGGCCCGCGGAGATGGCGAAGTTGCCGTTGATGACGGCCGCGTCCACGTCGTCCAGGGAGCGTGGGGTCTGGGCCGCCTCCACCTCCTTGAACCTGAGGTTCCTGGGGTTCTCAGCGATGTCCTGCGGGGTGGCCTCGTTACCGGTGCCGGCCTTGAGGGTGATGAGTCCGTTGTGGGCGAGCAGCTTCAGGGCCCGGGCCTCGTTGACGGCGTCGTTCGGGACGGCGATGGTCGCACCGCTCTTGAGGGCGTCGGCCTTGTCGACCTTGCGGGAGTACAGGCCGAGCGGCTCCAGGTGCACCGTGACGACGGGCACGATGTGGGTGCCGCGCTTGTGGTTGAAGTCGTCCAAGTACGGCTGGTTCTGGAAGTAGTTGGCGTCCACCGAGCCGTCCTCGGTCGCCGTGTTCGGCACGATGTAGTCGCTGAACTCCTTGACCTCCAGGTCGAGGCCCGCCTTTTTGGCCAGGTTCTTCTTGACGAAGTTCAGGATCTCGGCGTGCGGCGTCGGGCTCGCGGCGACCACGAGCGGGCCGCTGGTGCCGGCGGAGGCCTTGTCCGACCCGCAGGCGGTGAGCCCGAGGGTGAGGACTCCGGCGGCGAGGACGGCGGTGGTGATCTTGGTGGTGTTACGCACGAAAAGTGCCTTTCCTTGTGGGTGGTGCGACCCCGTGTTCGGACGGGGGCTGTGCCGGTGCGTCAGGCGGGCTTGCCCGCCTCCGACGCCGTCGGCTTTCCGGCCTTCAGCAGGCGGAGCTTGGGCGCGGCGGTGGAGCGGGAACCACGGCGGTGCAGGGAGCGGGCCGCGAGGTCGCCGGCGAACTGGATGAGGGAGATCACGGCGGCGAGGACCGCGACGGTGATCCACATCAGACCGGTCTCGAAGCGCTGGTAGCCGTAGCGGACGGCGAGGTCGCCGAGGCCACCGCCGCCGACCGTGCCGGCCATGGCCGAGTAGCCGATGAGGGCGATGATCGTGGTGGTGGCGGCGGCGATCAGCGAGGGCAGGGCCTCGGGGACCAGGACCTTGCGGACGATCGTCCAGGTGGTGCCGCCCATCGCCTGGACGGCCTCGACGAGACCGTCGTCCACTTCACGGACGGCCGTCTCGACCAGGCGGGCGAAGAAGGGGATGCCACCGATGGCGAGCGGCACGATCGCGGCGGTGGTGCCGATCGTCGTGCCGGTCACCCAGCGGGTGAAGCCCATCAGGGCGACCATCAGGATGATGAAGGGCATCGACCGGCCGATGTTCACGACCTGGCCGAGCACTTTGTTGACGACGACGTTCTGCAGCAGACCGCCGCGGTCGGTCAGGACCAGCAGGACCCCGAGCGGCAGCCCGGCGGCGACAGTGATCAGCGTGGACCACAGCACCATCGCCAGCGTCTGGGAACACGCCTGGGACAGCAACGGTTCCATGGCGGACCAGTCCGTCCAGCTCACTTGGCACCTTCCTTCACCAGCACGGCCTCCGGGACCGTGTGGTCGACGACATCGATCTGCAGGCCCTGTTCGCGCAGGAAGCCGATGGGCACCACGTTGTCCTCGTAGCGGCCGGGCAGTTCGATGCGCATGCGGCCGACCTGGAAGCCACCTACGGTGTCGACGGCGGCTCCGAGGATCGAGATGTCGATGTTGTAGGTGCGCGAGAGTCGGGAGACGACCGGCTGGGTAGCGGCCTCTCCGTGGAAGGTGACGTCGAGGACGGTCCGGCCGGCACCGGAGGCTTCGCCGCCCACCGGGAAGAGCGCTGCGGCCAGTTCGGAGCCCGGGGTGGCCAACAGCTCGCCGACCGTGCCGGACTCCACGATCCGCCCCTTCTCCATCAGGGCGGCGGAGTCACAGATCGACTTCACGACGTCCATTTCGTGGGTGATGAGCAGCACGGTCAGACCCAGCTGCCGGTTCAGGTCGCGCAGCAGCTGGAGGATGGAGCGGGTGGTCTCCGGGTCGAGGGCGCTGGTGGCCTCGTCGGAGAGCAGCACCTCGGGGTCGCCGGCAAGGGCGCGGGCGATGCCGACGCGCTGTTTCTGTCCGCCGGAGAGTTGGGCGGGGTAGGCCTTGGCCTTGTCGGCGAGGCCCACCAGGTCCAGTAGCTCCAGCGCCTTGCGGGAACGGTCCTTGCCGGATCTACCGAGGATCTCCAGCGGCAGCTCGACGTTGTCCTGCACGGTCCGTGAGGACAGCAGGTTGAAGTGCTGGAAGACCATGCCGATCCGGCTGCGGGCCCGGCGCAGCTCCTGGCCGGCGCGGGGTCCACGGCCGGCCAGGGCGGTGAGGTCCTGCCCGGCCACGGTCACCGTGCCGGACGTGGGACGCTCCAGCAGGTTGACGCAGCGGATGAGCGAGGACTTGCCCGCGCCGGACTGGCCGATGACGCCGTAGACCTCGCCTTCGCGGACGTGGAGGTCAACGCCGTCGAGGGCGGTGACCGCACGATCGCGGGAGCGGCCGGCCCCGTAGATTTTCGTCAGGCCCGTGGTGGTGATCACTGGGATTTCCGTCACTGTCGAGTGTCCGGGCATGGGTGTGCCCGGACACGGAAGCGTTCGTTTGCATTGGTTCAGGACGCGGCACGGTCCTCACCACGGCGGTGAGCCGGGGAGAACATCGTGTGCGCGGGGCGGCTTCGGTCACGTGCACCGGGATGTCGGTGCCGGACGGCCGCGGCTCTCGCTTCGGGGCGCGAGGCTCAGGTGGTGCAGGGGCCCTCTAGAAGGCGCACATTCGCCGCATGCGCATACAACGAGCACCGGGCGGCTGGGTCGCCTCGGTCGCAGGGGTGCGGTTGCTCGTCGTGGTCATGCGATCAGTAAAGCAGACGTACGGTGCTGACTTGCCGGCGCCGTCCGCATGTTGGACAGTCGCGGACACCTCTCTGCCGCAAGCGAGGCCCCCGCTTCCCCGCCTATGACCCGTGCGGACGAGTCCGCGACCCCTCCGCTACCGGCCCGCGTCGAGGTGCCGCACCCGGCGTGCTGTGGTCAACGCCACGGGGGCCGCACAACAGCCCCGCCCGCCGGAGGCCGGCCCCGACGACGCCGGCGGCGGGGGCGACGGGAGCGGGCCATTTCGGCCGTAATAAGGTCACGGCATGCTCAACGCCCTGACGCTGGTGACCGGAGTCGCCGCGCTGCTGCTCGCCGCCTGGTGCGGCTGGGCCGCCCACCGGGACCAGCCGACCAAGGACTGGCATTTCATCGGCATGGCCGTGGTGTCGCTGCTGGCTGTGATCCAGTTGGTGGTCGGCATCGTGCTGCTCGCGCGGGGCGAGAAGCCGGACCAGGGCAGGACGATCTTCGTGGCGTATCTGCTCGGTGCGTTCGCCTGCATTCCGGCGGCGGGGTTCATGTCACTGGCCGAACGGACACGCTGGGGCTCGGTGACGGTCGCGGCGGGCGGTGTGGTGCTCGCCGTGCTCGAAGTACGGCTCTACGACATCTGGGGAGGCTGAGGTGACGGCAGTGGAGGAGAAGCCGGCTCGATTGATCAGCGGGCCGGGCATGCTGCTCGTCTGGTTCTACGGCGTGATGGTGGTCGGGGCCGTGTCACGGTCCGTGTTCCAGATCGCGACGGAGTTCGATCGGGCACCGCTCGCGTACTCCCTCTCGGCCGTGGCCGGTCTGGTGTACGGGTTCATCACATACACGCTGGTCCGCGGAGGAGAGACCGCGCGCAAGGCGGCACTGGTGTGCTGTGCCGCCGAACTCGCGGGCGTGCTGATCGTGGGTACCTGGACGCTGGTTGACCCGTCCGCCTTCCCGGACGCCACCGTGTGGTCGTACTACGGCGGGGGCTACATCTTCATTCCGGTGCTGCTGCCCCTCTCCGCCCTCTACTGGCTGCGGAAGTCGCGGAACACCGTCACGCCGTAGCCGCGTACGCCCCCGCTCGCTTCTCCAGGACGATCATCTCCACGCCGTCCGCCCCCGTGGACCGGCCCACCGCCTGGTAGCCGAAGCGGCGGTACAGCCGGAGGTTGCCCTCGCTGCGATGGCCGGCGTGGAGGCGGAACGTGGTGGCCCCACGCTGTTCGGACAGGGCGGTTTCGGCCGCGCGCAGCAGCCTCGCTCCGATGCCGTGCCCCTGGAAGCGGGGGTGGACGCAGAGCTTGCCGATGGCCGCCGCACCGTCCTCGGTGGTTCTTCCGTGCACCGAGCCGACCACCTCGTCGCCAAGCCGGGCGACGAAGACGCAGTCGGTGGCGACCTCCCGGCGGACGGAGTCCAGGCTCTGGACGAGCGGGTCGATGCGGTAGTTGCCGTACAGCGCCGCCTCGCTCTGGAAGCACAGGTACTGGAGCCTGAAGATCTGCTCCGCGTCCTGCTCGGTCGCCGCCGAGATGGTCACGCTCATGCCCATGTGCGCATGCCTCCCGCTCACCTGATCACCTGTCGTCCCTCACTCCTATCCCCGCGCTTCGCGAGCCGCAACCTCCGCGGCAAGTAATCGGCGCAGACATCCCAGACATCTGGAACGTTCCGGCCCCAGGCTGCCCTGTGAGATACCCAACTCCCTTGCAATCTCCCGGTATGTCAGGTCCCTCGGGGACAGCAGTGCCTCCATGAGGCGGGGGCAGCGACCGGGCAGGCGGCGGACCGCGTCCCGCAGGGCCCGGTGCCGAGCGGCAGTGAGAGCGAGTTGTTCCGGCCCGGAGCGGCCGTCGTCGGCCGGCTCGATGCCGTACGGACGTTCGAGGCGGCTGGTGCGGCGACTGCGGCGCACCTCGGCACGGACGGCGCTGCGCAGCCAGCGTTCCGGGTTCAACGGTGGCCCGTCGCTCTCCAGCCGCTCCAGCAGCCTCAGCCAGACGGCCTGTTCGAGGTCACCCGGATCGGTTCCGGAAGCACACGCCTCCGCAGAAGCTTCGGCGAGGAGCAGGGGGCGCAGGGCGGCTACCAGGTCGTGCGTCATATGCGCAACGACGAGTCGCCCCGGCGGCGGGTTGCCGGGGCGACTCGGAGTCGACTCGAAGGGGGTGCGTGCCGATTCGGCGGTTGACCCGATCAGCCCCGCAGGAAGTCGGCGCGGGCCAACAGGGCGGTGTCGGCGTTGTCGGTGAATACGCCGTCGATACCGGTCGCGAAGTACGTCCGGAAGGCACCGAAGGCATCCCCGTACCCATCGGCCGAGTTGCCTTTTCGGTAGTCGGCCGGCAGGAACGGGTTCTCGTTGCGCATGGTGTAGGGATGCAGGACCAAACCCACCTTGTGCGCGTCGGAGACCAGCGTGGTCGGCTCGGCCAGGGTGCCGTCCGCGTTCCTGGGGATCACTAGGTTGAGGGTCGGGCCGATGCCCTGCGCGTAGCCGGCCATCTCCCGCAGGCCCTTGGGCGTGATGAGGTCGGCGACCGTGCGCGGGTCACCCGCCTCGACGAAGTCGTAGGGGCGGCTGTCCGCCGAGGAGAGCAACACGACGAGCGGATTGTCGACCAGCCGATTGAGCCTCTGGATGCTGCTGGGCTCGAAGGACTGCAGGATGACCGGTGAGTTCCGGCCGTCCTTGCCGTGCTTGCGCAGCAGCTTCGCCACCCGCTCCTCCAGACCGAGGCCGAGCTTGCGGAAGTAGGTGGGGTGCTTGGTCTCCGGGTAGATCCACACCTGCTTGCCGCGCCTACGGGTCTGCTCGTCCTGCCACGCGAGAACCTCTTCGAACGTGGGGATCTCCCAGCGCCCGTCGTAGAGGGTGTTGTGCGGCCTGCTGGCCGGTATGCGCTCGACGGCACGCAGCGTCTTCAATTCGGCGAGGGTGAAGTCCTCGGTGAACCATCCGGTGACGGAGACGCCGTCGAGGACCTTGGTGGTCTTGCGACCGGCGAACTCGGGACGCGCGGCGACGTCCGTGGTGCCACCGATCTCCGGCTCGTGCCGGCAGACGAGGTGGCCGTCCCTGGTGGCCACCAGGTCTCCCGCCTCGACGACATCGGCGCCCAGATCCAGGGCCAGGTCGTACGAACCGAAGGTGTGCTCGGGGCGGTAGCCGGCAGCACCCCGGTGACCGACGACCGTCGGCACCGGCAGGGACTTCAGCCCGCGGCTGCCGTGCCTGCCGTGCCCGGCTGGCCGGGTCTCGGCGGCTCTAGCTGCCCCGGGCAGCCCGAGGACGGCTCCGCCCGCGCCGAGCACCGCCGCGCCGAGCACCGCCCGCCGTCCGGTGCTGCCCTGGGTCCGCTCGTTCGCCTGCTCGTCGCCCATCAGCGCCCTCCTGCCGCCAGCTCGTCCGTGCGGGCCGATGGTAGGCACCCACACATGACCACCGGGAGACCCCCGTTCGAACACACGGCTGAGACCACATGTCCTACAGACGGCGGGATGTGACGGACCGTCGGCGATGGCGGGGCGGCCCGACCGTGTGGCGAATGCCGGTTCCACGCGATGTCCGTCACACCGCCATGTGACGTCACGCACCGTCCCCGATGTGTCACCGCAGGTAAACCCACGTCAACAGTTCGTAAGGCCTCGGTGAACCGGGCGCACCCGATGTGCGCTCGCCCCGCCACCGCGAGTAATGTCCTCACCTGCACAGACTCATACCGCTCCCGTCGGCACCGGAGGACCCGTTGTCCCGCTTCGCGCTCATCAAGGCAGTGCTCGGACCGATCATGCGCCTGATGTTCCGCCCACGGGTGGAGGGCGCGGAGCGCATCCCGGGGGAAGGCCCGGTCATCCTGGCCGGCAACCACCTCACGTTCATCGACTCGATCGTGCTGCCGCTCGTCACCAAGCGGCAGGTGTTCTTCATCGGCAAGGACGAGTACGTCACCGGTAAGGGCTTCAAGGGTCGGCTGATGGCGTGGTTCTTCACGGGTGTCGGCATGATCCCGGTGGACCGTGACGGGGCGAGCGGCGGCGTGGCGGCGCTGATGACCGGACGGCGGATCCTGGAGGAGGGGAAGGTCTTCGGGATCTACCCCGAGGGCACCCGGTCGCCCGACGGCCGGCTGTACCGGGGGCGCACCGGTATCGCGCGACTGACACTGATGACCGGTGCGCCGGTGGTTCCCTTCGCAATGATCGGCACGGACAAGCTGCAACCGGGAGGCCGCGGGATCCCGCGGCCCGGTCGGGTCACCGTCCGGTTCGGTGAGCCGATGGAGTTCTCCCGGTACGAGGGGATGGACCGGGACCGCTACGTGCTGCGTGCGGTCACCGATTCCGTGATGGCCGAGGTAATGCGGCTGTCCGGGCAGGAATACGTGGACATGTACGCCACCAAGGCCAAGGCGGCCTGACGCCGCCTTGGCCCCGACCGGTTCCCGGGCAGGTGGGTGGGGGCCTGGCGTCCAGGGGCCGGCCGCCTCAGCCGACGTCCTCCAGTTTCTGGTTCTTCAGCAGGAACCATGCCGCCCCCGCCGTCACGAGCAGGACCGTCGCGCCCACACCCGACGCCAGCGTGAGCCCGTGGACGAAGGATTCACGGGCCGCGCTCAACAGTGCCTGGGCCGGGTGCGCAGGCATGTGCGCCGACGCCTCCACCGCGGCACCGAGCGATTCGTGGGCCTCGGCCGGGGTGTCGGCCGGACCCGCGAAGCCGCGGTAGACACCAGTCACGATCGAACCCAGTAGGGCAATGCCCAGCGCCGCGCCCAGTTCGTAGGCCGTCTCGGAGACGGCCGAGGCGGCACCGGCCTGGTCCTTGGGCACACTGGAGAGGATCACATCGGCGGTGACGGTGAAGGAGAAGCCCGCTCCGATGCCCACGACCAGCAGGGCCGCTCCGAGAGCCGGGTAACCCGTGGACTGGCCGAGCGTCGTCAGCGCGGCCAGGGCCAGCCCCACCGCCGCCAGGCCCCCGGAGACCACCGCACGAACCGAGAAACGGCGGGCCACGCGGCCTGCGATCAGGCCGGCCGCCACCGCGCCGACGGCTGCCGGCAGTTCGGCGAGTCCAGCTTCGAAGGGACGCCTGCCCTGGACGAGTTGCAGGTACTGAGAGAGGAAGAACACCAGTCCGGACATGCCGAGCACGGTCAACAGGTCCGCGAGGACCGCACCGCTGAAGCCACGCCGCCGGAACAGGCGCATGTCCAGCAGCGGCACCGGCATGGTGAGCTGGCGGTGGACGAAGCCGCACAGCGCGGCCACACCCAGCAGGCCCGAGACGAGCGTGGCCCGGGTGACGCCGTGTGTGGACACCTCCTTGACCGCGTACACGACACCGATCATGCCGACCAGCGACAGCACCACGCTGATCAAGTCCCAGGGGCCGGGGTTCGGGTTGCGGGACTCGGGCAAGGTGCGGATGCCGACGAGGACCAGGACAGCCATCACCGGCAGGTTGATCAGGAAGACCGAGCCCCACCAGAAGTGTTCGAGCAGGAAGCCTCCGGCGATCGGGCCGACGGCGGTACCGGCGGAGGCGGTGGCACCCCAGACGCCCACGGCGAGACTGCGCTCGCGCGGGTCGTGGAAGAGGTTGCGGATCAGGGCGAGGGTAGCGGGCATCAGGGTCGCGCCCGCGACACCGAGCAACGCACGGGCCAGGATCAACACTCCGGGCGTCGTGGCATAGGCGTTGAGCACGGAGAGCGCACCGAACGCAGCCGCGCCGCCGAGGAGGATCCGCTTGCGGCCGATGCGGTCGCCGAGGCTGCCCATGGAGACCAGCAGGCCGGCGATGACGAAGGAGTAGACGTCACCGATCCACAGGAGCTGGGTGCCGGTGGGGTTGAGGTCTTCACTGATGAAGGGGGTCGCCAGGCCGAGGACGGTGGCGTCGACGGCCACCAGCAGCACGGCCAGAACGAGGACGGAGAGTGCGAGCCAGCGGCCCGGACGCTTCTCCACCTCCGCCACGTCGGCCGGCTGCAGGGTGCTGGTCATGTTTCCTCTCTTCGTCACACGCCGGTCTTCCACCGCGCGCGGGTGCGTTCATCGGGTGTAGTGCTGTCTCAGGCACGGGCGCGTCGTGCGCCACCGAGCAGCAGCTCGACGATCATGTAGGTGAAGTCCTTGGCGGCGACCCGGCCCTCCGTCACCGCCCAGGCGCCGGAGGCCAGCAGGCCGTACAGCGCCTCGGTGAGCCAGACCGGGGTGAGGTCGATGCGGAACTCGCCGCTCTCCTGACCGCGTCGGAACAGGGCCGTGAGCCGTTCGTCGATACGGGCCCAGCCCTGGTTCTGCCCCTCGCCCTCGAACAGCTGGTTCTCGGTGTACAGGAAGGCCAGCAGACCGGCCGACGGTTCGATCGCGCGGACCAGGCGGCGAACGGCCTCACCCGCCGGTCCCTCGTCCAGACCGGCCGCGTCCAGTGCCGCCTCGCACTCCGCGATACCGAGTGCCTCCAGCGCCCGTACCAGCGCGTCACGCCCGGCGAAGTGTCGGTGCAGCGTGGCCCGGCTGATGCCGGCCGCCTTCGCGACCTCGTCCATGGTCGCGGTGGATTTGCGGGTCAGCAGGGCGGCTGCGCTGCGCAGCACGTGGTCACGGTCCAAAGCCATGAGACAAGCATAGCCCACATGAGACAAAAATGTCTCACCGTGGGCGCACGCGGCTCATGCCTGCTGGCTACCGGGCAGGTAAGGCGTCAGTGCCAGGGAAGCTGTCCGCGCTTCTCCCAGTAGGCCCGCGGGTCCTCCGCCAGCGCGGCGAGGCGGGCCAACTGGTCGTCACCGAGGTCCACGGCGGGGGCGTGCAGGTTGGAGGTGAGCTGGGTGATGGTCACGGCGCCGGACAGGGCGACGCCGGCCCAGGGCTGCCGCAGGATCCATGCAAGGGCCACGGCGTCGCAGCCGAGCGAGGTCTCCTCCGCCACCGCCCTCAACACCTCCGGGGCGTGCGGCGCGGCAAGCCGGCCGTTGGCCATGCCTTCCTTGAGGATCACGGTGAGGCCGGCGTCGTGCGCCTCGGCGAGGGCGGGTGCGGCCGAGGTCTCCAGGATGTTGTACGTCGACTGGACTGTACGGAACAGGGGCTCACCGCCGACCGTGACGGCGAGAGCGGCGCGGATCGCGTCGGCCTGGGCCGGGCCACTGGTGGAGAAGCCCACGGTAAGACCGCCCGCCGCGGCCTCCGCCAGCCTGGCGTGGAGTTCCTTGTCGGTGAGGGCTGGGCTCTCGGGGGTGACCGAGTGGATCTGATAGAGGTCCAGCCGGTCGCCGAGCAGCGCGTCGGTCTCGGCGCGCTGCCGCTCGTAGGTGGCGGCGCTGTGGTCCTTGACCTCGTGCTGTTCGGCCTCGGCGGACCAGCCGGCCGTGTAGGTGTAACCCCATTTGCTCCCGACGACCACATCGTCGAGGTCCGGGCGAGCGTTCAGCCAATCGGCCAGGAACTCCTCGGAGCGACCATAGGAGCGGGCCACATCGAAGTAGCGCACCCCCTGGGCGTAGGCGGCGTCGAGCAGTTCATGGGTGCGTGTCCGCAGCGCGTCGACACTGCGGACCTGCGGGAGGTCCCGCTCGCGGCCCAGGTTGATGTAGCCGGGACGGCCGACGGCGGCCAGACCCAGGCCGATGTGGCAGGTCGGCGTCGTGGCGGCAGCGAGACGGGCGAAGGACATCGCGGGCTCCGTTCGGTCGGCTGGCTTCCGGCCAACCTAACCCGCGATGGGCTCACCTCACTTCTTGGTGGCGGCCCATTCGTGCTGTGCCGCCACGTCCGCCCTGACCTCGGCGAGCTGAACGGCCACCGCGCTCGGGGCGGTACCGCCGCGGCCGTCGCGGGAGGCGAGGGCGCCCGGGACGTTGAGGACCGTGCGGACCTCCGGTGTCAGGTGAGCGGAGATCTTCGCGAACTGCTCGTCCGTGAGGTCGTCCAGTTCCTTGCCCTCCGCCTCGGCGGCCTTGACGCACTCCCCGGCCAGCTCATGGGCCACGCGGAACGGCACGCCCCGCTTCACCAACCACTCGGCGATGTCGGTGGCGAGGGAGAACCCGGCCGGGGCCAGCTCCGCCATGCGCTCGCGATTGACCGTGAGAGTGGCGATCATGCCGGTGAAGGCGGGCAGCAGGACCTCCAACTGGTCGCAGGAGTCGAACACCGGCTCCTTGTCCTCCTGCAGGTCGCGGTTGTACGCCAGGGGCAGCGCCTTCAACGTGGCCAGGAGACCGGTCAGGTTGCCGATCAGACGACCGGACTTGCCACGGGCCAGCTCGGCGATGTCCGGGTTCTTCTTCTGCGGCATGATCGATGAGCCGGTGGAGAACGCGTCGTGCAGGGTGACGAAGGAGAACTCCTTCGTGTTCCAGATGATGATCTCCTCGGCGATCCGGGAGAGGTTCACCCCGATCATCGCCGTGACGAAGGCGAACTCCGCCACGAAATCGCGAGAGGCCGTGCCGTCGATGGAGTTGCCGACGCTGCCGTGCTCAAAGCCGAGGTCCTTCGCCACCGCCTCGGGATCCAGCCCCAGGGAGGAGCCCGCGAGGGCGCCGGAACCATAGGGCGACACGGCCGTGCGCTCGTCCCACTGACGCAGTCGCTCGGCGTCCCGGGACAGGGACTGCACATGCGCCAAGACGTGGTGGGCGAAGAGCACCGGCTGAGCGTGCTGGAGGTGGGTGCGGCCGGGCATCGCCACGTCCGGGTGAGCCTCGGCCAGGCCGATCAGGGCGTCCTGCAGGTCGGCGATCAGCCCGGCGATGATCCGGGCGTGGTCGCGCAGATACATCCGAAAGAGGGTGGCGACCTGGTCGTTGCGGGAGCGGCCGGCACGCAGCTTGCCGCCGAGGTCGGGGCCGAGGCGCTCCAACAGGCCGCGTTCCAGGGCGGTGTGGACGTCCTCGTCGGCGATCGTGCCCACGAAAGCGCCGGAGGCCACGTCCGCCTCCAGCCGGTCGAGTCCGGCGATCATGCGCTGCAACTCGTCCTCGGTGAGGAGCCCCGCCCGCTGCAGCACGCGCGCGTGGGCACGGGAACCGGCGATGTCGTAGGGAGCGAGCCGCCAGTCGAAGTGGACGGACGCGGACAGCTTCGCCAGGGCCTCGGCGGGACCGTCGGCGAAACGGCCGCCCCAGAGCCGTACGTCACCGCTGTTGCTGCTCACTTGCGCTGCTCCTCAGGAGAGTAGGTCGGTGTCGAACGTGGCCTGCCTCAGGCCCGGGCCGCAGGCTGGCGCCGGGCCGCGATCTTCGATGACAGGCTGTAGATGTCGATGAAGCCCTTGGCCGCTGACTAGTCGAAGGTGTCGCCGGTGTCATGGGCGGCAGACTGGAGTCGTACGGCGACTCCAGCGAGCGCCTGCCGGTGACGACCGCGCGGATCACCGACATGCATGAGTATGCAGAACTCTGCATGATTCGTCAATCGCCTCAGAGGGTGGAAGCACCCGAAGGGGAGCAACGGGACGAACTTCCCTGAACGGGCCCGCAGCGGAGCAAGACCACGCGACGGCACACCTGGACGGCCCACCCGGGCTGCCGTTGACCCGGGCGCCGTCTACGGTCTGAGCCATGCGCCCCGGTGCCGCCCTCGCCCTCCTGTCCGCCGCCTCCCTCGCCCTGCTCGGCTCCGCGCCCGGCACCGGCCCGGCGCCGCTGCCCGAACGGATGGCGGACACCGGCGGCGGCACCCAGCTGATCACCGCGCTGGCCCCGGACACCGGCGCAACCTCGGGGACGGTCACCTGGTGGGACCTGCGGGACGGCCAGTGGAGGCGGGCCGGCTCCGCACCGGCCCGGTTCGGGGCGAGCGGACTGGTGGCGGGCGGCTCACGCAAGCAGGGCACCAGTACGACACCGGCCGGGCTGTACGGCCTCCCCTTCGCCTTCGGGATCCAGACGGCGCCGGCCGGGACGAGGATCGTGTACCGGCCGGTACACGGGAGTTCCTGGTGGTGCCAGGACAACGACTCCCGCTCGTACAACCGTTGGGTAGAGCCGCTGCCGACCGACTGTGCCGCCACCGAGTCCGAACACTTGGTCGCGTACCCGGCGCAATACGCCTACGGGCTGGTCATCGGCTTCAACTACGACCGACCGGTGCGCGGGCGTGGCGCCGGTATCTTCCTGCACGTCAACGGACGGGCGGCGACGGCTGGTTGCGTTTCGGTGCCGGAGGAGGCCATGCGGCGGATCCTGCGGTGGGCCGAGCCCGGGCACAACCCCCACATCGCCATCGGCACGGAGCACGGGACCACCGCGATCACTCGGTACTGAAGGTGCCGTAGACGGTTCCGGGCACCCCGTCGGCGGGCAACCGCACGGTGAACGTCGTGGACCCCGGCCGACTCTCCAGTCCCACGCCGCCCCCGTGCGCCTCCGCCACCGCCGCCACGATCGACAGGCCCAGCCCAGCGCCGCCGCCAGTGGAGCCCGGACGGCGGCGGTGTTCCGCGCGGGTGAAGCGTTCGAAGACACCGGACCGGACGTCCTCGGGCACACCCGGACCGTCGTCGTGGACGCGGAGACGGATCCAGCCGCCGTCGACGTCCAGAATCACCGTGACCTTGGTGCCTGCGGGCGTGTGCACCCGTGCGTTGGCCAGCAGGTTGGCCAACACCTGGTGGAGGCGATGGGCGTCGCCGGTAACCGTCACCGGGTGCTCCGGCAGGTCCATGCTCCAGCGGTGGTCGGGACCCGCGGCACGGGCGTCGGTAACCGAGTCCAGGACCAGGTGGGTGAGGTCGACCGGCCGGCTCTCCAGCGGGCGGCCCGCGTCGAGGCGGGCGAGGAGGAGCAGGTCGTCGACCATCTCACCCATCCTGGAGGACTCCGCCGTGATGCGCTCCAGCGCCCGGGTGACTTCCGATGGCACCGGCCCCGGGTGCAGCAGGGCCAGCTCGGCGTGCCCACGGATCGAGGCGACCGGGGTGCGCAGCTCGTGGCTGGCGTCGGCGGCGAAACTGCGCAGCCGCTCCTCGCTCGCGTGTCGTTTGGTCAGCGCGTCCTCGACATGGCCCAACATGCGGTTGAACGCCACCTCCATCCGGCCCACCTCACTGTGCGGGTCGGATTCCGGGGCCCGCGGTGGCAACGCCACCTCTCCGCTGGCCAGCGGAAGCTCACTGACCCGGGTGGCGGTGGCGGCGACCCGGTTGAGCGGCCGCACCGACCAGCGCACCCAGCCCACCCCCGCCACCCCGGTCACCACGAGGGCCAGGCCGAAGACGACCCCGGCGACCAGTTCCAGCCGGTGGACCGTGGCCTGGACCGGCTCCAGCGGGAGGCCGACGATCAGGACGTCCCCGTCCCGGCCGGCGGTCGCAACGACCCGGTAGTCGTCCAGGGCGGACAGCTCGACGGTGTGGGCGTGGCCGTCGACCGGTACCCGCGCCAACTGCAAGGCGTCCTGCTCGGTCAGGTCCACGTTCAGGTCCGCGGCCGGGTCGCCACTGCGGATGAGGCCCTTGTTGGTGACCGTGCCGTTCACCAGGCGGGCGCCGAAGGTGCCGGTGGCCATCCGACGGGTGTCACCGTACTCGTCGCCGTCGTGGTCGTCCGGCAGCCGACCCCGGTGCTCCAGGCTCTCCGGAAAACGAGTACCGACCTGGGCGAGCTGTTCGTCCAGGCGCTGGGTAAGGAAACCGTTCAGTTCGAACACCGCGGCCAGGCCGACGGTCGCACAACTCACCGCCAGCAACACCACCAGGCCGACGGTGAGACGGGCGCGCAGGGTGCGGGGGCGGGGCAGCTTGCGGATGCGGTCCGAACGCAGCAGACGGCTCAGACGGTTCCTGAGACTCACTTACTCACCGGCTTCAGCACGTAGCCGGCGCCACGCACCGTGTGGATCATGGGTTCGCGGCCCGCGTCGACCTTCTTGCGCAGGTAGGAGATGTACAGCTCCACGACATGAGCCCGGCCGCCAAAGTCGTAGGACCACACCCGGTCGAGGATCTGGGCCTTGCTGAGCACCCGGCGCGGGTTGCGCATCAGGAAGCGGAGCAGCTCGAACTCGGTCGGCGAGAGCTCGATCAGCTCGCCGGCCCGCGTCACCTCACGGGCGTCCTCGTCCATGACCAGGTCGCCCACGGTCAGCCGTGGCCCCTCCTCCGGCCGGCGGGCCATGCCGGCGCGGCGCAGCAGTCCGCGCAGCCGGGCCACGACCTCCTCCAGGCTGAAGGGCTTGGTGACGTAGTCGTCGCCGCCCGCCGTGATGCCCGCGATCCGGTCCTCGACCGCGTCGCGTGCCGTCAGGAACAGCACACACACATCGGGTTTCACCTCGTGCAGACGGCGCAGCACGGCAAAGCCATCGGTGTCCGGGAGCATCACGTCCAGGACGACGGCGTCGGGCAGTAGATCGCGCGCAGCGGCGAGCGCGGCGGCGCCGTCACCGGCGGCACGCACCTCCCAGCCCTCGTAGCGCAGGGCACCGGTGAGCACCTCGGCGAGGTCGGGGTCGTCGTCGACGACGAGGACGCGCAGCGGGGTGCCGTCGGGGCGGGTGAGGGCCGGGCGGCCGGAACGGGTCGTATTCATCGCATCTACCAGCATCGCTCGTGCGCGGGGTGATCGTCCGCCTCGCACGCTCTGAATTTCCTCTGAGTGGATTCCGGGGCTCTGTGAACCCCGTCTGAGAACAGGCTCTGAGTCTGCTCTGAAGGAGCCCGAAAGGGGGGTCTCTCAGAGGTTCCTCAGAGCTTGGGCACGCACAGTTGCCTGGCAGGACGGACGAAGGGACGGCGACTGATGACCACCGTGGAAACGAGGCGGGCGGCCCCGCCCCTGCCGGGGACCGCACGGCGCTCCCCTGCAGGTCCCGTGCTGGCCTTGCTCTGGGCGGGAGCTGCGGCCGTGGTCGCACTCTGGTGGGCGGACACCGGGTCCGTGGTCGGCGCCGCGGGCTGGCTGACCGACGCCGGGCGGATCGCCGGACTCCTGTGCGGGTACGCCTGTGCCGTACTGGTCGGCCTGATGGCGCGGGTACCGCTGCTGGAGCGGCGGATCGGCTCGGACCGGGTGGCGCGCTGGCACGCGATGGCCGGCCGGTACACGATCTGCCTGCTCGTCGCACACGTCGTACTGATCCTCGCCGGGTACGCCGCCCAGGACCGGGCCTCGCTCTGGCACGAGACGGTCACCGTCGTCCTCGATTACCCCGAGATGCTCAAGGCCACCGCCGGCACGGTGATCCTCTTCGCGGTCGGCATCACCTCCGCGCGGGCCGTGCGCCGCCGCACCAGCTACGAGTTCTGGTACTACGTCCACCTCCTCACCTACGCGGCGGTGTTCCTCTCCTTCGGGCACCAGCTGGCGATCGGCAACGACTTCAACGGCAAGCCGGTCGCCACCGCCGCCTGGTACGCGCTCTACCTGGGAGTGGCGGCCCTGGTCCTGTGGTACCGGATCCTCGCACCGGTGCGGCTCAACCTGCGGCACCAGTTGCGCGTGGAATCGGTGCACCGGGAGGCGCCGGGGGTGTACTCGGTCGTCGTGCGCGGACAGCACCTGGAGGAAATGGACGCCCGGTCCGGGCAGTTCTTCCGCTGGCGGTTCCTCGGCGAGGGCCTGGGCTGGACGTCGACGCCGTACTCGCTGTCGGCGCCGCCGCGCCCGGACCTGCTGCGCGTCACGGTGAAGGCGCTCGGCGGCCACAGCACGGCCGTCGCGCTGCTCAAGCCCGGCACCCGGGTGTGGGCGGAGGGCCCCTATGGCTCCCTGACCGCGGACCGGGCCACCAGCCACCGCTCCCTGCTGATCGCGGCCGGAGTCGGTGTCACCCCGCTCAGGGCGCTGTTCGAGACGCTGCCGGGCGAGGTCACCCTGCTGTACCGGGCCCGGTCCTCGGAGGACCTGGCGCTGGGCGGCGAGCTCGAAGCCATCGCCCGCTGGCGCGGTGCTCGGGTGCTCTACGCGTTGAACGGGCCGGGCGGAGAGCGCCCGGACATCTCGGCGGAGTCGCTGCGCGCGAACTTCCCCGGCCTCGCCGGCCACGACGTCTACATCTGCGGTCCGCACGGCTTCGCACAGAACGTGTACGAGGCACTGCGGGGCGCCGGGGTCCCGGACCGCCGTATCCACCACGAATCGTTCGAGCTGTGAGGCAGCCCACGTGCACGCGTTGAAGAAGAACCGCCCGCTCCGCCGCATCGTGCTGGCGAGCGCCGCCACCGTCTCCGGAATGGTGCTGCTGCTGTCGCTGAAGCCGCACACCAGTCCCGGGCTCGCCGTAGGGTCCTCCGCCCCGGCCCCGCAGAGCAGCGCCAGCGCGCCCGCCCAGCCGGGCGGCGCGTCCGGGGACTCGTCCGGCGGCTCGTCCGGGGGCTCCAAGACCGGTGTCTCCAAGACCGTGACCGGCGACACCGTCCAGACCCGCTGGGGTCCGGTCCAGGTCCGGGTGACGATCAAGAGTGGCAAACTCACCGACGTCACCGCCGTCGCCTATCCGCAGGGCAATCCGCGCGACCAGCAGATCAACAACTACGCCCTCCCCCAGCTGCGGCGCGAAGCGCTGGCCGCGCAGAGCGCGCAGATCGACACCGTGTCGGGAGCGACGTACACCAGTGGCGGCTACCGCCAGTCGCTTCAGTCCGCGCTGGACTCGGCCGGCCTCTGAACACTCGGCGGACACGGCCCGTATCTCAGGGCCAAGGGTCAAGTCCCCACGGAGGAACCGTGACCACCACGCTCGCAGGCGGACGCGCCGCCCGCCGACAGACGATGCGCCGCATCCGCCCGCGCCGTTCCCCAGCCATCCCGCTGCTGCTCGCCGTCTGGGCGGGCGCGGCGGCCGTGCTGTGGCTGTGGTGGCACAACACACCGTCGGTCGCCGGCAACGGCGAAAGAATCCTGAACGCGGGCCGGATCACCGGTCTGCTGGCCGGCTACTTGATGGCGCTGGTCGTGCTCCAGATGGCCCGGGTACCAGCGCTGGAACGGCGGGTCGGCTCCGACCGGGTGGCCCGCTGGCACGCGATGAGCGGCCGGTACACGCTGTGTCTGATCGTCGCGCACGTCTTCCTCACCATGTGGGGGTACGCGCTGCAAGCAGGCAGATCACTCAGCGGCATCGTGCAGCAGACCGTGGAGTCCGTCGAACAGTTGCCGGACATGGGCAAGGCTGCCGTCGGCACGGGCCTGTTCGTGCTGATCGGGCTGACGTCGGTCGGCGGGATCCGCCGACGGCTGCCGTACGACGCCTGGTACCACGTCCACCTGCTGACCTACGCGGCGGTGTTCCTGACGTTCTGGCACCAGATCACCACCGGCAACGACTTCGCGGTCGAGCCCGCCTCCAGGACCTTCTGGTACGGCCTCTACGGCACGGTCACCGCGCTCCTGCTCTGGTACCGCGTCCTCACGCCCATCCGGCTGAACCTCCGGCACCGGCTGCGGGTGGAAGCGGTCGTCGAAGAGAGCCCGGGGATCGTGTCGGTACTGATCGGTGGGCGGAAGCTGCACCGGATGGGCGCGGAGGCGGGCCAATTCTTCCGCTGGCGCTTCCTCGCTCCGGGGATGCGGTTCAGTTCGCACCCGTACTCCCTCTCGGCGGCGCCCCGGCCCGGCATGCTGCGGATCACGGTGAAGGCGATCGGGGACCACAGCGCCCGGCTGCGCGAGCTGACGCCCGGCACCAAGGTGTGGGCCGAGGGACCGTACGGCGCACTCACCGCACAGCGCCGCAGCCGCGGCAAGGTACTACTGATCGCGGGCGGGGTCGGCATCACGCCGATGCGGGCGCTGTTCGAGACCCTGCCCGGGGCCGCCGGTGACATCACGCTCCTCTACCGGGCCAACACCACTCAGGACCTGGCCCTCTGGGACGAGCTGGCCGCGATCGCGAAGGAGCGGGACGCCCGGCTGATGTACGCGGTGAACAGCCCGGAGGGCGAGCGGCCGGACATCTCCGCGGAGAACCTCCTGCGGAAGATCCCGGACATCGAGGGGCACGATGTGTTCATGTGCGGCCCGCCCGGGTTCGCCCAATCCGTGTACGAGGCACTGCGCGGTGCGGGAGTTCCCGCCCGCCGCATCCATCACGAGTCGTTCGAGATGTGAGCGGGAGCTAGTCAGAGATGAGGAAGAGCCACCCCATTCGGCGGATCGTGCTGACCACCGCCGCGACGGTGTCCGGTGTCGTACTGCTGCTGTCGCTGAAGCCGGCCTCCGGCCCGGCCTCGGCGTCGGCGGCAGGCGCGGCCCCGCAGCAGACGGCGGCGGCGCAGTCCCCGCAGGGCGGTACGCGGGGCGGGGCACCGACCGCCGCCGGCTCCAGCACCGTGACCGGTGACACGGAGCGGACGCAGTACGGTCCCGTGCAGGTACGGCTGACCGTCAGCAACGGCAAGGTCACCAAGGCGGAGGCCGTCCAGGCACCCGCGGGCGGACTCAGCGACCAGAAGACCGCACTCGCCGTGCCCAAGCTCAACCAGGAGGCCGTGGCGGCGCAGAGCGCGCGGATCGACTCGGTGTCCGGGGCGACGTACACGAGTACCGGGTACAAGAAGTCGCTGCAGTCGGCGCTGGACAAGGTGAAGCCGTCGGCGTCCACGGGGCCTTCGGGTACCGCCAGGCCCTCGGGCTCCTCCGGTGCCTCCGGTGCCTCCGGTGCGGCACGGTCACGCACGGTCACCGGAGAAACCGTGCGGACCCGGTACGGTCCGGTACAAGTGAGGATCACGGTCGACGGCGGGAAGATCACCGCGGCGAAAGCGGTCCAGGCGCCCCAGGGGGGACTCAGTGGCCAGAAGACCGCACTCGCCGTCCCCCGGCTCAACCAGGAGGCCGTGGCTGCCGGCAACGCACGGATCGACGCCGTCTCCGGCGCCACCTACACCAGTACCGGCTACCGGCAGTCACTGCAGTCGGCGCTGGACCGGGCCGGTGGCTGATCCGGTGACCGAGCCGGCGAAGACTCCCGCCGCGGTGCGTCACGCGGAGGAGGTCATGGGGACCGTCTTCTCCTTCGACGTCCGCGGCGGGGAACCCGGTGCAGTACGGGCGGCACTCACCGAGGCCATCGCCGGTCTGCACCGGGCGGACGCCTTGTTCAGCACCTACCGGGAGGACAGCGAGGTGTCACGGCTGGCCAGGGGCGAGCTGACCGTGGCGGAGTGTGCTCCCGAGGTGGCCGAGGTGCTGGAGTTGGCGGCCGAGGCGGAAAGGGTGAGCGACGGCTGGTTCAGCACGCGGTACCGGGGCTCGCTGGATCCGACCGGCATCGTCAAGGGCTGGGCGGCGGAGCGGGCAGCACGGCTGCTGGGCGAGGTCACCGGGGTGCACGGGGTCAGCGTGAACGGCGGCGGGGACGTCCAGATGCTCGGTGCTCCGGAACCGGGGCGGCCCTGGCGGGTCGGGGTGACCGATCCGCTCCGGCCGGGCGGGCTGGCGGCGGTGATCTCGGCCGCCGGCGTGCCGGAACTGTCCGTGGCGACGTCAGGTACGGCTGAGCGGGGCGCACACATCGTGGATCCGCGGACGGGCCGGTCCGCGGTGACGGACCTGGTGGCGGTGACCGTGGTCGGCCCCCGGCTGACCTGGGTGGACTGCTGGGCCACAGCGGCGTTCGCCATGGGGTCGCGGGCGGGTTCGGCGTGGCTGGAGGCCCTGCCCGACGTCGAGGGCCTGCTGATCACCGCGGGTGACGAGGTGCTCTGCACCGGGGGACTAGCGGCGCGTCTGGGGTGAGCGGGACCGGGGAGACAGTGGGCAAGGTGACCGCGGAGCCCGGCTCGGTCGGGCCGTGCGTGGCTCCGCGGTCACCTTGCCCCGGCAGGGCTCAGTGTCCGTTCTGTGCAAGTCGCAGCAGATGCTCCGCCAGTGCCTGTCCTCCGCTCGGGTCCCTGCTGATCAGCAGCAGTGTGTCGTCACCGGCGATGGTGCCCAGGATGTCGTGGAGTTCGGCCTGGTCGATGGCCGAGGCGAGGAATTGCGCGGCCCCGGGCGGAGTGCGCAGGACCACGAGGTTTGCGGAGGCCTCTGCGGAGATCAGCAGCTCCTGGGACAGGCGCCGCATCCGTTCCTCCTTGGCCGACCCTCCCAGCGGAGCGCGTGGGGTGCGGAAGCCCCCCTCACTCGGCACGGCGTAGATCAGGTCGCCGTCGGTGTTGCGGATCTTCACCGCATTCAGCTCGTCGAGATCCCTGGACAGCGTCGCCTGGGTGACGCTCAACCCGTCGTCGGCCAGCAGCTTCGCCAGCTGGCTCTGCGACCGCACCGGCTGCCGGTTGAGGATGTCCACGATCCGGCGGTGCCGAGCGGTGCGGGTCTGCGGCACGGCGGGCCCGGCGCCCGCCCCCTGCTCGTGGTCCTGCGCCTGGCTCATCGTCGTCTCATTCTCCGGATCGTCCGTCCCCGGTCATCGGGTTCGCTGCGTCGAGGATGCCGGGCAGCGCCTGGAGGAAGGCGTCCACCTCGTCGTCGCGGAGGTTCAACGGTGGCATGAGCCGTACGACGTCGGGAGTGGGCGCGTTCACCAGGAACCCGGACTCCTGGGCCACCTGCCGTACCTGCGGTGCGTGCGGCCCGGAGAGCACGATACCCAGGAGCAAGCCCGCGCCCCGGACGTAATCGATCAGCGGGTGGGCCAGCGCCTCGATTCCCTCGCGCAACGCGCTGCTCTGCCGCTTGACGTTCTCCAGCAGTCCCTCGGCGGCGATGGTGTCGAGAACGGCGAGTCCGGCCGCACAGGAGACCGGGTTGCCGCCGAAGGTGCTGCCGTGGTGGCCGGGCTGGAGCAGTTCGGCAGCACGGCCGAAGGCGATGGTGGCGCCGAGCGGCAGCCCGCCGCCGAGCTGTTTGGCCAGGGTGACGATGTCGGGCAGCACGCCCTCGTGGGCTTGGTACCCGAACCAGGTCCCGGTGCGGCCGATCCCGGTCTGTACCTCGTCGAGCACCAACAGGGCGCCGGAGGCGGCAGTGATCGCGCGGGCCGCCTTGAGATAGCCGGGCGGGGGCACCACGACCCCGTTCTCCCCCTGGATGGGTTCGATGATGACGAGAGCCGTCTCCCCGGTCACCGCGGCGGCGAGCGCCTGGGCGTCGCCGTAGGGGACGTGGGTGACGTCGCCGGGCAACGGCCGGAAGGGTTCCTGCTTGGCGGGCTGACCGGTGAGCGCGAGGGCGCCCATCGTACGGCCGTGGAAACCGCCCTGGGTCGCGACCAGGTGGGTCCGCCCGGTCAGCCGGCCGATCTTGAAGGCGGCCTCGTTGGCCTCCGCGCCGGAGTTGCAGAAGAAGACCCTTCCCTCGCGGCCGAAGAGTTGCAGGAGCCGTTCGGCGAGGGCGACGGTGGGCTCGGCCATGAAGAAGTTGGAGATGTGGCCGAGCGAGGCGATCTGCCCGCCGACGGCTGCCACGACCGCCGGGTGGGCGTGTCCGAGGGCGTTGGTGGCGATGCCGCCGACGAAGTCGAGGTACTGACGGTCCTCGGTGTCCCACACCTTCGTGCCGGAGCCGCGCACCAAGGGCAGCAGCGGGGTGCCGTAGTTGTTCATGAGCGCGCCCTGCCAGCGCGCGGTCAGATCCTGGTTGCTCATGACTCCCCCTGTCCGTCCGGCACGACCATGGTGCCGATGCCCTCGTCGGTAAAGATCTCCAGCAGGATCGAGTGCGGCACCCGGCCGTCGATGACGCGTGCAGTGTGCACGCCGTTGCACACCGCGTACAGGCAGCCCTCCATCTTGGGCACCATGCCGGAGCTCAGCTCCGGCAACAGCTTCTCCAACTCGGACGCGGTGAGCCGGCTGATCACCTCGTCGGAGTCCGGCCAGTCCTCGTAGAGACCTTCCACGTCGGTGAGGACCATGAGGGTCTCGGCGCCCAGTGCCGCGGCGAGTGCGGCGGCGGCCGTGTCCGCGTTGACGTTGTAGACGTGTCCGTCGTCCTCGCTGCGGGCGATGGAGGAGACGACCGGGATGCGGCCGTCGGCGAGCAGGGCCTCGATCGCGCCCGTGTCGATTCCGGTGATCTCACCGACCCGCCCGATGTCGACCAGCTCACCGTCGATCTCGGGCTGGTGCTTGGTGGCGGTGATGGTGTGCGCGTCCTCGCCGGTCAGGCCGACGGCCAGCGGACCGTGTTGGTTGAGCAGTCCGACCAGCTCGCGCTGCACCTGTCCGGCCAGCACCATCCGCACGACGTCCATGGCGTCCTCGGTGGTGACACGCAGGCCCGCCTTGAACTCGCTGACGATGCCGTGACGGTCGAGTGCCGCGCTGATCTGCGGGCCGCCGCCGTGCACCACAACGGGTTTGAGGCCGGCATGGCGGAGGAAGACGACGTCCTGGGCGAAGGCGGCCTTGAGGTCCTCGTTCACCATGGCGTTGCCGCCGAACTTGATGACGACGATCCTGCCGTGGTGCCGGGTCAGCCAGGGCAGCGCCTCGATGAGGGTCTTGGCCTTGGGCAGGGCGGTGTGTTTCCGCGTCGTGCCGCTTGCGGTGGAGTCACTCATGAGGAGTAGGCGCTGTTCTCGTGTACGTAGTCGGCGGTCAGGTCATTGGTCCAGATCGTGGCGGTCTCGGAGCCTGCGGCGAGGTCGGCGACGATGTGCACCTCGCGGTAGCGCATGTCGACCAGTTCGCGGTTCTCGCCGACGGAGCCGTTCTTGCACACCCAGACGCCGTTGATGGCGACGTTGAGTTCATCGGGATCGAAGGCCGCCGTGGTGGTACCGATCGCCGAAAGCACCCGACCCCAGTTGGGGTCCTCTCCGTGGATCGCGCACTTGAGGAGGTTGTTCCGGGCGATGGAGCGGCCCACCTCCACGGCGTCCTGCTCGGTCGCGGCGCCCACCACCTCGACCTTGATGTCCTTGCTGGCGCCCTCGGCGTCGCCGATGAGCTGGCGGCCGAGGTCGTCGCAGACCTGCCGTACCGCCTCGGCGAATTCGGCGTACTCGGGAGTGGTGCCGGAGGCGCCGGAGGCGAGCAGCAGGACGGTGTCGTTGGTGGACATGCACCCGTCGGAGTCGACCCGGTCGAAGGTGACCTTGGTGGCGGCACGCAGGGCCTTGTCCAGCGCCTCACCGCCGAGATCGGCGTCGGTGGTGAGCACCACCAACATGGTGGCGAGGCCGGGGGCCAGCATGCCGGCACCCTTGGCCATGCCACCGACGGTCCAGCCGCCCCTGGTGACGACGGACGTCTTGTGCACGGTGTCGGTGGTCTTGATGGCGATGGCGGCCTTCTCACCGCCGTGCTCGGACAACTGGGCGGCAGCCGTCTCGATGCCTGGCAACACCTTGTCCATCGGCAGCAGCACGCCGATGAGGCCGGTGGAACAGACGGCGACCTCAATGGCGCCGCGGCCCAACACCTCGGCCACCTTCTCGGCCGTGCCGTGGGTGTCCTGGAAACCCTTGGGGCCGGTACAAGCGTTGGCACCGCCGGAGTTGAGGACGACGGCCGAGACCTGTCCGCTCTTGAGGACCTGCTCTGACCACAGCACGGGCGCGGCCTTCACACGGTTGGCGGTGAAGACGCCCGCGGCGGCACGGCGGGGCCCGTTGTTGACCACGAGGGCCAGATCGGGGTTGCCGCTCTCCTTGATCCCGGCGGCGATGCCCGCCGCCGCGAATCCCTTGGCTGCCGTGACGCTCACTGCATCTCCTCGTTCGTGTCTCCGCACCCGCCACACAGCGGTGCGGCCATCGTCGTCTGCGGCCCGGCGGCTGCACGTGCCCCGCTCACGGTGCGACTCCGATCGTGGGAAGGCCGGTGGTCTCGTCAAGGCCCAGCGCGATGTTCATGCTCTGCACGGCACCGCCCGCGGTGCCCTTGGTCAGATTGTCGATGGCGCTGATCGCGATGATGCGGCCCACGGCCGCGTCGTACGCGACCTGCACCTGAACGGCGTTGGAACCCTGGACGGACGCCGTCGTGGGCCACTGGCCCTCGGGGAGCAGGTGGACGAACGGTTCGTCGGCGTAGGCCTTCTCGTAGGCGACCCGGATGGAATCCTCGGTCGTCCCGCCGACGGCCCTGGCGGTGCACGTGGCGAGGATGCCGCGGGGCATCGGCGCGAGGGTGGGCGTGAAGGAGACGGCGACCCGCTCCCCGGCCACCCCGCTGAGGTTCTGGATCATCTCCGGGGTGTGCCGGTGGCCACCGCCGACGCCGTACGGTGACATGGAACCCATGACCTCGCTGCCCAGCAGGTGCGGTTTGAGCGCCCGGCCCGCCCCAGAGGTGCCGGACGCGGCGACGATCACCGCCTCAGGCTCGGCGAGTCCGGCCGCGTAGGCCGGGAACAGGGCGAGGGAGACGGCGGTCGGGTAGCAACCGGGCACCGCGATGCGCTTGGACCCCTCCAGCGCGGCGCGGGCACCCGGAAGTTCGGGCAGGCCGTAGGGCCAGGTGCCGGCGTGCGGGGAGCCGTAGTACCTGTGCCAGTCGGTCTGGTCCTGGAGCCGGAAGTCGGCGCCCATGTCGACCACGAGGACGTCCGGACCGAGTTGCCCGGCGACGGCGGCGGACTGCCCGTGCGGCAGTGCCAGGAAGACCACGTCGTGCCCGGCGAGGACCTCGGCCGTGGTCTCGGCCAGTACACGGCCGGTCAGCGGAAGCAGATGCGGCTGGAGCGCACCGAGCCGCTGCCCGACGTTGGAGTTGCCGGTCAGGGCACCGATCTCGATCTCAGGGTGTGCGAGGAGCAGGCGCAGGATCTCTCCGCCTGCATATCCGCTCGCTCCGGCCACCGCCGCACGTACCGCCATGTCCACCCTCCTCTGGATGGCATGACTATACGTAGTTCTGCACTTTTATGCAATGCACTCTCGACCGCCGCCGGGCCGTGTGTGGCGGCGCGTCCGAGTTGGCGACCGTGCATCCCCGGTGGCCGCCTTGGGGCTCAGCTGGTTCCACCACCTTGGTTCGCACCGTTGCGCTACGAGCCGGCACCGCCCGCCTGGTCCCCATGGGTGCACCGGTCGGCTTCGCCCGTTCCTCGAACGCGCGTGCGCAGCGTCCGTATGCTTCGGGCATGAGACTCTTCCGGTCACGCGGTCGAAACCACGCCGGGCAGACGACGGAGTTCCCCTTGGCCAAGGCCATGGCCCTGTTCAAGGCCGGGCGCTACGCCGAGGCGGAGGCCGAGGCTCTCGTCCAGGCCGCGGACCCGTTCCGGCGGTCCGACAACAGAATCGCACCGCTGGCGCTGAGCCTCGCCGCGATGGCGACGAATGCCCAGGGCCGCTACACCGAGGCCCTCGCCGCATACGACTCGCTGCTTCCCGTCTTCGGCACCACCTTCGGCGCCGAACACTGGCAGACCCTGAAACTGCGTTCGGACCGCGCCCAGACGCTGACTGCCCTGGACCGGCACGCCGAATGCGCGGCGGAGTGCGAGGCCGTTGCCCGTGCCGCAGCCCGCGGCACGGACCCGCAGATGCCGCTCATTGCAGCGGCCGCCCGCAACGGGCAGGTCTACGCCCTCAACACCCAGGGCCGTCAGCTGGAGGCCGAGCAGCTTGCCCGCGAGGCGCTCGCCGACCCTCCTGCAAGAGACCGGCTCACCTTGGTCCTTCGGCTCGGTCTGGCCCGCAGCCTCAACGGCCAGGAACGCTACGAGGAGGCCCTCGCCGAGGCGGAGCGTGCCGAAGAGCTGCACCGCGGCATGTCCGAGGAACAGCGCGGCCCGGAGACCGGCGCCGTCGAGCTGTCCTTGGCCACGGCCCTGCTGGGACTGGGCCGTGGTGCCGAGGCCCGCTCCCGGGCCTCGGCCGCCCATGACGCCTGCCTGGCCGCCTTCGGCCAGGACCACTACCGCACCGTCGAGGCGCGGGCGTTGCTCGACCGCATCGCCGACGGCGCGTGACCGGACGCGCTGTGCCGCACCGGCTCAGCGGGAGACCGGAGTGCGCTGCGGTGGGGTGTTCCCGCCGGCCCGTCAGGCCGACCGGCGTGCTCGGGTCACCGCACCATGATGCGCCGGGAGAGCACGAAGGTCACCGGGATGGCGGCGGCGGAGGCGGCGAGTGGGGCAAGGCGGCTCCCCGCGTGCAGGACGTCCACGATCACGTACACACCGGTGGTGGTGACCAGGAAGTTGGTGACGTTCGTCAGCGGGAACAGCAGGAATTTCCGCCAGGTCGGCCGTGTCCGGTAGGTGAAGCGGGCGTTGAGGAAAAAGGATCCGACCATACTGAGCAGGAATGCCAGGGCATGCGCGCCCAGGTAGGGCAGCCAGTCGAGGAAAAGTAGATAAAGACCGTAGTAGGTGGCCGTGTTGACGGCGCCGACCACGACGAAGGTCAAGATCTGTCTCGAGATCAAGGGATGAGGTCCTTCGTCCGCTCCACATTGGTCGCCTTCACCAGGAAGTGCGGACGGCCCTTCACCTCGTAGTAGATGCGGCCGGTGTACTCCCCGATGACTCCCAGCATGACCATCTGCACTCCGGCGAGGGCGGTCACCGCGGTGATGATCGTCACGTAGCCGGGGGTCTCGACACCGTTGACGAGAGCGGCGCCCACGATCCAGGCGGTGTAGAGACCCGCGCACAGCAGCAGTCCGGTACCGAGCCAGAGCGCGGCGCGCAGCGGGCGGTTGTTGAACGACAACAGGCCGTCGAGGCCGTAGTTGAGCAGCCCGCGCAGGTTCCAGGAGCTGCGGCCGGCCTCACGGGCCGCGTTCTCGTACTGGAGGGTCGCACTCGGGAATCCCACCCAGGCGAACAGGCCCTTCGAGAAGCGGTTGTACTCGGTGAGGGTGAGCACGGCGTCGACGACACGGCGCGACAACAACCGGAAGTCGCCTACGCCGTCGATGAGTTCGACATCGACCAAGCGGTTGACGAGCCGGTAGTACAGGCGCGCGGTGAGCGTACGGGTCAGGCGGTCACCGGTGCGGGTCCGCCTGGCGACGACCTGGTCGTGGCCCTGCTCGCACAGCTCCACCATGCGCTTGATCAGGGCCGGCGGATGCTGCAGGTCGGCGTCCATGACGACCACCGATTCACCCGAGGCGTGCCTCAGCCCCGCGAGCAGGGCCGCCTCCTTGCCGAAGTTGCGGCTGAAGGAGACGTACCGCAGGCGCGAGTCGCGTTCGGCCAGGCTTTCGAGCACGGCGAGAGTACGGTCACGGCTGCCGTCGTCCACGTACACGAACTCCATGTCGTGGCCGAGCGGCAGCAGCTCCTCCGCGACCCGCTGGATCTCCTCATGGAAGCGTTCCACGACGTCTTCCTCGTTGTAGCAGGGCGCGACGATCGATATCAGCATGGTGGTGGCCCCCAGGGCGCGGTCAGTGGGCGGTGGGCGCGCGCTCACGCGGTGGCGTGGTCGTGGGCTGCGCCGGAGCACGTCGGCGCCGGAGCGCGGCAAAGACGGCGAGCAGCACGAGGGCGCCGGACGAGGCGACCCCGACGATCCCCCCCAACCGCAGGCCGGGTGGGTGGAAGGTGCAGGTCAGGCTGATCGGGGTACCGGTGAGCGGGACGGCGATCAGACCGTGGTAGTCCCCTGCCGGGCGGGCGCGGCCATTGTCCGTGGCGCAGCGCCAACCCGCGATGCGGGGGGCAGCGACGACCGCGATGCCCCGGCTGCCGGCCGGCAGCCGGGCCCGTACCGTGCCGTCGGAGACAGTCACGTCGGTGGCGCCGGTGGCCTTCAGACGGGCGGCGACCGTGCGCAACCGCCCGGTGTGCAGACAGCCGACGGCGCCGGCCGGAATGCGCCCGGGGCGGTCTGGAACCAGCTGGATGCGCAGCCGCCCGGAGGCCGGGGCCCGGCCGAGGGGTTCCATGGCGGCGCGGTTGCGCGGGTATGCGGACCGGAACCGGGCGGCGGGGGCACCAGTGCCGGCGAGCCGCGCGGTTCCGGAGTAGTACGGGGCCCACAGGTGCACCTGGGTCCCGGCCGGGCAGTGGGCGGTGAGCACCGGTCGTGCCGCCGCGGTCCCCGGGCCGACCCGACCGGCTCCAGCAGGGTTACCGGTGTCGTCGAGCACGGTGACCCGGGGCACGGTGTAGACCCGGCTGCCCAGCAGCAGTTCCTGGTTGCGGTACGGCGACGGGCCGAAGGCCCCGCTGCCGGGCCGGGCCCGGACCGTGACCAGTGGGGGCACGTCCCGTCTGGTGACGGTCACCGGCCCGCCGTGCTGTGGCAGCCACTTCTGGTGCGGGTCAGGCGGCGAGTGCACCCGGGCTCCGACGGAGAAGACCACGTCCGTGACGGCGTTGTCCAGGCTCTGCAGATTCCGGCCACGCGAGGTCCAGCCGCCACCGAGGGCGGTGAGGGTGCGGCTGAGAACGTCCGACGTCAAGCTGCTGTAGTACTGGGCACCCTGGCCACCCACCAGCATCGGGTCGTTGCCGACGGTTTGTTCCCGGCCTGGTTCGGTGCGGTACGCGGGCCAGCCGTCGGCCCCGGCGATCGCCCTCGCCTGCCGCTCCTGCCGCTGCCCCCAGGGCGCGTAGTCGTCCAGGTGCCGCAGGCGCATCCGCGTGGCCGCGGCGGAGGTGGCGGCGGTCTCCCCGAACTGTGCGCCGAGCAGGAGTACGGCGGCCAACCCGACCAGCCCCGCGCGCCGACCGGCCCGTCCCAGCAGGACGAGACCGCCCAGGGCTCCCGCGACGGCGAACAGCAGCACGGGCCAGGTGTACGGCCGCACCAGCTCGCTGCGGCTCGCGAGAGCGGCGGTCAGGGCGAGCAGAGTGGTCCCGGCGGCGAGGGCGAGTCGGTCGGGTGGACCGTACGCCAGGGCGTGCCAGGCGGCGACCACCAGCAGCCCGCACAGGACGAACGCCTGCCGGTAAGGGCTGCCCTGCGGAGTGGCGAAGGCGTGCCAGACCAGGTGAGTCGGGGCCCACTGCAGCGACAGGGTCACCACCAGCACCAGCGTGGTCCACCCCACGCGGATCGGGACCGGGACCGCCCGGTGGAAGGGCAGGGTGAGGGCGAGCAGCAGGGCTGCAGTGCCGACGTACAGGGCCGGGGAGCCGAAGCCGTAGGTCGCGGGCAGCAGGCGGGCCGCCACGTCCGCGACCGGTACCGGGGTGAACTGCCGTACCCGGCCCGGGTAGGCGTGTCTGGTGCCGAAGTAGATCACCGTCAGGAGCGGGGCGGTCAGACCCACCCCGAGTACGACGGTGAGTACCGCTCGGCCGGCCGCGGCGAACGCCTGCCCCCGCGAGAGGCGGGCGAGCAGCAGACGCAGCAGCAGGACCAGACCTGCGCCGAGGGTGGCCATGTAGGCGGTGTAGAAGTTGGCGGTCCAGGTGAGGGCGACGACCAGGACGCCGAGGAGCCGCCGACGTCCGGCGAGCGTCCATTCCCCGACCAGGCACAGCAGGGGCAGGGCGACCAGGCCGTCCAGCCACATCGGGTTGTAGGAGGCGTCGGCGACGCTCCAGCCGCACAGGGCGTAGGAGACGCCGAGCAGGCCCGCCGCCCACCACCGGCCGGACCGCAGGGTGAGCAACAGCCAAGCCATGGCGGCCGCGGCCACGCCGGTCTTCAGGACGGTGACGACGTAGACGGCGAGGTCGATCCGGTCCCTGGGGAAGACCGCGACGAGCAGCGCGAACGGACTGCTGAGATAGGTGCCCAGATCGGGCAGGAAGCTGGAGCCGTAGCCGGATTGCCAGTTGATGAGCAGTCCGCCGTCGGCTCTGCCGTGCAGCAGGTCCCACAGGTGAGCGTGGAAGGGCACGTACTGGTTGCCCAGGTCGTTGACGCTGCGGGTGTGGGGGCCGAAGGGGAAGCTGCGCGCGAGGGCGTCGGCCGTGCAGAACACCGCGACCGTGGTGGCCGCGGCGAGCAGGGCGGCGCGGCGTACGGACGTGTGCCGCGCACCGGGCGGTGTCGTGCGGTCCATTTACCGGAAGGCCCCCAGTGAATTCGCACCATTGATTGCGCAGACTTAGACGGGGCGGGTCTCCGAATGGTTGGGCCGCTTCCGGTAATTGAGGTGAAACATTTCGAACGGCGGCCGAAAATTGTTGATTTCATGACCGCCGGGGAAACTCGGGATTTCGGGAAAGTTATTCCAGAGTGAATCAGCATGGCGAGCCACCCGTACACGGGCCGACCGGACCCGGTTGCCGCACCTGGTCGTGGAAAGCGGCGGGCACCGTGGAAGCTCGGGAACCAGCGCCCCCGGGGCGGCGCACTCCGCGAGTCTCTCGGCGCGGGTGCCGGTGAGCCGGAGAGCCGGAGCGGATGAGCGTGGCCGGAGCCGCGGGGTACGGGGACACCGGCGGGCGGGCTCCGGAGGTGTTTGCCCTGGAGCGCACTCCAGGGCCTACGGTTCCTGCCATGACCGGCGCACAGCCTCTCCCACAGCACCGGGAGGACGCCGGTCGCCGGCACGCGGCGTTTCGCGCGGAGCGGGCAGCAGTTCGAGCGGGCGCGGGACGAGCGGGCGTGGGACGAGCGGCTCGGCTCGCCGACCGGAGGGCAGTGCTCCGCGCGCACCACGCCGAGCCGGCCAATGCATCCGGGCACCGCGGCGGAACGGCGGGCGCGCGGTAGGACGGGACCAACCACTTCACACGGCCGCTGCACAAGCACAGGCCGGGAACGGACAAGCTGAATGAACGAGAACGCCACCCGTGACGAGCGGTTCGCCCGCGGCCTCGACGTGCTGAGGAGCGTCGACGGCGAGGCGGGGCAGCGGGTCATCGACTCGCTCGCCGACATCAGCCCTGAACTGGGGCACCAGATCGTCTCCTGGGGCTTCGGTGAGATCTATGCTCGGCCAGGACTCGCCCCGAGGGACCGCCAGCTGGTGACCCTGGGCATGCTGACGGCGCTCGGCGGCTGCGAGGCCCAGCTGGAGGTGCATGTCAACGCGGCACTAAACGTGGGTCTCACCCCGGAGCAGATCACGGAGGCACTGCTGCACTCAGCCGGGTACTGCGGCTTCCCCAGGGCCCTCAACGCCACCTTCGTCGCCAAGAAGGTCTTCGCCGAGCGTGGGTTGCTGCCGGTCGGACAGCGCCCCGCCGAGGAAGACCCGGGCGC
This sequence comes from Streptomyces pluripotens, assembly GCF_000802245.2. Lineage (NCBI taxonomy): Bacteria > Bacillati > Actinomycetota > Actinomycetes > Kitasatosporales > Streptomycetaceae > Streptomyces > Streptomyces pluripotens. The sequence continues at coordinate 1,100,026 of NZ_CP021080.1, forward strand.
CTCTGCCTGATCCTCAACAACCGGCAGCCCGATGGAACGGCGTACGTGGGGCAACGCTTGGAACGGCAGGATAGGAAAGGAGCAGCGTGCACGCGTCGACTGGGTGTGGCGGCCGAGGGGGACCGAGGCGGCACCGAGGGGCGACCAAGGGGGGACCGAGCGGGAAAGAGAAGACGATGAGCGAGTTCTGGCCCGTGGCCGACGCACTGGCCTATCTGGTCGGGCGCTGGCGGGTGGAACGGAGCATCCGGGATCTGGCCGGTGGGGAGGAGGGGCGCTTCGAAGGGGTCACCGCCTTCAGCGCTCTGGAAGACGGTGGCCTGCTGCACACCGAGTCCGGCACCTTCACCTGGCGGGGCACAGCACGTCCCGCGACCCGGACCCTGCGGTTCCTGCCCGGGCCTATGCCGGGATCGGCGGATGTGCGGTTCGCCGACGGCAGGCCCTTCCACCCGCTGGACCTGGCGTCCGGGCGGTGCACTGCCGACCACCTCTGCTCAGCCGATCTCTATCGGGGTGAGTTCACCGTCCGGGACACCGACCACTGGCGCACGGTGTGGCGGGTCGGCGGACCAGCCAAGAACCTGCTGCTCAGCACCGACTACGAGCGCGACACGGGCAGTCGTACCCGCACGGCCGGCTCCGGTCACCACTCGACCGGCTCCCCGCGCGAGCGCTGAACGGACACCGTGTCCACACAGAAGTTCCAGCGGCCCGAACAACCGCTCACCGTGGTCGACGACAGCGGGCGCACGTCGATGTTCCAGTAGCTCGCAGGCGGCGCCTTCAGGGCGTAGACCAGCGCCGCACGGATCACGGCGGGCTCGGCGACCGCCACAATCCGACCGCCATCGCCCACCGGCCGGGTCTCGAGCCAGCTGCCGACCCGGGAGATGAAGGCCAGCAGGGACTCGCCGCCGTGCGGCATGGCGCGCGGGTCGGCGAGCCATGCGTCCACCGCATCCGGCTCTCGGGCCATCGCCTCGCCGAGCGTCAGCCCGCGCCAGCGGCCCATGTCGCAGTCCCGCAACGCCGGCTGGACCAGCGGGGCGTATCCCAGGGCGTCGCCGGTGGCCCGGCTGCGCGGGGTCGGAGAGCAGTAGCGCAGCTCCGCCGCCGCCAGCGGCAGCAGGTCCCCGGCGACACGCCGCACCTCGTCCCAGCCCGCCTGGTCCAGCGGTCGGTTGTCTTCGAAGCGCTCCGCCAGCAGCGGGGAACTGCGCGCGGCGGAGACGAACGTCACCGTCAGTGGCATGCGGTGATGGTGAGCCGCCGGTGGCAGCAGGTCAAGGGGTCGCACGGGGGAGTCACCCCGGGTGCACGACTGCTCACCCCGGGCGTTCCCGGGCGTGGGGTCCCCACGCCCGCCAGCGACGAAGACTGCCAGCGCCGCGGCCGTGCCCACCCTCGCGATCGGCCAGCGTGGCGGTGCCCTCACGGCCACCGACGACCAGCCGTTCGGTTCGCCGCCCTGCTGGTGTGCGCGGCCGGCTGCGCCGAGGGTGGACGGCTGTGTCGGGCTGGCAGGGCATCGGCTGGGCGCTGGTGCCGTGTTCTGCTGCTCAGGGCATCGACCGCCGCGGCGGCACTGGCGTACGAGCCGTGCGCTTCATCGCGCACGGGTTCTCCGGTCTGCTGTGGAGGCGCTGGGCGTGTGGCCCCCGGCCTGCGCGCCTGGTACCGGGGCACGGCGCTCACCGCAGTCCCGCGGGCCAGCCAGTTGCAGTTGGCTCAGCCGCTGCTCACACTGGTGTGGTCGGCGTTGCTGCTGGGCGAGCACTTCACGGCGGCCGCTCCCTGGACCGCCGTCGCCGTACTCGTGTGCACCGCCGTCACCCAGCGGTCGCGATCGTGAGGAGGGCCTGCAGATGCGCGCATCCAAGGGCGACCTGCTTGTCCAGCACGGCAGGGTGGTCGGCCAACACGACCAGGTCTCGGAAGTCGTCGAAGTGATGGGCGCCGAGGGCAATCCGCCCTACCGGGTCCGTTTCCTGGACGGGCACGAGGCCGTGATGTCCCCGGGCCCTGACTGCGAGGTCCGGCACCCGGACAAGCAGACGCAGAGGTAGCACGAACGAGACGGAGCGGGGCAGCCGGATCGACGAGGTGGCCTCGCCGGGTCATCGCCTTGGTCGCCGATCACCCGTAGTGGTCGGCGACCACCCGTGCCATCGCCCCGATCGGATCCGCCGCCACATCCCCGGCGGCGAAGAACACGTGCCCGCGCACCTGCGGGTAGTGGGCGGCCAGGGCGAGGTGCCTGGACAGTTCGGCCGGGTCCTGCCAGGCCGTGCTCTGACCGGCGGCGCCCGTCTTGTACAGGGCCTCGCCGATGTACAGGTCCGTCTTGGTGCCTTCGGCGACGCCCGCCCACCAGGCGACCAGCTTGGCGTAGTCGGCGGCGGCGAACCCGATGTTCCAGTACAGCTGCGGGACGACGTAGTCGATCCAGTGGTGGCGGACCCACTTGCGGGTGTCCGCATGCAGGTCGTCGTACGTTTGGACACGGGCATGGGTGTCGGAGCCACGCGAGTCGGTTGAGGCGTTGCGCCACACTCCGAAGGGGCTGATCCCGAACCGGGTGCCGGGCCGGATCCGCTTGATGCCGACGGCCATCTCCTTCACCAGCCGGTCGGTGTTGTCCCGGCGCCACGCGGACCGGCTGGTGAACGCGCCCCCGTAGCGGTCGTAGGCGGCGGTGTCGTCAAAGGTCTGCCCGGCGACCGGATAGGGGTAGAAGTAGTCGTCGAAGTGCACGGCGTCGACCGGGTACCTGGCGACCGCGTCGAGCATCGCCTGCCGGACGAAGGCACGGACCTCGGGCAGGCCCGGGTTGTAGTAGAGCCTGCCTCCGTAGGGCACCACCCAGTCGGGGTGGGTGCGGGCCGGATGCGAGGCGGCCAGCAGGGTCACGTCCGTGTGGTTGGCGATCCGATACGGGTTGAACCAGGCATGCAGTTCCAGACCTCGGGCATGGGCTTCCTGGACCGCGGTACCGAGCGGATCCCAGCCGGGATCCCTGCCCTGGGTGCCGGTGAGGTACTCGGACCATGGCTCGTACGGTGACGGCCACAGGGCATCCGCGGTGGGCCGCACCTGGAAGATCACCGTGTTGAGCCGGTCACGGACCGCCCGGTCGAGGTGGCCGATCAGTTCCCTGTGCTGGGCGGCGGCCGTGAGCCCGGGCCGCGAGGGCCAGTCCCGGTTGGCGACGGTCGCCAACCACACGCCCCGCATCCCGGCGGTCCCGCGCCGCGGGCGACCGGCGGTCGCCGCCCTCGGCACCGAGCATCCGCCGAGCCCCTCCGCGCTCCGGGCCACCCCCTGGCTCCGGGCCGCCGCGCCCTGGGCGGTGACCGGCACCGACAGTGCCGCCAGCGCGAACGCCCGCCGTGACATGCGTCCCATCCACACCCCTGTACGCTGCGGATCCACTTGATCACGGATCGTTCGCGCTCTAGCATGCCCCCACCCCGCCGATCGATCATCGATACTTGACGGTAACGTGCACGTTCGGAGCAGACACCGAAACCCGGAGGTCTGCCAGCGAGCCGGAAAACCAGCGAAGGGGTCGATGTGACGGGCATCCCAGGGGGAGACATTGCGCGCGTCGGGGTCGTGGGCTGCGGCCAGATGGGCGCGGGCATCGCCGAGGTGTGCGCCCGCGCGGGACTGGACGTGAAGGTCGCCGAGACCACCGGCGAGGCCCTGGAGATCGGCCGCACCCGGCTGTTCAGCTCCCTGGCCAAGGCCGCCGAACGCGGCAAGATCACGGAGGTGGAACGGGACGCCACGCAGGCGCGCCTCGGTTTCACCACCGATCTCGGCGAGTTCGCCGACCGTGACCTCGTGATCGAGGCCGTCGTGGAGAACGAGCAGGTGAAGACGGAGATCTTCCAGGTACTGGACCAGGTGGTCACCCGCCCGGACGCCATCTTGGCCTCCAACACTTCCTCGATCCCGCTGGTGAAGCTGGCGGTCGCGACCTCCCGGCCGGACCATGTGGTCGGAATCCACTTCTTCAACCCGGCCCCGGTGCAGAATCTGGTCGAGCTGATTCCGGCGCTCACCACCTCCGAGGGGACCCTCAGCCGGGCCCAGCTCTTCGCCGAGAAGGTACTCGGCAAGCACGCCATCCGCGCCCAGGACCGCTCCGGGTTCGTGGTCAATGCGCTGCTCGTGCCCTACCTGCTGTCGGCGATCCGGATGTTCGAGTCGGGCATCGCCAGCCGCGAGGACATCGACAACGGCATGGAGATGGGCTGCGCCCACCCCATGGGCCCGCTGAAGCTGTCCGACCTCATCGGCCTGGACACCATCGTCTCCATCGCCAACTCCATGTACGCCGAGTACAAGGAGCCGCTGTACGCCGCTCCCCCGCTGCTCCAGCGCATGGTCGAGGCGGGTCGGCTGGGCCGGAAGACCGGCTCGGGGTTCTACGCCTACGGCTGATCACAGACCGCTACGGCCACGGGCCCGGCACCGGACTTCGGTGCCGGGCCCGTCTGTTTCACACACCGTGTGCGCGCCGGACACGCATATGCCCGTCGCACACGCTCCCCACGCGCCCACCAGGCGAGTTGACTCTTCATGCGCATGCAAGGGATGCGGAACCATCCATTTCCCCTACCGAAAGGAGCGGACCCGTGACCGCCGATCCGGAGCATCCCGTGGTCCAAGGAGAACTCGCAGAGTTACGGCGCCGCCTCGACGTGACCTACGCCCGCGTCGAGGGAGGGCTGGCTCTGCTCAGCCACCGTACCGAGGAGACCTCGAAGGAGCTGGAGGAGCTGAACACCCGCATGTTCTCACTCGAACACGCCCGCTGGCCGCTGCCCTCGCTCGCCGTACTCACCACGCTGGGCGCGCTCGTCGTGACGATCTGGCAGGCCCTGGCGGTCCACTAGGGTCACGCCAGGCAGTGGTGGTGGACCGTCAGGGAGCGGCGTCCGGTGCGAGCTCTGGGGCCCAGCCGGAGGCTGGAGGAGCGCCGGCCGGAAGCCCGCGGACTGGACGTACGGGGTTCCGGACGGTGCGGCGAGCGTGCGCACCGGGCGTCGTGACGGGGCGAACGGGCCTGGTACGGCGCTATCCGTCCGCGTGCCTGAGGTGGTGCAACAGGAGTAACGCGGCCACCATGTTGGCGGCCGGGACCTCCCCACGGGTGATCAGGTCGGGGACGACCTTCAGGGGGACCCACTCCCGGCGGTCGGACTCGAAGTCGTCCACGGGATCTCCGACGTACTCGCCCTGCTCGGACCAGTAGATGTGGTGCCGGGCGTCGGTGAGGCCGTTGGACGGCTCCACGGTCATCAGGTGATGCAGGGGCCCCGGCCGCCAGCCGGTCTCCTCCTCCAGTTCCCTGGCTGCCGCGCCGGCGATGTCCTCGCCGTCCTCCACGACTCCCGCGGCCAGTTCCCATCCCCAGCTGTCGGTGATGAAGCGGTGCCGCCAGAGCAGGAGCACCTCGTTCGCGTCGTTGACGACCGTGGCCACGGCCACGGGCCGCATCCTGATCAGGAAGTGGTCGAGGTGCCGGCCGTTCGGCAGCTCGACGTCTGCGAGATTGACGCTGAACCAGCGGTTTTCATACACAGTTTGTTCGTTTCGCTTCGCCCATTGCACGGTTCTGCCACCTTCCGCCGAGTAGGTGGCAATATCGCAGCAGGGACCGTGCCACTGCAGTGGCCCTAAATCGGCACGCGTAGTGCTCCGTCGATGAGTTCAGCAGCCTCGGCGGTTCCGGCCGAACCGCAACTCACCAGGTGTTCGCGTACCGCACGGAGTCTGTCGCGCAGCCTCTGGGACTCCATCCCCCGTACCTGCTCGGCCATCTGCACAGCGGTGGCGACCGCGCTGTCGGCATCGCCCCGGCGGAGTTCGATGGTGCTCAGCATGGCAAGCCGGTGCACCCGGCCCCGGTCGTGCGCCGGATTGTCCACCGCGGCAGCGGCGTGCTCCCGGGCAGCGGCGAGTTCCCCGAGACTGAGCAGTGCCTCGGCCACCTGCACGTTGACCAGACCGGGCTGGACGTAGCCGGTCTCATCGGGCTCATGTCCGCGCCGGATGCGTTCGGCGGCCGTCTCCGCGCGCCGGATGCAGGACAGAGCGCTACCGGCGTCTCCGAGGTGTGCGTAGGCCTTGGCCTGCATCGCGTACAGGTCCGAGGCGAGGGCCGGGGTGATGTGCCTGCCGGCGGAGCGCAGCGCGGCCTCGGCAAAGGCCACGGCCTGCCGGTACTCCTGGGTGAACAGCGCTTGGTTGACCAGAAGTGCTATGACATACGCGCCAAGCCCCCGGTCGCCGCTGGCCTTTGCCAGTCTGAGCGCCTGGTGGAAGTAGCGCTGGGCGAGCCCGTGGGCGTCGGAGTCGTAGGCGCAGATGCCCGCGATCGCCACCAACCCGCCAGTCGCCCGGTGTAGTTGGCGGCCGGTGGCATCGGTGTAGCTGCCGCGCAGTAGCGGCGCCGCCTCGGTGTTGAGGAAGCCGACGATCCGGGTGCGCGTGGCGATGCCGCCGGCCTTCCTGTACATCTGCTCGTAGTGCGTGCGAGCGGCGCGCAGCATCGCGAGGTCGGCCACGGTGACCCGGTGCCGGCCGCCGCGTGAGACATCGACGTCCTCGGGTGGGTTCTCCCACTCCCACACGGGCATGACGGCCGGGGTGCCGGTGACGGCCGGGGCGCCGAGCACATGGGGGCGCTGCTGTTCGTCGGAGCGCCACAGCGCGGTGGCCCGCTCCACGAAGCCCGACAACGTACCGGCGTGCGGAAGGCTGGGCTCGCCGGGCACTCCGAGGCCGATGTCATCGAGTGTCACAGGGCGGTGCAGGCGTGCGGCAAGCACCTCACAGATCAGGTCGGGCACCTGGCCGCGGGGCCGCTGGCCCTTCAACCATCGTGCCACGGCGGTGTGTTCGTAGCGGAGTACAAGACCCCGACACCGACCCGCCTGATTGACGTGGGCGGCGAGGCCGGCGTGCGAGATCCCCGCCTCGTCCAGGATGGCGTCGAGCAAAGTGTTGGGCTGCATGAAATGCCCCCCGAGTGGCCTGGTGTAGTCAGCGTAGTGGTTTCGCAAGCACACGGGGTGTGAACCGAGTGCGCGCATCCGAGCCGTGTGCGCGCTGTCGCAGGGTGTGCCGATTTCGGTTGACTGAGGTGCCTCGCAAGAGGCCGGCCAAGCCGCCGGCTCCCCCTCGAACAGCGGTGGCTTGGCCGGGCGGGGCCCAGGTGCCGTCAACGACGGGTGGTCGGCTGCGGACGAGTCATGGCCGGCCGCAGCCGCGCACCGGGGCCGCTCAGGTCGCTGTCCCACGCCCCCGGCTTCATTCCCCGCTCGTTGCGGAGAACCAGGAGCGCGACGTCATCGGTGGGTCTGCCGTCGGTGTGGCCGAGGAGCGCGGTGAAGACCGTACGCAACACTGCTTGGGGGGTGACGGTGTGATTTCGGACGACGTCCGCCAGCGCCCCCGGCAGGGAGAAGAAGCGGCCCCTGGCGTCCCTGGCGTCCTCCGCACCGTCCGTGAACAGGACCAGCGACTCGCCCACCAGAAGGTGGCCGCGGGCGTGGGCCTCCAGCTTCGCGGGCAACGCGAACGGGCCCAGGGGCGGCAACGGATCGGTGCGGGTCAGAGGCTCGACGGTACTGCCACTCAGCAGATACGGCCACGGATGGCCGCAGTTGAGGACGCGCAGTTCGCCGTTCTCGCCGATTTCCAGGAGCAGGACGGTGACGAAGTCCTCGACGACCGGGTGGCCGGGGTCCGGTCCACCGTGCGAGGGATGTTCGGTACGGGCCTGTTCGCGCAGGTGCCGGGCCAGGGCGCGGTCCATTCTGCGCAGGACTCGGTCGAGTTCAGGCTCGTCGTGGGCCGCCTCGCGGAAGCTGCCGAGGAGGGCGGCGACGGTTCCGAGCGCGGCCAGACCGTGGCCTCGCACGTCGCCCATGACGACCCGGACCCCGTATTCGGTGGCGATTGCCTCGTACAGATCACCGCCGACGCACGCGCCCCGGTCCGCGGACAACTGGGCGGCAGCGACGTTCAGCCCTTCGAGGCGCGGGGGAAGCGGACGCAGGACGACGCTCTGCGCAGCCCGCGCCACCCGGCGCACCTGCCGGAGTTCCCGCAGCAGGGCACGGCGGACGTGGAAGACGAGGGCTGCGCCGACGGCGAAGAACACGGCGCTGGTGACAATGCGCCCGCCGAGCCCGCCTTGCCGGGCTAGCGGACATCCGTACTTGTAGGCGACTGCCGCAGCTCCCCAGGCGAAGGGCAGTACGGCTCCCCGCACGGTGGGAGCCCGTGCCTTGATGCGGATCATGCCGATGGTCCCCCATGTGGGCCCTGACAGAGCAGACGGACCGGCCCCGAAAGGCCGGTCCGATTCTGTCGACGACATGGCCCGAAGGGATCAGATCGCCTGCCATTGCCACCCGAACGAGTGAGGTCACCCCGGTCAACCTGCATTTATGCAGCCGCTTACGACGTATGAACGGTGTTCAGGAGTGGGCCACGCGGTGGGTGCGGACCGCTCGCGTCCCCCTGGCCTCCTGACGCAGGATGACGGCGCGGCCGGCCACGGGATACCCGTGGCCGGCCGCGCGCGGTACCCGGAAGGCGATCAGCCCCGGAGTACGGCCCCGGTCCGCTCCCCCGCAAGCGCGACGGCCGCGTCCCGAGCAGCCGAGGCCTCGTCCACGGTCAGCGTCCGGTCCTCGGCCCGGAACCGCAGCGCATAGGCGAGCGACTTGCTGCCCTCGCCCAGCTGCTCGGCGTTCTCGTACACGTCGAACAGCCGGATGGACTCAAGGAGTTCGCCCGCGCCCTCGCGCAGCGCGGCCTCCACCTCGGCATGCGGAACGAACTTGTCCACGACCAGGGCGACATCCTGTGTGGCCACCGGGAACGTCGAGATGCGCGGGCTCTTCACCGGTCCGGCGCTCGCCTCCTCCAGCATGTCCAGGTTCAGCTCCATCGCGCAGGTGCGCGCGGGCAGACCCAGCGCCTTCAGGACCCGGGGGTGCAGCTCACCGGCGTATCCGACGACCTGCTCGGTGCCGTCCACCACGACCGCCAGCTCGGCACAGCGCCCGGGGTGCCACGGCCCGTACTGGCCCTTTTGGACGAGCAGCTCGGTTCCGGTCTCCCGGGCGGCGATGCGCGCGGCCTCGACGGCGTCGGCCCAATCGGCCGGGCGGCCCTTGCCCCACCATCCGGCCTGCTCGCGGGCGCCCGTGAGCACGACGGCGGCGTGCCGGGGCTGGACGGGCAGTGCCTCGGTGAGGGAGCCGACCTCTTCGTCGGTCGGTCGCCGGTCGACCGGCAGCCGGACGGCCGCCTTCAGCTCCGCCCGGGGGTGGAAGACCAGGCCCGTCTCGAACAGGGCGAGGTCGTGCGACCCCCGCCCGTCGTTGCGCCGCAGGGCACCGAGCAGGCCTGGCAGCAGCGTCGTACGGAGCGCGGGTTCCTCGTCGGAGAGCGGGTTGACGAGCCTCACGACCCTGCGCTTGGGGTCGTCGGACGCCAAGCCCAGCTGGTCGAAGACCTGCTCGCCGATGAAGGGGTAGTTCAGTGCCTCGACGTACCCGGCACCGGCGAGCGCGCGGCCGACGCGGCGGTGCAGCCGCTGCCGGTGGGTCTGGCCACGGCCCGCGGGGGGCTTGGGCAGCGTGGAGGGCAGGTTCTCGTAACCCTCCAACCGGATGACCTCTTCGGCCAGGTCGTTCGGGTCGGTGAGGTCGGGGCGCCAGGACGGGACGGTGACGATCAGCTCGTCCTGCCCGTAGACATCACAGCCGATCTCCTGGAGGCGGCGAACGACGGTCTCGCGACCGTAGTCCATGCCCGCGACCTTGTCGGGGTGGTTCGCCGGGATGGTGACGGTGCGCGGCGCGGTGGGCGCGACGACCTCGGTGACACCTGCTTCGGCGGTACCGCCCGCAAGGAGCACGAGCAGGTCAACGGTCCGCTGGGCGGCCGCGGCGGCGGCCTGCGGGTCGACGCCGCGCTCGAAGCGACGGGCCGCCTCGGAGGACAGCTTGTGCCGGCGGGCGGAGCGCGCAATGGAGATCGCATCGAAGTGTGCGGCCTCGACCACGACCTCGGTGCTCGTGCCGTCGGCCTCATCGATCTCCGTGTTGGCGCCGCCCATGACACCGGCGAGGCCGATGGGGCCCCGGTCGTCGGTGATGACCAGGTCCTCGGCATCGAGGGTGCGGGTCACACCGTCGAGGGTGGTGAGCTTCTCGCCCGCCTCGGCGCGACGCACGCCGATGGTGCCCTGCACCCGGCTCCGGTCGTACGCGTGCAGGGGCTGGCCCAGCTCCAGCATCACGTAGTTGGTGACGTCGACCGCGAGGGAGATCGGGCGCATGCCGGCCTTCTGCAGGCGGCGCTGCAGCCAGATCGGGGAACGCGACTCCGGGTCGAGACCCGTGACCGTGCGCGCGGTGAAGCGGTCGCAGCCGAGCGGGTCAGAGACCTGAACCGGGTAGCCGTAGGCGTTCGGCGCGGGCACGTCCAGCAGGGCCGGGTCGCGCAGCGGGAGGCCGTAGGCGATGGCGGTCTCGCGGGCGACGCCCCGCAGGGAGAGGCAGTAGCCGCGGTCGGGTGTGACGGCGATGTCCAGGACCTCGTCGACCAGCTCCAGCAGCTCGATCGCGTCGGTGCCGGCCTCGTGCTCCGGCGGCAGCACGATGATGCCGTGCGTGCCGTCGTCGCCCATGCCCAGCTCGTCGGTCGAGCAGATCATGCCGTGGGAGACCTTGCCGTAGGTCTTGCGCGCGGAGATCGCGAAGCCGCCGGGCAGGACGGCGCCGGGGAGGACCACGACGACCTTGTCGCCGACGGAGAAGTTGCGGGCGCCGCAGACGATCTCCTGGGGTTCACCGGTGCCGTTGGCGTGGCCGACGTCGACGGTGCAGAAGCGGATCGGCTTCTTGAAGCCCTCCAGCTCCTCAATGGTCAGCACCTGGCCGACGACGAGCGGCCCCTTGAGGTCGGCGCCGAGCTGCTCGACCGTCTCGACCTCAAGGCCGACCGAGATCAGCTTCTCCTGGACGTCGCGGCCGGTCTCCGTCGCCGGCAGGTCGACGTACTCCCGCAGCCAAGAAAGCGGGACCCGCATCAGATCTCCATCCCGAACGGCCGGGTGAACCGGACGTCACCCTCGACCATGTCTCGCATGTCTTCGACGTTGTGGCGGAACATCAGCATCCGCTCGATACCGAACCCGAAGGCGAAGCCGCTGTACTTCTCGGGATCGACACCGCAGGCCGTGAGGACCCGCGGGTTGACCATGCCGCAGCCGCCCAGCTCGATCCAGCCCTCGCTGGAGCACGTGCGGCAGGGCCGGTCGGGGTTGCCGACCGACTCGCCCTTGCACACATAGCAGAGCATGTCCATCTCGGCGCTCGGCTCGGTGAAGGGGAAGTAGTTCGGGCGCAGCCGGGTCTTCATCTCCGGCCCGAACAGCGACTGGACCATGTGGTCCATGGTGCCCTTGAGGTCGGCCATGGTCAGGCCCTCGTCCACGGCCAGCAGCTCGATCTGGTGGAAGACCGGGGTGTGGGTCGCATCCAGTTCGTCGGTGCGGTACACACGGCCGGGACAGACGATGTACACCGGCAGCTCGCGCTCCAACAGGGTGCGTGCCTGCACCGGCGAGGTGTGGGTGCGCAGGATGACACCGGAGTCGCCGTTCTCACCCTTGGGGCCGTCGACGAAGAAGGTGTCCTGCATCTGCCGGGCCGGATGGTCCGGGGTGAAGTTCAGGGCGTCGAAGTTGAACCACTCCGCCTCGACCTCGGGCCCCTCGGCGACCTCGTAGCCCATGGACACGAAGACGTCCGCGACCCGCTCCATCATGGTGGTCAGCGGGTGCCGGGCACCGGCCGGGACGCGGTCGTACGGCAGCGTGACGTCCACCGACTCCTCGACCAGGACGCGGGCGTCGCGCTCTGCCTCCAGCTCGGTCTGACGGGCGGCGAGGGCCTTGTTCACGCCGCCGCGGGCCATACCGACCCGCTTGCCGGCCTCGGCCTTGGCATGCGGGGGCAGGGCGCCGATCTCGCGGTTGGCGAGAGCCAACGGGGAGCCGGGGCCGGTGTGGGCCACCTTGGCCTCGTGGAGCGCGTCGAGGGAGTCCGCGGCTGCGAAGGCGGCGAGCGCCTCGTCCCGCATGCGCTCGATCTCTTCAGGTTTCAACGCCTCGACCTCGACAGGGTCGTACGACTTATTGGGTGCCGACATCTCTTCCCGTGCTTCCGATTGGCTGGCGGATGGTCCCCGTCACCGACTCCGAGACTCACTGAGTCCTGCCCGGGCCATGTGAAGGACACAAAGGTGCCAAAGGCCGAGTCTAACGGGGCGGAGGTGTATGAAGAGCCCGCGGGCCGCTAGGCGAGATACGCCGGCGCCCCCACGGGCAGCGTAAAGCGGAACTCGGCGCCGCCGCCGGGGGCGCGGCCGACCGTGATGGTGCCGCCGTGAGCCTCGACGATGCCCTTGACGATGTACAGCCCGAGGCCCGTTCCACCACGCTTGCTGCCCCGCCAGAAGCGGGTGAAGACGCGGTTCATGGACTCCTCCGGGATGCCGGGCCCTTCGTCGCTCACCGTGACCGACGTCCCGGTTTCCTCGCCTTCGCGCGGGGACGCCGAGGGCGCGATGTCCATCGTGACGGTTCCCTCGCCGTGCCGCACCGCATTTTCGATGAGGTTGCTGAGGACCTGGTCGACCTTGTCGGGGTCGGCCCACAGCGCGGGCAAGGGCTGTTCGATGCGGAGCAGGAAGCGGTCGGCGGGCTGCCCGGAGGCGACGTAGGCCTGGATGTGCCGGGAGACGGCGGCGCCGATGTCGACGGGTTGGCGGCGCAGTTCCAGCCGCCCGGAGTCGATCCGGGAAATGTCGAGCAGCTCAGCGATGAGGCGGGTGACCCGGTCGGCGTCGGCGTCGACGGTCTCCAGCATGAGCCGCTTCTGGTCGTCGGTGAAGCGCGCCCATTTGGCAAGGAGCGTGGCGGTGAAGCCCTTCACCGAGGTCAGCGGAGAGCGCAGCTCGTGGGCGACGGTGGCGATCAGCTCCGCGTGGCTGCGCTCGGTGCGGCGGCGGGCCTCGGTGTCCCTCAGCGAGACGACCACGCGCCGCACGGGGCCCAGGGGCTCGTCGCGGACGTACCGGGCGGACACCAGCACCTCCCGGCCGCCGGGCAGCAGCAGGTTGCGTTCCGGCTGCCGTACCCGGGTGGCGAGGCCGCCGTAAGGGTCGGTGAACTGCCACCAGCGTCGCCCTTCCAGGTCCTCTAAGGGCAGCACCTTCTCCAAGAGGCGGCCGAGAGCGTCGGCAGCCGGTACGGCGGTGATGCGGGTGGCAGCGGCGTTGAAGCAGATGACACGACCGTGTTCGTCGGCGACGACGAGACCGTCGGGCAACTGATCGGGATCGATGCCGCAGCGGGTTGCCTCGTCGGCGCCAGGCCGGGGCGCGGGTGTGCGCCACGCGTCCCGTCCCTCCGGCGCGGTGCTCGTGCCGGCCACACTCATCCCCGTAGCCCACCTCTCAAACAGCGCAGGGCCCCGAGTTGGCCACCCTACTAGCTCTGGGTGACGGAGCGGCACCCTCCGGAGGCGCGCTGTGCACGGGCCGATGCGTAGAGACATACGGCGGCGGCCGTGGCGAGGTTCAGGCTCTCGGCCTTTCCATGGATCGGAACGCGTACGACGGCGTCGGCGAGGACCCGGGTCTCCTCTGGCAGCCCCCAGGCCTCGTTGCCGAACACCCAGGCGGTCGGCCCGCCCATGGCTCCTTTATCCAGTTCCTCGTCCAGGTCACGGTCACCGGCCCCGTCGGCGGCGAGAATCCGCACACCCGCGTCCTGCAGCCCGGCCACGGCCCGCCTGACGGGCACGCCGACGGCGACGGGCAGGTGGAACAGCGAACCGACGGAGGCCCGTACGGCCTTGGGGTTGTACAGGTCGACGGACGCATCGGTGAGGATCACGGCATCAGCACCGGCGGCGTCGGCGCAGCGCAGCACGGTTCCGGCGTTGCCCGGGTCGCGCACATGAGCGAGAACGGCCACCAACCGGGGTCGGGCGGCGAGGACGTCCTCGAACGGGGTGTCCAGGAACCGGCAGACGCCGACCAGCCCCTGCGGCGTGACGGTGGTGGAGATGTCGGCGATCACGTCCTCGGAGGCCAGGTGCACCCGGGCACCGGCGCTACGGGCCGCCCCGATGATGTCGGCGTAACGGTCCGCGGCTTCGACCGTGGCGAACAGTTCGACGAGTGTGGAGGTCGCGTCGACGCGGTGCCCGGCCGCTTCCCTGACGGCCTGCGGCCCCTCCGCGAGGAACAAGCGGTCCTTGCCCCGGGAGTTCCGCTTGGCGAGCCGCCGGGCGGCACTCACACGGGCGGACCGGGGGGAAATGAGCTCGGGAGTGGCTGACGGCATCCTCTTCACCTTCGAAAACCTCTTGTCCGCCGGAGCGGTGGTCGAGCACCACGGTGGGGTGGTCGGTGCCGCACCCACCCCACCGCACGGCAAAACGACGGACCCGCGGGCAGCAGCCCACGGGTCCGTACAGTCACGTCGGCCTAAGGCCTGCGCAGCGTCACGCGGCCTTCGGCGCGTTGACGTCCGACGGCAGCGCCTTCTGCGCAACCTCGACGAGCGCGGCGAAGGCGTTCGCGTCGTTCACGGCCAGCTCGGCCAGGATCTTGCGGTCGACCTCGATGTTCGCGGCCTTCAGACCCTGGATGAAGCGGTTGTAGGTGATGCCGTTGGCGCGGGCGGCGGCGTTGATGCGCTGGATCCACAGCTGGCGGAAGTCGCCCTTGCGCTTCTTGCGGTCGTTGTAGTTGTAGACCAGCGAGTGGGTGACCTGCTCCTTGGCCTTGCGGTACAGGCGCGAACGCTGACCGCGGTAGCCGGAAGCCTGCTCGAGGATCGCCCGGCGCTTCTTGTGGGCGTTGACTGCCCGCTTGACGCGTGCCACTTGTTAACTCCTTGTAGCGGGGTCGTGGGGGTACTCACACGACCCGGAAACGACTTGGGTCCCGGTCCTGACGTACGACGCTCGGCAGATGGTGAGCGTCGGGTACATCACTTGCCGAGAAGCTTCTTGATCTTCGCGGCGTCGCCCGGGGCCATCTCGGCGTTGCCGGTGAGGCGACGCGTCACACGGGACGACTTGTGCTCAAGCAGGTGGCGCTTGCCGGCGCGCTCGCGGAGCACCTTGCCGGAGCCGGTGACCTTGAAGCGCTTGCTGGCACCGCTGTGCGACTTGTTCTTCGGCATAGCGCCGTTCTCTCCTCGTCGGTGGCGCTCCGGTGCCCGGTCGCGAAACCGGGCACGGCAGAGCGTCGCTTTGTTCTTCGGTTACATCCTCGGGGACGTGTGTCCCCCGGGATCACGCCTCGGCGGGCTCCTCGGCGGACGCCTCAGCCTCGGCAGGGTTCTGCGAACGACCGGGGTTGGCCTTCGCGGACGCCTTGCGGGCCTCCTGCGCCTGACGGGCCTCGGCCATCGCCTCGGTCTTCTTCTTGTGCGGACCGAGAACCATGATCATGTTCCGGCCGTCCTGCTTCGGGTTCGACTCAACGAAACCGAGGTCCTGGACGTCCTCAGCGAGACGTTGGAGCAGCCGGTAGCCCAGCTCGGGCCGCGACTGCTCACGACCACGGAACATGATCGTGATCTTGACCTTGTCGCCCTGCTTGAGGAACCGGACGACGTGACCCTTCTTGGTGTCATAGTCGTGCGGGTCGATCTTCGGCCGGAGCTTCATCTCCTTGATGACCGTGTGCGCCTGGTTCTTGCGCGCCTCACGGGCCTTCATGGCCGACTCGTACTTGAACTTCCCGTAGTCCATGAGCTTGCACACGGGCGGGCGGGCGTTCGCCGCGACCTCGACCAGGTCCAGGTCGTACTCCTGCGCAAGCTCCAGTGCCTTCGCGAGCGGCACGATGCCGACCTGCTCGCCACTGGGACCGACAAGTCGCACCTCGGGAACGCGAATCCGGTCGTTGATGCGGGGCTCGGCGCTGATGGATCCTCCTCGGTAGCACCTCGCGACGGTCTGGCGGACAGCCGCGTAACGTGTGTTCGTTGTGACCTAACCGCGCCGAAGCAGAAAAAATGCCCCGGACGATCACAGGCGGGGCTCCCATTGCTACCGGAGCACCGCCGCGGTGACCGCGGGGCGCACTTTCGGGCGACTCCATCGTCCGTACGGAACGATGGTGGCCGCCTGACCGGGTGACCCGCCGCCCCGGAGGGCAGTCAGGTGGGAGATCGGAGCCTCCACTTGTGGGCTGGGCATGACCCGTTCACACAGGGCACGTCCAGCCGGTCGTCCACCAGATTAGCAGGATCGCTTGACAAGGGCTAATTGAAGGGAGGCCCGGCAGACCGCCTATCGTGTGGGGCATGAGTGAGACCCCTCCTGAGTCCCCCGACTTCGACGCGATGACCCGGGACATCGCCGAGGTTCCCGCCGTCGAGGTGATCGTGACGGTCGCCGTCAACCTGATGAGCGCCGCCGCCGTGAAACTCGGGCTCAGCGAGGAGGGCGAGAAGTACAAGGATCTGGACGAGGCGCGCAAGCTGATCACCGCGCTCGCGGGACTGCTGGACGGCGGCGCGACCGAGATCAGCTCCTTCCACGCGGCACCGCTGCGCGACGGCCTGAAGTCACTGCAGCTGGCATTCCGCGAGGCGTCGATCGTCCCGGACGAGCCCGGCCAGGGCCCGGGCGAGAAATACACCGGACCCGTCTACGGCTAGCCCATCCATTTCATTCGTTTCACCTGTTTCGTCTGCTTCATCCGCTCATCCGCGTACGTACAAGGGCTCGCCCGGAGGCGCGGTCCCGGCCGGCAGTACCGCCAGGTCGAGGCCGCGTACCAGGCGGGCCCTCAGTGTTTCGTCAGCGGCCAGACGCTCGGCGACCGCGCGGGCCGACTCGGCCGGTGGGGCGGACGGGTCCAGCACGAGGGCGAGGGTGCCGTCGGCCTGCCCGGGCCCGAGATGAGCGCGCAGCACGGCGGGCTCCTCTGCCACGAGCGTACGAACGGCCTCGACCACGGCGGGATCGGCGAGCGGATCGGTGCTGGTGCGGCCCTCGGCAAGGGCGAGCAGCGCCGGGCCGGTCAGCTCGAACGGAACCGGTCCAGCGAGGTCCAGTACCACCGTGTCCGCCTTCTCGTGCGCAGCGGCCTGCAGCGCCTGGTGCAGGGGGACGGCTACGGGGCGGGCCCCGGGGTCCCAGCGCGCGAGGGAGTCCGTGGAGGTGAAGGCGGGCAGGGCGGTACGGTGGCCGGCCTTCAGCGTGGGTACGGCCATCTCGCTGGTCTTCTCCCGGCGCAGCCCGTTCTCGTCCTCCTCCACCTCGCCCAGTACGGCGACGACGGGGACGAGCAGGCGGGCGCCCTTGAGCGCTTCCAGGACGGGACCTGCGGCACTGCGGTCCTCGGCCCAGGCGGCGAGGGCGGCGCTCAGCCGGGGATCGGCGGAACCGTCGTCGTCGGAGTAGCCGGGGTCGGGAATGTTCTTGTTCGCCACGGTCACCGACCCTATAGGGGAGGAACTGCGGCGCTTGTGCGGGGTTGGCAACCGCCGTCGCACGAGCGACTCACAGGAATCTCAGCGTTTCCTGACGTGGCTCTCAGGTTCGCCCAACGGAGCACACAGCGCGCACGCCGAACATCGCCGGCATGGAGTCCCCCAGAGCCCGCCGCCACCGTGCGCGCCCGCGCCGGCACCGCCCCCTCCTGTTCACCGTGCTCTCGGTCGTCGCCGTGGGCGGGGCCACGGCCGGAGGGACGGTCTATGTGAAGACGCGCGCGCACTCCGGCACTGTGGCCGTATCGTCGGCGTCGCCCTCGGCCACCTCGACCGCTTCGGCCGGGGCGGACGAGGAGGCACCGGTGGCACCCGTGACCGAGCCCGCGACGCCGGACCGGGCAACGCTGCTGCGCAGGGCGATGGCGAAGGTCGCCGTGCCCCCGCACGCAACGGTGTCGGCGGCGGTGCTGGAGCTGGATTCCGAGGAGAGCGCCGAGTGCGGCGACACCGTCTTCGACACGGCGAGCATAGTCAAGGTCGACATCCTGGCCACGCTGCTGCTCCAAGCACAGGACGCGGGGCGGCGGCTGACGGCGGCGGAGAAGGCGTACGCCGCGAAGATGATCGAGAACAGCGACAACGCGTCGGCGACGGCGCTGTGGCACACGATCGGACGCGCGGCCGGACTGGACGCGGCGAACGAGCGGTTCGGACTGGCGAAAACCTCCGGTGGTGAGGGTGAGCTGTGGGGGCTGACCCAGACCACCGCCTCGGATCAGTTGGTGCTGCTGCAGCAGGTGTTCGGAGGGAACTCCGAGCTGAGCGTGGCCTCCCGGACGTATGTGCAGGGGCTGATGAAGTCCGTGGAAGCCGATCAGCAGTGGGGAGTTTCGGCTGCCGCGGAAGGCAACTCCTGGGCGCTGAAGAACGGGTGGCTGGCGCGGAGCACGACCGGGCTGTGGGACGTCAACAGCATCGGACGGGTGACGGTGGACGGGACCGACTACCTGGTGGCCGTCCTGTCCAAGGGCACCGCCAGTCAGGCGGAAGGGATCACCTTGGTGGAGGCGGCCGCGAAGGCGGCGGTGTCGGGGTTCGCCTCCGCGGCGTAGCGGTGCCCACCAGGCATGCGCACCCTCTCAGCCGATCTGCCTGCGGCCCCGCCACAGGACCGCTCCGGCCACCAGGAGGACCCCGCCGACGCCGCCGGCCAACGGGCCTGCCCAGTCTGAGGCGCTGTCGGACGCCTTGCTGGTGTCCGGGCCGACGCCGAAGTACTTCTTGCCGTACGACGCCACGCGCAAGCCCCGCGGCTTGAGGCGGTCGGCCGCCTGGAGGGCCGCGGCGGGGTCGATCATGCCGAAGCCGCGGGAGTCATCGCGACCGCCCGCGGGGGCGTCCCGGGCGGTGTCCTCCAGGAGCTTCTTCACCTGGGCCGGGGTCAGGTCTGGGTGGGCGGCCTTGATCAGGGCGGCGGCGCCGGAGACGAAGGCGGACGCGGCACTGGTGCCCCAGCCCTCGTAGTACTTGTGGTCGGGGTCAGCGATGACGACGTCGACGCCGGGCGCGCTGACCGCTGCGTACCAGCGGCGGGTGGAGAAGGAAGCGCGGGCGCCGTAACGGTCAACGGCGGTGGCGGCGATGACGCCGGGGTAGGCGGCCGGATAGGAAACGTGGTCGCCCTTGTCTCCGCCGTTTCCCGCGGAGGCGACGACGACCACGCCCTTCTTCAGGGCGTACTGCACGGCCTCGTCCTCGCTCGGCTCGGGGTGTGCGGAGTCGGAGTCGTCGCCCAGGGACAGGTTGATGACGTCGGCACCGTGGTCAGCGGCCCAGCGGATGCCGTCGGCGAGGGCGTTTCCCCGGGTGGTACGGGCCTTGGCCCGGGCGGGGTCGCCGTCCTCCAGGATCACCCGCACAGGCAGGATCCTGGCCTCGGGGGCCACGCCCATCACGCCCTCGGTGTGGCCCGGCCCGTGGCCGTGTCCGGCGATGATGCCGGCCATGGCCGTACCGTGCCGGGCCCAGGTGCGTTCGCCGGGCTCGGCACCGAATCCGATCATGTCCTTGGCGGGCAGGACGTTCCCGGCAAGGTCCGGATGACCGGCTTCGACACCGGTGTCCAAGACGGCGACGGTGACGCCCCGGCCCTTGGTGGTCCGCCAGGCCTCGGACAGGTGGAGCGCGGACAGGCCCCACTGCTGGGCGCGAATGGCGTCGGCGTGGGCGGCGGTGGCAGGCAGCAGGACGAGTGCGCCGGTGAACAACAGGCTCACCACTGCCCCGGTCACACCCGCACGGCCGTGGCCGCGCGTCGAACGCCTCATGAGGGTGTCTCCGTGGCCGAGCCGGCCGTCTGGCGCAGGCGCCGCTCGATGCGGTCGGCCAGGCCCTGGGCCTCGTTGCCGAGACCGGCCTGGGCCGGTGCGGTGGTGGCACCGGAACTGATGGCGTCCGCGGCGGGCTGGGGCGAGTCGACGCTGCGGCCATCGGCCCATCCGGAAACGGCGTAGGCGACGACGGGAGCGTCGGTGAGTACGGAGATGGTCCAGGAGGCACGCTGGTCGTCGCCGAAGCCGGCTGCGGCGGTGCCCTTGGCCGCGTACGGCCGGGGCATCAGGTCGCTGCGCCGGTCCAGGTGCTCGTTGCGGAAGCGGGTCGCGAGTGCGGTCATGGCGGCGGGGTCGGCCTTGGTGAACAGCAGGCCGACGGTGGTGACGTAGCTCTGGGTGGCATCGGTGTAGGTGGCGCGCAGCAGCCGTCGGCAGCCGACCTGGGCAAGGATCTTGTGCAGCAGCGGGTCGAAGGCGTGGGCGCAGCCGCTGTCCGGGGCCACGGCGATCCTGGTCCAGGTGCGGTCGGCACCGCCGGGACCTGCACCGGTGCCCTGCACAGCGGGCGGGAAGAGCTGGTCGACGGGCACGCTGTGCCAGAGCGTGCCGGCGGTGGCGAACCCGTTTACGGGAGGCTCGTCTCCCCCGCCCCCGGTGAGCCAGTCCCCGGTCACGGCACCGCCGATGAGCCCGAGGCCGAGGACCCAGCAGACGGCGGCAGCGGCGGTGCGCCGCCGTGCCCGGGGGTGTGTCCAGGCGCCGGGCACCGCGGGCTCCCCGAACGACGCGGTCGGCTGCGGGGCCGGGCCGGCGCTCCAGGAGAGGGCCGGGTCCAAAGCGGCGGACCACGGGGACGGTGGGGGATCCAAAGGGTGGCCGAGCGCCGTCGGGGGAACCGGGCGGAGCCGGTCCGTGCCCTCCTCAGGCGATCCGACCGGGGGCTCCGGCTGCCCCGTCTTCCGTGCGGTACGCCGGACGGACCGCGCCGGACGGGGTCCGGGGCCCTGGGCCGGTGGGGTGTCGGGGAAGCGTGCCGAGGCAGGGGGTGGGGGTGGGCTCGAAGGTTCGGCGAGCCCGGACACGGCGGAGCGGCGGAAGGCCGCACCGTAGGACTGGGGGGCGCCGGTCGCGGAGCCCGGGTGTCCGGTGTGCGGCCGGGAGCCGGGCGGGGTGAACAGGGACGTCTCGTCGTCGGGCTCGTCGTCCGGTGGCGTCCCGACCCGCGGTGCGGTCCCGGGATGATCGAGCCCGGTGTCCGCGGCCTGTGCGGGGGCCCGGCTGCCCCGTGCTGTGCCCTGCCGGACCGGCTCGGGCACGGTGGCACCGGGCGGAGTCGCGGGAGGTGGCGGGACGGGGGCGTGCCGCGCTTCCGTGCTCATGCACCCCCGCTTCCTCGTGCTCGGGCCGCTTGCTCCTGCGCGGACCGTCCTGCTGACCGACCGTGCCCGGCGTACGGATACCGGTGCGGGCACGCATACCCGTACGGTCTTCCGGGCATCCCGGTTCACGCGGTGCGCCGGGCACGTGCCGCCGTACGTGCGCGTCACTCTACGGGTTGACGGGGAGAAGCGGGGCACCAGTCCGCGCCCCCGGGGCATCTGCCCGGAACGTCCCCTACCCTGCGGTAATCCTGTCTGGCAGGCTTCCGCCATGACTGCGCTCGCCGCCGACCGGGCCCGTTACGACCGGGCCACCGCCCTTCTCGAAGCCCCCCTCGCGATCGTGGATCTGGACGCCTTCGACGCCAACGCGGCCGACCTGGTCCGCCGTGCCGCCGGCAAACCGGTACGGGTCGCCAGCAAGTCGGTCCGCTGCCGGGCCCTGCTGGAACGGGCCCTGGCCAAGGACGGCTTCCGGGGCATCATGTCGTTCACGCTGGCCGAGTCGCTGTGGCTCGCACGATCCGGGTTCGACGACATCCTGCTGGCCTATCCCTCGACCGACCGCGCCGGGTTCGCGGAACTGGCCGCCGATCCCAAGCTGGCTGGTGCCGTAACCGTGATGGTGGACGATCCGGCCCAGCTCGACCTCATCGACGCGTCCCGCGCCGGCGGGAGCGAAGTGGTCCGTGTCTGCCTGGAGTTGGACACCGCCTTCTGGCTGTTCGGCGGTCGGATGCGGGTGGGGGCGCGGCGCTCGCCGCTGCGCTCGCCCGGCCAACTCGCCGAGCTGGCCCGGTCAGTGGCCCAGCGGCCGGGTTTCCTCCTGGTGGGGATCATGGCGTACGAGGGGCACATCGCCGGCGTCGGGGATGCGGTGGCCGGTCGCCCGCTGCGCTCGCGGGCGATCCGGCTGATGCAGACCGCCGCACGGCGCGAGTTGGCCGAGCGGCGCGCCGCCGCGGTCGACGCGGTACGGGCCGTCGCCCCCGGTCTGGAGTTCGTCAATGGCGGGGGCACCGGCAGCGTGCAGCACACTGCCGCGGAGGACGCGGTGACGGAGATCGCAGCGGGTTCGGGGCTGTACGTCCCGCGTCTCTTCGACAACTACACGTCCTTCAGCGCCCGTCCGGCCGCCCTCTTCGCCCAGCCGGTCGTCCGGCGGCCGGGGGTGGGGGTGGTCACCGTGCTCGGCGGTGGCTATCCGGCCTCCGGCGCGGCCGGTCCCGACCGGTTGCCCGTGCCGTACCTGCCGGAGGGGCTGGCCTACGACCCGCAGGAGGGTCCCGGCGAGGTGCAGACCCCGCTGCTCGGCTCGCCCGCCGACGATCTGCTCATCGGCGACAAGGTGTGGTTCCGGCATGCCAAGGCGGGTGAGCTGTGCGAGCGGTTCGACGTGCTGCACCTGGTCGAGGGTGACGCGGTGACGGCGACCGTGCCCACCTACCGGGGCGAGGGGCAGACCTTCCTCTGAGTGACCGCCAGACCGGCTGCCGTCCGATCGGGGGGCGGCTGCACCGCGACCGGGTCCGCGCGGGACGCTGTCCGTTCCGCGCGGGCCACAGGCCCTCCGCCGCTACAGCGGCGTGACGTACGCACCGGAGATTCCGCCGTCCACCAAGAAGTCGGTGGCATTGACGAAGGAGGAGTCGTCGCTGGCCAGGAAGGCCACGGCGGCGGCGATCTCCTCGGCCTCGGCGAACCGGCCGACGGGGATGTGGACCAGGCGGCGGGCCGCTCGCTCGGGGTCCTTGGCGAACAGTTCCCGCAGGAGCGGGGTGTTGACCGGGCCCGGGCACAGGGCGTTCACCCGGATCCCCTCCCTGGCGAACTGCACGCCCAGTTCCCGGGACATGGCGAGGACGCCGCCCTTGGACGCGGTGTAGGAGATCTGCGAGGTGGCCGCGCCCATGCGGGCCACGAAGGACGCGGTGTTGATGATGGAGCCCCTGCCCTGGCGGCGCATGTACGGGATGGCGGCCTTGCAGCACAGGTAGACGGAGGTGAGGTTGACCTCCTGGACGCGTTTCCAGGCCTCCAGGCCGGTCTCCAGGATGGAGTCGTCGTCGGGCGGGGAGATGCCGGCGTTGTTGAAGGCCACGTCGACGCTGCCGTAGGTGTCGTACGCCGTCCGGAACAGCGCCTCGACCTGCTCGGGGTCGGTGACGTCGACCTTGACGAAGAGCCCGGCGACCTCGTCGGCCGCGGCCTTGCCGCGGGTCTCGTCCACGTCGGCGCAGACCACGTGTGCGCCCTCGGAGGCGAGCCGGCGGGCGGCGGCGAGGCCGATGCCACTGCCTGCTCCGGTGACGACGGCGGTACGGCCGGCCAGACGGCGGCAGATGGTGTCAGGTGTCTGAGAGGTCACAGTGCGGGGCCCTCCGTGCTGATGAAGACGTTCTTGGTCTCGGTGAAGGCGGACAGGGCGTCCGGGCCGAGTTCCCGGCCGAGGCCGGACTGTTTGAAGCCGCCGAACGGGGTCCAGTAGCGGACACTGGCGTGGGAGTTGACGGACAGGTTGCCCGCGCGGACAGCCTGGGAGACGCGCAGGGCGCGACCCACGTCCCGGGTCCAGACGGATCCGGAGAGGCCGTAGGGGGTGTCGTTGGCGAGGCGGACGGCATCCTCCTCGTCGGTGAAGGGGAGGAGGACGGCGACGGGGCCGAAGATCTCCTCACGGGCCGCCCGGCTGTCGTGCCGCTCCCCGGTGAGCACGGTCGGCGGGAACCAGAAGCCGGGGCCACCGGGGGCGCTGCCGCGCAGGGCCGGGATGTCGTCGGGGACGTAGGTCCGTACGCGGTCGAGTTGCTGACGGGAGATCAACGGGCCCATCTGGGTCCGTTCGTCTGCTGGGTCACCCACGACAACGGCGGCCAGCGCGTCGGCGAGGAAGTCCCGGGCTTCCTCGAACACCGTCTCCTGGACCAGGATGCGGGTGCGGGCACAGCAGTCCTGGCCCGAGTTGTCCAGGAAGGAGAAGGGGTCGAGGGCGGACGTGAGGTCGGCGTCGGCGAAGACGACGTTGGGGCTCTTGCCACCGAGCTCCAACGTGACCGGCTTGACCAAGCGTGCGCAGCGCTCCATGACCTCGCGCCCGGTCCGGCTGGAGCCCGTGAACACGATCTTGGCCACGTCCGGATGGTCCACCAGGGCGCGCCCGGCGGTGTGACCGTGGCCGGGAAGCACCTGGAAGAGGTGCTCGGGCAGGCCTGCCTCCCGGGCGAGTTCGGCGAGGCGGAGCGCGGTGAGCGGGGTGGTCTCGGCCGGCTTGAGGAGGACCGCGTTGCCCGCGGCGAGCGCGGGGAAGGAGCCCCAGGCAGCGATGGGCATCGGGAAGTTCCAGGGGGCGATCACGCCGATCACGCCCAGGGGTTCGTGGAAGGTGACGTCCCAGCCGCCGGGGGCCGGGATCTGACGGCCCAGGAGGCGTTCGGTGCCGCCGGCCGAGTACAGCAGCAGATCGCGGGCGTTGCCGGCCTCCCAGCGGGCGTTGCCGAGGGTGTGACCCGCCTCGCGGACCTCCAGCAGTGCCAGTTCCTCGATGCGGGCGTCGACGACGTCCGCGAAACGACGCAGTTGCCGTGCCCGGTCGGCGGGGGCGAGCGCGGCCCACCCGGTCTGGGCGCGAACCGCCCGTGCGACGGCGGCGTCCACGTCCTGCGCACCGGCGGCGGGGACGGTGGCGACCACCTCCTCGGTGGCGGGATTGAGGACCTTCAGCTCGTGCGGGTCGGACACGTGATGGCCTTTCACGGAGGTGTGCCTCACAGGCGTTCGAAGGAGCGGCGCAGCTCCCAGTCGGTGACCGCGGCGTCGAAGGCCTCCAGTTCGACGCGCGCCATGTTGCGGTAGTGGGCCACGACCTCGTCGCCGAAGGCGGCCCGGGCGATGGGGCTGTTCTCCCAGAGTCCGGCGGCTTCGCGGAGCGTGGTCGGGACGTGCGCGAAGTCCGCGGTGTAGGCGTTGCCGGGGCAGGAGTCGGGAAGTTCGAGTTTCTGCTCGATGCCGTGCAGACCGGCCGCGACGAGGCCGGCGACGGCGAGGTACGGGTTGACGTCCCCGCCCGGGAGGCGGTTCTCGAAGCGCAAGGAGCGTCCGTGGCCGACCACGCGCAGGGCGCAGGTGCGGTTGTCGTGGCCCCAGGCCACGGCAGTGGGGGCGAAGGAGCCGGGCTGGAACCGCTTGTAGGAATTGATGTTGGGGGCGTAGAGCAGGGAGAAATCTCGCAGGGCGGCGAGCTGTCCTGCGAGGAAGTGCCGCATGACCGGGGACATGCCCCCCGGATCGGTGGGGGACCCGGCCATGGCGTTGTCGCCCTCGGCGTCGGCGAGCGAGAGGTGGATGTGGCAGGAGTTGCCCTCGCGCTCGTTGTACTTGGCCATGAAAGTGATCGAGACCCCCTCCTGGGCCGCGATCTCCTTGGCGCCGGTCTTGTACAGCGCGTGCTGGTCGCAGGTGCGCAGGGCCTCGTCGTAGCGGAAGGCGATCTCGTGCTGGCCGGGGTTGCACTCGCCCTTGGCCGACTCGACGGTGAGGCCGGCTCCGGCCATGTCGTTGCGCAGACGGCGCAACAGGGGCTCGATGCGACCGGTACCGAGGACGGAGTAGTCGATGTTGTACTGGTTGGCGGGGGTCAGCCCCTGGTAGTTCGCGCTCCAGGCCTGTTCGTAGGTGTCCTTGAAGACGATGAACTCCAGCTCGGTGCCGACCTGGGCGGTGTAGCCGAGCTCGGCGAGCCGGTCCAGTTGTCGGCGCAGGATCTGGCGGGGGGCGGCGACTACCGGGGAGCCGTCCTGCCAGGCCAGGTCGGCGACGAGCAGGGCGGTGCCGGGGTGCCAGGGGATGTGGCGCAGCGTGGACAGGTCGGGGTGCATGGCGAAGTCGCCGTAGCCGCGGTCCCAGGAGGACATGGCGTAGCCGTCGACGGTGTTCATGTCGGCGTCGACGGCGAGCAGGTAGTTGCAGCCCTCAGTGCCGTGGTGCAGGACCTCGTCGAGGAAGAAGCGGGCGGCGAACCGTTTGCCCTGCAGCCGCCCTTGCATATCGGGGAAGGCCAGGACGACAGTGTCGATCTCACCGCTCGCGACGAGGGCGTGCAGTTCCTCGACGCTGAGCGGGGCTGTGCGGTCTGCCACGGGAGAGCCTCCTTCGGCGCCTTCGCGCTTCTTCGGCCGGGCCGGAAGCCATAAGGTATTGCGGAGAACCATTGCTTGGGAAGGGGGTACGGCGGATGTCGCACAACACGGAGCGGCACGGGGTGGATGACCGGCTCGCCCCAGTACTGCGGCCGGTGCGCGCAGGCAACGGTTTCGAGGAAGCACTGGAGCAGATCCTGCAGGTTGTCCGCCTGGGCCTGGTGCCCGCCGGCGAGCGGCTGCCGGCCGAACGGGAGCTTGCGGAGCGGCTCGGGATCAGCCGGGTGACCCTGCGCGAGGTGCTGAAAGTGCTCCAGGACCAGGGATTGGTGGAGGCCCGGCGCGGGCGCTATGGCGGAACGTTCGTGCGACCACGTCAGGAAGCCGGCGGAGAGGACGAACTGCGGCGCCGCGTCGCCCAGGTCGACATCGAGGACGTACTGCGCTTCCGCGAGGTGTTGGAGGTGGGCGCGGCCGGGCTGTGCGCGGCACACGGGCTGACCGGGGAGCAGGGCCGCCGGCTGCGGGAGGTGCTGGACCGCACGCACGAGGTCCCGCTCACCGAGTACCGGCGCCTGGACACGTTGCTGCACCTGACACTGGCCGAGTTGTGCGGGTCACCCTCGCTGACCGCGCAGTACGCGGCGGTCCGGGCCGCGGTGAACGATCTGCTCGACTGCATCCCGCTGCTGGTACGGAACCTGGAACATTCCCAGCAGCAGCACACCGCGCTGGTGGAGGCGGTATTGGACGGGGACGCCGACGGTGCGCGGGAGGTGATGCGCGAGCACTGCGCCGGCACGGCGGCCCTGCTCCGGGGCTTCCTGGCATAGGACCGGTCTGCAAAGGTATGCATGACTACCTTTGCATTCGGGGAGGACAGCATGACGGTGCGACCGTTGATCGGTGTGAGTACGTATCTGGAGTCCGGGGTGCGTTGGGGGGTGTGGGAGTTGCCGGCGGCGCTGCTGCCCGCCGGCTACCCGCGGCTGGTGCAACAGGCGGGGGGTCTGGCGTGCATGCTGCCGCCGGACGCACCCGAGCGGGCCGCCGCGGCGGTGGCCCGGATCGACGGGCTGGTCATCGCGGGCGGCCCGGACGTCGACCCGGCCCGGTACGGCGCCGCGCGCTCGCCGCGCACCGGGCCGCCCGCGCCGGAGCGGGACGCCTGGGAACTGGCGCTGATCGGCGCGGCTCTGGCGACGGGCACACCGCTGCTCGGCATCTGTCGGGGCATGCAACTGCTGAACGTGGCCCTCGGCGGAACCCTCGTGCAGCACCTGGACGGGCACGCGGAAGCGGTCGGCGTGTTCGGCGGGCATCCGGTGAACCCGGTGCCGGGTACCCGGTATGCCGCGCTCGCCCCAGAGAAGACAACGGTGCCGACCTATCACCATCAGGCGGTGGACCGGCTCGGCGAAGGTCTGCTCCCCTCGGCGCACGCGGCGGACGGAACGGTCGAGGCGATCGAGCTGCCGTGGGACGGGGGATGGGCGCTCGGCGTGCAGTGGCATCCGGAGGCGGGTGAGGACACCCGGGTGATGCGGGCGCTGGTGGCCGCCGCGTCCCGTTGAGCGCGGTCGGCGACGACGATCACCGTCCGATGCCTGCGCCGGGCGGTCAGCAACCACCCCACCCGTGCCGCGGCGCCACTTCGACACGGCTCGCAGCCGCAGAACCCCGCGCCCGGTGGTCGGCGGACACCGTCCCACCCGGGTCGGCCGCCGGCCCCGGCTGCGCGGTCATCCGCGGGTCAGCGACAGCAGATCCCGGGCCGGGCCGGTGGGCCGGTGCCCCCTCGGCCATACCGCCCGCAGCGCCCGGCGCAGCGGCATACCTTCCACCGGGACGCTGACCAGGCGCCGCATCGCCAGCTCCTCCCCCACCGCCAGTTCACTCAGCACCGACGGACCGGCGCCGCTGACCGCCGAGGCCTTCACCGCTGTCGTGGAAGACAGTTCGATCAGGGGGCGGGCCAGGCCGCCGAGGGCCGCGTCCAGAACCTGGCGGGTGCCGGAGCCGCGTTCGCGGAGGATGAGCGGTGTGGCCGCCAGCTCCTCCGCCATCAGGGGACGTCGACGGCGGGCCCACGGATGGGCGGGGGCCGCGACGACGATCAAGTGGTCGTGGGCGATGACCACGGAGTCCAGACCGGCCGGAACCGTCAGGCCCTCCACGAAGCCGAGGTCCGCGTCCCCGGCCAGCAGCAGCTCGGCGACCTTGGCCGAGTTGCCCGCGAGCAGCGACACGGCCGTGTCGGGACGCGCGGCGTGCAGTGCGAGGAGCCACCCGGGCAGCAGATACTCGGCGATCGTCATGCTCGCCGCGACCCTGAGACGCGAGTCCCGGCGGGCCCGCAGGGCCCGCGCACCCGCATCGAAGGCCGCCGCCGCCTCCACGACCCGGCGGGCCCAGTCGGTCACCAGGGCACCCGCGTCGGTGAGCCGGGAGCCGCGCGGCGAGCGGTCGACCAGGGCGACGCCCAGCTGCCGTTCCATGGAGCGGAGCCGGCTGCTGGCGGCCGGCTGGGTGATGCCGACCTCCCGCGCCGCCGCGCCGAGACTACCCAGCCGTGCCACGGCCAGCAGCAGTTCCAGCGCGGCGAGATCCGGCACCCGGTGCGCCAGTGGCTCCGTGCGCTCTCGCTGCCCTTCCGCCTCGCCCATAAGACCAGCTTATGCCCTGATAGATCAGAGCTCCCTGGTCGGGGCCGCGGGGACGCGGGACGGTGGGTGCCATGGTCACCTCAGTCCAGCCCCTACCGCTCGCCCGCGCCGCCCGGTTCCGTGATCTCGGCCCCAACTGGTACGCCTCCGTCATGGGCACCGCCGTCGTCGGTTCGGCCGGCGCCGCGCTGCCCGGACCCGTGGCCGGGCTGCGGGGCGTCTTCGCGGGGTTCTGGGCGCTGTCCCTGCTGATGCTGGTGGCCCTGCTGACGGCCCGTGCCGTGCACTGGACGCACCATCGCGACCAGGCCCGCGCCCATCTCCTCGACCCGGCCATGGCCTCCTTCTACGGCTGCCTGTCCATGGCCCTGCTGGCGGTGGGCGGCGGTGCCATGACGGCCGGTCGGCCCCTGATCGGCGATGATGTGGCCGTCGCCCTCGACGCCGTGCTGTTCACCGCCGGTACCTGCATCGGGATCGCCGCAGCCGTTGCCGTCCCTTACCTCATGGCCGTACGGCATCGCGCCGAACCGTCCCAGACCTCCCCCGTCTGGCTGCTGCCACTGGTGGCGCCCATGGTGTCGGCCGCCCTCGGTCCGCTGCTCGTACCGCATCTGCCCCCGGGACAGCCGCGGGAGACCCTGCTGATGGCCTGCCTCGCGCTGTTCGGGCTGAGCCTGTTCGCCACCCTGCTGATGCTGCCGCTGGTCTTCGCCCGGTTGATCACCTCCGGC
Organism: Streptomyces pluripotens; assembly: GCF_000802245.2. Taxonomy (NCBI): domain Bacteria; kingdom Bacillati; phylum Actinomycetota; class Actinomycetes; order Kitasatosporales; family Streptomycetaceae; genus Streptomyces; species Streptomyces pluripotens. The sequence continues at coordinate 1,129,842 of NZ_CP021080.1, forward strand.
CCGCTGCCGCTCGTCCTCACGCCGACCTTGTTCCTGGTCCTGGGCCCGCTCGGGCAATCCACCACCGCGGTCGGCCTGGTCGCGGACGCCGCTCCCGGAGTCGTGGCCGCCCCGTACGACCGCGGCCTCGTGGTCTTCGCGGTGCTGTACGGAGTGCCCGTCATGGGGTTCGCGCTGCTGTGGCTGGGGCTCGCGACAGCACACGTGGCACGGGCCCGACGGCGGGGCATGGGCTTCGCGATGACCTGGTGGGCGTTCACCTTCCCGGTCGGCACCTGCGTGACCGGTGCTGCGGCCCTCGCCCGGCACACCTCTCTCGCGGTGTACGACGGGCTGACCGTCGGACTGTACGCCCTGCTGGTCGCGGCCTGGGGCGCAGCCGCCACCGGTACCGTGCGCGGCCTGGTCAGCGGAGAGCTGCTCGCAGGGCCCCGGTCAGTACCCGCGGCGCTTGCGTCAGGGAAGGGCCGTACCAGGTCAGGTGCCGCCCGCTGACGAGGGCGCAGGACAGGCCCGGAAAGGCCTCCGGGCCATCGTCCGCGGTGAAGCGGTAGGGCTCATCGGGGAGGACCACCAGATCCGGGCGCGCCGCGCACAGCTCGTGCAGCGGGACACGGGGGTAACGCTCTGGGTGGACGGCGTAGAGGTGGTCCACCCCGAGGCGGGCCAGGACATCGCCGGCGAACGTGCTCCGGCCGAGAACCATCCAGGGGCGGCGCCAGACCGGCACCACCGCCGCCACGCGCTGCCCCAGACGCCGCTCGGGCAGCGCCGCCCAGGCCTCCTCCGCCTGGTCCAGCCAGCGCGGACGCCCCGGCGAGCCGCACGCGGCCAGTACCCGGTCCAGCTCCGTGAAGGCCTGGGGCACGGTGCGCACCTCGGTGACCAGCACCTCCAGTCCCGCCGTGCGCAGGGCTTGGAGGTCGGGGGCGCGGTTCTCCTCCTCGTTGGCGAGGACCAGGTCGGGAGCCAGGGCGACGATCCGCTCCACGTCCGGGTTCTTGGTGCCGCCGATCCTGGTGACGTCCAGGTCCAGCGGATGACTGCACCAGTCGGTGGCACCGGCCAGGGTCCCGGGCAGCGTGCCGGCCACCGCCTCCGTCAGCGACGGGACGAGGGAGACGACCCTCCGCATCAGCGGGACCGGTCCTGTACCGCCTCGATGTGTTCGGCGACCGCCACCACGATGACCCGGGTGTCCGGGACGGTAGCCCGCCAGCGGTGCCGGACCCCGCCGGTCAGGTACAGGGTGTCACCTCGGCCCAGGCGGTAGGCGCGCCCCTCGGCCTCGATCTCCACGGCGCCGTCCGCGACGTACATCAACTCGTCGTTGCGGTGCTGGAACTCGCGGCCGGCGTCATGGTCGCCGATGAACTCGGAGGCGTGCAGCTGGTGGTGACCGCGCACGAGAGAGCGGGTCCGCGAGTCGAAGTCGCCCTCGGTAAACGGCTCGGCGCGCACGACGTCCACACTGGCGGCCGGATCGGCCGCGGCGAGGAGTTCGACGGCCGTGGTGCGCAGGGCGTCTGCCAGCTTCTCCAGGGAACTGCGGCTGGGCCGGGCCCGGTCGTTCTCGACCTGACTGAGGAAGGGCACCGAGAGGCCGCTGCGCTCGGCCACGACCGCGAGGGTCAGTTCCAGGGCGCGGCGGCGGCGCCGCACGGCCGCGCCCACCCGCACGGGCTGGTGCTCTTTGTGGTCGCCCATGGCTCCGGCTCCCTCCCTCGCTCGTCGTACGTCGTACCGCTGTCCGGGTGCCCGCTATGGGGCAGGTTGCTCGCGATGGCCTCTGTGCACCTTCCGACGGCTCCTCTGCACCCTACGCATGTTCGGCAAACCGTTTCATGCGCCCGTGCCATCCATGTCCCGGCCTGGGCCGCGACCCTCACGGTTCACGCCAGTCCACGAGCTGCCCGCACGCATCGGGGCGACCGCTCCCACCGTATGCACAGCTGCCCGCGCGAGGCGGGGCCCGGACCGGGAGCGTGTCCCGGCGCGACGACGGACGGCGTGGCCGCCGCCGTTCAACGGATCACCACGACATGGTATTCAAGGCGTTTCCGCCCGCCGGTGTTCCCCGCCGCGCTCACGGGGCCCACACCCGAAGGGTGCAGCATAGCTCTCTGTGGTTGGCCGGATCCTTGTCGTGGTCGGCACAGCGGCCCGGCCGCCGGCCGGGCCGCTCGCGGGCACCAGATCCACCCGACTCCCTGCAGTTGCGCGCACCTCCGCAGGGCTGCGCACCACGCCGCCCGATGTGGATGCACGCATGCGCCGGCCGGGGCCCCGGCCGGCGCGGCACGGTCCACGTCCGGGAGGATCGGCTGGAGGACGGCGGCGAATCGGTCCTCTTCGCTGTCGGTGGTGTGCGGCATGATGCGAGCGTGACCGGACGACTCATGCTCCTCGACACCGCCTCGCTGTATTTCCGCGCCTACTTCGGCGTCCCGGATTCCGTGAGGGCACCCGACGGCACGCCGGTGAACGCCGTGCGCGGCCTTCTGGACTTCATCGAAAGGCTGGTCAGGGACCACCGACCGGAGCAGTTGGTGGCGTGTATGGACGCCGACTGGCGACCGCAGTGGCGGGTGGACCTCATCCCGACCTACAAGGCGCACCGGGTCGCCGAGGAGCACTCCGGCGCACCGGACGAGGAAGAGGTACCGGACACGCTCGCCCCGCAGGTACCGGTCATCGAGGACGTACTGGACGCGATCGGGATCGCGCGCGCAGGGGTGGCCGGGTACGAGGCGGACGACGTGATCGGCACGTTCACGGCGCGCGCGGACGGCCCGGTGGACATCGTCACCGGCGACCGCGACCTGTACCAACTGGTGGATGACGGACGCGGGGTCCGCGTGCTCTATCCGCTCAAGGGGGTCGGCACGCTCCAGCTGACCGACGAGGCGGTGCTGCGCGAGAAGTACGGGGTCGGCGGGCGGGGGTACGCGGACCTCGCACTGCTGCGTGGCGACCCGAGCGACGGTCTGCCGGGCGTGGTCGGCATCGGCGAGAAGACGGCCGCCAAACTGCTCGCTGAGTTCGGTGACCTCGCCGGCGTCGTGGCGGCCCTGGACGACCCGCGGGCCGCACTCACGCCGTCGCAGCGCAAGCGACTCACCGAGGCTCGGCCGTACCTCGCGGTCGCACCGAAGGTGGTGCGGGTGGCCGACGACGTCCTTCTGCCGGACGTCGACCCCTCCCTGCCGCGCACCCCGCGCGACCCGGTGGCGCTGGAGGGCCTGGCGAAACGGTGGGGGCTCGGCGGCTCCCTGCAGCGGCTGCTGACCACGCTCGCAGAATGATCACGGTCGACAGGTTCCGGTAGCGGGTCCCGCCGTCGCCCCCGGGAAAAAGAGATGCCGACGCGGCACGAGGTGCTAAGTTAGGTAACCCTAATTTCCTTGTAGGAGGCCGTAATGGCAGAGCGTCCGAGACGAAAGCCGCGCAAGCTCCATACCGCGCAGGTGGTGCGCACCGAGCGGCTGACCCCCCACATGCAGCGTGTGGTGCTCGGCGGCGAGGGCCTGTCCGGATTCGCCGCTGACACCTGCACGGACCACTATGTGAAGCTGCTGTTCGCACCTGCGGGGGTGACCTACCCGGAGCCATTCGACCTGGAGCGGATCCGCGCGGAGTTCCCTCGCGAGCAGTGGCCGGTGACCCGGACGTACACCGTGCGCGCGTGGGACGGAGAGCACCGTGAGCTCACCCTGGACTTCGTCGTCCACGGCGACGAGGGCCTGGCCGGACCGTGGGCCACCCGCGTGCGGCCCGGCGAGACGGTCCGCTTCATGGGCCCCGGCGGCGCCTACGCACCCGCCCCGGACGCCGACTGGCACCTGCTCGCCGGTGACGAGAGCGCCCTGCCCGCGATCGCCCGTGCCCTGGAGAACCTGCCGACCGGCGCCCGCGTGCACGCCTTCGTCGAGGTGCAGGGCCCCGATGAGGAACAGAAGATCGACTCCGATGTGGCAGTCGTCTGGCTGCACCGCGGGGACCGTCCGGTCGGAAAGGCCCTGCTGGAGGCGGTGCAGGCACTGGACTTCCCGGGGGGCAGACCGCACGCGTTCGTACACGGCGAGGCGGGCTTCGTGAAGGAGCTGCGGCGGCTGCTGCGCATCGAGCGGCAGCTCCCGCGCGAAGACCTGTCGATTTCCGGTTACTGGCGCCTCGGCCACGACGAGGACGGCTGGCAGGCCACGAAACGCGAGTGGAACTCCCGTGTCGAGGCCGAGCAGGAGGGTGACGCTACGGCCGCGTGAGCGCCGTAGGGCGGCACGCCCACGGATGCCGTCGCTGACCCGCACCCGCCTCAGCAGGCCGTTTCGTTGATCTTACCGAAGGGAATGTGCACGCTGGGTGTGGTCCGGGAGGTACTCGCCAGGTGGGTCACCTGGTCATCGAAGAAGATGTGCGGTCTGAGCACCTCCATGATCGCGCCCTTGTCTATGCCTCCGAGGAAGAAGGCGTCGTTGACCGTCACGCCCCACTCCTTGAGGCTGCGCACGGCACGCTCGTGCGCCGGCGCGTTGCGGGCCGTCACGATGGAGACGTGCACGCGGATCGCATAGCCGGGATCGTTCCTGCGCCGCTCCTCCTCACGGCGCTGTATCCGGTTCACGCCGGCGAGGAAGTCGCGCAACGGTCCGGGGTCGTGCGGAATACCCGCGTTGAGGGCCTCGTGGGCGCGGAACTCCTCCAGACCGCCGGACTGGTAGACCTGCTCGGCGGCGTCACTGGCGAGCACGCCGTCGAAGTCGAAGGCGATCCGCAGGTCCCGGTCAGTGAGATCGTCCGCGTACGGTGAACCGAGCACATGGCCGGCGGGCAGGCCGGCGGAGACGGCCTCGCGCACATCGGGTCCGTCCGCCGACAGGAAGAGGGACATGTTCAGCGCCGTCATGTACGGGTACGGCGACCGCCCCTGTCTGAAGACGGCCCGGCTGATCGGCAGGCCGTGCGCCTGGATCGACCGCATGACCCGCAGGCCGGTGTCGGGATCGTTGCGGGAGAGGATGATGACCTCGACGAGAGGGTCCTGAGGGGCACAGAGGTCGTTCAGCGACAACAGTCGACGGACGAAGCCGAAGGCGACTCCCGGCCGCAGCGTGTCGTCGAGGTGCTCTTCCTGATAGGCCCGGTAGGCCTCTTCGCCCCGCTCCCGGAAGACCGCGTCCGACTCCGCCAGATCGAACAGAGCGCTAGAAGCGATGCCGATGACGAGTCGGTCGGCAAGCTCGAAAGAGGGCATTCGGCGGCACCTTGGTGTGGCGGCAATGGTCTTGTGTCCCCCACATCCTGCCCACCGGGGAGAAGCCGTCATCAGGCAGGTGCCCGGCTTCTTCCGGAACCGGCCCGACGCGCCTCGGGGTCGCGGTGGCCGGGCACAGCCCGTCCGGTGCCTTCGGCTCGGGCCGCCGACGGTACCGCCGGTGGCCCAGGCGTTGCCGCTGCGGGGCTCGGGTACCCGGCACGGCGGCCCCGTACCCTTGGTGCGGTGAGACGCCGCACCCCGCCCCCTCCTGCCCCGCTCCCCCAGCGCGACGGTGTGGATCCCGTGCGGGTGCGGCTGCCTGCGGACGGGACGTGGGCCACGGTGCGGGAGCACCTGGTGGAGAGGCTGACCGGGGCCGGGCCCGGGGTCGTCGAGGGGATGCTCGACGCAGGGTTGGTCGTGGGGGCCGACGGGCGGGCGGTGGCACCGGACGCACCCTACCGGCCGGGAATGTTCGTGTGGTTCCACCGAGCGTTGCCCGCCGAGGTACCGGTGCCGTTCCCGGTGGAGGTGGTGTACCAGGACGCGCACATCGTCGTGGCCGACAAACCTCACTTCCTGGCCACGACCCCGCGCGGCACGCACATAGCCGAAACCGCTCTGGCCCGGCTGAGGCGCGAGCAGGGCATCCCGACGCTGACCGCGGCACACCGGCTGGACCGGCTGACTGCGGGGCTGGTGCTGTTCACCGTGCGCCCCGAGGAACGCGGCGCGTACCAGACGCTCTTCAGGGACCGGCGGGTACGCAAGGAGTACGAGGCCGTCGCACCGTATGACCCGTCGCTGGTGCTGCCCCGGACCGTGCGCAGCAGGATCGTGAAGGAGCACGGTGTACCGGCCGCCCGGGAGGTGGCGGGCGAGCCGAACGCCGAGACCCGCGTGGACGTTGCCGACCGCCGAAACGGGCTGGCCCGGTACCGGCTCGTCCCGACAACCGGACAGACCCATCAGTTGCGGGTGCATCTGAACTCGCTCGGCGTACCCCTCCTCGGTGATCCGCTGTACCCGGACGTGACCGGCCCGGTGCCACCCGGCGACTTCCGACGTCCGCTCCAACTGCTTGCGCGAAGAATGGAGTTCACGGATCCGGTGACCGGAGTGGAGCACGCGTTCACCAGCGGGCGCGTGCTCCAAGCCTGGGCGTCCTACGCCGCCTGGGCTGCGGAAGGCTAGCCTGAGGTCATTCGCCACGCCACCAGCGCAGCAGGCGTCGCAGGACGCCCCTGGGCCTGGCCGGTCCCGGTGCCGTACCTGCGGGTTCGGGCACGGCGCCGGGACGGGGAGCCGCCGGCCGCTGCTGGGTGGCCGGCGCCGGGTCGCTACTCAGGCTGCCGACCTGCCAGTTGGAACGCTGCGGTGGAAGAGGCATGGGCCGCGGCGGCAGGTCGACGTCCTGTTGGGGCTTGGGCTCGAAGCGCACGGGCAGGGCCACCAGGTGCCGGGAGGCGATCGACGCCCGCCAGCGCAGCTCCTCCTCGGCGCAGTCGAGCTGGATGTCCGGCAGCCGGGTCAGCAGGGCGTCGACACCGACGTCGGCGATGGCGCGGCCGATGTCCTGACCGGGACATTCGTGCGGGCCGCCGCCGAAAGCAAGGTGGGAGCGGTTTCCCTGCATGCTGGCGGACAGGTCCGGGCGGATGCGCGGGTCGAGGTTGCCCGGGGCAGGGGCGAACAGCAGCCCATCGCCCTTGCGGATGCGCTGGCCGCCCAGCTCCGCGTCCTGCTTGGCGTAGTAGCCGAAGACGGTGCTGAACGGCGGCTCGTCCCACAGGGACTGCTCGATCGCCTCCGGCACGGTCATCTGGCCGCCGTTGAGCTGGGCGCGGAAGCCCGGTTCGGTGAGGACCATGCGCAGGGCGTTGGCGAGGAGGTTCGCGGTGGCCTCGTAGGCCGCGAAGAGGACGAGGCGCAGGTGTTCACGGACCTCGTCGTCGCTGAGTCCTGCCGGGTGGGTGATGAGGTGACTGGTGAAGTCGTCCTCGGGCCGCGCGCGGCGCCGGGTAGTGAGCCGGCTCAGCGCGTCCATCACGTAGGTGTGGCTCTGGATGGCGGTCTCGGTGCCCTTGAGGGCGTCACGGGCGGCGTGCACCATCCGGTCGTTGTACTCCTCGGACATGCCGAGGATCTCGCACATCACGGCCATCGGCAGGTGCTCGGCGAACTGGGAGACCAGGTCGGCCCGGCCCCGTCCGCAGAAGTCGTTGACCAGGCCCTGGGTGTAGCGGCCAATGTGGCGCCGGACACTGCGGTGGTCAATGGTGGCCATGGCCGCCGTGACCGCGGCGCGCAACCGCTGGTGCTCGTCGCCCTCGGCGTGGGAGCAGATGGGCTGCCAAGCGATGTGCGGCATGAGCGGGTGGTCGGGCTTGACCATGCCCTCCTGGAGCGGGGTCCAGATGCGGCTGTCACGGGTGTACTGCGAGGGGGTGCGGACCAGTTGCAGGTTCTCGGCGTGCCCGAGGACCACCCACATCGGTACGTCGTCGTGGAGGAGCACGGGGGCCACAGCTCCGTGTTGCTCCCGCAGACGCTCGTAGAGGTCGCCCAGATCCTCCGAGTCGGGACCGTAGAGCCGGTGCAGCCCCCCGGGGCCGAGGCCGTGTGCCGGGCAACCGGGCGGCGGGCCGGGGGTGATGTCTGTGCCGGTGAGGGAATGGGGTTCAGGCGTCACGGTGATCGCTCCGGAACGGATGGTGTGGAGGTCGGTCGGCTGCGGGTCAGACGAGGGCGCCGGACAGGGCGAGGGAATGCAGGAAGCGCATCAAGGTCATCAGCACGTCCTTGCTGGAGGCGCGACGCCGCACGTCGCACTCGACGATCGGGATGTCCGGGCCGAGGTCCAGTGCTCCGCGTAGTTCCTCGATCGGGTAACGCGGCGCGTCGGGGAAGGAGTTGACGGCGACGACGAAGGGCACGCCGCGTTCCTCCAGCCGACCCATGACGTCGAAGCTCACTTCCAGGCGCCGAGTGTCGACCAGGACCACGGCGCCGAGCGCACCTTCGAAGAGGCCGTTCCACAGGAACCAGAAGCGCTCCTGGCCGGGGGTTCCGAAGAGGTAGAGCACCAGCTTCTCGGTGATGCTGATGCGGCCGAAGTCCATGGCCACGGTAGTGGCCACCTTGGAGTCGGAACCGTAGTTGTCGTCCACGCCGATCCCGGCCTGGGTCATGGTCTCCTCGGTGGTCAGCGGCCTGATCTCGCTGACGGAACCAACCATGGTGGTCTTGCCGACACCGAAACCGCCCACGATCACGATCTTCACCGCGGCCTGGGCCGTGTGCGGCAGATGGTCCTCGGTACGCGGGCCGGGGATGGTGTCAGAGCTTTTGAAGTCCATGCATCACCGCTTCGAGGAGTGAACGGTCGGGGAGCGCCTGGCGGACGATCGGGGCGCGCGCCTGCACCAGTTCGGCCGTGATCAGCTCGGTGATCATCACGGTCATCGCGCTGAACGGCAGTTGCAGATAGGCCGAGAGCTCGGCCACGGACAGGGGGGCGGCACAGAGCCGGAGCACTGCGGCGTGCTCCGGTGTGGCGGCCGGCGGTGGCGCGGAGCGCGCCACGATCAACGTCACCAGGTCGAGTTCGGCGCGCGCGCCGTCGTCGGATCCGGCAATGGTGTAAAGCCGTTCGGGATTCTTGGGCTCGGGGTTCTTGGGCTCGGCCTGGCCGTCCGCGGTCCCGGGCGGGTTCGGCGGCGGAGGGGGCTGCGGCCGGTGCCGTTTGCGTTGTGGAGGTGTCATACGGTCTGCCCGTTCCGCCGGGGCGGACTGGTGAGGTGGGCGCCGATCCGGACGACGAGGTCGCGCATCATGCCGCTCATCCGGCCCGGTTCACAGGTCACGTCGGCGAGGACGGCGAGGTAGGCGTTGGCGCCCCCCGCCGACATCAGGTAGAAGTAGCCGCCGTCGATCTCGATGACGACGAGCTTCATCTCACCGGCGCCGGGGATCTCCTGGATGATGGCACCGGCCAGGCTCTGCACGCCCGCGCAGGCAGCGGCCACCCGGTCGGCGGCGTCGGGGTCGCCGCCGTAGCGGGCGATGCGCAGTCCGTCGGCGGAGAGGACCACGATCATCTGGATACCGGGTACGCCGTCGTTCAGCTGCTTGAGCATCCAGTCGAAGTTGCCTCGCTGCTGGATCACGTGAGGTCCCCCTCGTCGTCGGCCTCGGTGGCGGCCTCGATGACAGTGTCCGAATCGTTGAGCAGGTACAGGTACTTGTGCGGGTTCTGGGTGAAGTCGGTCGGGGAGACGTCCTCGGGCATGCCCTTCTTCAGACCCTCGAAGAAGGCGTCAACCCACAGGCCTGGCGGTCGGTCCCGCAGTTTCTGCAGCTCGGGGTCGCTCTCGGGCTCGGGCTCGGGCTGGGACCAGATGGTCGGTGTGCCCTCGCGCTCGGCGCGTTCGATGGCGGCTTGTTCGGCGTACCGCTGGCTGAGCGGGGTCTTCACCCGGCTGCGGCGCTGTGGAAGTCCACCCGCGGTCCACTCGGTGACCTCGGGGACGTCCTCCTCCATGGAGATCCCGGCGGGGATGCGGGGGCTGGTCGGGCGACGCTTCTTGGGCGGGCGCTTGGGACCCTCGACGGCACCGAGTTCGGGCTTGGGTACGCCGGTGGCTCCGATGCCGTGCGCGGCACCCACACCCGGCTCGGTGGTGGTCATCACGCGCGGCACGATGAGGATCGCACGAACGCCGCCGTAGGCTGAGGCGCGCAGCGAGACCTCCATGTCGAACTGCTTGCAGAGCCGGCCGACGACAGCGAGGCCGAGACGCGGGTTCTCACCGAGGTTCTGGGCGTCGTCACCCGCCTTGGCGTCCTCGATCATCCGCTCGATGCGGGCGCGGGACTCCTCGTTGAGGCTGACGCCAGCGTCCTCGATTTCGATGACGATCCCGGTCTGTACCTCAGCAGCGGTGACGTGCACCTTGGTCGAGGGCGGCGAGTAGCGGGTGGCGTTGTCGAGGAGTTCGGCGGCGGCGTGGATGACCGGCTCGACCGCGGTTCCCTTGATGTTGATGTTGACGATGGAGTTCAGGTCGATGCGGCGGTACTCCAGGATGCGGGACATGGCGCCGCGCAGCACGCTGTAGAGGGATACCGGCAGCGGCCACTGGCGACCGGGCCGGCCGCCGCCGAGGACCGCGATGGAGTCGGCGAGGCGGCCGATCAGCGAGGTGCCGTGGTCGAGCCGCAGCAGGTCGTCGAAGACCTCCGGGTTGCGACCGTGGTCCTCCTCCATCTCCCGGAGTTCCCGGGCCTGCTGGTGGACGATGGCCTGGACGCGGCGGGCGATGCTGACGAAGGAGCGCTCGGTGGCGTCGCGCATCGAGATTTCGTGATCGGCCCCGCGCAGCGCGACGCGCAGCAACTCGCGGTACGCCTCGGGCAGCGAGCGCAGCTCGGGATCCATGTCGTAGACGTTGCGCAGCACGTCCCGGAGCACCTCTCCGGCACGCAGCCGGTACAGGCCGGTGGGCAGGACATCGGTGGCGAAGCGGGTGATCAGCTCGTCATGGGCAGCGAGGCGGTGCTCCAGATACGCCGTGTGACGGGCGTGTTCGGCCTGCGCCTCGCGGAGCCTGCGTCCGCGGCGAACGGCTTCGGCGCCGGTGGCGAGGACCAGCAGCACGGCCAGGGCCCCGACCGCGCCGACGGCGATCCGGGCCACCGCCGGTGCAAGGACGACGGCGGCCCCGGTCGCGGCGGCCATCAATATGGCGGGCGGCAACAGCACGCGCGCATAGGGACGTTCACGGCCACCGGGAGGCTTCTGAACACTCACCATGGATGCCTTCTGAGACGAATCGGCTGGGTGTCGGGGGAGCTTGCAGGGGGAAGGTTCACGGAACTGTGGGGCGTCGGGGAATGTTTGGGAACAAGCGCACGAATACACCGCAACTCGGTGCGCCGCGGGCGAGCTTAGTCCGACCGGATCAACGCCGTGTCATATTCGGCAAGCACCTGAAAACGCCCACACAACGGGAGTACGCTCAGCCTCATTTACACGCTCGGCTTCTCTTCGCACACGCTGGGTGACGGCGGGCGGGCGTGCGAACACCACTCACCGTGAGGGGTGACGATGGCCCTCTGAACGGGACCGAGCCGGACCGGAGCGATCAGGTGGACCGGACGCCGGTGTCGCCCCGCGCCACGTCAGCCGCCACCCGGACCGGGCACCCGAACGGGACGTTCCCTTGCCGGTGACAGTGTCCGACTGCCGACAAACGGCTGGGGTGGGTACGTGCGGCCCGGAGCACGGCGAACCGACCCTGCCGGGCACCCGGCCCGGTCAGGACACCGCTCGCCGGGGTCGTTCGGCCACGGCACAACGGCTCCACGCCGGCACGGCACAGCGTCCCCGGAGCCGCCTCTCGGCCCGGGGGGTGGGGACGGCAAGGCGCTGACCCGGGAGGGCCGCGAGGGAGCCCCGGTGCGGCACCGGCCGTCCGCTTACGGACACGGCCGGTGCGCGGGGGCCCGGGGGCCCACCGACACCCCGCCCGTACGCGGGGGCGGCATCACTTTCAGGGGGTACGGAACGTGACTGTGCTGACACCGGACGTCCACCGTCCGGTGGACGCGCATGCCCCCGTACGCGAGACTTCCGCCGGTGGTGCTTGCCCGGCCGGTTTCGGCGACCGCACCCCGGCGACCCTCCGCGGAAGTCCGCCCGGCCGCCGGCGGCACCGAGCTCCTAGCAGCCGCCGGTGGCGGCCGGTCACCCCACGGACGAGTAGGCCACCACACCCCGCAGCAACTGGTCCACGGCCTTGCGCGCTGCCTTGGCCACGGTCGAGCCCTCCGCGGGGGCCGCCGCCGAGATCTGGCCGAGTACGTCGATCACCTGTTTGCACCACCGCACGAAGTCACCCGCGGGCATCTCCACCTCGCGCAGCACTTCGTCCAGCCCCTTCCCGGAAGCCCACATGTACGCGGCCCAGGCGAACCCGAGATCGGGTTCGCGCTGCCCCACGCCTTCGGTCTGGCTGATCCTGAACTCCTCCTCCAGAGCGTCCAGCCGACCCCAGATCCGGACCATCTCGCCCAGCGCGGCCTTCGCCCTACCGGAGGGCAGTTTGGGCGCCAGCGCGTCATCGCCGACCCGGGCCTCATACACCAAGGCGGAGACGCAAGCGGCGAGTTCAGCCGGACCGAGTCCCTCCCAGACGCCCTCGCGTAGGCATTCACTGGCCAGCAGGTCGAGTTCGCCGTACAGCCGGGCGAGCCGCCTACCGTGCTCGGTGACCTCGTCACTGCGCAGGTAGTCCAGCTCGGTCAACAGCGCGACGATCCGGTCGAAGGTGCGCGCGATGGTGTTCGTACGGCCCTCGATCCGCCGCTCCAGCTGCGAGGTGTCGCGCAGCAGCCGGTGGTAGCGCTCGGCCCAACGGGCGTGGTCTTCACGGTCATTGCAGCCGTGGCACGGATGCGCGCGGATCGCGGTCCGCAGCCGCGCGATCTCGCGGTCGTCGGCGGCCTGCGACCGCTTCTTGCGGGCCCGCTCCGGCGGAATGTGCCCGGCCTTGGTACGCAGCGCAGAGGCGAGGTCCCTACGGGACTGCGGCGAGCGCGGGTTGAAGGACTTCGGGATCCGCATCCGGTCCAGCGGCTCCACCGGCACCGGGAAGTCCATCGCTGCCAGCCGCTTCACCTGCCGTTCCGCGGTCAGCACCAGCGGGCGCGGACCGTCGTGGTGATCGAACCCGCGATGACCGTTGGACCGGCCGGCGGGCAGGCCGGGGTCGAGCACCAGGGCCAGACCGGCGTACTTGCCGGTGGGCACGTGGATGACGTCACCAGGCCTCAGCCGCTCCAGGGCGACGGCAGCCTCGGCACGGCGCTGCGCAGCTCCCTGACGGGCCAGCTCCGTCTCCCGATCCTTCAGCTCGCGGCGCAACCGTGCGTACTCCTCGAAGTCGCCGAGATGGCAGGTCATGGATGCCTTGTAGCCGGACAGCCCCTCTTCGTTGCGCTGCACCTGGCGTGAGATCCCGACGACCGACCTGTCGGCCTGGAACTGCGCGAAGGACGTCTCCAGCAGTTCGCGCGAGCGGTGCCGTCCGAACTGCTCCACCAGGTTGACCGCCATGTTGTACGACGGCTTGAAGCTGGAGCGCAGCGGATACGTGCGCGTGCCCGCGAGGCCGGCGAGGTGCTCGGGGCTCATGCCGCGCTGCCACAACACGACGGCGTGGCCCTCGATGTCGATGCCACGGCGCCCGGCCCGACCGGTGAGCTGGGTGTACTCGCCGGGCGTGATGTCGGCGTGCTGCTCGCCGTTCCACTTGACGAGTTTCTCCAGCACCACAGAGCGAGCAGGCATGTTGATGCCGAGCGCGAGGGTCTCGGTGGCGAACACGGCCTTCACCAGGCCGCGCACGAACAGTTCCTCGACGACCTCCTTGAAGGTCGGCAGCATGCCCGCGTGGTGGGCGGCGATGCCGCGTTCCAGCCCCTCCAGCCACTCGTAGTAGCCGAGGACGTGCAGGTCCTCGGGCGGGATGGAGGCGGTGCGTTCCTCGACCAGGGCACGGACCCGGTGCCGCGCCTCCTCATCGTTGAGTCTCAGGCCCGCGTACAGGCACTGCTGGACGGCTGCCTCACAGCCGGCACGGCTGAAGATGAAGGTGATGGCGGGCAGCAGTCCCTCGGCATCCAGGCGCTCGATGACCTCGGGCCTGCCCGGCGTCCACACGCGTGAACGCTGTCTGCGCTCCCGCTCCCGGTCGGCCTCACGCATCGACCGGCCGCGCCTGCGGTCCTGGTACGACGGCCGGGTGGCTTCCATGCGGGCCAGGCGGACCAGATCGGGATTGACCGCCTTCTTGTGGCCCTCGCCCTCCTCGAACAGGTCGTACATCCGGCGCCCGGCCAGCACGTGCTGGAACAGCGGAACGGGCCGGTGCTCGGCGACGATCACCTCGGTGTCGCCGCGGACGGTGTCCAGCCAGTCACCGAACTCCTCGGCGTTGGACACGGTCGCGGAGAGCGAGACCAGGGTCACCGACTCGGGCAGGTGGATGATGACTTCCTCCCAGACGGCACCGCGAAAACGGTCCGAGAGGTAGTGCACCTCGTCCATCACCACGTAGCCGAGGCCGAGCAGGGTCCGCGAGCCGGCGTAGAGCATGTTCCGCAGCACTTCGGTGGTCATCACGATCACCGGGGCGCCGGAGTTCACACTGTTGTCACCCGTGAGCAGGCCGACCTTTTCGGTGCCGTATCGACGGCACAGATCGGCGTACTTCTGGTTGGACAGCGCTTTGATGGGAGTGGTGTAGAAGCACTTCCTGCCCTGCTGCAGGGCGAGGTGGACGGCGAACTCGCCCACGATGGTCTTGCCCGAGCCGGTGGGGGCGGCCACCAACACGCCCTTCCCCGCCTCCAGCGCCTGGCAAGCCTCGATCTGGAACGGGTCGAGGCCGAAGTCATACATCTCGCGGAAGGACGCGAGCGCGGTCGCCTGCTCGGCTGCCCGCCTGCGGGCCGCTGCATAACGCTCGGCCGGTGAGAGGTCCTCTGTCATCGTGCTTTCGAGCGTACCGGGCCCCACCGACAACAGGACGATCATTATCCGGAACGTGTGCTGATCGACAGGACAGGAGACGACCGGAGGCGCCAACCGACGCGGACACGCGAACGCGAACGCCCCCGCCCCGGGACCTCGCCCGGGGCCGGGGCATCGCACAGTCACTCGGTGATGACCGGGTCCCGTCAGGTCATGTCACGTCGTCGTAGCCGTTGACCCGGTCGGTGGCGGGGAGCTCGGGCGCGGCGCCCGCGGTCACGGCCTCCACCTCATCGATGTCCTCGGGGGTGAGGTCCAGCTCGGATGCCTCGTCGTCCCCAAGCGCCCGGTCCTCGCGGCGGGCCCGACGGCGGTCGTTGAGCAGTGAGAAGGTCACGGCGATGAAGAACAGCGCCCAGATCGGCGCCGCCAGCGCGAGCATGGACATCGGGTCGGCACCAGGTGTGGCCACGGCCGAGAAGGCGGCGATGCCGACGACCATGCCGCGCCACCAGCCGAGCATGCGGCGGCCGGAGAGGATGCCGGTGAGGTTGAGCATGACGAGCAGCAGCGGCATCTCGAAGGAGAGGCCGAAGACCACCACCATGCGCGTGACCAGGTCGAGCAGCTTGTCCAGCTCCAGCAGGTTCTCCGCGCCCTGGGGCGTGAAGTTGATCATCACCTTCGCCGTGGCGGGCAGCACGTTGTAGGCGAGGTATCCGCCCACGAGGAAGAGCGGGAAACCGAGCGTGACGAACGCGTAGGCGTACTTCTTCTCGTGGCGGTGCAGGCCGGGCGCGACGAACGCCCACAGCTGGTAGAGCCAGATCGGCGCCGCCACCACCACACCGGCGGTCAGCGAGGCCTTCAGCGCCAGCGTGAAGGGCGTCAGCAGGCCGGTGACCGTGATGTGCGCACAGTGGACGTCTTCTTTGGTCTTCGCCAACTGCCCGAAGGACTGCGCGCAGCCGACGGATTCCAGCAGCGGCTTGGTGATGAAGTTGATGATGTCCTTGTAGAAGAAGGCCGCCACCACCGTGACCACGATGATCGCCAGGACACCTTTTGCGAGCCGGTTGCGCAGCTCACGCAAGTGATCCGCGAGCGGCATCCGCCCCTCGGGATCCCTCGCCTCCTTGCGGGCAGACTTGGGCAACCCACATCCTCATCTCGTGCAGCGGACCGGATGCCCCGGTCCTCGCGTCAGCGCTGGGTCGTGTCGGACGGCTCGTTGACCGGACGGGAGCTGGTCACGTCGCCGGGCGCGGCCTGGATCGTGCGCTGAGCCTGAGCCTGCTCCTCGGTGGGCTGGGAGGAGGTGGTGGACTGCTTGCCGTCGTCCTTCATCGCCTTGGCCTCGCTCTTGAGGATGCGCGCGGACTTACCGAGCGAACGCGCCATGTCCGGAAGCTTCTTGGAGCCGAACACGAGCACGATCACCAGAACCAGGAGCACCAGGTGCCACGGCTCAAGTGCGTTGCGGAACATAAGTCTTCACCTTCTCACTGAGGCGGGGCGGCGGGACATGCTCGACCAGTCGGACAAGCGTCTGACCATTGTGCTGGCAGCGATCGTAACGCCCCGGGGTGAACGGCTAACAATCCCCGTGCGTACTCCCGCTCTGCGGACCGCGCCTCGTTCTCCGGGCCGCGACCAGCAGCGTACCTGGCCGGATGGGCATGGTGACAGGGCGAAGTGACCCAAAACGCACAACATCACACGATCACAGAGTGTCCACGGCCTGGGACGCACGCACGGCCGCCCGCTCCAGGTCCTCGGCTGCCCTGCTGATGCGGCGCGCGGATTCCGTGACCTGCTGTCCGAGACGCCGCGCCTCTAGGAAGACCCGGACGGCGAGCACCCCCAGAACGGCGAGACCCAGGAAACCAACGGCTACCGCGAACATCGGCCAGAACATGGCGTCGAGCCTAGACCGTCCCGAGTCGTGGAACGCAGCCGCCTACACCGTGGAGTGCAGCCGCAGGGTCCTGACCCCACCGACGGTGAGCAGTTCCACGATGCGCTCGCCGGCCGGCTTGCGGACCACAGCGCCGCACTCCGGGCAGGTGAAGGAGTAGAACGTGGTCCGGCTGGTGGCGCCGATGGCGAGACGTAACGCGCTGGCCGCGAGCTCGAAGCGGCCCCGGCAGTCCGGGCATCCGGCCTTGAACACCACGGGGACCACTCTCCTCATCCCGGCGAAGGCGGTCGCCACCGTCATCTCGCCGGCACCGGTCACCGGAGACTCGCACAAAGCCCTCGCTCCTCATTCCTCTGATCGTTCGCCTTCGGGGCGCCGCGGATCAGATCCGCCGGTCGTGCCCGTCGTCCTGCCCGTGCCCGGCCGCCCCCGCCACGCCTGGCGGTCCTTCGTAGGCCGCCAGTGCCTCGCGAGCCGCTCGGCGGGCACTCTCGGCCAGCTCCGGCGGGGAGACGATCCGGCCGTCGCTGCCGAGCCGGAGCGCCAGCCGGCGCAGGGAAGCCGGATCAGGTGTACGCAAGGTGATACGCAGTCCGCCGTCGGGAAGCTCATCGGCGTTGTCGTGCGGGTAGTACTCGGCGACCCAGCGCCCGCCCGGACCGACTTCGACCACCACCTCCGGGTCTTCGGCGGCCGGCTGCACCAGCCCCTCGGACAGATCACGCAGCTCGACCTCCGGTGGCGCGGAATGCTCGTCGAGGACCCTGATCTCCGCGACCCGGTCGAGCCGGAAGGTGCGGCGCGCCTCGGAACGGCGGCACCACGCCTCCACATAGGTGTGCCCGACGCTGACCAGGCGAATCGGGTCGATCTCCCGCTCGGTGACCTCGTCCCGGGCCGGGGAGTAGTAGCGGATCCACAGCCGGCGGCGCTCGGAGATGGCCCGGTCGACGTCGGCGAAGACCCCGCCCTCGGACTCGAAGGTCACCGACAGGCGGGAACTGGCGCCCGCTGCCTCGCCTGCCGCGGTCTCCACCTTGGCGGTGGCTCGCAGCAGAGCCTGGCGGTCACCCTCCCGCAGACCCGGCAGGGTCGACACCGCGCGGGCGGCCACCAGCAGGGCGGTGGCCTCGTCGGCGGCGAGCCGGAGCGGTTCGGCCGCCTCCTCGCCGAGCGCCGCCGGGTTGTGCCACCAGATACGCTCACCGTCGGTGTCGATGTCCAGGAGGTCGCCACCGCGGAAACTGGTACCGCACATGGGCAGCAGATCAAGATCGGCGACGAGTTCGTCCTCGGTGATGCCGAAGGCACGCGCGACGTCCGCGATCCGGGCGCCGGGGCGCTCCCTGAGATAGGTCACCAGGGAGAGCATCCGCCTCGTCTGGTCAATGGCGTTCACGGGCCTGGCCGATTTACCTGCCATGGTTCTGTTCCGCTCCCCCTCAGCCCTTGGCCACGGCGCGTAGCCGGTCCACCACGTCGGCCCGCAGTTCGGCAGGCTCCAGCACCACCACGTCTGGCCCGAACTCCACCAGCCAGGCGTCCAGGCCGTGCCCGTATGGAATCTCCAACTCGTCCCATCCGTTGCCGAGTTCCTGGACCTTGACGGCTTTCGCCCGTAGGGGGTATCCGGCGCCCGAGCGCAGCCGGATCAACGCCGAGCGGTTGGCGATCTCCCCCGCCCAGCTCGCAACGGTCTCGCGCACCGTGACGACGTCCGGCACCGGCGCGGTGAAGCCCGTACCACGGGAGCGAACACGGCCGGTGATCCGGGAGAGGCGGAAGACACGCTCGGCGCCTCGGTCCCGGTCGAAACCGGCCAGGTACCAGTGGCCGCGCCAACACTCCAGCGCCCACGGCTCCACATGCCGGCTCTCGGGGCGGGCGGCCGAGGCCTTGCGGTAGTCGAAGACAACCGGGCGGCGGTCACGGCAGGCCAGCATCAGCGGCTCGAAGGCGGCCTCGTGCACCGGGATACGCGGCTCCAGGGCGCCATGCGCCTCGTACGGGTCGACGCCCTCCGGCAGGCCCGCGGCACGCAGCTTCTGCAGGGCCCCGCTGGCGGCGCCGGCGAGGCGGACCTGTTGCCAGACCTTGGCGGCCAGCCCCAGAGCGGCGGCCTCCTCGGCGTCCAGGGTGATGGGGGGCAAGCGGTTGCTGTCGCGGCGGGCGAGATAGCCGACCTCACCGTCGAGGTTCTCCACGGTCTCGATGACCATGCCCAGCTCGCGCAGGTCGTCCTTGTCCCGCTCAAACATGCGGTTGAAGGAGTCGTCGCTGCCGGCCGCGTCCTTCCCCACCCTGGAGGCCTCGACGTACGCCTCGATGGAATCGCGCAGTTCCCGTTTGCTCAGTGGCCGCCGCGTCCCCAGCAGACACAACGCGAGGTTCATCAGCCGCTCGGCCTTGGCAATGGCCATCGACGCCCTTCGCCTTCCTCTGGTGCTTCCGACCGATGACCGTACCGCTCCGCGGTGTCGGGGCAAAAGCCGGAACAAAGTTGCGGTCCCTTCCCACAGGGCGAGAGACATGGAAAGAGGGCCCGCACACACGGCACGGGCCCTCTGTTGACCAGATCCGGTCAGCGCTTGGCCACGCCCACCAGGTCGCAGACGAAGATCAGCGTCTCACCCGGGGCGATCACATGGCCCGCGCCACGGTCCCCGTAGGCCAGGTGGGCGGGAATGGTCAGCTGGCGGCGACCACCGACCTTCATGCCCTGCACGCCCTTGTCCCAGCCCTGGATGACCTGGCCGACACCGAGCTGGAAGTCCAGCGGCTTGCCGCGGTTCCAGGATGCGTCGAACTCCTCACCGGTGGAGAACGCGACGCCCACGTAGTGGACCTTGACGAAGTCACCCGCAGCGGCGACCTCGCCCTCGCCCTCCCAGACGTCCTTGATCTCCAGGTCCTTCGGGGGCTCGCCGCCCGGGAAGTCGATCTCGGGCTTGTCGATGTTCACCAAAAGCTCCTGCTTGTGTACGACACGGAACGCGGACAGTCTTTCATCCCCGAGGCGCTCCCGCCCGCCACGGGCGTCCCGCGTGCTACATCGCCGCCAGGATGTCCACCGTGAACACCAGGGTAGACCCCTTCTTGATCACACCACCGCTCGGCGGATTGTCACCGTAGGCCAGGTCCGGCGGTACGACGATCAACACCCGGCTGCCCACCTTCTTGCCGGTCAGCCCCTGTGCCAGGCCCTTGACCGTCTGCTGCATCTGCCCGATCGAGAACTGGCTGAGCCGGCCCGAGCCGTACGTCTGCTGGAAGGTCTTGCCTCCGTCCCAGACCAGGCCCTGGAACTGGCACAGCACCGTCTGGTCGGCCTTCACCTCCGGGCCGTCGCCCTCCAGGACGTACACGGACACGAGCTTCTTCGGCGGATCGGCCTTGGGAACGGTGACCTCGGGTACCTTGCCGTCGGTGTTGGTGGCGACCTTCGGCAGCCCGGCGTCGCTCTGCGTGACCGCTTTGCCCTGGGCTGAGCTCTTGGAACTGAACACGTCGATCAGGTCGATGACGAACACCAGGGTGTCCGTGCCCTTGATGCCCGCCTGTGGCTGGCCCGACTCGCCGTATCCCAGGGCGGGCGGCACCGCGATCTCGACCCGACTACCGGTCTTCTTGCCCGCGAGGGCGTACCGCCAGCCGTCGATGATGCTGCCCTGGGCGAGCTGCATGACCAGCGGGCTCTTGCGGTCGTAGGAGTTGTCGAAGACCTTGCCCGTGTCCCAGATCTGACCCAGGTAGTTCGCCTGGATGAACTCGTTCTCGGCGACCGTGCGGCCGCTGCCCGCGATCACTGTCTTCACCGCGAGGTTCTTCGACGGCTCCCCCGTCCCCTTGGCGACGGTCGGCTTCTCGCCGAACTTCACGCCCGCCGTGATCGCCGGCAGCGGCCCGTCCACGATCTTCGGCGGAGGCGTGCTGGACTGCGAGGACGACGGTGAGGCACCGGCCTTACTGGAGTCGGACTTGCCGTCCCCGCACCCGGCGAGCGTGACCAGTCCTGCGGGCAGGGCGGCAAGGAGAAGCGAGCGTCGGCGCACGGAAAGGCCTCGTAATCGGTCGGTCTTGTGGATGGCGTGCGCGCAAACTCTACGGTGTGAGAAGGGCGCCGTACGGAAAACGTACGACGCCCGTGTGGCGTTCCCCCGTGACTGGTGTCCGGAGGTCCGCTCGCCCACGCTCTCCGCTACATTCCGGCGATCAGCTTCTCCACCCGGTCGTCCACCGAACGGAACGGGTCCTTGCACAACACGGTGCGCTGCGCCTGATCGTTGAGCTTCAGATGCACCCAGTCGACCGTGAAGTCCCTGCGCTGTTCCTGCGCCCGCCGGATGAAGTCGCCGCGCAACCGGGCCCGAGTGGTCTGCGGCGGCACCGACTTACCCTCGAAGATCTTCAAATCATTGCAGACACGGGCGGCTTGCCCCTTCTTCTCCAGCAGGTAGTACAGGCCACGACGGCGGTGGATGTCGTGGTAGGCGAGGTCTATCTGCGCGACCCGCGGATGCGACATCGTCATGTTGTGCTTGGCCCGGTACCGCTCGATGAGCTTGTACTTCATCACCCAGTCGATCTCGGTGGCGATCCGGTCCAGTTCCTCGGTCTCGATCGCGTCGAGCGTACGGCCCCACAGCTCCAGGACCTGGGCGACCGTACCCGTGCGGATACCCCGTCGGTCGCAGAAGTCCACGGCCTTGTCGAAGTACTCGCGCTGCACCTCCAGCGCCGAGGCCTCCCGGCCGCTGGCCAGACGCACCTTGCGCCGTCCGGTGGTGTCGTGGCTCACTTCGCGGATCGCCCGGATCGGGTTCTCCAGGGTGAGGTCGCGCATCACGGTGCCCGCCTCGATCATGCGCAGCACCAGATCCGTGGCGCCGACCTTCAGCAGCATCGTCGTCTCGGACATGTTGGAGTCGCCGACGATCACATGCAGCCGGCGGTAGCGCTCGGCGTCCGCGTGCGGTTCGTCCCGGGTGTTGATGATGGGCCTCGACCGGGTCGTCGCCGAGGAGACGCCCTCCCAGATGTGCTCCGCGCGCTGACTGACGCAGTACACCGCACCGCGCGGTGTCTGCAACACCTTGCCCGCGCCGCACAGCAACTGCCTCGTCACCAGGAAGGGGATGAGGATGTCCGCGAGCCGGGAGAACTCCCCGTGCCGGGCCACCAGGTAGTTCTCGTGACAACCGTAGGAGTTGCCCGCCGAGTCGGTGTTGTTCTTGAACAGGTAGACGTCGCCCGCGATTCCCTCCTCGTGCAGGCGTCGTTCCGCGTCCACCAGGAGTCCTTCGAGAATGCGCTCGCCGGCCTTGTCGTGGGTGACCAGTTCGATCACGTTGTCACATTCGGGTGTCGCGTATTCCGGATGTGAGCCCACGTCGAGATAGAGCCGGGCGCCGTTTCGCAGAAAGACATTGCTGCTGCGGCCCCATGACACGACACGGCGGAAGAGGTACCTGGCCACCTCGTCAGGAGACAGGCGCCGCTGTCCCCTGAACGTGCATGTGACGCCGTACTCGTTCTCCAGCCCGAAAATGCGGCGGTCCATGACTGAACATTACGCCCGATCCCCTGCTCTGAAACGGGGTTCGACAGCACGATTCGGATCATTTTCCGAGGAAGCCGCAACCACCCCGCCCCGCGCGGGAGCTGCGAGGACCCGACCGGTGGCCAGCAGGACCAGCAGCGACACGGCCCCCGCCACACCCGGCAGCGCGAAACCCCAGAGCGTGCCGCCGGCCTGGACCACCGGCCCCGCCAGGCCCGTTCCCACCGAGGCACCCACGGTGAACGTCGTCACGAGCCAGGAGAAGGCCTCGGTGACGGTCCCACCCGGAGCGTGGCGGTCGACGATGATGAAGGCGCACGCGATGCACGGTGCCAGGAACACCCCGGAAACCACACTGAGCAGCACCATCGCGACCGTACCCGGCATCAGCATCAGCGGCAGGTAACACACCGCCAGAAGGGCCACCAGGACCCGCAGTCGACGCTCGGGCGCACCGACCCACCGGCGCGCGCCGTAGGCGGTGCCGCCGATCAGCGCTCCCAGCCCCAGCCCGGCCATGAGCCATCCGTAGACCGCGTCGCCGCCGTGACCGTCGGCGTAGGACACCGAAGCGACCGTGATGGAACCCAGTGCGATACCGACGCACAGGAAGGCCGCGAGCAGCGCCAACAGTCCCGCCGACCGCAGGGCGCCCAGCCAGTGCGCCTCACGAGGCGCCGACCGCCACGCACGCGAGGGCGGCGAGGCCGCTACGGAGGACGCGCCCAGCACCCCCAGGACGTTCAACACGAGCAGCGCGGCACGCTCGTCCCACAGCGACACGCACAAGGTCACCAGCAGCGGCCCGACCGTGTACATGACCTCCTGCGCGACCGCGTCCATGGCGTAGGCCGTGTGCACCTGCTCCTCGCGGCGCAGCACGGACGGCCACAGGGCCCGCAGACCGCCCTCCAGCGGTGGGGCGAACAGGCCGGCCGCCGCGACGGCCGCGTAGGCGAGAGGCAACGGATCGGTGCCCGAACAGGCGAAGACGGCCATCGAGAGGGCCGCGAGCAGTGCGGCGGGCAACTGGACGCGCGGTTGGCCGTGCAGGTCCACTAGGCGGCCCAGCACCGGCTGCCCGATGGCGTTGGCGACGCCGTACACGGCTGCGAGGGCGCCCGCGAGGCTGTAGGTGCCGCCCTCGGCACGCACGAACAGCACCAGGGCGATCGCGGCGGTGGCGTTCGGCAGCCGCCCCACGAGGGTGCCGGTGAGCAGTCGCGCAGCATGCCGCGTCCGCAGGATCTCCAGGTATCCCGTGGCCATGCCTGCCTCCAAAGGCTCGCCCGGGACGCTTCAACGACCCGAAGTGTTACGTATAACGCCTCTGCTCATACGTACCATGTGCGCTGTTCGCACGTCCAGACGAAGGAGCAGGCCCGCGGTGGCACGCAGCAGTACGCGCCCGACCAGCCGTGACGTCGCCCAGGCCGCCGGGGTCTCCCAGGCCGCCGTCTCGCTCGTCATGGGCGACAAATGGCGCGGCCGCGTCTCGGAGGCCACCGCCGAACGGGTCCGCGAAGCCGCCCGCGACCTCGGCTACCGTCCCAACCTGGCCGCCCGCAACCTGCGCCTTGGCCGCACCCGCACGGTGCTGCTCGTGGTCCCCGCCCTGACCACCGAGTTCTTCGCCGGCGTCTACACGGGCGCCGCACGCGTGGCCGCCGAGCACGGCTTCGGCGTCGTCCTCTACCCCTCGCCCGAGGGTATCGGCCCGGCCCGCGACCCCTTCGCCTCCGCGCAAGCCGCCCTAGACGGCGTCATCGCCTCCTCCATGGCCGCCGACGCCCTCACCGCGATCCGCGGCGACCAGCTGCCCCTGGTCATGCTCGACAGCGACCCCGAAGGCAGCCTCGGCGCCGCCACCGTGAACCTCGACATCGCCGACGGTGTCCGCCAGGTCGCCGGCCACCTGCTGGACCTCGGCCACCGCCACGTGCTCCACCTGGCCGCGGACGTGCCCTCCTGGACCTTCGAGGTCCGCGCACGGGAACTCGCGACGCGCATGGCAGCCGTGCCGAACACGGAGATCCGCACGGCCCGGGCACCGATCTCCATCGTGGGGGCCCTCACCGCCACCGAGGCCGCGCTCACCACGCCGGGACCGCGCCCCACCGCCATCGTCTGCGACGATGACAAACTCGCCGCCGGCGCCTACAAGGCGCTGCGTCGCCTCGG
This sequence comes from Streptomyces pluripotens, assembly GCF_000802245.2. Taxonomy (NCBI): domain Bacteria; kingdom Bacillati; phylum Actinomycetota; class Actinomycetes; order Kitasatosporales; family Streptomycetaceae; genus Streptomyces; species Streptomyces pluripotens. The sequence continues at coordinate 1,154,299 of NZ_CP021080.1, forward strand.
CCTGCGTGTCCCTGAGGACGTCTCCGTGACCGGCCTGGACGACCTCGCCCTCGCCACTGCCATCGACCCCGAGCTGACGACCGTACGGCTGGACGCGGAGCTGTTCGGGGAACGCGGTATGCAGGCCCTGCTGGCCGTCCTGGAGGGCAGGGAACCTGAAGGCGGGGACATCCCCGTGCAACTGGTCGTACGGGGCTCCACAGCGCCACCGCGGGCCGTCTGAAAGCGGGTGCGCCCCGGTCCTGGGAACGTGGGGGCGTCCTCACGGCCGGCCGGGGCACATCGCTTCAGGAGCGGACCGCTACTCCTCGGGCCCGTCCTCCTCGGAGCCCTCCGCCTCCGTCGCCGCACCCTCCGCCTCCAGCAAGCGGGCGAGCCGACGGCCGACGATCCGCTTGAACTTGCGCTTCTGCGGACGCGTACGGTCCAGCACCGCGACCTCCAGGCGCTCGGCAGGGATCTCCCGCTCGCTGCCGTTGGTGTCGCGGGACAGGGCCTGCACGGCCAGCTTGAGTGCTTCCGCGAGGCTCATGCCGTCGCGGTGCCGCTGGTCCAGGAAACTGCTGATCTGCTCGGCGTTGCCGCCCACCGCCACCGAGCCGTGCTCGTCCACGATTGAGCCGTCGTGGGGCAGCCGGTAGATCTGGTCGCCCTCCGGGGTCTCCCCCACTTCGGCCACCACCAGCTCCACCTCGTACGGCTTCTCGCCTGCGGAGGAGAAGATCGTGCCCAATGTCTGGGCGTACACGTTGGCCAGACCCCGGGCCGTGACGTCGTCACGGTCATAGGTGTACCCGCGCAGATCGGCGTAGCGGACACCGCCGATCCGCAGGTTCTCGTACTCGTTGTACTTGCCTGCGGCCGCGAAACCGATCCGGTCGTAGATCTCGCTGAACTTGTGCAGCGCACGGGACGGGTTCTCGCCGACGAACACGATGCCGTCGGCGTACTGCAGCACGACCAGGCTGCGGCCGCGGGCGATGCCTTTACGGGCGTATTCCGCCCGGTCGGCCATGGCCTGCTGAGGTGAGACATAGAACGGCGTCGACACCGGTTATCCGTCCCTTTCTGTCATGGTCACTGGATCACCTTGATAAGAAGCACCGGGCCCGTGCTCAGAGCACGGCGGCCTTCGGGCCGTCGGGCTCCTCCAGACGCCGCTGGAGCACCGCACGGGAGAGTTCTGAGGACTCCTCCTCGGTGAGCCGGCGGAAGCCGTCCTCGGTGATCACGGTGATGATCGGGTAGATCCGGCGGGCGACATCGGGACCACCGGTCGCCGAGTCGTCGTCTGCCGCGTCGTAGAGGGCCTGCACCACGAGGGTCGTGGCCTGCTCCTCGGTCAGGTCGTCACGGAACAGCTTCTTCATCGCGCCGCGCGCGAAGATCGAGCCGGAACCGGTCGCCGCGAAATGATGCTCCTCGGAACGGCCGCCGGTGACGTCGTAGGAGAAGATCCGGCCCTTTTCCCGGTCCAGGTCGTACCCGGCGAAGAGCGGGACGACGGCCAGCCCCTGCATGGCCATGCCGAGGTTGGAACGGATCATGGTGGACAGACGGTTCGCCTTGCCCTCCAGCGACAGCTGGGCACCTTCGACCTTCTCGAAGTGCTCCAGCTCCAACTGGAAGAGCTTGACCATCTCCACGGCCAGACCCGCGGTGCCTGCGATACCGACGGCCGAGTACTCGTCCGCGGGGAACACCTTCTCGATGTCCCGCTGCGCGATCACATTGCCCATGGTCGCCCGGCGGTCACCGGCGAGTACCACACCCCCGGGGAACGTCACGGCCACGATGGTGGTGCCGTGCGGCGCCTCGATCACGCCCTGGGCGGGCAGCTGCCGGTTGCCGGGCAGCAACGCGGGCTGGTGCCCGGCGAGGAAGTCCATGAAGGAGGAGGACCCAGGCGTCAGGAAGGCAGCTGGCAGACGCCCGGTGCTACGAGGATTGGCTTCCACAAGTTTCCTTCCGGATAGACAACGGCAGACGAGCGGTGTCGGGATCGTCTCCCAACTTGCCGATGGCCGAATTGCAGTTGAAGCACAGTACGTCACGGACCCTACCCGTCTTGCGGTAGTGATCCACATGCACGGCCCGATCCGGAAACCGAATCGTGCAGGGCCCTGGTCGAGCTACGAGCGTCGCGGCACGTTCGGGCTTCGCCGGACCGGGGGTGCGCTTCAGGTGCCCCGCCCGGCCCGTCCGCCGCCCCACCCGGCCTGCTGAGGGCCACCGGGCCGGCCGGGGCACTGCGGTTCCGCCTCCACTCCCGAAGAGACCCGTTCTCACGGCAGGCGGGCCTGTACTCATGACCCGCAGACGCATCCGCTCCCCGGCGGCTGCCGCGCTCCTTGGCCCGCCGCCCCTGGCGGCATGCAGCCGCGCGCCCCCGGCAGGGAGCCTGCGAGCCGCCACATACCGGCTTGCCCCGTGCGGACCCTGCTCGCGGCCTGTGGCGCCGGCGCCGCATGCACCGCTTGGCTTCCTCTTCGCCCGCAAAGCCGACCCCCCGGCAGCCTTCACTTCGAAGGCTACTCGCCGCCCTTCTGAACGAAACTTCGAACGAAGTCCTCGGCGTTCTCCTCCAGCACGTCGTCGATCTCGTCCAGGACGGAGTCCACGTCGTCGCTCAGCTTCTCGTGCCGCTCCTTGAGGTCGTCCGCGCCTTGCGCATCCTGCGCCTGCTCCTCGACCTCTTCGGTAGAGTGCGTCGCCTTCTGCTGGCCGCCACCGGTGTCCTTGGTTGCCATAACCCTCACCCCGCTCAGTTCGCCCGACATGGTCGACGGGTCGGCTTATCCGCCGATCGGTGATGATCAGACCCTACAAGCCGGGTCCGACATCGGCCCCGCAGTTTCCACAACGTGCGGGGGCCACCTCGATGATTCCCGGGCGGCAGGGTTTCCACCCTGTCCGCCCGGGGCGGTTCGGTTGCCCGCTGGTCCGCGGTTGACCGCACTCAGTTGCCGGACAGGACCCTGACCAGGTCTTCCGCGGTGCGGCAGCGGTCCAGGAGCTCCTTGACGTGATTTCGCGTTCCGCGTAGCGGTTCCAGGGTTGGAACGCGCTGCAGGGAGTCCCGGCCGGGCAGGTCGAAGATGACCGAGTCCCAGGAGGCTGCGGCGACGTCGTCCGCGTACTGCTCCAGACACCGTCCGCGGAAGTACGCCCTGGTGTCCTCCGGAGGACTCGTACGGGCCCTGTCGACCTCCGCCTCGTCCAGGAGTCGCTTCATGCGTCCACGGGCCGCCAGACGGTTGTACAGGCCCTTCTCGGCCCGCACGTCGGCGTACTGGAGGTCGACGAGGTGGAGCCGCGCGGCGTCCCAGTCGAGGGCGTCGCGACGGCGGTAGCCCTCCATCAGCTCGCGCTTGGCGACCCAGTCCAGCTCGCCGGCCAGACTCATCGGGTCGTTCTCCAGGCGGGTGAGGGTGTCCTCCCAGCGGACCAGGACGTCCTTGGTCTGGTCGTCCGCGTCCGCGCCGTAGCGATCCTCCACGTACTTGCGGGCCAGTTCGTAGTACTCCATCTGCAGCTGGACCGCGGTCAGGGTGCGCCCGCTGCGCAAGGTGACCTGCCGTTTGAGCGAGGGGTCGTGCGAGACCTGGTGGAGGGTGCGCACGGGCTGGTCCACCGCCAGGTCCACGGCGATGAAACCGTCCTCGATCATGGACAGCACCAGGGCGGTCGTGCCCAGCTTGAGGTAGGTGGAGATCTCGGAGAGGTTCGCGTCGCCGATGATCACATGCAGGCGCCGGTACTTCTCGGCGTCCGCGTGCGGCTCGTCGCGCGTGTTGATGATGGGGCGCTTGAGAGTGGTCTCCAGGCCCACCTCGACCTCGAAGTAGTCGGCCCGCTGGCTGATCTGGAAGCCGTGCTCGTGACCGTCCTGGCCGATGCCGACGCGGCCGGCGCCGGCGAAGACCTGGCGGGAGACGAAGAAGGGCGTGAGGTGGCGCACGATGTCCGAGAAGGGGGTCTCCCGCTTCATCAGGTAGTTCTCGTGCGTGCCGTAGGAGGCGCCCTTGTTGTCGGTGTTGTTCTTGTAGAGGTGGATCGGCTGGGCGCCGGGCAGCTGCGCGGCCCGTTCGGCGGCCTCGGCCATGATCCGTTCGCCGGCCTTGTCCCAGAGGACAGCGTCGCGGGGGTTGGTGACCTCGGGTGCGCTGTACTCGGGGTGGGCGTGGTCCACGTACAGCCGCGCGCCGTTGGTGAGGATCACGTTGGCCAGGCCGATGTCCTCGTCGGTGAGCTGGCTGGCGTCGGCGGCCTCCCGGGCGAGGTCGAAGCCACGCGCGTCGCGTAGCGGATTCTCCTCCTCGAAATCCCAGCGGGCCCGGCGGGCCCGGTGCATCGCCGCCGCGTAGGCATTGACGATCTGGGATGAGGTGAGCATGGCATTGGCGTTGGGGTGGCCGGGGACGGAAATCCCGTACTCCGTCTCGATGCCCATTACTCGCCGTACGGTCATGCGGCCCTCCTTGCCCGGCGGCACCCTCGGTCGTGGGCGCCGCTCACGTACCGCTGGCGCTCCGGTGCGTGTGCGGTGCCCGTCCCCGCACTGCGCGACTCGGCGGTAGGAACGAGCCTAGAACGCCTCTGCGCTGGTGGGGAGATCATTTGCGTCATTGGCTGCTCCGGTCGTGGCCGGAAAAACAGTCGGCTGCGGGTACCCACCGAGGGCACCCGCAGCCGCCCTGCCTTTACAGGTACTGACCGGTATTCGCCACCGTGTCGATGGAGCGTCCGGTGTCCGCGCCCTGCTTTCCGGTGATGAGGGTGCGGATGTACACGATCCGTTCGCCCTTCTTTCCGGAGATCCGGGCCCAGTCGTCGGGGTTGGTGGTGTTGGGCAGGTCCTCATTCTCCTTGAACTCGTCCACGCAGGCCTGGAGGAGGTGGGAGACGCGGAGGCCCTTCTGGTTCTTCTCCAGGAAGTCCTTGATCGCCATCTTCTTGGCGCGGCCCACGATGTTCTCGATCATGGCGCCGGAGTTGAAGTCCTTGAAGTAGAGGACCTCCTTGTCGCCATTGGCGTAGGTGACTTCCAGGAAGCGGTTCTCCTCGGATTCGGCGTACATGTGCTCGACCGCCGTCTGGATCATGCTCTGGACGGTGGTGGCCTTGTCGCCGCCATGCTCGTCAAGGTCGTCCGCGTGGAGCGGGAGACGCTCGGTGAGGTACTTGCCGAAGATGTCCTTGGCGGCCTCGGCGTCCGGACGCTCGATCTTGATCTTCACGTCGAGCCGTCCGGGGCGCAGGATGGCGGGGTCGATCATGTCCTCCCGGTTGGAGGCACCGATCACGACCACGTTCTCCAGGCCCTCCACCCCGTCGATCTCAGCGAGCAGCTGGGGGACGATGGTGTTCTCCACGTCCGAGCTGACGCCGGAGCCGCGGGTGCGGAACAGGGACTCCATCTCGTCGAAGAAGACGATGACGGGGGTGCCTTCACCGGCCTTTTCACGTGCCCGCTGGAAGACCAGGCGGATCTGCCGCTCGGTCTCGCCGACGTACTTGTTGAGCAGCTCCGGGCCCTTGATGTTCAGGAAGAAGCTCTTGCCGGCGGCTTGCCCGGTGACCTCGGCCACCTTCTTGGCGAGCGAGTTCGCGACGGCCTTGGCGATGAGCGTCTTGCCGCAGCCGGGGGGGCCGTAGAGCAGGACGCCCTTGGGTGGGCGGAGCTCGTGCTCCTTGAACAGGTCCGGGTAGAGATACGGCAGCTCGACCGCGTCGCGGATGGCCTCGATCTGGTTGCCGAGGCCACCGATCTGCTCGTAGCCGATGTCGGGGACCTCTTCGAGGACGAGTTCCTCGACTTCGCTCTTGGGGATGACCTCGTAGACGTAGCCGGAGCGCGGTTCGAGCAGGAGGGCGTCCCCGGCGCGGATGGTGACGTCCAGCAGCGGCTCGGCGAGCCGCACCACCCGCTCCTCGTCGGTGTGTCCCAGCACCAGGGCGCGTTCACCGTCCTCAAGGACCTCCTTGAGGGTGACGATGTCGCCGGCGCTCTCGAATTCCATGGCGTCGACCACGTTGAGCGCTTCGTTGAGCATGACTTCCTGGCCACGCCGCAGTTCATCCAGTTCGACGCTGGGACTGACGTTCACCCGGAGCTTACGGCCGCCGGTGAAGATGTCGGCGGTGCCGTCCTCGTTCGCCTGCAGGAAGACTCCGAAGCCGGCCGGCGGCTGGGCGAGCCGGTCGACTTCCTCCTTGAGGGCCACGATCTGGTCGCGGGCCTCGCGGAGGGTGTTGGCCAGTCGTTCGTTCTGGGCGGACACGCCGGCCAGGTTGGTCTGCAGCTCGACGATCCGCTCCTCGAGAATCCTCGTGTGTCGCGGAGAGTCGGCGAGCTTGCGTCGCAGGACGGCGATCTCCTGCTCAAGGTAGGCGATCTGCCCGGCCGGGTCTTCGGACCCGCGTCCCGGGCGGATGCCGCGGTTCATGTCGTCGTCGTGGGCTGCCACGGTCCTCACCTCCTCCAAGGGGAGCTGGACGCTTCCAGACCCTACCTGGGTGGGTGTCGATTGAAACCCCTAGATCACAAAGACTGTCAAGGTGTGTCGTCGGTCACCCGGCGCGTTCTCCCTCGCACGGAGTGAATACCCACTCAACGTGATGCGGAAGCAGCCTGTTCCAGGCTTGATGTGGTCAAAAACCTTCGCTACTGACCGGAGTTGCCCCTTCCGAGCTGTCCGACGTCCGAGCGTGGGAAGCCCGTGCAACCGCTTGTACGATCATCACGTAGAGCGACAGCTCCGGCGGGTGGGGTGACGCCGGCGGGTGGGGAGCGGCCGGACCCTGCGGCCAGGGTGCTGTCTCCCGGCCGGACGGTCGCCGCCCGGGGCGCCTCGGGCGGCGCCCCGGGGCCGGGGGAAAGTGGGCGGAATGCGGGCAGAGGTAGGGTCGGGTGTGTTCAACGACCGCGGGAGCGGACCCGGCCGGCCCTCGCGGCGCCGGACCCTTCCGGCGAACCGACGGCAGGAGAGATGACCGTGCAGCAGGAGGCCCCGGGCGGCGAGGCGCTGGAGGTCTGGATCGACCAGGACCTGTGTACGGGCGACGGGATCTGTGCCCAGTACGCCCCTGAGGTGTTCGAGCTGGACATCGACGGACTCGCCTATGTGAAGGGCGCGGACGACGAACTGCTCCAGGCCGAGGGGGCGGTGGCACCGGTGCCACTGCCGCTACTGACGGACGTGCTGGACTCGACGAGGGAGTGTCCTGGCGAGTGCATCCACGTGCGCCGGGTTTCCGACGGTGCCGAGGTCTACGGACCGGGTGCGGAGTGAGCCCGCTTCAGACGCCGAGTGCCCCGGCCGGAGTGGTGCGGACGAACACGCGCCCGTTCCACTGCCACTTGGCCGGGGTCTTCAGGTCGGGGCAGCAATTCGGCACGTCGTCAGAGGAGTAGCCGAGCAGGGTCGCACTCACCGCACGTGCGCGTACGGCGAGGTCGGTGACGGTGAGCCGCTCCCCGGGGGTCACGAGGGTGGCGACCACACGGGACGCGCCGCCGTCCTTGGCCCGGGTGAGGACGTAGACCGCGTCCGGCGGAGTACCCATGGCGGAGTCGCAGTGCACCACGGCGACGGTTTCCGGCCGGCCGTCCCCGTCGAGGTCTCCGGAGGCCTCCTTGGCCACCACCGCCTTCACCGGTCCGCAGTTCAGCGGGAAGGTCACTCCGCTGGTACGGGGTGGTACGACGGCCGCGGGGGCGGACTTGGCGTCCGAGCCGACGGCACCCTGGGCGGCCGTGGCCGACCCTGGCTGCAGGACCGGGGAGAGGGCCACGACACCCGCGACGGCGGTGGCCGTCGCGACCCAGTGGATGGGCCGGGTTCGGGTGTGGGCGAGCTCCGGTACGGCGGATTGCTGCACTAGGAGTGTCTCCTGTGAGGGCTGCCGGTGAGGATGGCCAGCATCGTGCCACACGTCACAGCACGGTGGAACGGCGGGGTCCGGAGTTTCCGCAGGCGGAGGCACACGCCCTGGGAGCCGTCGTCCAGACGGCGGCCCGGTTTACCTGGTTGCCTCTCAACACAGGGCCGCCGTGGCCGGGTTCCCGTCGGTCAGTGGGGAACTCAGCCACGGCGGCCTTGCGTTGTACTGGGGTGTGACCGATCAGCGGCCGGCTCCGCCATCGGCATTCGGACCGGCGTAGTCCTCACCGTAGGCGCCCTTGGCGGGGCGGCGACGGCGCATGGGCGGCTCGACGCCGTCGGCCAGCCGGCGGGCGGTGAGCAGGAAACCGGTGTGGCCGATCATCCGGTGGTCCGGACGGACGGCCAGTCCCTCGATGTGCCAGTTGCGAATCATGGTTTCCCAGGCGGTCGGCTCGTTGAAGCAGCCGATCTCCCGGATAGATTCCACGGTCCGGGCGAGCTGGGTGGTGGTGGCCACATAGCAGCACAGGATGCCGCCCGGGACGAGTGCCTTGGAGACGGCCTCCAGGCACTCCCAAGGGGCGAGCATGTCGAGGATGACCCGGTCGACATCGGTGTCGGACAGATTGTCCTGCAGATCGCCGACGGTGAGCTGCCAGGCGGGGTGCGGGCCACCGAAGTAGCGCTCGACGTTCTGCCGGGCGATCTCAGCGAAGTCGTCACGGCGCTCGTAGGAGTGCAGCATGCCCTGGTCGCCGATGGCCCGCAGGAGGAAGCTGCTGAGCGAGCCGGAGCCGACACCGGCCTCCACGACGCGCGCGCCGGGGAAGATGTCGGCGAAGGCGAGGATCTGCCCCGCGTCCTTGGGATAGACGACGGCTGCCCCGCGGGGCATGGACAGGACGTAGTCGGGGAGCAGGGGGCGCAGCGCGAGGTAGGCCACGTTGCCGGTGGTGCGGACAACGCTGCCCTCGGGAGCACCGATCAGTTCGTCGTGCGGGAAGGAACCCTTGTGGGTGTGGAAGTTCTTCCCGGCTTCGAGCGTGAACGTGTAGTGGCGGCCCTTGGGGTCGGTCAGCTGTACCTGGTCCCCGACCTTGAAGGGCCCGCGCCTGCGGGCAGCACCGGTCGGTTCGGACATGTGACCAGCGTACCGGCACCGACGGGGGGGCGCCGACCACGAGGCTACGTGGGACGGGCCATGGCTCGCACGAAGGCACGCTCGACATCGGCGGCGGACAGGACGCCGTAGATCTCGCCGGTCTCCTCGACCACCAGGTACTCGGTGGCGGGGGTCGCGCGCAGTACGTCCAGCAGGTCCTCCCCGGCCAGCTCGGCGGAGACGCGCATGCCGTCGGTCAGTTCCTGGGCGAGGCCGCTGACCGCCACCCAGGGGCGGCGGTGCTCGGGCACTCCGACGATGGCGGCCTCACGGACGACGGAGACGGCGTTGCCGTCGGCGTCCACGACGACCAGGGCGCGGGCGCCGACGGCGTTGGCACGGCGCAGCGCCTCGGACAGCGGGGTGTCGGTCTGGACCGGTACGGCGCGTCGGGTCAGGGCTCGGGCGCGCAGTTCGGGAAGGTGTTCGCGCAGCCGGGCCATGCGCAGGCTGTTGCCGGCGCCGGTCCAGATGATGGCGGCCAGGATGGCGGCGAGCAGGGCGTCGGTCACGGTGTCCATGCCGTTCACGTCGCTGCCGCCGCCGAAGGTACCGGACGAGTTGAGCAGCGGCAGGCCGATGAGGACGGAGACGGCCAGGGCACGGCCGACCCAGGCGGCAGCGACGGTGCCGCTCATCGGCTTGCCGGTGATCTTCCAGACGACGGCGCGGAGCATTCTGCCGCCGTCGAGGGGGAGGCCGGGCAGGAGGTTGAAGACCGCCACGATGAGGTTGGAGACCATCAGGCCGGCGAGGAGAACACCGGGGACGGTGCCGGGCTGGACGGGCTTCATGGCGAGGTAGAACAACCCGGCGAGGGCGAGGGAGAGCAGCGGTCCGACGAAGGCCAGGACGAACTCCCGGCCCGGGGTCTCGGCCTCCTTCTCGATCTCGGAGACACCACCGAAGAACTGCAACTGGATGCGGCGGACCGGGAGCTTGAAGCGGATCGCGGCGACCGTGTGGGCGAGTTCGTGGACCAGGACGGAAGCGTAGAAGGCGACCGCGAAGAACAGGGACACCAGATAGCGGGCCGCGCCCAGTTCGGGCAGCACCCGGTCGAGCTGGCCGCCGAAGACCCAGGTGATCAGCGCGGCGACGAGGAACCAGCTGGGCGCCACATAGACCGGCACGCCGAAGGGGCGGCCCATCAGGATGCCGCCGCCCAGCTCCTTGGGCCGTGATCGGGGCGGCTCGTCCTTGGTGGTGCCGGAATGGGCCAGGGAGCGGTGTTCGGAGGAGTGTGGGCGGGTGGCGCCACCCGCGTCGTGGGTGGGGGCGCCGGTACCGGTGCCGTGGCCCGGGCGGCCCGTGCCGTCGTTGTCCTCCGCGCCGGGATCCGGCCGGGGGGTGGAAGCCCGGGGTTCCGTGCCGTCCTCCCGTCCTACGGCGCCCTCCCGGGAGCCACCGGTGCCGTCCTCCCGTCCTGCGGCGGGCTCCCAGGGCTGCGCAGCGGGCTCCGGCCGTGCCGAGGCTTCCTGGGGCTCCGGGGTCGTGGCAGCGCCCCGGAGGGCCTCGTCGCCGTCCGGGTGCCGGTCCGGCTGAGGAGCGGCCCGGCGGGGCACGGAAGTCCCGTGGAGCTCGGGCCCGGGCCCGGGGCGGTCGGTGGGTCCGGTCGCCGGGGCCGTAGGACCCGCGGGGCGCTCGGCCGGCTCGTCGTCGCCGGACCGCGGCTGCCCGTTCCCGCCGCTCACGTCCACGGTGTCCCCTCGTTCGAAGCGTCTTCCGCACCTGGTGGGCGGAAGGGTCTCTCGTCGATGGTATGCGGCCGTGGTGGCACGTTACGCCCCGGCACCCCTCGTGTTCGCTTCGTGGTCGCACCGCCGACGTGGCCGGCGGGCGGGCATTGTCGGTGGCGGGCCGTAGGGTCTGTGGGCATGGACAGCAGCATCGAGGAGGCGGGAGCCCTGCCGGGCGGCGCCGCACAGACGGGATCGGATGTGGCGCCGGCCCGGGCGGCCCCGCCGAGCCCCTCGGCGCACACGGCCGCGGAGCCCGTGGCGGACCGGGCGGCGCAGTCGTCGGCGGACGGGACGGCCACGGCGGGCCCGGTGGCGGGCGGCGGGACCGGCAGCGCCGCCCGGAGCACGGGGAACCCGGTGACGGACGGCACCGGCGAGGAGCGTGTCGCCATGGCACCGACCTCTCTGTCGCCGTCCCGGGCCAGTGACTTCATGCAGTGTCCGTTGCTGTACCGGTTCCGGGTGATCGACCGGCTGCCGGAGAAACCGAGTCCGGCCGCAGCCCGGGGGACGCTGGTGCACGCCGTGCTGGAGCGTTTGTTCGACACGCCCGCCGGGGAGCGCACCGCGCCGCGGGCGAAGGCGCTGGTCCCTGGGCAGTGGGACCGGTTGCGGGAGAGCCGGCCGGAGGTGACCGAGCTGTTCGCCGACGACCCGACCGGAGAACGGCTGGCCCAATGGCTCGCCGAGGCGGAGCAGCTGGTGGAACGCTGGTTCACGCTGGAGGATCCGGCACGACTGGAGCCTGCCGAGCGGGAGCTGTTCGTGGAGGCCGAACTGGAGTCGGGCCTGAGGCTGCGCGGCATCATCGACCGCGTGGACGTGGCTCCGACCGGCGAGGTGCGGATCGTCGACTACAAGACCGGCAAGGCACCGCGGCCCGAGTACGCCGAGGGCGCACTCTTCCAGATGAAGTTCTACGCCCTCGTCGTCTGGCGGCTGAAGCAGGTGGTTCCGCGCCGGCTGCAGCTGGTCTACCTCGGCAGCGGGGACGTGCTGACGTACGACCCCGTCCCCGCCGATCTGGAGCGGGTGGAACGGAAGTTGCACGCGCTGTGGGAGGCCATCAGGCGGGCCACGGAAACCGGTGCCTGGCGGCCCCGGCCGACGAAGCTGTGCGGGTGGTGCGACCACCAGGCGCGCTGCCCGGAGTTCGGGGGCACTCCCCCGCCGTATCCACTGCCGGTGAGGGCGGACGGGTCCGGGACGGGTGCGCAGGGCAGAATGGGGCCGGACTAGCGAAGGAGTGTCACGTGGCCATCCGTGTCCTATTGGTCGACGACCAGCCGCTGCTGCGTACCGGGTTCAGGATGATCTTGGAGGCGGAGCAAGACATCGCGGTCGTGGGCGAGGCTGGTGACGGCCTCCAGGCCCTCGACCAGGTCCGGGCCCTGCAGCCGGACGTCGTGCTGATGGACATCCGTATGCCGCGGATGGACGGGGTGGAGGCGACCCGGCAGATCACCGGCCCCGGCCGGGACGGCCCGGCGAAGGTGCTGGTGCTGACCACGTTCGACCTGGATGAGTACGTGGTGGAGGCGTTGCGCGCCGGTGCCAGCGGGTTCCTGCTGAAAGACGTGCCCGCCAACGAACTGGTGCAGGCGATCCGGGTGGTGGCCGCCGGCGAGGCGATGCTCGCGCCCAGTATCACTCGCCGCTTGCTGGACAAGTACGCCACGCATCTGCCCTCCGGTGAGGAGCCGGTACCGGACACCCTCAACACGCTGACCGACCGTGAGGTGGAGGTGCTCAAGCTGGTGGCGCGCGGACTGTCCAACGCCGAGATCGCCGCGGACCTGTTCGTCAGCGAAACCACCGTCAAGACGCACGTGGGACACGTACTGACGAAACTCGGGCTGCGGGACCGAGTGCAGGCGGCGGTGTACGCCTACGAGAGCGGGTTGGTGCGCCCCGGCGCGCAGTAGCTGCGGTACGACGGCGAAGGGCGCCCCTCTCCACGAGTGAGGGGCGCCCTTCGCCGTGTGCGGTGTCAGCTCTTGCGGAGTTCCCAGAACCGGAACACCGTCGATGCGTCCAGGCAGTACCCCAGGCCGTAGACGCCGTCGCGGGCGACGGCGTACTGCTTGGCCTGCCAGACCGGCAGGATGGGCAGTTCGTCGGCGACGATGTCCTGCAGCTCTCCGAATTCCTTGTCGGTCGCACCCCGGTTGCTCTGTGCGGCCGTGCCGGGGATGAGCGTGCCGGTGATGGTGCGGTTGCTGTAGTTGTTGTCGAGCACGTTGCCCTTGCCGAAGAAGGGTGCCGTGAAGTTGTCGGGGTCCGGGTAGTCGGGCACCCAGCCCTTCACGTAGACGCCGTACTTGCCCTTGGCGATGTCCTTCTCGTACTGGTCAAAGGCAACCGACTTCACGTCGGCGTCGAACAGCCCGCTGGCGTTGAGCTGGCCGGCGATGGCCTTCAGCTCCTGGTCGGTGGCGGGGCCGTAGCGGGACGGCGTGGACCACAGGGTGAGCTTGACCTTCCCGGTGATGCCATCGGCCTGCAGGGCCGCGGCTGCCTTGGCTCGGGAGGGACGGGCGCCGTAGGTGTCGAAGAAGGCGGCGTTGTGGCCGGTGATGCCCGCCGGGATGATCGAGTACAGCGGGGTGGCGGTGCCCTGGTAGACGTTCCTGATCAGGGCGTCACGGTCGAGGAGGTAGGCCATGGCCTTGCGGACGCCGAGCTTGCCGGCGACCGGGTCCTTGATGTTGAAGACCAGGTGCTGGATCTCGGCGCTGCTGCCCTCGATGACGTCGATGCCCTTGTTGCCGTCCTGCTGGTCGAGGCCGGCGATGTCCTTGGCAGTCAGTCCTCGGTAGGCGATGTCGATGCCGCCGTCGAGGAGGGACTTCTTCAGGGCGGCGCGGTCCCCGTGGAAGAACTTGAGCGTGACTCCGGAGTTGCTGACCTCGGCGCTGCCCTTGTAGTTGCCGTTGACCGAGAAGACCGCCTGGCCCTTGTCGAAGGAGTCCAGCTTGTAGGGCCCGGAGCCGACCGCCTTGTGGTCGGTGCGCAGGCGGTCCGGGTCGTACTGGCGGTGGTCAACGATCGAGCCGGCGCCAGAGGCGATCTTGCTGGGGAAGGTGGCGTCGGGGGCCGTGAGGTGGAAGACGACCGTCTTCGCGTCCGGGGCCTCGACCCTGCCGAGCATCGGGAACATGATCGCGGGCCCCGCGGGGTCGTTGATCTTCATCAGGCGGTCGAAGGAGAACTTCACGTCCTGTGAGGTGAGGGAGTCCCCGTTGCTGAACTTCAGGCCGTCCCTCAGCTCGCATCGGTACACCGTGGCCCGGGTGTCGGTGAAGTCGCACTCCTTCGCCAGTTCGGGCTCGGGTTCGGTAGCTCCCTTGGGGAAGGCGAGCAGTGATTGGAAGACGTTGTTGAACAACAGCCAGGAGCCGGGGTCGTAGCCGGATGCCGGGTCCGTGGCCAGGACGTCGTCGGACATCCCCATCACCACTGAGGAGCCGGTGCCCGCGGAGCCATCGCTCTCCGAGCCACAGCCGGTCAACATTCCGGAGGCAAGCCCCACCGCGAGGGGAAGGACTGGCCAATGGTTGCGCACGTTCACTTGCAGGTGCCTTGTCGTTGGTTCGTCCCAGGGCCCCCGGTCCCTGGCTCCGGTTTCCGGGGCCCTGTTCACGTGGCCCCCGGATGCGGGGACACGGTCGTGGCCCCCGCGGAGAACTGTCAGCCGCTCACACCACGGCCGAGCTCCCACAACTGAAGCGTCGAGGACGAGTTGAGGGCGTAGGAGATGCCCGTGATGTCGTCCCGCGCGGCTACGTACTGCTTGCCCTGCCACAGCGGCAGGACTGGAACGTCGTCGGCGACGATGTCCTGGATCTCCGTCAGGCTGTTGGCGGCGCTGAGCCGGTCCGCTTCGCGGCGGGACTGCGGGATCAGCGTGCGCTGGATGGTGCTGTTGGAGTACGGCGAGCCCAGGAAGTTGTCCTTGTCGAGGAAGGGCGCGAGGAAGTTGTCGGCGTCCGGGAAGTCGGGGAACCAGCCCATGCCGTAGACGTCGTACTCCCCCTTCCGCTCGGCGGGCCGGTAGGTGGCCCAGGGGTGGCCCTGGATGCTGACGTCGAACAGACCGCTGCCGTTGAGCTGCTTCTGCAGGATCTCGAACTCCTGCTTGGTGGCCGAGCCGTAGTGGTCGGTGGTGTAGTGCAGGGTCAGCTTCACCGGGGTGGTGATGCCGGCCTTGCTGAGCAGGCTCTTGGCCTTGTCGACGCTGGGGTTGCCGTACTTGTTGAAGAACGAGTTGGAGTGGCCGGTGACGGTGGCCGGGACCAGCGAGTACAGCGGCTCGGCCTGGGTTCCGTAGACCTTGGAGACCAGTTCGCCGCGGTTGATGACCTGGGCCATGGCCTGGCGTACGGCCTTGGACTTGACCGACGGCGCGTCGGTGTTGAAGGCCAGGTAGCGGATCTCCAGTCCCGGCATGTCGACCAGGTCGACCTGGTCGTCGGTGCCGGCGTCCAGCTTCTTGATCTGTGCGGGCGACATGGTGCGGGTCATGACGTCGATGTCACCCTTGTCGATCGCGGCGCCCATGGCGTCGGCGTCGGCGTAGGTGCGGATGACGACCTGGTTGTTGTTGACCGTCACGCTGCCCTTGTAGGTGGGGTTCTTGGTGAACGTGGCGCTGACGATCGCGTTGTCCTTGACCTCGGCCTTGAAGGTGTAGGGGCCCGAGCCGTCCACCTCGAAGCCGGCGCGCAACTTGTCCTTCTGGTAGTCCTTCGGGTCGATGATGCCCGCTACCGGCGTGGACAGCTTGTACGGGAAGGTGGCGTCGGCGGTCTTGAGGTGGAAGATGACCTTGCGGTCACCCTGCGTCTCCACGGTGTCGACGGTGTTCAGCAGGGCGGAGACACCACTGTCGGCCTTGATGCGCATCGCGCGGTCGATGGAGAACTTCACGTCCTCGGCGGTCAGCTTGTCGCCATTGGCGAACGAGAGCCCCTCACGGAGCGTGCAGGCGTAGCGCTCGTTGCCGCTGTCGGTGAAGCCACAGCTCTCAGCGGCTTCCGGGACGGGTTCGCCCTCGCCCTTGGGCTGGGTCATCAGGGTCTGCACGGTCTGACGCAGGACGTTCCAGGTGCCGACGTCGTACGCGTAGGCCGGGTCGAGGGGCGCTGGAGCATCCTTGGAGGCGGTGAACCGGTCCGTGGTGCCGACGACGATGGCGTCGCCGCCCTTGCTCCCACTGTCGGTTCCGCCGCACGCGGCGAGAACCGGGGTGAGCAGGCCGGCCACCGCCGGCAGCACCAAAGTCTTGCGGTTCATGCGGGAGTTTCTCCAGAACTGTTCTATTCCGTGTACCTGACATGCATGGGTGGTGCAGCGGATCACGGGGGGTTGCGGCGATGTTCTCGCGATGAGATTAGTCCGCGCCCGCAGAAGGTTTCACAGCCGCATGAGTTGACCCGCCATCACGCAGTGAAGCCAGGCGCGGACGCACCGAAAACCCGACAGCGACAGGATTAGTGCAGCATCCCATCAATCGGGACACATGGACTCACCGATTCCGACCCAACCCGGACCGTCAGCACAGCCCGGCAACGTTGTCGAGGCCTCCAGGGGTGGGGAACGTCACACTTCGAACTGTGTGGGCGTCAGCGGAATTCGACCGGACGATCTGCTCCGAATTCCGCTCGGGCGCACTTCCCTGGACATTTGTCCAGCGCAGCCAATAGGCAATGCACGCTGGGTGAACGGCTAGAACATGTCCGTCATCAGGCCGTGCAGAAAAGCGAGGTTGACCTCTTCCAGGGAGGGGACCACGGTGCGCCCCTCGGACGGGGCGATGGGGGCGACGGAGGGTACGGCTACCACACGGCAGCCTGCTGCCTCGGCGGCGGCGACGCCGGTCGCGGTGTCCTCGACCACGGCGCACCTGGTGGGCTCGGCACCGAGCCCCGCGGCTGCGAGCAGGTACGGGTCGGGGTGGGGCTTGGTGCGCGAGACCTCGTCACCAGCGATGGACAGGGCGAAGTGGTGCGAACCGAGCACGGTCAGCACTCGGTCGATGATGCGCCGGTGGGAAGCGGACACCAGGGCCGTGGGGACGCCGTGCTCGTGGAGTTCGGCGAGCAGACGGGTTGCGCCGGGCATCAGCGGCAGCGTGTGGCCGATGCGTTCCTCGAAACCGTCGTTGAGCAGCACGGCGAGTTCGGCGAGGGTGATGTCGGCGCCGGTGGCCTCGATGAGGAAGCCGGCGCTGCGGGTCATGGGTCCGCCGACCACGACGTGCCGCCAGGACTCGTCCAACGCGTGGCCGAGGGAGGCGAAAACGGCCACCTCGACGTCCCACCAGAAACCCTCGGTGTCCACCAGGGTCCCGTCCATGTCGAGGAGCACCGCCTGCAGCGCGAGGCCTTCGGTCATCGGCGTCTCCGCCCGAGCGGGGCCAGGGGCCCGGGGAAAGGTTCTGGGCGCGGGGACCGTGCTGGTCATCCTGGCGCACCTCCTTGAGGGACGGTCAGGCCGGTTCCCGAACAGGGAACCGGCCTGCGATGGACCGACCAGTGTACGACTCCGGCGACCGAAGCGCTTCGTTTATCACTCGCGCACGGGGGTACCCCTGAGTCACCCCCGGCGCGGGACGGGAGGCGTTGCCGCGCGCGCTGAAGCCGGACTCAGCGGGCGTTGAAGTACTTTGCCTCGGGGTGGTGGAGGACGATGGCGTCGGTGGACTGTTCGGGGTGGAGCTGGAATTCCTCGGAGAGGTGGACGCCGATCCGTTCGGGTTCGAGCAGGTCGGCGATCTTGGCGCGGTCCTCCAGGTCGGGGCAGGCGCCGTAGCCCAGGGAGAAGCGGGCACCACGGTATTTCAGGGCGAACATGTCCTCGATGGCCGCCGGGTCCTGGCCGGCGAAGCCGAGTTCGGCGCGGACCCGGGCGTGCCAGTACTCGGCCAGCGCCTCGGCCAGCTGGACGGACAGGCCGTGCAGTTCGAGGTAGTCGCGGTAGGCGTTGGAGGCGAAGAGCCGGGCGGTCTCCTCACCGATGCGGGAGCCGACGGTGACGACCTGCAGGCCCACGACGTCGGTCTCGCCCGATTCCTCGGGGCGGAAGAAGTCGGCCAGGCACAGGCGCCGGCCCCGGCGCTGACGGGGGAAGGTGAACCGGGTGCGTTCATGACCGGCCTCGTCCAGGATGATCAGGTCGTCGTCCTTGGACACGCAGGGGAAGTAACCGTAGACCACGGCCGCTTCCAGGAGGTTGTCGCTGTGCAGTCGGTCGAGCAGGCCGCGAAGGCGCGGCCGACCCTCGCCCTCCACCAGGTCCTCGTATGAGGGTCCCTCCCCGGTACGCGCCTGCTTCAGCCCCCACTGGCCCTTGAACAGAGCGCCCTCGTCGAGCCAGCTCGCATACTCCCTGAGCTGGATGCCCTTGACGATGCGGGTGCCCCAGAAAGGCGGGACGGGTACGGGGTTGTCGGTGACGACGTCGGAGCGGACGTGCCCCTCGCGCGCGGGCTCCGCCCCCTCCACCACCGCTGCTGCCGCCGACGGGCGGACCCGGCGCTGGCGCAGCTCCGGCAGCTTGGCTCCCGGCACCCCGCGCTTGACGCCGATCAGAGCGTCCATCAAGCTCAGGCCTTCGAAAGCGTCCCGGGCGTAGCGGACCTCGCCGTCGTAGACCTCGTGCAGGTCCTGCTCGACGTAGGCGCGGGTCAGGGCGGCACCACCGAGGATGACCGGGAACCGGGCGGCCAGCCCGCGCTGGTTCAGCTCCTGCAGGTTCTCCTTCATGATCACCGTGGACTTCACCAGCAGCCCCGACATGCCGATCACATCGGCCCGGTGCTCCTCGGCCGCCTCCACGATCGCGGACACCGGTTGCTTGATCCCCAGGTTGACCACGTGGTAGCCGTTGTTCGACAAGATGATGTCGACCAGGTTCTTACCGATGTCATGCACGTCACCGCGCACGGTGGCCAGCACGATCGTGCCCTTGCCCGCTGAGTCGGACTTCTCCATGTGCGGCTCCAGATAGGCCACCGCCGCCTTCATCACCTCAGCGGACTGCAGCACGAACGGCAACTGCATCCGGCCCGAACCGAACAGCTCCCCGACCACCTTCATCCCGTCCAGAAGCGTCTCGTTGACGATGTCCAGCGCCGGGCGCGTCCGCAGCGCCGCATCCAGATCGGATTCCAGGCCCTTGCGCTCGCCGTCGACGATCCGCCGCTTGAGCCGCTCCTCAAGCGGCAGCGCGGCCAGTTCCTCCGCCTTGCCCGCCCGCAGCGACTTCGCCGTGGCCCCCTCGAACAACCCCATCAGCTTCTGCAACGGGTCGTAGCCCTCACGGCGCCGGTCGTAGATCAGGTCGAGCGCCGTATCCACCTGCTCCGCGTCGAACCGCGCGATCGGCAGGATCTTCGACGCATGCACGATCGCCGAGTCCAGCCCCGCCTTCACGCACTCGTCCAGGAACACCGAATTCAGCAGGATCCGGGCAGCTGGGTTCAGGCCGAAGGAGATGTTCGACAACCCGAGCGTGGTCTGCACCGCCGGATGCCGCCGCTTCAGCTCCCGGATCGCCTCGATCGTGGCCATCCCGTCCCCGCGCGACTCCTCCTGTCCGGTGCAGATGGTGAACGTCAGCGTATCCACGAGGACGTCCTCCTCGCGGATTCCCCAGTTCCCCGTCAGATCCGCGATCAGTCGTTCGGCGATCTCCACCTTCTTCTGCGCGGTACGGGCCTGCCCCTCCTCGTCGATCGTCAAGGCGATCAGTGCCGCACCGTGCTCCCTCGCCAGCTCCGTCACCTGCGCGAACCGGGAACCGGGACCATCACCGTCCTCGTAGTTCACCGAATTGATCACCGCACGGCCGCCCAGTTTCTCCAGCCCCGCCCGGATGACCTCCACCTCCGTGGAATCCAGCACCACCGGAAGCGTCGAAGCGGTTGCGAACCGGCCGGCCAGCTCCTCCATGTCCGCCACGCCGTCCCGGCCGACATAGTCCACACACAGATCCAGCATGTGTGCGCCCTCACGGATCTGTTCCCGCGCCATCTCCACGCAGTCGTCCCAGCGGGCCTCCAGCATCGCCTCGCGGAACCTCTTCGACCCGTTGGCGTTCGTCCGCTCACCGATCGCCAGGTAGGACGTGTCCTGCCGGAACGGCACCGACTGATACAGCGAAGCCGCACCGGGCTCCGGGCGCGGGCTGCGCACCGGTACGGTCACGTCCCGCACCCGCTCCACCACCTGCCGCAGATGCTCCGGCGTCGTCCCGCAGCAACCACCCACCAACGACAGGCCGTACTCACCCACGAACGTCTCCTGCGCGTCCGCCAGCTCGGACGCGGTCAGCGGATAGTGCGCACCGTCCTTGCCGAGCACCGGCAGGCCCGCATTGGGCATGCACGACAGCGGAATCCGGGCATGATGGGCCAGATGGCGCAGGTGCTCGCTCATCTCCGCCGGACCCGTGGCGCAGTTCAGTCCGATCATGTCGATGCCCAGCGGCTCCAGCGCGGTCAGCGCGGCACCGATCTCCGAGCCCAGCAGCATGGTGCCGGTCGTCTCCACCGTCACCGACACGATCACCGGTAGGTCCAGTCCCAGAGCCGTCAGTCCGCGCCGGGCCCCGAGTACGGCCGCCTTGGTCTGCAGCAGGTCCTGGGTGGTCTCCACCAGCAACGCGTCCGCGCCGCCGGCGACCAGACCCTCCGCGTTGCGCTGGTAGGCGTCGCGCAAGGTCGTGTACGGGACATGCCCCAGGGTGGGCAGTTTGGTGCCCGGCCCCATCGACCCCAGCACCCACCGCTGCCGGCCGTCACGCGCGGTGAACTCGTCTGCTGCCTCCCGTGCCACCCGGGCACCGGCCTCGGACAGCTCGTGCACCCGGTCGGGGATGTCATACTCGCCCAGCGCCGAGTGATTGGCGCCGAACGTGTTCGTCTCCACGCAGTCGACACCCACCGCGAAGTACGCCTCGTGCACGGAACGCACGATGTCCGGACGAGTGAGGTTGAGGATCTCGTTGCAGCCCTCAAGCTGCTGGAAGTCGTCGAGGCTCGGCTCCTGGGCCTGGAGCATCGTGCCCATGGCCCCGTCGGCGACCACCACACGCGTGGCGAGTGCCTCTCGGAGCGCGGACGCACGGGCCCGGCTGTCGGCGGAACGGGACGTTGGCAACGACGCCATGAAGGGGCTCCCTGAGGTGCGACGGCTGTCGGCTATGCGGTTACCCGGCCAGCGGGATGCCGCACGGCGTCAGAGTAACCGGGAGTCGGCCTTGATGGGCAGCCACGTCCACGTGCCGGACTCGGGTGACCCGCGCGCCCCGCTTGGGTCACGTGTGATGTAACAGGCGTCGTCCACCCATTAGCGGGAGATCGGCGTGGACCGGTAGTGTTCGACATTGCCGAACGGCGGTAGTGAGGCGTACAGCGGTAGGACGGTGCTCGGCACCGGGGACGGCAGGGACCGGCGTTCGCCGGAGCCGAACCGGAGTCGCAGGGGACGGAGGCAGGACGGCGATGGCACGGAACATCCAGTCGCTCGAACGGGCGGCCGCGATGCTGCGGCTGCTCGCGGGCGGCGAGCGGCGGCTCGGCCTCTCGGACATCGCCTCGTCACTGGGACTCGCCAAAGGCACCGCCCACGGCATTCTGCGCACCCTCCAGCAGGAGGGATTCGTGGAACAGGACGACGCCTCCGGGCGCTACCAACTGGGGGCGGAACTGCTGCGCCTGGGCACCACCTACCTCGATGTGCACGAGTTGCGGGCCCGGGCCCTGGTGTGGACCGACGACCTGGCCCGGTCCAGCGGGGAGAGCGTGTACCTGGGCGTCCTGCACCAACACGGCGTGCTGATCGTGCACCACGTCTTCCGGCCGGACGATAGCCGGCAGGTGCTGGAGATCGGCGCCATGCAGCCGCTGCACTCCACCGCGCTGGGCAAGGTCCTCTCCGCCTACGACCCGGTGGCGCACAGCGAGGTGCTGGAAGCCGACCGGAAGGCGTTCACGGACCGCACGGTGTGCGATCCGGGCGACTTCGAGCACATCCTCGACATCACGCGTGCACGTGGCTACGCGGCCGACGTGGAGGAGACCTGGGAGGGCGTGGCGTCCATCGCCGCCCCCATCCACGACCGGCGCCGCATGCCCGTGGGCGCGGTGGCCATCACCGGGGCCGTGGAGCGACTGTACCGGGAGGGCGAACTGCGCCCCGAACTGATCGCGGCGGTACGCGACTGTGCCCGGGCCGTGTCCAGGGACCTGGGCGCGGGACGTTTCTGAGCGCTGCGCGCTCCTGCGGAGGATGACCGGGACGCCGGGCGGCGTCCCGGTCATCGCCCTACCCTGAAATATGGCAAATAGGGCATACATGCATGTCGGTGCACGAAGAGCGATAACCCGCAGCGATCAATAACGATCCTGTTTTCGATAACAGAACTCTTGACGCATGCGTAACGCCGAAGCAAGACTCCCGTCCATCGGTCGGCATTGTCGAACACCTACCGGCAATACGCGCTAAGGTGTGACAACGCCAAGGGCCGGCATCGCTCTCACCCCCGAGGGCGCCAGAACCCCCGGTGGGACCCGGGGTTCGGTTACCCCTGGACGAAGGACAAAGGAGTCGCGGGTGTCCAGCTCCGACATCTTCATCGGCGAGACCATCGGTACCGCCATACTCATCCTGCTCGGCGGCGGCGTCTGTGCCGCCGTGACCCTGAAGGCCTCCAAGGCCCGCAACGCCGGTTGGCTCGCTATCACCTTCGGGTGGGGCTTCGCCGTCATGACGGCCGTGTACATCTCGGCGCCACTGTCCGGCGCCCATCTCAACCCCGCGGTCACCGTCGCCCTGGCCATCAAGGACGGCGATTGGACCAACGTGCCGACCTACTTCGCCGGGCAGCTGCTCGGCGCGATGATCGGCGCGACCCTGGTGTGGGTGGCCTACTACGGCCAGTTCCACGCGCACCTGACCGACAGGGAGATCGTGGGCGGTCCGGGCGCCCAGGCCACCGCGACCAAGGCGGTCGAGGCCCAGGAGAAGGGCGCCGGCCCGGTCCTCGGTGTCTTCTCCACCGGTCCGGAGATCCGGAACGCCATACAGAACCTGGCCACGGAGATCATCGGCACGATCGTCCTGATCCTGGCGGTCCTCACCGAAGGCCTGAACGACAAGGGCAACGGCCTCGGCGTCATCGGCGGCCTGATCACCGCGTTCGTGGTGGTCTCGATCGGCCTCTCCCTCGGTGGCCCGACGGGCTACGCGATCAACCCGGCCCGTGACCTCGGCCCGCGCATCGTGCACGCCCTGCTGCCCCTGCCCAACAAGGGCGGTTCCGACTGGAGCTACGCCTGGATCCCGGTGGCCGGTCCGCTGATCGGCGGCGCGATCGCTGCAGGCATCTACAACGTCGCTTTTGCTTAAGACGTACCGAATCTCCGAGCACGCGCCGTACGTACAGCCCCTTCACAACGGACCTCTCAGGAGCACACAGTGACCGACGCCCACACCTCAGGCCCCTTCATCGCGGCGATCGACCAGGGTACGACCTCCTCGCGCTGCATCGTCTTCGATCGTGACGGCCGTATCGTCGCCGTCGACCAGAAGGAACACGAGCAGATCTTCCCGAAGCCGGGCTGGGTCGAGCACAACGCCAACGAGATCTGGACCAACGTCCAGGAAGTCGTCGCCGGAGCCATCAAGAAGGCCGGTATCACCCGGGACGACATCAAGGCCATCGGCATCACCAACCAGCGCGAGACCACCGTGCTGTGGGACAAGAACACCGGTGAGCCCGTCTACAACGCCATCGTCTGGCAGGACACCCGCACCGACGCCCTCTGCAGAGAGCTGGGCCGCAACGTCGGCCAGGACCGCTTCCGCCGGGAGACTGGTCTGCCGCTGGCTTCCTACTTCGCCGGCCCCAAGGCCCGCTGGCTGCTCGACAACGTCGACGGCCTGCGGGAGCGCGCCGAGGCCGGGGACATCCTCTTCGGCACCATGGACACGTGGGTCATCTGGAACCTCACCGGCGGTGTCAACGGCGGCCGGCACGTCACCGACGTCACCAACGCCTCCCGCACCCTTCTCATGAACCTGCACACGATGCAGTGGGACGACAAGATCGCCGAGTCCATCGGCGTGCCGCTGGCCATGCTGCCGGAGATCCGCTCCTCCGCCGAGGTATACGGCGAGATCAGCGGCGGCAAGCTCGGTGACCTGCTCGGCGGTATCCCGGTCGCCTCCGCACTCGGCGACCAGCAGGCGGCCCTGTTCGGTCAGTGCTGCTTCTCCGAGGGCGAGACCAAGTCGACCTACGGCACCGGCACCTTCATGGTGATGAACACCGGCGACAAGATCATCAACTCCTACGCCGGTCTGCTGACCACCGTCGGCTACAAGATCGGCGACCAGCCGACGGTCTTCGCCCTGGAGGGCTCGATCGCCGTCACCGGCTCACTGGTGCAGTGGATGCGCGACCAGATGGGCCTGATCTCCACCGCCGCCGAGATCGAGACGCTCGCGCTCTCGGTCGAGGACAACGGCGGCGCCTACTTCGTGCCGGCCTTCTCCGGCCTGTTCGCCCCGCACTGGCGCTCCGACGCCCGCGGTGTGATCGCCGGCCTGACCCGGTACGTGACCAAGGCACACCTCGCGCGCGCCGTCCTGGAGGCCACCGCCTGGCAGACGCGGGAGATCGCCGACGCCATGGTCAAGGATTCCGGCGACGAGCTGGTGGCCCTCAAGGTCGACGGCGGCATGACCGCCAACAACCTGCTGATGCAGACCCTCTCCGACGTCCTGGACGCGCCCGTGGTGCGCCCGATGGTCGCCGAGACCACCTGCCTCGGCGCCGCCTACGCCGCCGGCCTCGCCGTCGGCTTCTGGTCCAGCACCGACGAGCTGCGCGCCAACTGGCGCCGGGCCGCCGAGTGGACCCCCCGCATGGACGCGGAGACCCGCGACCGTGAGTACAAGAGCTGGCTCAAGGCCGTCGACCGGACCATGGGCTGGCTTGAGGACGAGAGCTGAGCGGTTCCTCCCCCGGCTCAGCAAGCTCTGACGAGGAGTAAGTACCCGACATGACCAGTCAGTCCACCCTGCAGTCCGTACCTGCCCTGGGGACGCACCCGGCCTCCGGCTCGCACCCGAGCCGGGCCGAGACCAGGGAGCAACTCTCCAAGGCGTCGTACGACCTTCTTGTGATCGGCGGCGGCATCCTGGGCATCTCCACCGCCTGGCACGCCGCACAGTCCGGGCTCAGGGTGGCGCTGGTCGACGCCGGCGACTTCGCCGGAGCCACATCCTCCGCCTCCTCCAAGCTCCTCCACGGCGGTCTGCGCTACCTGCAGACCGGTGCGGTGAAGCTGGTGGCGGAGAACCACTTCGAGCGCCGTGCGGTCTCCCGCCAGGTGGCCCCCCACCTGGCGAACCCGCTGACCTTCTACCTCCCCGTGTACAAGGGCGGGCCGCACGGCGCGGCGAAGCTCGGTGCGGGCGTCTTCGCCTACTCCGCGCTCTCCGCCTTCGGTGACGGCGTGGGTCACCTGCTCTCCCCCGCCAAGGCGGCGCAGGACGTGCCGGAGCTGCGGACCGAGAACCTGAAGGCCGTGGCCGTGTACGGCGACGACCAGATGAACGACGCGCGTATGGCGCTGATGACGGTCCGCGCCGCCGTCGAGGCGGGCGCGACGGTCCTCAACCACGCCGAGGTCACCGGGCTGCGCTTCACCAAGGGCCGGGTCACCGGTGCCGACCTGAAGGACCGGGTGTCGGGCGAGGAGTTCGGCGTCAGCGCACGTCTGGTGCTGAACGCGACCGGCCCCTGGGTCGACCACCTGCGCCGGATGGAGGACCCGGGCGCGGCACCGTCCATCCGTCTGTCCAAGGGCGCGCACCTGGTGCTGAAGCGCACCTCCCACTGGAAGGCCGCCCTCGCGACCCCGATCGACAAGTACCGCATCACCTTCGCCCTCCCCTGGGAGGACATGCTGCTGCTCGGCACCACCGACGAGGAGTACGAGGGCGACCCGGCGGACGTGGCGGTCAACGACAAGGACATAGCCCAGATCCTGGACGAGGCGGCATTCTCCGTCCGGGACCAGCAGCTGTCCCGCGATCTGATCACCTACGCCTTCGCTGGCCTGCGCGTGCTGCCGGGCGGCCCCGGCGACACCGCCAAGGCCAAGCGCGAAACCGTGGTCACCGAAGGCAAGGGCGGCATGCTGTCCGTCGCGGGCGGCAAGTGGACCACCTTCCGGCACATCGGCCGTACGGTGATGAAGAAGCTGGAGGAATTGCCGGGCCACCCGCTCGGCGACGACTTCGAGCCGATCTCGTCCCTGCCGAAGAAGCTGCCGCTGCCGGGTGTCGCCAACCCGCGCGCGGTCGCCCACCGCCTGCTGGTGGACCACCCGGCCCCCGGCCCCCGCATGGCCGCCGACACCGCCAGGCACCTGGCGACCCACTACGGCTCCCTGGCCTTCGACATCGCCCGCTTGGCGAACGAGAACCCGGAGCTGGCCGAGCGCGTCCACCCCGACGCCCCGGAGATCTGGGCGCAGGTCGTCTGGGCCCGTGACCAGGAGTGGGCCGAGACGGCGGACGACGTGTTGCGCCGACGTACGACGCTGACCATCCGGGGTCTGGCCACGGACGAGGTCCGGGCGAAGGTCCAGGACCTGCTCGACAAGGAGTAGGAGCGCCCGAGTGCCCGGAACAGGGGCGGCCCCACACGGGTGGGGCCGCCCCTGGCGTGTGCGGGACGCGGGATCGGAAGGAACGATCCCGCGTCCCCACGAGTAGGGTGCGCTCAGACATCCGATGTCCGGGGCGGCAGGGAGGCCGGTCATGGCAGTCACCGACGAGGCGATCGAGAAGATCAAGGCCATGATCGTCTCCGGTGCGCTGGGCCCCGGCGACCGACTACCGAAGGAGAGCGAACTCGCCGCCGGGCTGGGATTGTCGCGCAACTCCCTACGGGAGGCCGTACGGGCGCTGTCGCTGATGCGGATCCTGGATGTGCGCCAGGGCGACGGCACGTACGTCACCAGCCTCGATCCGCAACTTCTGCTGGAGGCAATGAGTTTCGTCGTGGGCTTCCACCGCGACGACACGGTGCTGGAGTTCCTGGCGGTGCGGCGCATCCTGGAGCCGGCTGCGACCGTGCTGGCCGCCTCCCGGATGAGCGAGCAGCAACTGGACGCTCTGTCAGCCGGGTTGGACGCACTGGGGTCCGAGCCCTCGGCGGAGGAACTGGCCGCCGCCGACCTGGAGTTCCACCGGGGCATCGCTCGCGCTTCCGGGAACTCGGTGCTGTGCTCGCTGCTGGACGGTCTGTCCGGCCCCACCGCCCGAGCCCGGATCTGGCGCGAGCTGGCGCAGGAGGACGCGGTCGGCCGCGCCCTGCAGGAACACCGGGCGATCCTGGGCGCGCTGCGCGACCGGGACGCCGAGGCGGCACGGTCCTGGGCGACCGTGCACATCGCGGGCGTGGAGCGGCGGCTGCGCGGCAGCCTGTGACCTGTGCGTGGCAAAGGAACGCTGGCGCCGGTCGACCGGGAGTGTCCCGAGATGGCGAACGGGGCAGTGATCCGTTCACTCCCCCGTACCAGGGGGCTGCGGTTACCCCCGCCGGACGCCGTAAGGTTGGTGAGTCAAGCGAGGGCACGTCGGAAGGAGGCACTGGGTGATCGAGCTGGAGGGGGTTCCCGAGCTGATCGACCCAGTCATGGTGGCCGCGTTCGAGGGCTGGAACGATGCCGGTGACGCCGCCTCCACGGTGGTGGCACATCTGGAACGCGAGTGGAAGGGCGAGGTGTTCGCGGCGCTCGACGCCGAGGACTACTACGACTTCCAGGTGAACCGGCCCACGGTGTTCATGGACGGCGGCGTGCGCAAGATCACCTGGCCGACGACCCGGCTGTCAGTGGTCCGCGTCGGCGGCGAGAAGCCGCGCGACCTGGTGCTGGTGCGCGGGATCGAGCCATCCATGCGCTGGCGCTCGTTCTGCAACGAACTGCTGGGTTTCGCACACGAGTTGGGCGTGGAGCTGGTAGTCATCCTGGGCGCCCTGCTCGGTGACACCCCGCACACGCGTCCGGTGCCGGTCAGCGGAGTCACGTCCGACCCGGACCTGGCCCGCCGGATGGACCTGGAGGAGACCAAGTACGAGGGCCCCACGGGCATCGTCGGCGTGTTGCAGGAGGCGTGCACACACGCCGGTGTCCCGGCGGTGTCGCTGTGGGCAGCCGTGCCTCACTACGTCTCGCAGCCGCCCAACCCCAAGGCCACACTGGCCCTGCTGAACCGGCTGGAGGACCTGCTCGACCTGCGGGTACCGCAGGGCGAGCTGCCCGAGGACGCGCGTGCCTGGCAGGTGGGCGTGGACCAGTTGGCCGCCGAGGACAGCGAGGTCGCCGAGTACGTGCAGACGCTGGAGGAGGCACGGGACACCGCCGAACTTCCGGAGGCGTCGGGCGAGGCGATCGCCCGTGAGTTCGAGCGGTATCTGCGTCGCCGGGACGTCAGCCCGCCGGGCGGCCACGCCACGGCGGACGGCGGGGACGGCGGCTCGTACCTGCGGGACGGTCAAAGCGGCAGGACCCGACCGCCGAAGCCGCCCCGGCCCGGTGCGGCCGAAGGCGACGACGGGGACGGCGACACATCCGAGGACTGAGCGGCGACGGAAGGGGCGGTTTCCTGCGCGGAACGCCCCTTCCGGCTAGTTGCGGACGGCCTGCCGTGCCCCGGGAGGTGTGTTCCGCGAGTCCCGCACAGCACCCACGGCGCCGGGCGCCGTGGGCACCGCAGAGGACGTGCGAAACACCCCCTAAAGCGCCACGCCCAGCAGGGCGTCCACGGCCCGGCTGACCACGCCTGGGGCGCCGACGTCGGTGCCGCCCTGCTGCTCCTGCCGGGCTGCCCAGCGGTCGACGGCGGCGAGCGCGGCGGGCGCGTCCAGGTCGTTCGCCAACGCCTCGCGGATCTCCTCCACGAGCACGTCGGCGGACGGACCGTCGGGCCGGGAGACGGATGCGCGCCAGCGGCCGAGGCGGGCGACGGCGTCCCCGAGGACCTGGTCGGTCCACTCCCAGTCAACGCGGTAGTGGTGGGCAAGCAGCGCGAGGCGGATCGCGGCGGGGTCCACGCCGTCGCGGCGCAGCCGGGAGACGAAGACGAGATTGCCCTTGGACTTGGACATCTTCTCGCCGTTCAGGGCGACCATGCCGGCATGGACGTAGGCCTTGGCCATGGGGAACTCGCCGGTGAGCACCTGGGCGTGCGAAGCGCCCATCTCATGGTGCGGAAAAGCAAGGTCAGATCCGCCGCCCTGAACGTCGAAGCCCATGCCGAGGTGGTCGAGGGCGATCGCCACGCACTCGATGTGCCAGCCGGGCCGGCCTCGGCCGAGGGAGCCGCCGTCCCAGCTGGGCTCGCCCTCGCGGGCCGCCATCCACAGCATGGGGTCCAGGGGATTCTTCTTCCCCGGCCGGTCAGGGTCGCCACCACGCTCGGCGGACAGCAGGCGCATCGCGGCCGCGTCCAGGTTCGAGACCTTGCCGAAGTCCGGGTCGGACTCGACGGAGAAGTAGACGTCGCCCTCCAGTTCGTAGGCCGCGCCGAGCTCGCACAGCCGCTCCACGAGCGGGACGATGCCGGGTATCGCCTCGACGGCACCTATGTAGTGTCGCGGCGGGAGCATCCGCAGTGCGGTCATGTCCTCACGGAAAAGGCTGGTCTCCTTCTCGGCGAGAGCGACCCAGTCGACGCCGTCCCGCTCCGCGCGCTCCAGCAGCGGATCGTCGACGTCGGTGACGTTCTGGACGTAGTGGACCTGCCGCTTGGTGTCGAGCCACACGCGCTGAACGAGGTCAAACGCGTTGTAGGTCGCCGCGTGACCGATGTGGGTCGCGTCGTACGGCGTGATGCCGCAGACGTAGATACGGGCGACGGGACCGGGGTCGAGGGTGACCAGACCGCCGGTCGCGGTGTCGTGGATCCTCAGGTCGCGGCCCTGACCAGGCAGGGCGGGGACCTCGGAAGCGGGCCAGGCATGCATGTACATGAGCCTAACCGGCGGCGGGCCACCTATACGAACGGGATCGCCCTGGATGGCCGACCTGGCGATCTTGCGGATCCGTGCCCGCTGTGCATGCTCGGTGAGCCGGGGCTCAGACGGGCGGCCAGGGAATCGCCGGCCATTTTCCGGCGGGTTCCGGGTGACGGCCGGAGGCGAGCAATACGTCGACGCGAGCGCGCGTGGCATCGATCTCGGC
Source organism: Streptomyces pluripotens (assembly GCF_000802245.2). Taxonomy (NCBI): domain Bacteria; kingdom Bacillati; phylum Actinomycetota; class Actinomycetes; order Kitasatosporales; family Streptomycetaceae; genus Streptomyces; species Streptomyces pluripotens. The sequence goes on from NZ_CP021080.1 coordinate 1,184,359, forward strand.
CGTTGTGACGAGTCCGGTCAGGCGCTCGCCGAGTCTTCCGCCCAGGGCGGCCCGCAGCCCCTTGAGCACGCCGACGGCCTCCGCGGTGAGCGGTTCCCCGGCCCACCCCCACAACAGTGTGCGCAGCTTGTCGTCGACGTTGAAGGTGACACCGTGGTCGATGCCGTAGAGCCGGCCGTCGGCAGTGGGCAGCAGGTGACCACCCTTGCGATCGGCGTTGTTGATGACGGCGTCCAGGACGGCGAGGCGGCGCAGCCGCTCGTCGTCGGCGTGCACCAGCAACGCCGTACTGTCCTCGCCGACCTCGGCGAGTCCGACGGCCTTCCAGCCGGGCTCCGCTTCCTCGCGGTCGACCAGCGCGAGCAGCTCCGTCTCGCCGCCGACGTCGATCCAGAGCTGGCACATGCCCTCGCCGTACGGGCCGTCGCGCAGCACGGTTGGTGGGACGAGTCCCCATCCGGTGGCCTCAGAGACCTCGTAGGCAGCCACCTCGCGGCCGGCGAGGGTGCCGTCGGGGAAGTCCCACAGCGGGCGCTCGCCGGCCACCGGCTTGTACACACAGCGCGCCTCCTGGCCGCCGTGGACGACCGTGCAGAACAGGGCCGCGTTGGACGCCTCGCGGATCCGGCCGCGCACGGTCAGCTCACCCCGCGCGAGCAGTTCGACAGGGCTGGGGCCGGCTGTCACGCTCCTCGGCGGTATCCGTTCTGGCGCGGACATACGTGTCCTTCCGGATCGAGCGGGAGGCTGCACAGCGGGCACGGCGGCCGCCCGGCGTTGACGACGTCGAGGGCGCGCTTGGCGAAGGCCCGGGCCTGTGCGCCGGTGAGCCGGACCCGCAGCATCGGGGGCCCGTTCTCCTCATCCTGGAGCAGCCGTTCCTCGGCTTCGGCGAGGTCCTCCTCCGTGTCGGCGTCCAGCTCGACGAGAGCCTGTGCCTCAACGATCATGCGCTGCTCGTCACCGTCCCAGGCCAAGGCCATGGTGCCGACACGGAACTCCTCCTCGATGGGGGTGTCCAGCGGGGCCGTGTCGGCGATCTCGGCGGGTGCCACTGCAGGCACGGCGGCGCTGCCACCGCTACGCCGTACGACCTCGTCGAGCAGTTCGTCCATGCGCTCGGCGAGCGCGGCGACCTGGGTCTTCTCCAGGACCACGCTGGTCGTTCGGGAGCCTGCGGTGGCCTGGAGGAAGAACGTACGGCGTCCGGGCAGTCCGACCGTGCCGGCGACGAAGCGGTCCGGCTTGTCGTAGAGGAACACCTGACGGGACACGTCCTGTCTCCATGGGATTCGAGGGCTTCGGCAGTGCGGGCCATTGCGGATGCGCGACTGGGTGGATTCGCTTCACCCTACTGCGGCCGACGATCACGGTGCGCCCGCACCACCCCCGACCGGTGCGTCGCCCTCGCCCGGCTCCTCGCGCGGAGCGAGCGAGGCGAAGTCCCCGGTGTCGCCGAGGCGGACCAGGAACGGCCTGAGCCGGGTGTAGCGGATCGCGGTGATGGAGCATGGTTCCACCGAAATCCGCTGGAAGAGGTCGAGGTGGAGTCCGAGGGCTTCGGCGATGAGTGACTTGATGATGTCGCCGTGGGAACACAGGAGGTAGACGGCGTCGGCACCGTGATCGCGCGCCACGCGCGCGTTCCACTCGCGTACGGCTTCGGCAGCGCGGGTCTGCATGGCCCGCATGGACTCCCCGCCGGGGAACGCGGCGGCCGACGGGTGCGCCTGCACGACCTCCATCAGCGGTTCGTCCTGCAGTTCGGCGAGCTTGCGGCCGGACCAGTCGCCATAGTGGCACTCCCCGATACGCTCATCAGTGTGAAGGCGCAGTTCCGGGCGGGCCTGGAGCAGCGGCTGTACCGTCTCCCGGCAGCGCTGAAGCGGGCTGGTGACGACCTCGGAGATCGGCAGGCCCGCGAGCCGGCCGGGCAGCGCGGCGGCCTGTGCGGCGCCGCGCTCGTCCAGGGCGACGCCTGGTGTCCACCCAGCGAGCACGCCGGAGGTGTTGGCGGTGGAACGTCCGTGCCTTACGAGGATCAGCGTGGGCATGCGGCAAGCGTAGGGGCAACGTCACCGTGTAGCGGTGGGAGGGCGAAGGGAGAGCGCGCCGCATGATCGTGGACTGCGCCGTCTACCGAGACGGGCACCGTGCCGAGGGGCCGGAGGACCTGTCCGAGGCGCTCACCGGTGCGCGCGCGGCGGGCGGCTTCGTGTGGATCGGGCTGCACGAGCCGTCCGCGCGGGAGTTCGACCTGGTCACCGAGGGGTTCGGGCTGCATCCGCTGGCCGTCGAGGACGCGCTCAAGGCACATCAGCGGCCGAAACTGGAGGTGTACGACGACTCGCTGTTCATGGTGCTCAAACCGGTCGTGTACGACCCGGAGAGCGACACCGTCTCGGCCGGCGAGGTCATGGTCTTCGCCGGCGACTGCTTCGTGGTGACCGTCCGACACGGTGAGGGCGCGCCACTGGCCGCCGTACGGCGTCGACTGGAGGCCGAGCCGGAGATGCTCGGCAAGGGCCCCACCGCGGTGCTGTACGCGATCTCCGACGCCACCGTCGACCACTATCTGGAGGTGGCGACCGAGCTGCAGACGGACCTGGAGGAACTGGAGGCCGAGGTATTCCGGCCGGAGGGCGGCGGCTCACGCAACACCGCGTCCCGGATCTACACCTTCAAGCGGCAAGTCCTTGAGTTCCGCCGGGCCACCGGGCCGCTGGCGCCGCCGCTGGCCCGGCTGGCCGGTGCCGGCCCGCTGGGCGGCACGGTGCCCTTTGTGCACGACAAGGCGCGGCCGTTCTTCCGGGACGTGGGCGACCACCTCACGCGCGTGAACGAGTCCGTCGAGGCGCTGGACCGGCTGGTGTCGGACATTCTCTCGGCCCATCTGGCGCAAATGAGCGTGCGGCAGAACGACGACATGCGGAAGATCTCCGCGTGGGCGGCAATGGCCGCGGTCCCCACCATGATCGCAGGGGTCTACGGCATGAACTTCGACCGCATGCCCGAGCTGCACTGGGTGTGGTCGTACCCGGCGGTGATCGTGGTGATGGCGGTGCTGGAGGTGCTGCTGTACCGGCTGTTCAAGCAACGCGGCTGGCTGTGAGGCCGTCAGCGAACGGGGTGCCCCGTCAGGCGAACTCGGGAGCGGAAGTCGCCGGCCCGCCGAGAGCGTCGCGGTGCGCGGGCATACTGAGGGTGACCATCCGACGCCAGCCGACGAGGCGTTCGTAGGCGTACATGGCGTGGAGGCCGACAGTCAGCACCGCCGACTTGGCCGTCGACCAGCCCAGGATGCGGCCCATGCGGGCCATCACGGCGAGACTGACGTCCCGGTGGACGCGGATCTCCGCCAGTGCGCACTCGCGCAGGGTGCGCTGGATGAGCCGGCCGTGTCCGGCGGCAGCGAGCCGCAGCAGCTCCTCATGGGTGTAGGCGAGGTGGTTGTCCTCGTCGTGTGCGATCACGCGGATGGCCCGGCCGACGTCGGGGTGCTCGGCGAAGTGCTTGAGGAGCAGTTGCATCTGCTCGGCGGCGCGCTGTTCGGTGACCCGGCTGTGGGCGAGGTAGACGACGATGTCCCGCTCGGTGAGCGGCTCGTCGCGGTTGAGCTTGTCGTGGGCGAGCCCGATGCCGCGCCGTTCCAGGAGCATCGTGTAGTCGGTTCCGGGCGGGACCGGGACGGGGGCGAGTCCCCGCTTCTTCATCAAGGCGTTGAAGATGCGCCCGTGTTTGTCCTCGTCAGCGCCGTGGCGGGCGATCTTCGGGGCCAGTGCGCGCTCACTGTGCGGTACCAGTGCGGCGATGCGTCCGTTCTCCCAGCCGCCCTGGGACTCACCGCTGGCGGCGATGGAGCAGAAGAGCCGGAAGGACTCGTCGTCGTCGAGGATCTCCTGGAACAGATTCTTGGCCGAAAGCATGGGCACACCTCTCTACAGGATTCCGCAGAGAACGAGTCAAATGCGGACAAAGAGGAGCCGCAACAGAAGGGCGAACCGACTCGCCCGAAAGGGGGAACCGCTGGGTCGTAACCGTGCGACGGTCGGCGCGTTGTTCCCCGTGACGGCCGTGGCGGGGAAGACCCCCGAGCCCCCACCACGGCCGCTGAAGACCTCTTACGCCAGCCCGGCTCGCTCCAAGGCCTCACTGCCGGCCCGCAGGGAGGCGATCCGCTCCTCCAGGGTGAAGCCGGCGGGGGCGAGGCTGAGCGTGGTGACCCCGGCAGCGGCGTAGGCCTTCATCCGGTCGGCGATGCGGTCGACGGAGCCCAGCAGCGTGGTCTTGTCGATGAGGTCCTGCGGGATCGCCGCAGCGGCACCCTGCTTGTCCCCGGACAGGTACTTCTGCTGGATCTCGGCGGCCTCCTTCTCGTACCCCATGCGCTGCGCGAGCCGGTTGTAGAAGTTCTGCTTGGCGCTGCCCATACCACCGACGTACAACGCGGTGTAGGGGCGGAACGTGTCCGCGAGCCGGGCCACGTCACGGTCGTCACCGACGGCGATCGGCAGGGTCGGACACACGTCGAACCCTTCGAGGGTCTTGCCCGCCTTCTCCCGGCCCGCGCGCACATGGGTGAGCGTGGTGTCCTCAAGGTGGTCGGCGGACGGGAAGATCAGCAGGGCGCCGTCGGCGATCTCCCCGGCCTGCTCCAGGTTCTTCGGCCCGATCGCGGCGATGTACAACGGGATGTGCTCGCGCTGCGGGTGCACGGTCAGCCTGAGCGGCTTGCCCGGGCCACCGGGCAGCGGCAGCGTCCAGTGCTCGCCCTCGTAGGTCAGCCGCTCACGGGTCATCGCCCTGCGGACGATCTCCACGTACTCGCGGGTGCGGGCCAGCGGCTTGTCGAACCTGACGCCGTACCAGCCTTCGGAGACCTGCGGGCCGGAGACGCCGAGGCCGAGCCGGAACCGGCCGCCGGAGAGGGAGTCGAGCGTGGCCGCCGTCATCGCGGTCATCGCCGGCTGGCGGGCGGGGATCTGGAAGATGGCCGAGCCGACGTCGATGCGCTCGGTCTGCGCAGCGACCCAGCTGAGCACCGTCGCCGCGTCGGAGCCGTACGCCTCGGCGGCCCAGCAAACGGAGTAGCCCAGTCGCTCGGCCTCCTGCGCCACGGCCAGATTGTCCCCGTCCATTCCGGCACCCCAGTAGCCGAGGTTGATCCCGAGCTGCATGACCCATTCCCCTTACCCGCGAGTAACGTCTCTGTGGCGGAGACCTTAGCGCGCGGGTGGGGACAGGGGCAGTGCGCGGCCCGCGATGCGGGGCGGATCACGCCTTGCGCGCAGCCCTCCGAAGTTATCCACAGGCAACCCACGGCAGCAGTTCTGGCCAGTAATCTCGCGGGCATGGAGCAGAGGCATCTCGGCCGCACTGGCCTGCGCGTGTCCCGGATCGGCCTCGGCACCCTCACCTGGGGCCGGAGCACCGACGAACACGACGCCGCGGACATGCTGAAGACGTTCTGGGAGGCTGGCGGAACCCTGGTCGACACCGCGGACGTCTACGGCAACGGCGAGGCGGAGTACCTGCTCGGACGCCTCATGGACGGTCTCGTCCCGCGCCAGGATCTGATCATCTCGACCAAGGCGGGCAGCATCCCCGACCCGGACCGCCGCGTGGACGGCTCCCGCGGCCATCTGCTCGCTGCCCTCGACGCCTCCCTGGCCCGCCTGGGCACGGACCACGTCGACCTGTGGCACATCCACGCCTACGACCCCAACACCCCGTTGGAGGAGACGCTCCAGGCCCTCGACCTCGCCGTCAGCAGCGGTCGGGCCCGGTACACCGGAGTGTCCGCCTTCTGCGGCTGGCAACTCGCCAGGGCAGCCACCTGGCAGCTCGCGGCACCGGGCACCCGCACCAGGCTGGCCGGCACGCAGATGGAGTACTCACTGCTCCAACGGGGTGTGGAGCGGGAAGTTCTGCCCGCCGCGCTCGACCTCGGCATCGGCTTGCTGCCCTCCTCACCACTGGGCCGGGGAGTGCTGACCGGCAAGTACCGGCACAGCACCCCCTCGGACTCGCGCGGCGCCTGTGAGCATATGGCGCCGTTCGTCGAGCCGTACCTGGACGACACCGCGACCCGCATCGTGGACGCGGTGTCCACCGCCGCCGATGGACTCGCGGTCACCCCGCTCCAGGTGGCGCTCGCCTGGATCCGGGACCGGCCCGCTGTCGCCGCGCCGATCGTCGGCGCGCGCAACGCGCAGCAGCTCGCGGCTGCGTTGTCAGTGGAGACCCTTAGTCTTCCTGACGAGATCTGCCGGGCACTCGACGACGTGTCGGCGCCCGTGCACCGCTATCCCGATCACGACTGGAGCACGCTGTGAGCACGGAGCCGGAGACCGCGGAGGAAGCCGGGCCGAGGACACCGGACAGGCCGGAGGTGGCCCCGGGGCAGCCGGATGCCCCGGGGGAACACCATGCGGACGGCGATGACGGGACAGAGGCCGACACACAGGCCGACGGGGCCAGGGAGGCCGACGGGACCACGAGAACCACGGAGGCTACGCAAGGCACGGAGGCCGACAGCGCGGACGGCGAGCGGAACTCAGCACGTACGGACACCACCGCCGTCGCCGAGGTCTCCGAAGCCGAGGCCGAACTGGCCGCACAGCGAATCGAGCGGGAGCGGATCGAGCGGCGCAAGGCCGGCAAGACGAGCCCGATCGAGAGCGGCGCCAAACTCAGCGGCAAGGCAGCCGACCTGCTCGCGGCGGTACGCGCGGTAGAGGGCGGCGAGAAACCGGCCTCCACGGTGTTCGGCGACTCCGACCCGGCTCCGCGCCGCCCGGCACCGGCTCCCGGGCACCGACCGCAGCCGGCCCCCACGCCCGGCGCGCCCGCGTCGAAGACCGTGGAGGCCGTGCGCGGAGTGCTGGCCGAGGGCGGCGCCCCCGATGCGCTGGCACCCCAGGTCGCCGCGGTTCTCGGTGAGGGTGCCGACGCCGTGCTCCGGAAGGATCCCTGGCAGTTGCTCCGGGCCGGCGGCGTGCGGCCCGATCAAGCCGATGGCTTCGCCCGGGCGCTGCTCGGCGCCGGCTGCGGGACGGACGACGAACGGCGGGGCCGCGCGGTAGCCGTCTGGCTGTTGGAGCAGGCGGCCGTGGCGGGCCACACGGCACTGGAACTGCCCGTGCTCAGTGCGGCGCTGGGCCGGCAGGGGGTGCCTGACCCGGACGCCGCGGTACAGAGCACACTCGCCTCGGGCGAGGCCCTGGTGTTCCAGGACGCCTTGGAAGAACCGGGAGCCCCGGCCCGGCGCGAGGAGCAGCCAGCAGGACAGCGGGCGGAGCGGACGACGGAGCCGGGCGGTGGCCCCCAGGACGATGAGGAAGGACTGCCGGTCCGGGTCCTCGTCGGCCTGGAGCGGTACGCGCTGGCTGAGGAGAGCCTCGCCGACGGTCTGGCCCGGCTGGTCAACTCGCTGCCCGAGGAGGGCGAGGAGAGCTGGCGAGAGGCTGCTCGGGAGGTGTCCGGCGCCGCGACGGAGCTGGTGCGCGCGGTCACCGTCCACGGATTGGTGCTGCACACGGGCGGGGAGGCGGCCCGCGCCGAACCGGCAGCGCTCCTCCATGCCGCCCGGACCGCGGGCCTGCGTGTGTTCGCAGCCTGCCACACGCCCGACGGCTGCCACCGCCTCGCGGAGCTGCTAGGTGGGGATGCGGCAGAGCAGCTTGTGGGGACGGTCGCCGGTCTCCTGTCCGGCGCCGAGGGGCCCGGTCGCGACGCGGAAGGCACTCTGGAGCTGGATCTGCTGATCGTGCTGGACGCGCCCCAGCTCGACGTGGAGAGCGCCGCGGCGCTGGTGGAGTCGTTGCCCGACGGCGGCAGGCTGGTGTTCAGCGGCGATCCGTCGGCGCTCTGGTCGGCCGGTCCGGGCCGGGTCTTCGCCGACCTGCTCGGCGTCCGCGCCTGCCCCCGGATCGTCTCCCGCGCCCCCGACCCGGGCCCGATCGGTGAACTGGTCTCGGGCATCGGGGCCGGCGAACTGGACCAGGTGGCCGCACCCGGCAAGGAGATCGTGATCGTCCCGGTGCGGGATGCGGGCGAGGCTGTCCACCGGACCGTGCAGCTGGTCGCGGACTCGGTGCCGCGGGCGCTCGGTGTTCCGGCCGGACAGACCGTGGTCATCACTCCGGGACACGGCGGCGCCGCCGGCACCCGCGCCCTCAATGCCGCTTTGAAGGAACGCCTCAACCCCGGCCCCGGGCAGTTCGGCGGCTTCGACCCCGGCGACCGGATCGCCTACTCCCCCGCACCCGGCCGCACGATGCCCGGCGTGGTGGTGAAGGCCGACATCGACGGACTGCACCTGTCGTGCACGGGCGCCGCCGTCGTCGTCGTACCGCGCGACCGCGTGGCGGGTTCCGTACGGCACGGCTGGGCACTGACCGCCCACCAGGCGGTGGGCACCCGGTGGGCGGCGGCGGTCGTGGTCCTGCCCGGTGACGCCGTGCAGGCGCTCAGCAGACCCTGGGTGTACACGGCGTTCGGCCGGGCGCTGCGCCATCTGTCCGTGGTCCACGGAGCAGAGCAGGCACTAGCGAGGGCAGTCGCCGAAGTCCCGGCCAAGCCCCGCACGACCCGGCTCCAGACTTTGCTGCGCACGCAGCTGCTGTCCTCGAACTGAGCGGCGTCCGGTGGTGCCGCAGGGGCCCAAGGCCGGTACGGCACCACCGACTACCGCCTCACCTCTCGGTGTCCAGCGGCTCCAGGTCCGCGTTCCGTGTTCCCGCCCTACGCTCCTGGGCGTCCTCGCCGTTCTCCTCGTCGTCGATGAAGTCGAAATCGCCCTCGTCTCCGATCTCGTCGGAGACGTCGTCGAACACCGCACTGACGTCGAAGCGGCACACCACCCGTTGCGGATCGACGGGCTCGAAGGGTGTCTCCAGCCACTCACCGGCCTCGGGAGTCTCATCCGCCGCGGTCACCCAGAGTGTGGAGTCGCCCTCCTCCAGGCCGAACTCTCTGTGCCGGGAGGCGATCTCGTCCGGTTCGAACTCGCCGAAGAGAACACCCAGCGCTCCGGGGACGGTATCGGCGACGCCCTCGTCCGCCCCGCCGACGTCCTGGTACTCCGCCGCCTCGACCCGTTGAGCCTGCGCCAGCAATCGGTGGGGCTCCGCCACGGTGTAGTCACGGCGGATCAGCACGCTGACCGTGTGCGGTTCCTCCGGACCCGTGTACCTCGGCAGCGAGTCCTCCGCACCGGGGATCTCGAAGGGCGTCACCTCGTCGTAGCAGTCGTAGAGCAGCTCGTCGTACGCCTCGGCGGCCGCGGCGAGCTGGTTGAACGCCTCGGAGACGGTCGGGTCGTCCTCCCCCGACCTGCGTTCGACCGCAGCCAGATGACGGTCGAGCGCGGTCTTGACCGCCTCGGCGGCGGCGCGTACCTCGGCAGCGGTGGGCTGCGCAGCATCAGACATAGTGCAGACGCTATCCGTACCGGGCACCAGCCCGCACAATAGATGCGATGCCGGAATACGAATTTGTCGACGTGTACGTGCCTCGCGGGGTGTCCCGCAAGGAGGCCACGCGGCTGCTGACGGACCATGCCGAGTACGGACACTGGGAGTTGGACCGACTGAGTCTGCTGCGGGACGGCAGCCGCAAAGTGCGGTTGCGCCGGCGGATCATCCGCCAGGTACGCGCCACGTGGTGAGGCGGAACGCCTGAGCAGAGCGGGTCCCGCCGGTATGGCGGGACCCGCTCCGTCCGACCGCTGTCCCGGCCCTCCTACCCGCCGGACCATCACCCCATGGCCCGAGCCTTGCGGTAGAGCACCGCGCCCGCGAGCAGCGCGCCCGCACCGGCGGGCAGCACAAGGCCCAGCGGCACGTCATTGCCGGTGTGTGCGAGCTGGGCGGTGACCGGGGTCCTGCCGGAGCCGGCGCCCTGCGCCTCGACGCGGGACGACGCCTCCTTCACCTGCGACGATCCAGGGGACGCGGGGCCGCCGTGAGGGGGCGGGGTACCCGGTGTACCGGAGTGCCCCGGCTTACCGGGGTGGTGTGGGGTTCCGGGGTGACCCGGGTGACCAGGATGGCCGGGATGGCCGGGATGACCGGGGTGACCAGGGTGGCCCGGATGACCGGGATGCCCGGGGTGATTGCCGTGTCCGCCACCGTTCGCGCAGTCGTCGCCCGTGGTGGCGTTGCCGCCCCCGATCACGTTGACGCTGTTGCCGCACACGTTCACCGGAACATCGATCGGCGCCTGCACAGTGTTGCCGGAACCAACCCCCGGCGAGCCGCTGGTGTGGCCGCCGGCGTGCGTGCCGCCGGAGCCACCGTGGCCCATCGAAGTGCCGCCGCGATGGACGCATTTGTTACCCATCGACGGGTTGAGAAGCCCGACGACATTCACGGTGTTGCCGCAGACGTTCACCGGCGCGTGCACCGGCGCCTGCACGGTGTTGCCGGACAGTACGCCCGGTGAGCCAGCGGCGGTGCCGGACGTGACCGAGTCGGCGTGGGCGTAGCCGCCCGCCGCGGCGATCACTCCGGTTGCAGCCGCCATGGTCATCAGGCCCTTGCGAGTGCCTTGCCGCATGCTGAATTCCCCCCTGCCTTCGTTGCTGGAAAAGACCGGTCGGCCTCGGAACGCATGGCACGCGCTCCGAGGCCGACGGCTCGTAGAAGAAGCCCCTCAGGGCGGGCACCCCTGTCAGGACAGAAGTCCCTCCAGGGAGCCGGCGTCAGTTGTTGACGCAGGTGTTGCCGAAGGCGGGGTTCAGGAGCCCGATCACGTTGATCGTGTTGCCGCACACGTTCACCGGGACGTGCACGGGCACCTGGATGACGTTGCCGGAGACGACGCCCGGGGAGTGCACGGCAGCACCCTGGGCACCGGAGTCGGCGACGGCCAGGCCCGCGCCCGCGAGAACCAGCCCACCGGTGGCAGCCGCAGCAGCGACGACCTTCTTGATCATTATTCCTCCTAGTTGGCAATGCGATCCCAAGGTGCGGGGATCACGTCACCTGTAACGAGGAGGGAGTAATGGAGCTACGAGCTTATGGTCGCATTCACCCATCTCAGTCGATCCCGCACGGCTGCCCGATTACCGTGACTCGCGCCCCCGGCGCGACACGACGTCACGAGGCGTCGATGAACCGGTCCAGCACCCGCACGCCGAACCGCAGCCCGTCCACCGGCACCCGCTCGTCGACGCCGTGGAACATACCGGCGAAATCCAACTCCGGCGGCAACTTCAGCGGCGCGAAGCCGAAGCCCCGGATGCCGAGGTCGTCGAAGGACTTGGCGTCGGTACCGCCGGAGAGCATGTAGGGGATCGCCTTGGCCGTCGGGTCCTCGGCCAGCAGCGCGGACTGCATGGCCGCCACCAGCGCCCCGTCGAAGCCGGTCTCCAACGCCTTGTCGGCGTGCACGTCCTCGCGGCGGACGTTCGGCCCCAGGAGCCGGTCGAGGTCGCCCAGGAACTCCTGCTCGTATCCGGGCAGGAAACGTCCGTCGATGTGCGCGGTGGCCTCGCCCGGGATGACGTTGACCTTGTAGCCGGCGTTCAGCTGCGTGGGGTTGGCGGTGTTGCTCAGAGTCGCGCCGATCAGCTTGGCGATCCCGCCCAGCTCGGCCAGGGTGGACTCCATGTCCTCCGGGTCCAGCTCGATGCCGAGCGCATCGCCCAGTTCGTCGAGGAAGGCCCTGGTGGTCTTGGTCACCCGTACCGGGAACTTGTGGCGGCCGACCCGGGCGACGGCCTCGGACAGCTCGGTGATGGCATTGTCGCGATGGATCATGGAACCGTGCCCGGCGGTGCCGGCCACGGTGAGTTTCATCCAGTGCATGCCCTTCTCGGCGGTCTGGATCAGGTAGAGCCGCCGCTGCTCGTTCACGGTGAAGGAGAAGCCGCCCACCTCGCTGATCGCCTCGGTGACGCCCTCGAACAGTTCGGGGTGACGGTCGACCAGGTGGCGGGCGCCATAGGTGCCGCCTGCCTCCTCGTCGGCGAGGAAGGCGACCACGATGTCCCGCGGAGGCCGCCGCCCACTACGCAGCCGATCGCGTACGACGGCGAGCGTCATGGCGTCCATGTCCTTCATGTCGACGGCCCCTCGCCCCCAGACGCAGCCGTCGGTGACCTCACCCGAGAACGGGTGGTGCGTCCAGTCGTCGGCATTGGCCGGTACGACGTCCAGGTGACCGTGGATCAACAGCGCGGGCCGTGAGGGGTCCTCTCCCTCGATGCGAGCCACCGTCGAGGCACGGCCCGGGTGAGACTCGAAGATCTTCGGCTCCAGCCCCATCTCGGCGAGCTTCTCGGCGACCCACTCGGCGGCCTTGCGCTCACCGGGCCCGGAGTGGTCTCCGTAGTTGCTGGTGTCGAACCGGATCAGCTCGCGGCAGAGGTCCACGACCTCGTCCTCGCCGGTGATCCCGCCGGCGGCGCCCGTCTCGCTCACGCTGCTTCCTCCCGTCGTCACTGCTGGTGGTCCCCCCATCCTCCCTCCGGCCCCGCCCAGGGCCCAAGACCCGTCCCGGCCCGTCACACGCCGTTCACCCGTGACCGCCGCCGGAGACGGGGGGTGATCAGCCATCCTCGAAAGCCTGGTAATGTTTCCTCCGTCGCCGCGAGGAAAGCCCCGCCCACGGGAACTTTCGCACGACAGACACCTTGTCCGGGTGGCGGAATGGCAGACGCGCTAGCTTGAGGTGCTAGTGCCCTTTATCGGGCGTGGGGGTTCAAGTCCCCCCTCGGACACCAGCTGAGACCCCTGTACATCAGGGGTTTTCTGCTTTTCCGGGCTGTGGCGTGACCGACCACGTGACCGACGCCCCAGCGATTCCCCAGGTCAGACCAAGGATGCGGGATCGAGTCGACCCGCACCGGAGGCGGCATTTCCGCGCTCCGTCCTTACGAGCGTCCGTACGTGCCCCTCTTCGGGTGCGGTCGTCCGGGACGCGCGGCTCACCAGCCGTCGGCCTCCTAGACTTGACGTGTGGCCCGGCCCAATGACGAGGTCGAGGCGCTCCTTAAGGAGTACGCGGACCTCATCGCCATCACGGGGGGCGACGCCTTCAAGGTGCGCGCCTACGAGAAGGCGGCGCGCGCCATCGGCGGCTATCCCACCGACATCTCACGGCTGGACACGAGTGGTCTCCGGGAGATCCCGAACGTGGGCCGGTCGATCGCGCAGAAGGTCGCCGAGTATCTGCGCACCGGGAGGATGGCCGTCATCGAGGAACGCCGGACGGCGATCCCGGTCGGTGTACGGGAGCTGATCAGGATTCCGACCCTCGGGCCGAAGAAGGCGCTGCGGCTCTACGAGGACCTGCACATCGCGTCGGTGGACCAGCTGGCCGCGGCCATCGAGGCGGATGCACTGGCCGACCTGAAGGGCTTCGGCGAGAAGACGCAGGAGAACATCCGGCACGGCATCGAGATACTGCGGACGGCGGGTGGCCGGGTTTCGCTGCCCTTGGCGCTGGACACCGCCGAGGAGGTCATCACCGCGCTCTCCGGGGTTCCGGGCTGCCGGCGATGTGCGTACGCCGGGTCTCTGCGGCGCATGCGGGAGACCGTCGGGGACCTCGATGTCCTGGTGGCGGCACGACGGTCGGCGCCGTTCATGGCGGCGTTGTGCGACCTGCCAACCACCGGGGACGTCATCGCACGGGGCGCCAAGAAGACGTCGGTGCGCACGACCAAGGGGCTGCAGGTGGACCTGCGGGTGTTGCCGCCGGAGTCGTGGGGCGCCGGGCTGCAGTACTTCACCGGTTCCAAGGCGCACAACATCCGCACCCGCACCATCGCCGTGCACCAGGGGCTGAAACTCTCCGAATACGGTCTGTTCGACGCCGGCAGTGGGACGTCGGTCGCCTCCCGCACCGAGGAGGAGGTGTATGCCCGGCTCGGGCTGCCGTGGATCCCGCCGACGCTGCGGGAGGACCGCGGGGAGATCGAGGCGGCGCTGCGCGGCACGCTACCCGAACTGGTGACCGAGCGGGACATCCGTGGCGACCTGCACAGCCACACCGATCTCACGGACGGGCTCGCCCCACTGGAGGCGATGGTGGAGGCCGCCGCCGAGCGCGGCTACGCGTACTACGCGGTCACCGACCACGCGCCCAACCTGTATATGCAGCGCATGACCGAGGAGAAGATCCTCGCCCAGCGCGAGCGACTGCGGGAACTGGACGGCACCCGGCACCGGATGCGGCTGCTGCACGGCACGGAACTCAACATCGGTCCGGACGGAGAGGTGGACTGGCCCGGGGAGTTCCTGGCCGGTTTCGATCTGTGTGTGGCCTCGCTGCACTCCCATTTCGATCAGGACCGGGCCACCATGACCAGGCGGCTGGTGCGCGCTTGCGAGAACCCGTACGTCGACGTCCTCGGGCACCCGACCGCCCGGTTGATCGGCAGGCGGCCGGGCGTCGACGCCGACTGGGAGGAGGTGTTCGCGGCCTGCGCGCGCACCGGCACCGCGCTGGAGGTCAACGCCCAGCCGGACCGCCTCGATCTGTGCGACGAGTACATCCTGCGTGCCAGGGCGCACGGCGTGAAGTTCGCCGTGAACACCGATGCGCACTCCGTCCCGCACCTGGCGCAGCTGCGCTACGGCGTCGGCACCGCGCAGCGCGGCTGGCTCACCCGGGACGACGTGATCAACACCTGGCCGCTGACCCGGCTACGCCGCTTTCTGCGCAGGAGTGTGCGCGGATGACCCGGTGGCGGAGTCGGTGCCTCAGGGGCGCCGTACGGCGAGGGTGCCCTCGTCCCCGTGCTCGATCCGGGTGCCGAAGTCCCGGCTGCACCGGGCCAGGGACTCGCGCAGCCACGCGGTGTCCTCTGCCGGTGCCCGCTCCAGGCGCATCCGGCGCGCCCGCAGGGGCACCATCCGCAGACCGGTCAGCCGGCCGGTGGTGGGCTCGACCGAGGCCAGGTACAGCAGCCGCAGATCGTCCCGGTAGCGCTCGTACCCACCGATGCCCTCGTAGTCGTTGACGAGGTCTCCGCACCCGTACAGGACGAGTCTGCCCCGGTACACCTCCAGCGGGCGCGGGTGGTGTGAGGAGTGCCCGTGCACGATGTGGGCGCCGGCGTCGATCAGCGCGTGGGCGAACCGGACCTCGCCAAAGGAGACGGCGTAGCCCCAGTTCGCGCCCCAGTGGAGGGAGGCGACCACGATGTCACCGGGGCGCGCGGTGCCGTGCACCCGGTCGGCGAAGTCCGCCACGGCCGACGGAGTCGGAGCGGCGACCAGGGCGACGCCGGGCCGCTCGGCGGTGGCGGCCCAGCCGGCCGGGACACCACTGGAGGGGAGCCCGAAGGAGAACACCAGCACGCGTCCGCCGGTCGGCAGGGGGACGGTCGCCGGCCGCAGCGCCTCCTCCTTGTCCCGGCCCGCGCCGGCCGTGCGCAGGCCCGCTCGGGCCAGGGTGTCCAGCGTCTCTTCCAGGCCGAGTGGCCCGAAGTCGAGGACGTGGTTGTTGGCGAGCGTGCAGACGTCCGGGCGGGCCGCAGTGAGGCAGGGCAGGTTGGCCGGGTTCATCCGGTAGTGGACGCCCTTGCCCGGGGCGAAGTCGCCGTCCCGGGTGACGGCGGTCTCCAGGTTGATCACGCGTGCGTCCGGCGCGGCGGCGTCCAGTGCCGCCAGCGCCTCGCCCCAGGGCCAGGCGGGCCCGACCGGCTGGGGTATCGGGCCGTTCGCGGCCTCGGCCAGGGCGACGTAGTCCCGGGCGTCGCGGAGGTACGCCTCTCTCAGGGCCGGGTCGCCGGGGTGCGCGAGGATCTGGTCGATGCCCCTGCCGAGCATGACGTCACCGGCGAGGAACAGGTCGACAGCGTGCTCGTGCATGGTGCCTGGCCCAGGTCAGACGTGGGCGGGTGCCAGATGGTCGGTGAACCAGTCGCGGGCCAGTTCGGTGACCGCATCGAGCGTGCCGGGTTCCTCGAAGAGGTGGGTGGCACCGGGGACGACGGCCAGCCGGTTCTCGCAGCGCAGCCGGGCCTGTGCCTCGCGGTTGAGATCGAGGACCATGGGGTCCGCGCCACCGACGATGAGGAGGGTAGGCGCGGTCACGGCGGGCAGCCGTGGTCCGGCGAGGTCGGGCCGACCGCCGCGGGAGACGACCGCGGCGGGGCGTGTGGAGGGCTCGGCGGCGGCCCACAGGGCAGCGGCGGCGCCGGTGCTGGCGCCGAAGTAGCCGACGGCGAGCCCCTCGACCTCGGGTTCCTCGCGCAGCCAGCGGGTGGCGTCCGTCAGCCGTCCGGCCAGCAGGCCGATGTCGAACACATTGGTGCGGTCGCCTTCCTCCTCCTCGGTGAGCAGGTCGAACAACAGGGTGCCGAGGCCGGACCGGCGCAGTCCCTGGGCCACGTACCTGTTCCGCGGGCTGTGTCGGCTGCTGCCGCTGCCGTGGGCGAAGGCCACAACCCCGGTGGCGCCGCCGGGTACGGTGAGTCGCCCGCGCAGACCGACGCCGCCGGCGGTCACCGTCACCTCCCGGTCGCCGGAGTCGGTGCCGCCGGCCTGCCGGTGGCGCCTCGCGGCTTGCCGCAGGCAGGCGATGACCTCCTCGTCGTCGACCTGCGCGAAGTCGGCGTAGAACTGGCCGACGGCGGAGAAGTACCGGGGGGTGTCCAGGCAGACCAGTTCGTCCGCGTCGCCGCCCAGCCGCCGGGCGAAGTCCGGCGGGGCCACGGGGACCGCCAGCACGATCCGGGCCGCGCCGCGGGCCCGGGCGATCCGGCAGGCCGCCCGGGCGGTGGAACCGGTCGCCACGCCGTCGTCGACGACCACGGCGGTCCGTCCGGCCACGGGAACCGGGGAGATCGCGCCGCGGTAGCGCGCGGCCCGCCGTTCCAGCACCCGGCGCTCGTCCTCTTCGACCCGCGTCAGTTGCGCCTGCGTGACCCCGGTGGCGCTCATCACCTCCTGGTTGAGCACGCGTACGCCGTCCTCGCCGATCGCGCCCAGCCCCAGCTCCGGCTGGTAGGGCGCGCCGAGTTTGCGCACCAAGCAGATGTCCAACGGTGCGTCGAGCGCGTCGGCGACCGCTGCCGCGACCGGCACTCCGCCCCGGGGCAGTCCGAGGACCACGAGGTCCTGGCCCCTGAGGTACTCCAGCCGGGCGGCCAGCCGCTGGCCCGCTTCGAGGCGGTCGGTGAACACGGTGGCCTCTCCTCACTCGCCGTACGGTTGCCAGAGCGGTGCCGGCATATCGGACTCGGCCGCACCGGTCGCTTTCATGTCGCCGTCGGCGGCGCGCAGGAGCCTGCGGCCCATGGCGATGAGCGCACGCCCGGCGGCGAGTTCGTCGCCGATCTCCGGCACCGACGCGTCATAGGGGTTCCGGCGGGCCTCCGCGCGGCTCTCCATGACGTTGTCACCGGTGTCCAGGACGATCCGGGCCGTGGTGTCCGGGTCGTGTTCGGACAGGTACAGACTCAGCCGCCACTCCTTGACGTGCGGAGCACGGTTGCTCACGGGTCGGGTCATGGTGCGTCTCTCCTCCCTGCACCGCGAGCCCGGCGGGGCGCACCAGCCGGACCCTTCCACTGTGCACCCCGCCGACGGCAGATGCCTCCCAGGAGGCGGGCAGAATGAGGGCCATGACGACGCGCTCCTGCCCCTGCGGACTCCCCCGGCCCTACGACGCCTGCTGCGGCCGGTTCCTGTCCGCGCCTCGAACGCGCTCGGTTGGTGCGGCGGCCCCCACGGGTTCGGCCGCCGCACCGACCGCAGAGCTACTGATGCGCTCGCGGTACACCGCGTTCGCGACGGGGGACGTGGAGTACCTGCTGCGCACCTGGCATCCCCGGACTCGGCCCGGGCGGCTGGAGCTCGACCCCACGATGCCGTGGACGGGCCTGGAGATCCTCGGTACGGCCGGCGGCTCCGCCTTCCACACCACGGGCACGGTGACCTTCCGCGCCTCGTACCCGGGTGGTTCGCTGCACGAGCGGAGCCGCTTCGAGCGGCTGGACGGCACGTGGGTCTACGTGGACGGGGACTTCCCCGAACCGGGCGAGTAGCGCGGGGGCAGCACGCCTAGGGTGCCAGGACGTCCAGTTCGTGGAGGGCGCCCAGGGTGATCTGCCTGGTGAGTTCCTCGGCCCGGGCGAAGTCCCGGGCGCGGACCGCCTCCGCCACCTGCACGTGCAAAGTGACGGCCGCCGGGTCGGGGTCCTCGAACATGACCTCGTGGTGGGTACGGCCGGCCAGGACCTCCGCGACGACGTCGCCGAGCCGGGCGAACATCTCGTTGCCCGAGGCGCACAGGATGACCCGGTGGAAGGCGATGTCGTGGACCAGGTACTCCTCCAGCTTGTGCCCGCGTGAGTGGGCCACCATGCCGAGGGCGCACTCGGTGAGTTCGGCGCACTGCTGCGCCGTCGCGTTCTTCGCGGTCAGGCCCGCGGCGACCGGTTCGAT
Organism: Streptomyces pluripotens; assembly: GCF_000802245.2. NCBI lineage: Bacteria > Bacillati > Actinomycetota > Actinomycetes > Kitasatosporales > Streptomycetaceae > Streptomyces > Streptomyces pluripotens. The sequence goes on from NZ_CP021080.1 coordinate 1,202,766, forward strand.
CGCGGAGCGCAGCACGGTCAGGGAACGCAGTTGGTGCGGGCGGTCGGCGCCCGCGAGACGCCAGCGGATGACCTGCGGGTCGTAGACGTTCCACTCGGTCTTCGGGCGGACCGTCACCCCGACCCTGCGGCGGGACTCGACCAGGTGCATGGATTCGAGTACACGGACCGCCTCGCGCATCACCGAGCGCGACACCTCGAAGTCCTGTGCCAGTTCGTCGGTACGCAACACGCTGCCCACCGGGTATTCGCCGGCGGTGATCGCGGGGCCGAGGGTGTCCAATACGCGGCCGTGCAGCCCCCGGCCTGGTGTGCTCATGCACTCAGCGTACGGCCTGGATCACGGAGCAAAAAGTCAGACGTATATGTCATGCCCCCTTGAATTAGTCCTACCTAATGAGTTTCAGTATGGCGACGCCGATGTGGCGTCGGATGTCGCGGAAGACAGCGAGGTAGCGATGCGCACCCCCTTGGTCGTCATCGTGATGGGCGTCACGGGGACGGGCAAGACCACGATCGGTCCCTTGCTCGCCGCACGACTGGGCGTCCCCTACGCCGAAGGCGACGACTTCCACCCGCAGGCCAACATCGACAAGATGTCGGCTGGGGTCCCGCTCGACGACGCCGACAGATGGCCCTGGCTCGATGCCATCGGCCACTGGGCGCAGCGGCAGACCGGACTCGGCGGGGTGGTCAGCAGCTCGGCGCTGAAGCGGTCGTACCGCGACCGACTCAGGTCCGTCGCCCCCGCGATCGTGTTCCTGCATCTCACGGGCGACCGAAAGCTGATCGAGGACCGGATGTCGCGGCGGCAGGGGCACTTCATGCCGACCGCGCTGCTGGACTCGCAGTTCGCCGCGTTGCAGCCGCTGGCGCCGGACGAGGCGGGAGTCACCGTGAACGTCGGCGGCAGCCCCGGGGAGATCACCGAACGCGCGGTGCGGGCACTTCGAGCGCTTCCTGCGGCATCCGCTTAAGCACCCAAGAGTCCCCGTAACCGCAAGGGAACCCCCGTGACCAGACTCAGCGTCGAGATGCTGGCAGCGGACACGCCTCCGCCCATCACTTCCGCCGGACACGCCCGGTTGGGCTTCGCCGTCCTCGTGGGCATCGCCGTGATCATCCTGCTCATCACCAGGTTCAAGCTCCACGCCTTCCTCGCACTGACCATCGGATCGCTGGCGCTCGGGACGGTCGCTGGAGCACCGCTCGACCAAGCCATCACCAGCTTCACCACCGGGCTCGGCGGCACGGTGGCCGGAGTGGGCGTCCTGATCGCGCTCGGGGCGATCATGGGCAGGCTCCTCGCCGACTCCGGCGGCGCCGACCGGATCGTCGACACGATCCTGTCCAGATGGGGCGGTGCGGGATCGCAGGCCGCTGGGCAGAAGGGGGGCGACGGGCGGGGGCGGGGCGGCCGGGCCATGCCGTGGGCGATGGTGGTGATCGCCTCCTTGATCGGCCTGCCACTGTTCTTCGAGGTCGGTATCGTGCTGTTGATCCCGGTCGTCCTGATGATCGCCAAGCGCGGCGACCACTCCCTGATGCGTATCGGCATCCCGGCCCTGGCCGGCCTGTCCGTGATGCACGGTCTCATACCCCCGCACCCCGGTCCGCTGGTCGCGATCGACGCGGTGGGGGCCGACCTCGGTGTGACACTCGCGCTCGGCGTGCTGATCGCCGTCCCGACCGTGATCATCGCCGGACCACTCTTCTCAAAGGTCGCGACCCGTTGGGTGGACCTCCCAGCCCCCGGCCGGATGCTTCCGCAGCGAGCCTCAGCCGAGTTGGAGCGCCGTCCGGGCTTCGGTGCCACGCTCTCCACCGTGCTGCTGCCGGTGGTGCTGATGCTGACCAAAGCGCTGGTGGACATCGCCGTCGACGACCCGGCCGACCGAACTCAGCGGGTATGCGACGTCCTCGGCTCGCCGCTGATCGCGCTGCTGGCCGCCGTGATCGCCAGTTTCTTCACGCTGGGCCGGCCCGCCGGGTTCGGCAAGCAGCACTTGCAGCGGACGGTCGAACAGGGCTTGATGCCCCTTGCCGGCATCCTGCTGATCGTCGGCGCGGGCGGCGGGTTCAAGCAGACGCTGATCGACTGCGGTGTGGGGCGGGCGATCCTGGACGTCTCCAGGCACTGGCCGGTCCCGGCGCTGCTGCTCGCCTGGCTGATCGCGGTGGCGATCCGGCTGGCAACCGGGTCGGCGACGGTGGCCACGGTGTCGGCGGCGGGCCTGGTGGCACCACTCGCGGCGGACATGTCGACCACGCACGCGGCCCTCCTCGTCCTGGCCGTCGGCGCGGGCTCGCTCTTCTTCAGCCACGTCAACGACGCCGGTTTCTGGCTGGTGAAGGAGTACTTCGAACTGAGCGTCGGCCAGACCTTCAAGACCTGGTCCGTCATGGAGACGATCATCTCGGTGGTTGCGGGCGGTCTGATCCTGCTGGTGTCCGTGGTGATCTAGGCGGGGTACGGCGACGGCCGATGCGGCCCCGGCCAGCCGGGGCCGCATCGGTCACGGACGCCACAACGGATGCTCCCGCTGCGCCCACTCCCTGCTCACCGCGCCGGTCCGCAGTCCCCTCCGTGCCTCCGGGTCGCCCAGGGCCATGCCGATGTGGCCCGCCAGGACCACTCCGATCGTCAGAGCCAGCCAGTCGTGGACGAAGGTCGCCGAGGTGCGCCACATCAGTGGCGTGAGGTGGGTGAACCACATCATCAGACCCGTGCCGAGCATGACCAACGTCGCCCCGGCGATCCAGGCGGCGTAGATCTTCTGGCCAGCATTGAATTTGCCCGCCGGGCGGGAGGAACGCCGCTTGTCGCGGCGCATCGCGGCGCGCAGCCAGACCCGGTCGTGCGGGCCGAAGCGGTTGAGGAACCGCAGATCGGCACGGAAGGCGCGGGAGGCCAGACCCAGCAGGACCGGCACCGGCAGGGCCAGCCCCGCGCACTCGTGCACACGGACGACCAGTTCACGGCGGCCGACCAGGACCGCCAACTGCGGGATGTACAGGACGGCCGCCGTCAGCACACACACGCCCATCAGCGCGGCCGTCATACGGTGCACCCAGCGTTCGGCATGGCTGAAGCGACCCACACGGGCGCCCGGCGGAGCGGCCGGGGTCTCAGCTCGTAGGCTCATCAGTCCGTCCGTTCGAGCGCCCCACCCAGGCATCGACGTCATAGCCCAGTTTCTCCCAATAGCCTGGTTTGACCCGGTCCGTGACCGTGATGCCGGAGAGCCACTTGGCCGATTTGTAGAAGTACATGGGGGCCACGTAGAGGCGGACGGGGCCGCCGTGGTCATGGCCGATGTTCTTGTCCTGCATGCGCAGAGCCACCAGCACGTCCGGGCGGCGCGCCTGGTCGAGGGTGAGGCTCTCGGTGTAGGTGCCGTCGAAGCAGGTGAAGCGGATGGCCTTCGCGGAGGAGCGGACGCCCGCCGCGTCCAGCAACGTGGAGAGCCGTACCCCCTCGAAGGGGGTACCCGGGACGCGCCAGCCGGTGACGCACTGGACGTCCTTGACCAGGCGGGTCTGCGGCAGGGCACGCAGGTCGGCCAGGGTGTAGCTACGCGGGTGATCGACCAGGCCGTCAACGGTGAGACGGTAGGTCGTGGCGCTCTTGTGCGGGACGGAGGCGGCGACGGAGTAATAGCGGAAACCGCCGCCGTTGGGGAGCAGGCCGGTCAGGCCCGTGGGGTCCTTGTCGGCGACGCCACCGAGGAAGTTCTCCAGGCCGCGCTGCAGCGTGGGCGCGGCGACCACGCCGAGCGCGCCCAGGCCAAGGGTGCCGAGGAACACACGGCGGCCGACGGGAGTGCCTTTCGGTTCGGATGCCTCGGATCGTTCGGGGTTCACGCTCCCATTCGAGCACTGGGGAGGACCCTGGGGCCAGGGAGCACGGACGCCGGTCAGCAATCCGTAATGACTTCCCGGATCCGCGGCGGCACCTCGCCCCCTGCGGCGGCTCACCCCTGTACCGACTCCGGGACGGCCGCACGCCGCTGCAGCGGCTCGCCTCCGTGCCGTCGGCCGCGGACCACTGGTGGTGATCGCGAGACCTGCACGCTTCCCGCGCGCCGCTCAGCAGATGCCCAGCGCCCGGGCACGCGCCGACCGAAAGGCCACCTGCGGGTCCCGGCGCCCGTACGACCAGGGCGCCGAGGTGGCGTGCTCCCCGATGCGCTGGAACAGAGCCGCCGCCTCGGCCGCACGACCGGCGCCGGACAGGGCGAAGACGAGGTGATTGAGGTCGACGTGGCGGCGGGGATGGTCATCGTGTTCCCACTCCAACCACCAGTCGAAACAGGCACGCAGGATCCGGCGGGCTCGGGGGCCGGACCAGTGCCGGGAGGTCGACGGGTCGGCCGGGGTCAGGCCGGCAGCGGCGAGGACCCGGTAGCGCTCGACGTACGCGACGACGGGCAGGACTGCCAGCGGGGAGTCCGCGGGGGCCCCGGCGGCGGCCAGTTCGGCGAAGTCGTACACCTCGTGGGTCTCGGCCCGGCCGCCCGCGGGCCGTTCGGCGAGCCGGGCGACCACCAGATGGTGGGCATGGTGGTGCTCGGGGTGGCGGCGGCCCAGTTCCGCGAAGACGCCCAGCAGTTCGCGCTCCGGGCCGTAGGCGCGCGCGAGCAGGAGCAGGCCGAGCCAGGGGGTGGGGTCGCTGGGGGCGAGCGCTGCGGCCGTGGCACAGGCCTCGCGGGCCCGCTCGAGATCCTCCTTGCCGCGCAGCGAACGGTGGACCAGGGCCAGGGCGAACAGCGCCGCGGCATCGGCGGAGCCGGTCTCGGCGTGCAGCCAGTCGTGGGCCCAGGCAGCGGCGTAGGGCTGCCGCGCGAGCACGGTGAGGCGGTGACCACGGCGGTCCCAGTCGTCGCCGGTGCGCAGCAGCAGCGAGCGGGCCGCCTGCCAGCGGCCCTGCGTCAAGGCAGCCCGGGCGGTGCGCAGTTCCGCGTCGTCGAAGGCATCGTCGAAGGCGTCGTCGAAGGCATCGTCAAGGATGTCATCGAGGGCGTCATCGAGGACTTCGTCGCAGGCACCGCGGAAGGCGCCGGAAGCGTCCGGGACGATGCCGTTGGGCTGGTCCGTGAGGGCCCGGTGGGCACCGAGCAGAGGCGGGATTGGGGACACCGCAGGACTTCCTGTTTCTCAGGCTGCCATCGAACGATCACTCACAGCAAACCCTCAGCCAAGGGTCACGTCAAGCGGAACGGAGGTGTTGATAACTTCACCTAACGTAGGGAGAAAGCCATTTGAGGCTGATCGCCGCAGGTCGGCCGGGCCCCGGCCAACTGCCGGGCGGGTGACTGTGGCGTACACCATGGCACCGCACAACCGGCGAGCGGACGCCGACCCACCGGTCCGGCTCCTGCGTCCGACCCGCGACCGTCCGGACCGCATGACCGATTCGACCGCCCGGTCCCGGTACTCTCCGGAGCGATACGGCCCCGGGGCGCTACAGTCGGCCACTACGCGCTCGTGCGTCCGGCCGGATGATCGAGGTACGCAGGTGTCCGTTGTGGTTTTCCTCCTCGCCGTGAGCGCGGCGTGCTGTCTTGGGTTCGGGTTCGTGTTCCAGCAGAACGTCGCCCAACGGGCCCCACTGGGCGACTTCCTCTCGCCCAGGCTGCTACTCGACCTGATGCGGGTGCCGCGCTGGCTGGGTGGCCTCGGCCTGATGGTGGCCGGCATGACGCTGGGTGCGATCGCCCTCGCCAAGGGCGAGGTCTCCCTGGTCGAGCCGCTGCTCGCGACCAATCTGCTGTTCGCCCTCGCGCTCTCCCGCCACCAGACCAGACAGCCACTGGGGCGCCAGGGCTGGGCTGGGCTGCTGCTGCTCGCGGGCGGTGTCAGCGCGTTCATCACGGCGGGCGAGCCGCGCGCCGGCAGCGCCGTGACCAATCCCATGCGGCACTGGCTGATCATCGGTGCCGTGGTGGGTGCGGCGTTGATCCTCACGGCGTGCGCCAAGCGGTCCCGGCTGAGCTGGGGGCCGGTCCTGCTGGCCCTTGCGGCCGGCCTGCTGTACGGCGTCCAGGACGCGCTCACCCGAGTGAGCGGCACGCGCTTCGCCGAGGGCGGCCTCACCGCGCTGCTCTCGGGGTGGCAGCCGTACGGCGTACTGGTGTGCGGAGTCACCGGGCTCATCCTGGTGCAGAGCGCGTTCGAGACGGCACCGCTGCGCATGTCGCTGCCCGCGCTCACCGCAGCCGAGCCGCTCGCCGGGATCCTGTGCGGGGTGGGCTTCCTCGGTGACCGGCTGCACACCGACACCGGGGCGCTGGCCTGGGAAGCGGCCGGACTCGCGGCTGCGGTCGGGGGCATCGTGCTGCTCGGGCTGCACCCGGCGATGCCGTGCCGTAGCGCCGAGGCCGAGGCCGAGCTCGTCGACCGCAGTTGCCGGCACCGCTGAATGGGCACTCGCGGATGTGAAGGGATGTGAATGCGAACATGGACCCTGCTGACGAGATCCTCGACGTCGTCGACGAGAATGACCGGGTGGTCACCCAGTGTCCGCGCGGCGAGGTGTACGCCCGCCGATTGCGCCACCGCTGCGTGTTCATCCAGGTCCGGGACGCGGACGGCCGGCTGTTCGTCCACCGGCGCACCGCCGGCAAGCTGGTATTCCCCTCCTTGTACGACATGTTCGTCGGCGGGGTCGTCGGGGCGGGCGAGTCCTACGACGAGGCAGCACTGCGGGAGGCGGAGGAGGAACTGGGCGTGAGCGGCCTGCCCCGCCCGGCCTTCCTCTTCAAGTTCCTCTACGACGACCGGGTGGGCCGGAGTTGGTGGTCGGCGGTGTACGAGGTGCGCTGCGACCTGCCCGTGCAGCCCCAGGCGGAGGAGGTCCAGTGGTACGACTTCCTGCCCGAGGGGGAGGTCGAGCGACTCCTCGGCAGGTGGGAATGGGTACCGGACGGCCGGACGGCGTACGAGCGGCTGCGGGCGTTCCGGGCGGACCAGTGAGGCGCCGGTAGGGTCCTGCACGTGACGGAATTCGTACAGAATGTCCGACTGTGGTTCGCGCCGGAACAGGTGCGGGCCGAAGGGAGCACGCCCGACTACCGGTTCTCGCTGGCCAATGAGCGCACCTTCCTGGCCTGGCTGCGTACCGCGCTGGCGCTGATCGGCGGCGGCTTCGCGGTCGACCAGTTCCTGCCGGACCTGCGCTGGGCGTGGCGGGTGGGTCTCGCCCTCGCGCTGCTGGGCGCCGGCGTGCTGTGCTCCCTGCGCGCGGTGAATCACTGGGTCCGCTGCGAGCGGGCGATGCGACGCGGCGAGGACCTGCCCGGATCCCGCTTCCCGGCACTGCTGGGCCTGGTGATCGCGGCGGTGGCGTTGGCGATGGTCGTGGTGGTGGTGGCCGGATGGGCGGGGTGAGCATGGACGAGGGGCCAGGCGGACGGGACCCGGGACTACAGCCCGAGCGCACCCGACTGGCCTGGCGACGCACCACACTGACAGCCACGGTGGTTGCCGTGCTCGCCGTGAAGACCGCACTGCACGATGGCCTGACGACCGCCGGAGTCGCCGTGTCCGCGCTGTGCTGCACACTGTGGCTCGGTTTCCTGCGGGTGACCCAACACCGCGTCCACGCGCTGACCTCTGGCACCCGACCGGCCGCACTGGCACCCCGACACGCGACCACCGCAGCGCTGTACGCAGTGGCGCTGGCCGTGTGCGCGGCTGCCCTCGTGGTCTAGGAGCGGCGGCGGACACCGGCACGCCGCACACGAGGGACACGGGGATGACCGCTGACCCGCTGGGCGGCGGGTACCGGCGGCCCCCTCGGCCCGTACACCGGGGAGCCGCCGGCACTATCGTGGCCCCGGTCACGTTCGACCCGCCGCCCGCTTCGTGCACTGGACGACATACCGACCGGTCGGCATCATGAGTGGAGTCCTGTTCACCCTTCGGAGGAGTGATGTATGAGCGCCGACCACCCACCCGGACTCCACCTGGACCGGCTGCGCACCCTGCTCGACCGCGAACGCCCCGGTCTGGTGAACGGCCCGCTGACCGGACGGCTGATCGAGGGCGGACGGTCGAACCTCACCTATGCTCTCTCCGACGGCACCTCGAAGTGGGTCGTCCGCCGACCCCCACTGGGGCATGTCCTGGCCACCGCGCACGACATGAAGCGCGAGCACCGGGTGATCAGTGCCCTGCATCCAACCCGGGTACCGGTCCCGCAACCCGTACTGTTGTGCGAGGACGAGGAGGTCCTCGGGGCGCCCTTCTACGTCATGGAGTTCGTCGAGGGCACCCCGTACCGCACCGCCCAGCAGCTGGCCCCGCTCGGTGAACAGCGCACCCGCGACGCGGTGCTGTCCCTGGTGGACACGCTGGTCGACCTGCATGCCGTGGACCCCGCTGACGTGGGCCTCGCCGACTTCGGCCGGCCGGAAGGCTTCCTGGATCGGCAACTGCGCCGCTGGGGCAAGCAGTTGGACGCCTCCCGCAACCGCGACCTGCCCGGCATCGACGAGCTCCACGCGGCGCTCGGACGCGCGCTGCCGACCTCCCCGGCCCCAGCGGTCGTACACGGCGACTACCGGCTCGACAACGTCCTGATCGGCGAGGACGACCGGATCAAGGCCGTCCTCGACTGGGAGATGTCGACGCTCGGCGACCCGCTGACCGACCTGGGCCTGTTGGTGATGTACAGCCGGCCGCTCGGCATGCCCGACTCTCCGGTCTCCACCACCGCCGAGGCCCCCGGGCACCCGTCCCCACAGGAGCTGATCGACCGGTACGCCGCGCGCTCGGGGCGCGACGTCAGCACGGTCCCCTGGTACACGGCGTTCGCCTGGTTCAAGCTCGCCGTGATCCTGGAGGGCATCCACTACCGGTACACGCTGGGCAGGACGGTCGGGCCGGGCTTCGACCGCATCGGCGAACTCGTACCCGTCTTCATCAACCACGGACTGACGACTCTCCAGGAAGGCTGACCGGACATGGACTTCGCGTTCGACGCGCGCACCGAGGAACTGCGCACCAGGCTCCTCGCCTTCATGGACGAGCACGTCTACCCGGCCGAGGCGGTCGCCGAGGATCAAAGGGCCGCACTGGACTCGCCCTGGGACACCCCGGCGGTGGTCGAGGACCTGAAGGCCGAGGCACGCAGGCAGGGGCTGTGGAACCTCTTCCTGCCCGACGCCGAGTACGGCGCCGGACTGACCAACCTCCAGTACGCGCCGCTCGCCGAGATCACCGGTCGCTCTCCGCACTTGGCACCCACCGCAACGAACTGTGCCGCACCCGACACCGGGAACATGGAGGTGCTGGCGCAGTTCGGCAGCGAACAGCAGAAGAAGCAGTGGCTGGAGCCGCTGCTGGCCGGTGAGATCCGGTCGGCGTTCGCCATGACCGAACCGGACGTGGCCTCTTCGGACGCCACGAACATCACCACGCGCATCGAGCGCGCCTCCGACGGGTCCGACGAGTACGTCATCACCGGCCGCAAGTGGTACATCTCCGGCGCGATGAACCCGGACTGCCGGATCTTCATCGTCATGGGCAAGACGGACCCGGACGGTGCGGACATCCGCCGCCAGCAGTCCATGGTTCTGGTCCCGCGCGACACGCCGGGCGTGACGGTCAAGCGCGCGATGCAGGTCTTCGGCTACGCGGACCATTCCCACGGCGGTCACGCCGAGGTGGTCTTCGACCACGCGCGAGTGCCGGTCTCCCACCTCATCGGCGAGGAAGGCGGCGGCTTCGCCATCGCCCAGGCCCGGCTCGGCCCCGGGCGGATCCACCACTGCATGCGGCTGATCGGCATGGCCGAACGCGCGATCGAGCTGATGTGCCGGCGAGCCGTCTCCCGCACGGCCTTCGGCAAGGCGCTGGCGCAGCAGGGCGTGGTCCAGCAGTGGATCGCCGACGCCCGGGTCACCGTGGAACAACTGCGCCTTCTGGTGCTGAAGACGGCCTGGCTGATGGACACCAGCGGCAACCGGGGTGCCCACACGGAGATCCAGGCCATCAAGATCGCCACCCCGCGTGCGGTGGTCGGCATCCTCGACCGCGCGATCCAGTTGTACGGCGCGGCCGGTGTGAGCCAGGACTTCCCGCTGGCCGAGTTGTACGCGGGCGCCCGCACCCTGATGTTGGCCGACGGCCCGGACGAGGTGCACCAGCGGTCGCTGGCGCGCAGGGAGTTGAAGAAGCACCTGTGAGGGCGGCGAGGGGCTGCCGCGCCGGCGGCAGCCCCTCGCCCGCTCTCCAGGGCCGCGGTGGCTCCCTCCAGGACTGCCGTCAGGGGCGCAGCGCCCGCAGCAACAGGTCGGCGAGGTGGTCGGCGACCTGCTGGGGCGTGAGGGGGCCTTCGGGGCGGTACCAGGTCGCCAGGTGGTGGACCGAGCCGAAGTGGTAGTCCACGACCAGGTCGGCCGGGGTCGCGGTGGAGAAGACGCCCGTCTTCTGGCCCTCCTCGATCAGGGCGCGGAAACGCTCGTGGTAGCGGCGGCGCTCGGCGCGGACCTGCTTGTTCTTCTCCGGGCTCAGTTGATGCATGGAGCGGAAGAAGATCATCGCGTCGTCCAGGTGCTCGATCGTCGTGACGACGACGTCCGCCGCGGCTGCCCTGAGCCGCTGCTCGACCGGCTCATCGGCGTCCGCGAACGCGTCCAGCCGCTCCTGCTGGACGCGCAGCAAGCGCGCGTACACCTCGTGCAGGAGGTCGTCCTTGGAGCCGAAGTAGTGGTACAGCGCCCCCTTGGTGACGCCGGCTGCCTCCACGATCTCCTGCACGGAGGTGCGGTCGTATCCCTGCTCGGCGAAGAGCCGGGTGGCGGCGGCCAGCAGCCGCTGTGGAACGGGCGTTCCGTCTCCGTCCGTCGTCCTGGGCACTGCCGCCACCTGCCTTTCCTCGTCGCCTACTGACCGGCGTCGTCGTTGTCGTGCGCGCGGGAACGCAGTTCCCGCCGGAGGATCTTCCCACTCGCCGTCTTGGGTAGGTCGGGCAGGATCTCCACGTGGCGCGGGTACTTGTAGGCGGCCAGTCTCTCCTTGCAGTACACCGCGAGTTCATCTGGGTCCACCTCGGCCCCCGGACGCAGGCTGACACAGGCCTTGACGGTCTCCCCACGGTAGCCGTCGAGAACGCCGACGACTGCTGCCTCGCGCACCGCCGGGTGGGTGTACAGGACGTCCTCCACCTCACGGGGCCACACCTTGAAGCCGGACGCGTTGATCATGTCCTTCTTGCGGTCCACGACGTACAGCCAGCCCTGTTCGTCCATGAAACCGATGTCCCCGGTGCGCAGCTCACCGTCCGGGAAGGTCTCGGCGGTGGCCTCTGGGCACCGCCAGTACCCCGGCACGACCTGCGGCCCGCCTACGACGATCTCGCCCTGTTCGCCGAAGGGCACCTCGTCGCCCTGTTCGTCCAGGATGCGCACGAGGGTGTCCGGGCCGGGCAGACCCACCGACAGTGTCCCGGAGGCGCGGTCGACGGGGGCCTCCAGGCCGGGCGGGACGGAGGCGCAGGGGGCGGTGCACTCGGTGAGGCCGTAGCCGACGCGGATGTACGGCCCGAACCGCTCCTGGAACCTCTCCACCAGGGACGGTGGTACGGGCGCGCCCCCGGAGGAGAGGTTCACGAAGGAGGCGAAGTGCTCACGGGTGACGTCCGGGTGGGCGGCGAGCGCCATGTACGCGGTGGACGGGCCGACCGTGTAGTGCGGGTGGTGCTCGGCGAACGCCTCCAGGACGACACCCGGCTCGAAGCGGTAGGCGAGCACCAGGGTGCCCGCGCTGTTCAAGCAGGCGCCGAACTGGCAGACCATGCCGGTGATGTGGAACAGCGGCGCGAGCGCGTAGTAGACGGGCGCCTCGGGCAGGTCGAGGCCCCTCCGCTGCCGCTCGGCGTTGTGCATGATGTTGCCGTGGGTGTTGGTGGCGCCCTTGGGGGTGCCGCTGGTGCCCGAGGTGTAGCTGATCAGCGCGATGTCGTCCGGGCGCGGCGCGCGCCCCTCGGGCGCCGCGCCGCCCTGCCGGGCGACGGCCACGAGGTCGTCGGCGTCCGGGGCCTGGGGCAGCCGCTCGAAGGCCAGCACGCGCGCGTCGTCGCGGGTCTGGAAGTCCAGTTCGCAGCCGGTGAGGACGATCCGCACCGGCGATCCGGCGGCGGTGTCCCTGAGGTACCCCTCCCAAGCCCGGTCGGAGCAGATCAACGCGGTCACCTCACCGTCCCGCAGGACGTGCGCGACCTCGGCCGACTTGTACATGGGGTTGACCGGGACGACGGTCGCTCCCGCCTTCCAGGCACCGAGCACCGCGAGGACGAAGTGCGGGGAGTTCTGCAGCAGGACGGCCACCCGGTCGCCGCGTTCGAGTCCCCGCGCGGCGAGGTGCGCGGCGACGGAGTCGCTCAACTCGTCTACTTCGCGGTAACTCAGCCGGGCGTCGAAGTAGGCGAGGAAGGTGCGCTCGGGGGCCTGGGACACCGCAGCGCGCAGAGCGTGCACGAGTGAGTCGGCGGGGGCGACCGGGGCACGCTGAGCCTCGTCCAGCAGGGCCAACCAGGGCCGGGCGGAGTACCGCGACGTGGTCACCGGGTTTCCTCCCACTTCTGCTGGATGTGGTTCATGCTCGTCAGCCAGCGGTCGGGGTCACCGGCCCGCGCCTGGTAGAAGCCGGCCACCTCCGGGTGCGGCAGGATCAGGAAGCGATCCTCCTCGATGCCCCGGAACAGGGCGTCCGCGACGGCCTCAGGGGCGATCGCGGTCGGCCGGAGCACCAGGTCGCCCGCGGTGCCAGTGGCTGCGAGCATGTCGGTGCGCACGCCCTGCGGACAGATGGCGTGCACCTTCAGACCCCGGTGACGGTAGGTGAGCGACAGCCACTCGGCGAAGGCCAAGGCACCGTGCTTGGTGACGCTGTAGGAGGGAGCGCCGATCATGGTGAGGAGCCCGGCGGCGGAGACCGTGGAGACGAACCGGCCGCTGCCGCGCTCCAGCCAGCCGGGGAGGAGTCCGTGGGCCGCGCGGACGTGGGCCATCACATTGACGTCCCAGGCCGTTGCCCAGGACTTCTCGTCCAGCGGTCCGCCGGTGCCGCCGTCCTCGAAGGCGACGCCGGCGTTGGCGCAGTAGACGTCGACGGCGCCACCGAGGGCGTCCCGCGCGTCGTCGACGACGGTGGAGGCGTCACCGGGCACCGCGATCCCTCCGATCTCCTCGGCCACCGCTTTGGCCTTGCCTGCGTCCAGGTCGTTCACCACGACCCTGGCGCCCTCGCCGGCGAATCGGCGGGCCAGCGCGGCCCCGATCCCACCGCCCGCTCCGGTGACGACCACTCCCGCATCCCGCACGGCTTCCACCTCGGTCTCCTTCGACACGAATATCGCGTGGCGCGCTTTGACTCCGCCTGGCCAGACTAACCAGTCGGTATGTCACTGGGAAGAGTGACCGCGCCAACCGGGTGAGGCGCGGAGTATGGCCAACCTCGCCCCGTAGCAGGACGATGCGCCCGTAACGCGTCGTTTCAGGGGGGACGAGGGAGCCTGGCATGGCGGATCCTGGGATGAACGTGACTCCCTACTGGGAGCTGACCTTCGACGCGGACGGGGACGTGGACGGCCCCGAACGCGACCAGCTGACGGCACAGGTCACGGACCTCGGCGTCCGTGACCTGATCGTCTTCGCACACGGCTGGAACAACGACCGATCGGGAGCGACCGCGCTGTACCGCCGTTTCTTCGCCCCCATCCCGAGGCTCGCGCCCAGGGCCCGACTTGGCTACGTGGGCGTGATCTGGCCGTCGATGCGGTTCAGCGACGAGCCGATCCCGGACTTCCCCAGGTCCGTGGCTCCAGCCCCGGGACCGCACCCGGGGCTGGACGAGGACACCGTGCGTGCGCTGCGGAACACCTTTCCCGGCCGGGCGCCCGAGATCGCCCGGCTGGCCGTGCTGCTGGACCAACGACCGGCCGGAACCGAGGGGCTGCGGGAGTTCGGGCGGCTGGTGCGACTGCTGGTGACCGGGGAGCAGCGGCCGGGTGCGGCGGACACCGGGGAAGAAGGAGGCGAACCGGCCGTGTTCACCCAGGACCCGGTGACCGCATGCGAGGCGTTCGCGAGCGCCCTGGCCGCACTCGACTCACCTGGTACGACCAACCGCTTCAGCATCCCCAACCCCTGGGAGGGCGCCAAGGAACTGCTTCGACAGGCCACCTACTACACGATGAAGCGGCGGGCCGGAACGGTCGGCGAACACGGACTCGGGCCGGTGACCGGACAGCTGGCCCACGCAGCGCCCGGGGTACGGGTGCACCTGGTGGGCCACAGCTTCGGCGGGCGGCTGGTGTCGTTCGCACTGCGCGGGCTACCCGGTGGCGTACGTGCGGTGCGGTCGGTGACCCTGCTCCAAGGCGCCTTCTCGCACTACGCGTTCGCGGACCGGCTGCCACACGATCCGGACCGGTCGGGAGCCCTGAAGGACCGGCAGCGGCGGATCGACGGCCCGCTGGTGTGCTGCTACTCGCACTTCGACTCGGCGCTCGGCACCCTGTACCCGCTGGCGTCCCGGCTGGCCGGGGACGACCGCTCCTGCGTGGGCGGCGAGATCGCTGCCGTGCTGGGTCCCAGATGGGGTGCCATGGGGCACGACGGGGTGCAGGCGGTACCGGGTACCGTGCGTCTGGACCTCGCCGCAGCCTTGAACGGATCCCTGCCCGCCGCGGGCTGTGTGAACGTGGACGCGGCAGCCGTGGTCCGGCACGGCGGACCGCCCAGCGGGGCGCACAGCGACATCGTGCACCCGGAGCTGGCACGGGTGGTGCTGGCGGCGGGCCGCATCGCCTGACCCACCGCCAGCGTCACCTCACCGGTGCGAGGTGTACTCCACGACCTGCTGATAGGTCGGCCGGTTCTGCCAGCCGATCTTGCCGTGTTTGATGCCGCCCAGGGTGCGCTGGACGATCGAGTCAGCGCACCACTGGTCGCCCGCGGAGCACTGGTCGTCGCCCGGGTAGACCTGCGCGGCGGTCATGCCGGCCGCCTGTTTCAGCGTGCTGATCAGGATGTCCCGGCAGGAGCTGAGGCTGCCGCCGCCGCAGTACTCGTGCGCCAGCGCTCCCTGCACGTTCTCCCCGAGCACCGACCGGATGTCCTTGTCGACGTAGCTCCACCAGCCGTACTGGAATGCGCTTCCGGCGTGTGCCCCGGTCGGGCCGTGTCCGGAGGACGGGGCCTCGTCGATCCCCAGATTGCCGGTGAAGGCGGTGTACAGGTCACTGCCCAGGCCCGGTTCGAACTCGGCCTTGACCAGGAGCGGCCACCAGGCGTCCAGGATGCGGATCGCGTCGGCGTCGGCGTACGTCTTCGCACCGGCCGAGGTCTCAGTCCGCTTGGCGCCAGCCGTCACCCACGCCTGGAGCTTGGTCACCGCCGCGGCGGCCGTGGAGTCGGTCACCGCCGAGGAGTCGATCACCTTGAGCAGCTTCGGCAGTACGTCCTCGGCACGCAGGTCGGTGAGGGCGGCGTCCGCCATGGCCTTCACCAGTGCCGAGCGCGTCACCCCGCCGGCCGCGATCAGTTTCTTCACCCGGTCGTCCAGCAGATTGCCGCGGTGCACCGAGCCGTCGCCCCAGGACGCAGTCGTGTAGTCCTTGGCCGGCTTGTTGTTCCAGGAGATGTAGTAGTCCTGACCGACGGAGTGGGGGTGGGCGGAGGCCGGGGTGTAGTCCGCCGTGTTGGTGGCGGGGTCCCAGTTCCGCCACTCGTACGCCGGCTGTGCCCACACCGGGAAGTCGGCGTCGACGCCGCTCGCCCGGACGGGGTTGTCGCCGCTGTTGTAGTAGGCGGTGTGCTGGGAGTCGGCGTAGAACCAGTTGAAGGTGTAGTTGATGTGCTGCGCCGCGCTCTGGAAGTCTTCCGGCCCCTTGACGAAGCCCGGATCGTTCAGCATCTGGAAGCCGATGATCGAGTCCACCTCATGGAGGTATGAGGAGCGCAGGGTGGCGTAGGCGACCTTCTTGCCGCCGACGGTCGCCCGGTACTGCACGGGTCCGTACTTCGTACGCCATACCCGCATGGTGTAGGAGCCCGCGGCCGTGCCGTCGGCCAGGGTCGGCGACCAGGAGTTCTTCCGCTCGACCTCGTCCATGGCGGTACAGGTGCCGTGGTACAGGTAGTGGTGGTCGTCCTGGCACAGCTCGACGGCGTAGGTGTCGATGATGTCCTGGCCGGAGCTGGTGGCGCTCCAGGAGTAGTCCTGGCCGCGGCCGAGTTCGACGTACATGCTCAGGCCGGCGAAGGACGCGCCACGGGCGCTGATGCCGGGGCCCTGGATCTCCTGGAGCATGAGCAGCTGCGGCGCGAAGTAGCCGGTCTGCGGGCCGAAGACGGCGACGGGGTGGCCGCTCGCGGTGTACTTGCCGCTGACCACGAGGGCGTTGGACATCCCACGTCTGGCGGAGCCCAGCGTCGCCTTCGCGGCCGTGGCGGAGGCGCTGGTGGCGCTCGCCGTGGCCGCGCTGCCGGTGCGGTCGTAGACGAGCGGCTCCCGGGTCACCGAGCCCGCGTCGGGCAATGCCTCGCCCTTGGCCGCAGTGGGTTTGGACGCGTACGGGAAACTCTCACCGTCGTGGACGGTGAGGACTGCCTCGGGGTCGTTGCGCTCACGGAAGGACTCCCAGACCTTGGTGCCCTCCTCGACGCCGTACTTGGATTGGGCCGCGATCAGTGAGAGGGCGTTGCCGACCTCACCGCCTCCACCGGAGCCGAACAGGGAGCCGATGACGGAGGCCAGCGCCACCAGGTCGGTGATCTTGAAGTGCTCTATGGTGCCGGCGTTGGTGATCGCGTTCTTGTGGCCGGTCAGGTCGTACTCACCGGGGAAGTAGCGGCCCTTGTCGGAGGCGTCGATGTAGGCGTTGATCCCGGCGAGGTAGGCGTTGGCGTCGGCCATGGCCTGGCGGCCCCGGGCGCCGTTCTCCGCCACCGCGTTGTCGATCTGCGCCTGCAGGTCGGCCTCGGTGTAGGGCGCGTTGCGGTAGAACTGCTGCTCCAGGCCCTGGTTGGCGGCGGCACCGCCGGCGAAGGAGGTCAACTGACCGCGGCCCACGTGTCGGAAGACGTCCATCAGCCACAACCGGTCCTCGGCCGCCGCATACCCGGCGCCGAACTCGGTGCCGTAGCGGGTGGTGCCGGTGATGTGCGGCACACCGGTCTTCTTGTCGCGGACGATCGTCACGTCACCGCGGCCGGCGGGCTTCTCCGTGGAGGCGACCTGGTCGGACGGGACTCCGAACGAGGCGTCGTTGAAGAAGGAGTTGATGGTCGACTCGGTGAGGCCCGGGTATCCGGTGGCCAGGTGGGCGTACGGGCCGAGCTGGTCCTCGGCGTGCGCGGGCTGGATGCCGAAGGCCTGGTTGAGCAGGATCTGCACGAGGGTCGCGTTGCCGTTCTCACCGGGCGGCAGGATGTCCGAGCACTGGCCGCCGCAGTAGTCCCCGGAGGCGGTCGCATCGGCCGCCGCCGCTGCGGTCTGGGTGAGCGGGGAGAGGAGACCCGCGATCAGAACACATGCGGAAGCGGACTTCAGGAACCCGGGGAGTCGGCGGAACGTTCTCAGTCTGTCAAGGACGGTACGTGGGGTTCGCCATGGCATGGCAGCTCCTAGCGACTGGGGTGGGCGAACGTTACCGCCGGTATCCCCGAGTTTGAAGATGAACAAGCGTCACCTTTTGGTGACTGCAAGGGATCCCGAGAAGAGATGGAGCCGAATCGCCTGTCGACACGTCTCTTCGACGACGTCCGTACGACGACGCCGAAGTGAGTGGAGTACAGGTGCAGGTGTGACGGAGGTGCAGGGCGATGGCCGGTTTCCGGAGTCTGGCGAGACAGGTACGCGATCCGGGCTGTGATCTGGCACTGCGGCGGTACTCACTGCGCAAGTGCCTGGAGAAGTTCGCCCCTTACGGGCATCGGGCGACCTGGGACCACCTGTGTTCCCGGGCGGGGTTCGACCGCGAGGACCGCTCCCCCGATCCGGTGCGGCTCGTGGCCGCACTGGAGGAACTGGAGGAGGGCCGCGTCGTCTGGCTCGGCTACGAAGGGGAGTTCACCGCGCGCCGGAGGAAGGAGAAGCACAACGGGCTGCGCCGGCCGGGCAGCATCGACGACTGGCACCGGCTGACGTGGGGCGGATTCGGGGTCGCCTGGTGCGACGACCCGCGGGTCCACCCGGACGAGCCGCTGGCCGAGGTGCTGCGCAGACTGATCGCCGCCCTGGAGCGGGAACCGGGCTCCTCCTGCCCGGTGTGCGCGGGAGTGCACCTGGTGTGGCGGTACGGACTGGACCACGAGCCGTCGTCCGGGCCCGTCTGTGCGGACTGCGGCATCCTGGTGCCACGGCCCGTGCTCACCCCGCAGGCACTCCAGTACGCCAGGCGGGAACAGCTCTTGATGTCGGCCTGACCGATTTCGCCGAGCGGCTGGACAGGGACACGCAAGGACAGGACCGAGTACGCGTACGGGCGCGACCGGATGGCCAGGGCCGCACCAGGCACGAGCAGCAACTACGCGCGGCCCTCGGCCAGCAGCCGGGACCCCGTCAGCCGTTCACCGAAGACGTCGTCCGGATTGGACAGGACGCAGTTCTCCAGGGACAGGCAGCCGCAGCCGATGCAGTCGGTGAGGTGGTCACGCAGCCGGTTCAGCTGGCTGATCCGCTCGTCCAGCTCGGAGCGCCACTTCTCCGACAGCCGTGTCCAGTCCCTGCGGGTCGGAGTGCGCTCCTCGGGCAGTTCGGCCAGCGCGTCACGGATCGTGGCCAGCGGGATGCCGACCCGCTGGGCCGCACGGACGAAAGCGACCCGGCGCAGGGTGTCACGGCTGTACCGGCGCTGGTTGCCGGACGTGCGGCGACTACGGATCAGCCCCTTGGACTCGTAGAAGTGCAGGGCGGAGACGGCCGCGCCACTGCGTGCGGACAACTGGCCGACGGTCAGCTCGTGGACCTTCTCTGGAATCTGGGGCACTCCGCAGACACTACCCACCCGACCAACCCCGACATCCGTTGACATTGCCTCCCCACCCGACCATGCTAAGCAGTTGCTTAGAGAAGCGAGCGAGAGGCCAGGAGCATGGCAGAACCGAGGACGTTCACCTCCGCCGACGAGCTGAAAGCAGCCGTGGGCGAGCAACTGGGCCACACCGACTGGCTGGAGGTCGACCAGAAGCGGATCGATCTGTTCGCCGACGCCACCGGGGACCACCAGTGGATCCACGTGGACCCGGAGAAGGCCGCGACGGGCCCCTTCAAGACCACCATCGCCCACGGCTACCTCACACTGTCCCTGTTGCCGCTCTTCGGCCCGCAGCTCATCCGGGTCGAGGGCGTGAAGATGGGCGTCAACTACGGAACGAACAAGGTCCGCTTCCCCTCCCCCGTACCCGTGGACTCCCGGCTGCGCGCCACCGGGAAGATCACCGGCGTCGACGACGTCACCGGCGGTGTCCAGGTGACGGTCGCCTTCACCGTGGAGCGCGAGGGCGGCGACAAGCCGGTGTGCGTGGCGGAGTCGGTGTCCCGGTACTACCTCTGAGGCCACTGGGGATGGTCGGGGCCTACTCCGCCCCGACCATCCGCAGCACCAGGTCGGCGTAGAGCGCGCCGACCTCCTCGGGAGTGCGCGGGCCGTGCACGTTGAACCAGCGGGCCACATCGATGCACAGCGACAGCACGGCGAGCGTGGTGCCCTTGACGTCGATGACGTCGAACTCGCCCGCGGCCACCCCGTCCTCGATGATCCCGCGCACCTCGGCGTCGACCTGGTGGCGCAGCGCGACGATCTCGGCACGGGCCTCGGGGCCGAGGGCGTCGAGTTCGTACTGGACGACCCGCGCGGTGGTGCGCCGCCCGGCGTGCCAGCGGACGAAGGAGCTGACGGCGTCGGCCAGCCGCTCCTTGGCGCTGCTCTCACGGCGGGCCGCGGTGCGCAGGATGTCGAGGGCCTTGTCGTGGCCGATCCGGCTGATCCGGTGGAGCAGCTCTTCCTTGGTCTTGTAGTGGATGTAGAGCGCAGCCGGGCTCATCCCGGCACGGCCCGCGATGTCGCGGGTCGTCGTCGCGTGGTAACCGCGCTCGGCGAAGGCCTCCACGGCGGCGACGAGCAGCCGCCGGGCCGCGTCAGGGGTGACCTGCTCCCACGGCTCCGCTTCGCCGCCGGTCGTCTCCTCCGCCGTACTCATCGCTTGTTGGCCCCTCTCGATGACAGGAACACCACCATACCGCCGACGGTGAGCGGGCGCTTAGAGGTCGCTTTCACCCGAGGCTTCACCCTGGGATGTCGTTCATGTTCCAGGGGTGCCCGATCCCGTCAGGGATACCACAGCCAGGCCTGCAGGACTCGGCACACGCGGTGCGGTGGGAGGGGCGGGGGTTCGTAGAATGACCTGGCCCAACGCCCTCCCGGGACCAGGGCGCACCGATGGGGCCCGGGCCACGGCCGCCTTCGTCCCGGACCGGCCCTGCACCACACCGGCCCGGGAGCGACTTGACCACGTCAACGGCGCCCGACCGGACGTTCGACGGGGCAGCCCTTCACCGACCTTCCTCACGACAGTTTCTCGAACGGGTCGTGCGCGGCGAGCAGCTTTTCCAGGCGCGCCTGGTCGACGCGGCTGACGATCTGCCCGGCCTCCTGGCGGTCACGGATCACCTTGGCCAGGGTGAAGGCGGAGGTGACGAGGTAGAGGACGGCGATCGCCAGGAAGGCCCGCACCCAGGCGTCGGCGTCGAGCCGGAAGACGCCGATGGCGGTGGCCGCCAGGGAGACCGCGAAGGAGGCGACGGCCTGGCCGTAGAAGGCGACCGTGCTCTGCTGTTTGACCGGTGTGTCACTCATGGGCAACAGCATCGGCGGACGTGACCCGTGCCCCATCCGCCGAGGTACTCAGGCGAGTACTCAGAACGCCGAGACCCCGGTCAGAGAACGCCCGATGAGTAGCTTCTGGATCTGGCTGGTGCCCTCGTACAGGGTCATCACACGGGCGTCGCGCAGGAGTTTGCCGACCGGATACTCGTCGATGTAGCCGTACCCCCCGAAGACCTGGAGGGCGTTGTTGGCGGCACGGACCGCCGCCTCGGAGGCGAACAACTTGGCCTTGGAGGACTCGACGGCGAACGCCTCCCCGCGGTCGACGAGATCGGCCACCCGCCAGGTCAGCAGCCGGGCCGCGTCGACGTCGACCGCGATGTCGCTGATCAGCTCCTGTACCAACTGGTGGCGGGCGATGGGCCCGCCGAACTGCTCCCGCTCACCGGCATACTGCACGGCCGCGTCCAGTGCGGCCTGGGCGATGCCGACGCATCCCGCGGCCACCGACATGCGCCCCTTGGCGAGCGCGGACATGGCCGCGGAGAAACCCTTGCCCTCCTCGCCCAGCATCGCCGAGGCGGGTATCCGCACGTCCTCCAGGACGAGTTCGGCGGTGGCCTGGCCGCGCAGGCCCAACTTGCCGTGGACGGTGCGGCGGGTCAGGCCAGGCGTGTCGGCGGGGACGAGGAAGGCGGTCACGCCCTTGTGGCCGGGGGCGTCCGTGGAGCGAGCGAAGAGC